>JAKLKB010000127.1 GCA_023150835.1 Myxococcota bacterium | reverse complement strand
CACGACGCGCAGACGCTGCCCGTTCCAACTTCCCCCCGTTCACGGGGGGATTGAGGGGGGGCGACAAAAGAAACGGCGATCAGGCTAGACTATCCGGTGTTTCCACCTTAACAAGGCGCGTATGGGGGCTGCCCCTACATCTTTACGAGCGCACGATGGGCGGATTTCGTATTACGCGAAAAAGACGTTGCAAAGCAAGATGATTACGCGAAAAAGACGTTGCAAAGCAAGATGGTTTGGGGAGAGGCGAGATGCTAGGGGAAGCAGGGTGCGAAAGCCAATTCGCGGTGGATGGAGTGTTTGCGCACCAAAGCAGGAGTAGCGAAGGGAAGGAGTGTGGTGGTTCTTCAACAGAGGAGGGGCGCACAGTGTGGCGGTGTAGGAAGCGTGTTGTGGATTTGTTGGTGGATAGGGGAGACGCAAAAGAGCGGGGCACACTCCGTGCATGGGGGCGAAAAAACACCAGCAAGAGCAAGTCTCTTGCGTTTCGGACGTTGATCGAATAGATAGACAAGCGATTGAAAGATTGGACTTTGGCGGCGGAGCCTCCTATGCTGTGGGGCGTTTCGTGCGCGGAAGTCGAACAACGCACCCGTTCGATGTTTGTGTTTTGCGTAAAGTCCGAATGGACGCGAAGATGCGGCGTGAAAAGCATCTTGGACGCATTACTTTCGTAGATCAAAGAGGAACCCTCATGCCACAAAGAAGCCGAGTGTCGAGCCGTTTTTTTATGAATCAGTTGATCACAGCGGCGCGAAAGGATTTTCGCACGTCCTATTCGCTTGCTCGCTATCAGATCGCCAAAGAGACCTTCAATTTCCGCCATTTTTTCAAGCCCAAGAATGGGACAGGCGACGAGATCCAGCTGATCGGGATTCGGATCACAGACATGTGCAACCTGCGTTGCCATACCTGCGGTCAATGGGGAGACAACGGCTACTTGGTGGGGAAATCGCTGAAAGAGTTGAAGGCACAAGAGATTCCGTTGGAAGTGTACAAGCGGGTGGTGGATGAGGTGGTGGATGCGGGGTGGCGTCCGATCTGGTACTTTTGGGGCGGTGAGCCGATGTTGTACCCCGGAATTATCGAGCTTTTGCACTACATCAAAGATCGCGGTATGGCGATCTCTCTGGTGAGCAACGGTACGAATATCGCGAAGTATGCGGATGATATCTTGGAGACATGCAAGATCTTGCATCTTAGCGTGGACGGTCCAAACGAAGAGATCCACAACACACAACGCCCGGGTGTTGCAAAGAATCACAACAACTTCAAGTCTGTCCAAGAAGCGTTGGATGTATTGAGCGCCAAGAAGAAAGAGCGCGACCTGTTTTACCCTTATATCGTGCCGATTAGCTGTATTACGGCGTATAACGTCGATGTGGTGGCGGATCTGTACAAGTTTGTGGCGAAATACGCTGACGCGCATATGTTTTACCCGACGTGGTGGATCGATGCAGAGTCCGCCAACGAACACACCGAAGATTTCAAGCGCCGTTTTGGTTTTGAACCCTCGACGCATTACGGATGGATCGGCTCTTGGAAAGACTTTGATCACGCTCCGATCTATGACAAATACCAAGAGCTGTTGAAGATATCGGCGGATAATGGGGGGAAATGTCCTCCGATGATGATGCCCGAACTGAAAAGCCCGGACGAAGTCAAGCGCTATTATACCGATCACAAGGAGACGTTTGGCTACAATCAGTGCGTTAGCATCTTTATGACGTTGGAACTCGACAGCAACGGCGACGCCAGTTTTTGTCGGGATTATCACGATTATGAGATCGGAAACATCAAAGACACACCGATCAAAGAATTGTGGAACAACGAGAAGGCGCGGAAGTTTCGTACGTCGATCTCTCAAGATGGACCGATGCCCGTGTGTCGTCGCTGCTGTGGTTTGATGGGATTTTGAGCGAGTCGCTCATCTCCGGAGGCTACAGCAGGGGGGAAAGGCCCGCGTTGTCGCTGTGAAGTTGTGTGGATATCGCGCAGCGTGTTACAAACGTGCGGACTGTGAAGGGCAAGGAAGCCCGTTCAACAGGACGGCGGGAGGCTTGTATGACGAAACAGAGGCGTTGGATCGAGGCGTGGGTGGATTGGATCGAACCACGCCCTTGGCCGGTCCTTGGATTCGTGCTGATCTCGGTGTTAATTGCGGCGTATAGCGCGACAGGACTTCGGATACGTAGCGATTTTGCGGCTTTTCTTCCCGAGCATTACGAGTCGGTGCGTGGGTTTGATCAGATCACCAAGCGCGTAGGGGGGTTGGGGTTTGTGATCTTGGCGGTGGAAGGCCAAGACAAAAAGCAAGTCGCGCAGATGGTCAAAGTGCTCGGGAAAGAAGTGGAAAAGCAAACCGAAGTGGTGCGCAGTTTGCGCTATTACAAGGTTGATCCGTTTGTGCAACAGCGGGCGTTGTACTTGATGAAAAAGGCGGATCTTGCGGTGCTTGTGAAACGTGTTGAAAAACTGCGTGACGAAGTTCGCCGCGAGGTGCGTCGTCGCAATCCGATGTTTGTGGATTTGGGGGATGAACCCGCGAAGAAGGCTCTGCCAAACTTGGAAGTGGACGATCTGTTGAAGCGCTATGGTTTGTCTCGCGAAGTGCTTGCAGGCGATGGCATGATCACAAATCGCGAAGGCACGTTAGCGGTGTTGCTGGTGCAGCCAAAAGGGTTGGAGAACGACATCGGATTTATTCGCAAGATGGTTTCGCAGATGCGGGTGGCCGAACAGCGTGCGCGAAAGGCGATGCCAACGTCTTCGTCGATCAAGATCCATTATAGTGGCCGATACACGGTGCGTTTGGAAGAAGATGACTCACTCAACCAACAGATCGGCTTGGCGTCCACGATCTCGTTGACGGGGATCTTTTTGCTGTTGGTTTTGTACACGCGGCGAAAACGCTCGATCTTGTTGATCGGCACGCCGTTGCTTGTGGGGGTAGCTTGGACGGCAGGGGTGGCGTATTGGCTGGCGGGTGGAGAGATCAACGCGATCACAGCCTTTATTGTGGCGATCTTGTTTGGTCTTGGGATCGACATGGGCATCCACTTTTTCATGCACTATATGCAGCTACGGGAACGGGGCTTTGGGCTAACGGAGGCGTTGAAAGAGACGCTGTTGAGTACTGGAAAGGCCGGAAGTATCGCGGTATTTACTTCGGCGGGTGCTTTTTTGGTGATCATGCTGACGGACTTTAAGGGGCTGAATCAGTTTGGGATGGTTGCGGGTGTGGGGATGATCCTGAATTTGATTGCTTTTTTGATTGTTTTCCCGACGCTCACGATCTTGATGGGGCAGCACGCTCCGATCGTGGCGAAGCCCAAAGATGAGCGTGCAAAAAAATCGATCATGCCTGTGCGTACGCGTGTTTGGGTGTTTGGTGTGGTATTGTGTGTGGGCCTGTCTTCGTGGGGCCTGTTTGTGCTGCTGTCGGGGCGCATCCAGTTCGACGACGATGTGTGGAACCTTGTGACCCGAAGCGAAGCGGTGCGGGTGTACGATCGGCTCAAGCGCGATGTGTTTTTTGGCGAAGCAGAACCCGGCGTGATGTTGTTTTCTTCGTGGGAAGCCTTGCGCAAAGCACAAAACCAGATCGATGAAGCGTTGCAAAAGAAGCGTTGGTCTTCGATTGGCTCGGTCATCTCGCAGCTTTCGTTGGTGCCAGAACGCCCCGAAGAACACCTGCCGTTGTTGCGCCAGATCGATGCTTTGTTGGGTGATAAGGCGTTTCGCTCGTTGGATCGGGATGATTATGAAAAAGAGCTTGCGTTGTTGAAGCGATTCCGTACGATGGCGCGTGCGAAACCTTACAAGTTAGAAGATCTGCCTGCGAGTGTGCGCGATGGTTTGGGCGGCAACAAGCCGCTGATGTTTTTGACGCCCGGGATCAATCCCATGCAACTCAACAACGCGATCCTGTTGAGCCGTGAACTCAAAGAGATCAAGCAAAGCGTCGATGACAAGCAGGTGATCCTCGGCGACTCGAATATGGTGCTGGCGGATATGTTTTGGTTGATCGGGCGAGATGGTCCGAGGGCCGTTGGGTTGGCGTTTTTGGTGATCGTGTTGGTGCTGTTGGTCGGTTTTCGCCGCCAACTGCTTGCGCTTCCGTTGGTGTTGGCTCCGCTGGTGGCGGGGCTGTTTATGCTGCTGGGTTTGATCTGGGCGTTTGGTCTGCGTCTCAATGCGTTCAACGTGATGGCGCTGCCTGTGACGCTTGGGTTGGGCATCGATCATTGTGTGTATATCTTCCACCGTTGGGATGAAGATGGCCGTGGTTCGGTGGTGGAGAGTACGCGAAGCGTATTGATGGCGATCTTGTTGGCGGCGTTTACATCCATGATCGGTTTTGGGGCATTGATTCCCCTGATGCACCCGGGATTACAGCAATTGGGCCTGTTGGCAGTTCTTGGGATCTTTAGCGGCTTGGTGACGGCGTTGGTGATCACGCCTTCGTTGATCGGTGTGGTGATGGCCCTGTACGCACGGGCCTCTGCGAGAAAGTATGAACACTTGATCGCGTCTCCAGCAGAACCAGCGGTGGAATCTCATTCTCTTTCGCCGGATCGTTCGGCATAGAAGCGAAAAGGAAAAGACGTCGTGTCCATCATCCATCTTATCGTCCTATGTGCCTTGATTATGGGGACCGTTCAGATCGTCACCTTGTTCAAAGCCATCCTGTATGCGCGTTTTCTGTATCCGCACCTTTACAAGCCGCGCTTTCTTCAGGGAACAGCGTATCCCACAGTGCATTTGTTTGTGCCTTGCAAAGGCCGAAGTGAGCGCCTTGAGCAGGTGATCGAGGCTTTTGCCACACAAGAATATCCCAGCCGCTTTTGTGTGACGTTTGTCACGGAGTCTGACGAAGATGGGGCGGTTCCTTTGCTTCGTGCAGCGGCGCAGCGGCATCCGCACCTGCGGCACAAAGTCGCTGGATTGGCCCAACGCTGCGGGCAAAAGAACCATAACCTGTTGGTGGCGATGCAAGATGACACCGAGAGCGAGGTGTTTGCTTTTGCGGATGCCGATGTATTGACCGAGTCGCATTGGCTCAAGTCGCTGATGCAGCCGTTGACCTTGGGGCCGCGCTATATCGTGACGGGCTTGCCGAGCGGACGCATCTCCCAACCAACTTATGCACAAGGGATGGAGGCCGCGTATACGACGTTTCAAGCGCGTTATGTGATGGCGATTACGGCGCTGTGGGGAGGAACCTTTGCGATCTGGCGAGAAACCCTCGAAAAGATTGACGGAACCGCAACATGGTCTTCGACTGTGGTGGACGATATCGCCCTGTATGAGCGCATCGAGATCTTCAATCAAAAAGCGCCTTCCGATCAGCAGTTGTTGGTGTATCCCTTACCCGATCTGCCGTCGGATATCCCAACCCGTATGCCCGCCGTCTCCAATCTGATCCATTGGTTTACACGCCAGATCCTGTTCATGCGCTACCACCGACGTCTTGTGTGGCAAGTCGCTGTGCTGGGCAACTTGGTACAAGCCACCCTGATCTTGAGCGGGCCACTGTTGTTGCTGTTTGGCACAAGCGAAGTCTCCCAACGTGCGGGATGGATCTGTGTTTTTTTCTATCTCTACCTTGTGTTGATGAACATCGCACAAGCGCTGATCCGCCGATCTTCGGACTTTTTCAACTGGACTTGGATCAAAGGGTGTATGGTGGGAGATCTGATCGCTGCGGTCTGTTTGTTGCGCAGTGTTTATGCCCGTGATCTCCGATGGGCGGGCATCCGCTACACCTTCGATCGCAATGGCCGTGTGGCCGAGGTGATCCATCCCTCCAAACAACATAGCGAACACGCCGCATCGACCGCCTCTTCCCGCTCTCCTCGCTCCTAAATCTCCCCTGCCCTTCCCCCACCCTTTTCATACAACATCGGACTTATACGATATCCGAGTGGTGTACACAGCAAACGAGAGTACGTCGACGCCCTATTGTTGGGCAGATACAGGGGTCTGCCGATCAGATGAAGGTGATGCTCCTCTGCCCCATCGGGTCCTATTGTGGGGCAGACACATCTGTCTGCCCCTGCATCCTTGCGATCACACTACGGGCGGATCTCGTATGGCGAGGCGTTTGCGCTAGGTTTGTTGCATCGCGGTGTGAAATTGTGCGCGTAGTGCGACGATATCCAGCGCAAGGGTCTCGTCGGTTTGTTCGCGTATCCAAGCGAAAAAGGCTTCGGCTTCGGGATCTCCGCTGGTGTAGTCTTCCAAGTCGGTGATATCTTTGTCGCGCTGTCGGTAGGCGCGGAGCTTGTCTTTGAGGCTGCGCATACGCTTCCAAAAGCTGTAATAGGGTAGTTTGATCTTGAACTGGAATCCTTCGGCGTCTTCGACGACGAATCCCTCGATCTGACGGCTTCGATAGCGATAGTTACGCCCTTGCTCTTGGACGGCGTTGTACCAGCCGATGAATTGGGACCAGTCGCGCAGACTTGGGCCGCGCTCTTTGATCGGTAGCCCGAGCGTTTTGCCGAGGTACACCAACTTGGCTTGTTCGAGTTTGCGAAACGAAGCTTCGCGGTAGATGCCGTCGAGCAGGATCAATTGGGGCTTGTCGTAGGCGATGGGGTGGGGATCCCATGTCGGTTCGATCACTTCAAAGACAAGGCTGAGGTTTTGTTTGCGTAAGATCTCTTTGCAAAGGCGGCGTGTCTCTTTGGAGAGCATCTGCTCAAATAGTCGCCGAAAGGCATCGGCATATTCGCCATCAGGCGTGCTTTTGGAAGCAAAAAACAGCACATCTTCAAAGTGATTGTATCCTAAGATCCCGAGAAATCCGTTTTCTTTGACCCAGAGCGTGAGAGGAAAGACAAGGCTGGTTTCGAGGGCGGAGATCTGTGTTTCGGGGCGTTCGTGGAGGTTAAAGAATTTTTCGTAAGATCGAGCCACGATCCGCCCATCATCTCCGACAAATAGGCCACGTGCGAGGGTATTGATCTCGTCCCATTGGCGCGAATAGAAGGCTTTGGAAGTGAAGTTAAAGCTGCGGATCTGTGGGGTGCTTTCAAAACGCTTGGCGCGTACCATGTCGTGGTTTTCGAGTTGTACCAACAGCGCAGGGTCCATAAAGCCGCTCGGTTCGCCTTGGATCAGACCCAGCGCTTCGATGCGTGGATCGCGAAAGGTGTTGTTTTTGATCTCGGTGGCTTCGGTGCGACCGTCTTGGTAAAAGGTCAAGATCCGCAGATGGCCGCCCTGTTCGATCAGTCCTTCGAGATTGTACGAATGAGGCGTAGCGAGGATCGGGAGTTTTTGAGCATTGCGATGGCCGTGTATCTGTATCCAGCCTTGGCTGGTCATGTTGTCGTGAAAGACTTGATCGACGGGGTGATCGTAAACTCCCGCACCTTTCCAGAAGATCTCGGAGGGGATCGGCAGAAGCGTGTCGGGGAGTCGAGGGATCCCGCCGTGATTTACCACCACCCGCTTGTCACCATACTGGTACAACACCACGTCCTTGAGCTGCTGCAAAAGCCGCGTAATCTCTTCGGAGCCGATCCCTGCGTCTTGGAGGGCGGGTTGCGTAATATGGGTAAACTCGGTGTAGTGGATCGGATGGCCCAAGAGCATATCGCGCAAATAAAGTTCGTGATTTCCGTAGATGATCGAGATATTTTCTTTATCAAGCAAGTGGCTTTGTACCCATTGAATCACTTCTTTGGTATGGAGTCCGCGATCCAGAAAATCTCCCAAAAAGAGATAATAACAATCGTCATGGAATCCCTCTTTGAAGAATTCTGCGAGCGGTTCAAAACAGCTATGGACATCGCCTACATGGATCACGGCCTTGTAATCGGAAAGATCCACGATCGGGACATCAAGGGCCTTGCAGAGGGGGCGTTGTGCGAACTCTTCTGGTGTATGCCATTGGATGCGCGGAGGATTGGGGTTGTTGGCAAAGTTTTCATAAGCGCGTGTGATTACAAATTCAGGAACGATCTTGTAAGATTCGCGTTGGCGGTTGCGTTCGAGGGCGATCTCGATCGGGATGTGTGTAAAGTCGATGCCGTGAAGGTTGTAGCCGTACTTTGCGCCGAGATCGAGCGCGTCTTTGAAGTCGCGTCCGCGTTGGAAAGTGGCATCCAACACGATGAATTCACCGCGTCGCATCTTGGCTTCAACATCGGCCCATAACGAAGTCCACACCAAACCGTCCTTGCTTTGGGAGATCCCGAGATCACCTTCGGGAGTGATCTCGATTCCAGCCAAGCGAAGGCGGTAATCGTCAGGGCAAAGCGTAAAGGCTTGAAGCCCTTGTTCGCGCAAAAAGGTGCTTTTGCCCACACCCGGGGCTCCACGCATCATCACCAAAGTACGCATCGCTGGATTCTTCGCTCCTGTGGTTGTATCAGATAGGACTTACGCAGTTCGATACGAAAAAGGCCCATGTTCGGGCGCGGGCGGTTGGGGAACCGCCCCTAAAACGGGTTCAGGCGCGGGCGGTTGGGGAACCGCCCCTAAAACGGGTTGATTCTTCACGCTTTCCCTTTTCAACTGCGTCATACGACATCCGCAGGTTGCCTGCTCGTACACAGCGAGCAAAATCCCCGTGAATGGGGCAAGGGCGTATGCAATACGCCCCACCCTTTGAGCACACCAGACACGGATGTCGTATCCTCCGTCTTTTTATGTCTGTTTGCGTTTGCTTTGTCTACGATTCTTTCGTTCGAGCCGTGTTCGATGCAAGGCAATGTTTGCGCAGGGGCGGTTCGCGAACCGCCCGTGTCTCGGGACATAGAGCAGCGAACGGAGATGCTCACACAACAACACACAAATCGGTCAATTTATCGGCGAAGACAGGGCGCGGTGGTAGGCTTCGGGTGTATCGATATCGGCGAAGATGGCGGATGTATCGACAGGGAAGAGGTGAAGCCGATCAGGGTATTGGAGAAAGAGATCGCGTGGTGAAGCGTGGGGCGGAAGAGACATCATGGGCTGAAACAGGTCACGCGGCAAAAACACAGGGTGGCCGCGTTGGCCTTGGTAGGAGGGGGCGAGGATCCCGGGTGTCGGGGAGATCTCGGTGGTTGTAGGGGGAGCGGCTGCGGTGAAATGGTCGGTGGCTGTAGGGGGAGCGGCGGTTGTAAGGGAGGTGGTGGTGTGTAGAGCGCGGAGGAGCGCGAGCAGAGTGGACGTTTGGAGCATGGGGAGATCGGCGGGGAGGATCATGGCGGTGGTGGCGTGGGGAGGGAGGTGACGGAGGGCTGTTTGAAGCGAGGACAGCATCCCATCGCTGTGATGGGGATTGTGGAGCAAGTGGACGGGGAGAGCTTGTAGAAGGGGAGTGATCTGCTCGGATTGATGGCCTGTGACGACGTGGATCGTTTGTAGAGAAGAAGGCAACAAGGGGAGCAACGCAGCGAGCGTTGAGGAGAGGATGGTTGGGTAAGGCGGCCAAGGCAAAAGCAGTTTGTTTGCGCCCATGCGACGGGAAGATCCCGCAGCGAGGACGATCGCGTGGACGCAAAGGGGGGAGGGGGATGGAAAAGCCGGTGTCATGGGGAAGATGGTGGGATGTTTTTGAGGGAGGGCGGGGTAGGCAAGCGGGGAGCGAGAGGCGGTCGTTTTTGGTGAAGGACGATCTCGCAGAGGATGGACAGGGCGATCTGTTCGGGGGTTTCTGCGCCGATGGCGAGTCCGATCGGGCCGAAGATGCGTTGAAGTTGTTCGGGGGGGAGGCCGCGTTCTTGGAGCCGTTGGAGGCGTTTGGCGTGGGTGCGGCGACTGCCGAGCGCGCCGATGTAGCCTGCACGCGAGTGTAGCGCAAAATCAAGAGCGAGGTCATCGATCTTGGGATCATGGGTGAGCAAGACAAAGGCGGTTTGTTCGGTGATGTGGATCTGTGGCAAGATCTCTTGGGGCCATCGGTCGAAGAGCTGTTCGACGTGTGGAAAACGCGCAGGGGTCGCAAAGATCGAGCGTGGGTCGATCACGATCTGTCGGTAGCCCATGATCTGGGCGAGTTGGGTGAGGGCGATCGCGATATGGTTGCCGCCGATCAAGACGAGCAGCGGGGCGGGTTGGATGTGCATCAAAAAGTAGTCGAGGGCGGGTGTGTCGGGATGATCGAGCGTTCCGCGTTGGGGCGCTCCAAGAGGCGCGTGCAAGGTATCAGAAAAAGCCTGTTGGAGAGCAGGAGAGAGGTCCGAATAGAGCGTGTTGCCTTGGTGGAGGAGGTGTTGCGCGCCGAGTGATTCTGGGGGGCCGTTGAGGATCGTTAAAAGCGCGCAGCTTTCTTGGTTTTGGAGAGTTTGTTGGATGGCGCGGTACAGCGGCACCTTCCAAGGTTGGACAAAGAGCGTGATCTCTCCACCACAGGCAAGGCCGACATGGAGAGCGTCTTCGTCTGCGACGCCAAAGTGCAGGATCTGTGGCTGTTGGGTTGTGATGACCTCACCCGCAGCGTGGATCACGGCGGATTCAACACAGCCAGCACTCACGGAGCCTGAGACGAGTAGATCTTCGGAGATCAACATCTGCGCTCCCGGGCGTCGGGGCGAAGATCCCCATGTTTGGATGACGGTGGCGATGGCAAGGCGCTGTCCGTCGTGCGCCCATTGTTGGGCTTGGGCAATCAAGGCGAGGGTTTCGTGCATGGTCATTTTTCTGTGTGAAGTGGAGCGTCGTCTGTTTTTGGGGAAGAAGAGAGGAGCGAGAGAACAGAGCGTTGCGGGAAAAACAGCGATGGATGGGAGAAGAAAGAGACAGGACAGGGACAAAGAAAGAGGCGAGAAAGAAAAGTGGGAAAGCGATCAGCCCGCCCAGTCGCTCATCTCGACGACTTCGATCTCATGTTGTTCGAGATATTCGCCGACTTCTTCGGATATATCGGTGGTTCCTGCGATGATCAGGATGGCTTCGTCAGCGTCAGCCTCTTCAGCAGCAGCGAGAAGTTTATCGACATCGCGGAAGGTGACGGAGTCTTTGTCTTTGGCGAGGATGACGATGCTTTCGGTGGCATTTTGGATCAAGAAGCTCGGGCGCGATCCGTCTTCGAGTTGAGGGCGGTGAAGGATCTCCCAGCCTTCTTCGGGGGGGAATTCATCAAGGAGATATTCATCCAAGACATAACTTTCAAATTCAGCCGACATGGGAACACCTCGATTTGTTTGGCCTCATGGCGCGCTCGCCGCTCGGTTTGGATGCGACGCTCATGATCGTTTTCAATGTGAGTTCTTTTTCCCCAAAAGAAGACCGCTCCTCAAGGAGAAAGCAGATCGGATGGTAGCGATGCGTTGAATAGAAGCAACAAAAAAATTCATGCTGCGAATGAATTTTTTGTACCTGCCCGTAGACAGGAGCCAAAAGAAGCAAGAACATCACTTTTTCATCAGGTCGACTGCGGTTTGGGCGACAGCGACCAAACAACAAGCCATACGAAATCCGAGCGATGCGTACACAACGGAGAGTGCGTAGAAGCCCGATTATAGGGCAGCCAAAGTGAGCTGCTACATCTTTACGATCACACAACGGGCGGATTTCGTGCTACTGCGAGGTCTTCGACCAAAAGGAGCGCGACGTGGAGCATTGGTATCGGATGGATCTAGGAGAATCGACGATGGCGATGGAGGCGTTAGACGCCTTGCGGTCGCAGTTTGCGGTGGTCTATGAACAGCGTGGGCGGCCCGAGGGGATGGCGTTGTTTGTTCGCCATCTTTCGGAGGGGCGGCTGCATTGCGAAGCGGTGGTATACTTTTCTCCGATGGCATCGGGGATGGCGGATGCTTCGAGCAGCCGTCCTTGTGCGCGCCCATCACGCGGTGGATTGGGGCTGTTGGCGGGGGCGCAAGAGGCGTGGGATGTGTTGTTTTGAAGCGAGGAGGATTTGGGTCGATGCAGTGGGGCTTTGCCCCACGCCCCACAAGGGAGCGCGGCTCCCTTGACCCCGTATCGTCGGAGCGAATAACGGTTTTTCAAACCGATAGCGCTGCCGCTTGAAGCGTCGCGAATGCGGGGTTTTTGATCCACCCCGATTGAAGTGCGGAGGATTTGGGATGAGGGCGAGGTGGTGCTGGTTGGGTGTGTTGTGTTTGTCTTTGTGGTGCTGTGATCCTGTCGGGCCGACAACAGAGCCAAGTATCGAGCGACAACAAGAAGTGGTCGGGGAGTCTGCCGGCGAGCAAGCGCCAGAGGCATCGAACGAAAAAGCAGATCAGGAGCGGCGTGAGTCCTCGCAAGAGGCGGTGGGAACGGAGCCGCTGTCGGATCTTTCCGCCGAAAGCAGCGCGGAGCAAAGCATCGAAGGAGATGCAGGGCAGGTCGAAGGAGTGGCGGAGAGGCCCGATGCAACGCAGGAAGAGAGGCCCGACGTAACGCAAGAAGAGAGGCCCGATGTGACACCAAACGATCTGTGTACAAAAGGGCCTGTGCAGACGGCGTTTGAGAACGATACGGTGACGGTGAGTTGTGTGACACAAGCCGATGGGACAAGGCGCTACACGATGTCGACCACCCATGCTCTGCGCGACAACGAACCCGCGAGTAAACAGATCAGCTTTTCCGAAAGGCCCGATGCTCCGCGCCTTCGTTCGGGAAATCTGTTGTTTGATGCGTTGTGGGCGATGGCGATCGAGGAAGCTCATCAAAACAGCGTACAATCGGTGTTTGAGGGGGGATTTAATCAAGGGAAGCCCGTGAATTGTGCCTGCTTTCAAACGGGTGCAAAGTGGACGTGGGCGTGGACACGCGACACAGCGTATGCCGTCGATCTTGCGCTCGCGTGGATGGACCCTGTGCGCGCAGAGAATACCTTGATGTTTAAGTTGTCATCGTGGAAAGCCTCGGTGGGTGGGGCTTCTGCGGGAACACAGATCGTTCAAGATACAGGAACAGGCGGTGCGTGGCCGATCTCCAGCGATCGGGTGATCTGGGCGTTGGCGGGGCGCAAGTTGTCTTGGGCGTTGTCGCCGACACAGCGCGATCGTTTCTTGCGTGCGGTGTATCCCGCATTGACGGGGACGATCGCCCAAGATCGCGAGATGATCTTTGATGCGTCGGATGGTTTGTATCGGGGAGAGCAGTCGTTTTTGGATTGGCGCGAACAGACTTATCCTGCGTGGGTCAAGGAGCGTTTGGAACATATCGCGATGTCCAAGACGCTGTCGACCAACGTGGCGCATCTGATCTTGTTGGGATGGGCAGCAGAAGTCGCGGGAGCGTTGCAACAGACGGCAGATGCGGCGCGTTATCAAGCGTGGGCGCAGTCGTTGAAAACGACGATCCATTCGGCTTTTTACTTGTCGGGTTGGGGGATGCACAGCACGATGAAGACGACGTTGCTAGAGGATGCGCCTGTTGCAAAGTTCGATCTGCTCGGGCAATCCTTGGCGATCTTGGAGGGGGTGGTGCAGGGAGCCGAAGCGCTGCAAGCGGTGTCTTCGTATCCTGCGTCACCGATGGGGCCGCCTGTGTATTGGCCGCAGCAGCCGTTGATCCCGATCTATCACAACCGAGCGATCTGGCCGTTTGTGACGGCGTATTGGGCGCAAGCAGCGCGTCGAGTGGGTCATGCAGAGAGCCTTGCGCATAGCATACGTTCGTTGGTGCGCGCAGCGGCGTTGAATCTTTCGAATATGGAAAATCTCGAATGGATGACGGGCAAGAATTCTGCGGCAGATGGGGCGTATTCGGGGCCGGTGGTGAACTCACGCCGTCAGTTGTGGTCGGTGGCGGGATACGTCTCGTCGGTAGCGGAAAGCCTGATGGGATGGGAAGTGCAGTCGGGCGGGCTGCGTATCCGTCCGTTGATCCCTGCGGCGTTGCATCGGGAGGGCTGGTTGCAAGGCGTGGTGCGTTTGGAAGGGATGCCTTACCAAGGTGGGAAGGTGGATATCGAAGTGCATCTGCCGACGCAGGCGGGGGGATCCGGTGCGTACGGGATCGATCGGATGATGCTCAATGGCCAAGTGATCGCGGATCCGCAAGCGGTGATCGCGGCGAGCCGATGGCAAGGACGTTCGGTGGTGTCGGTGTGGTTGCGCGATCAAGGGGAAGCGGCCAAGCCGTTGAAGATCGTGCGAGATACGGGCGATTATCGGGCGTTATGGAGTCCAAAAGAGCCCACGATCACGGGGTTGCAAAAAGGGGGGGGAGGTTTGGCGGTCGATGTCGATGCTGCGGGAGAAACGGGCGTGGTGGTGGATCTTTATCGCGATGGTCGGCGGATCGCCACACAGATCCAGCCCGGGCGTTATGTGGACAGCACAGCCAAACCCGATGGAGATATCGGTTATTGCTACAGCGCGGAGCTGATCTTTTTGAGTAGCGGGCATCGGTCGCATCGAGCGTTGCCGCGTTGTTGGAAAGGAGAAGGCGAAGCGCGTGAACAGATCGTCGATGCGTGGCGCTTTGAGCATCGGGGTGGAAAGTGGGCGGATCATGCGGGTGGTGCAGCGTTTGTGGAATGGGGAGATCGCGATCATCTTCTTGAATCGCGAGCGATCCGCGTTCGGGGTACAGGGCGTTATCACGTCGATCTGTTGTATCGCAATCCACACGGATCGAGAAACACGGGCATTACAGCGGTGGTGAAGCGCGTGCAGATCTTTGCTTCGTCCTCTGCAACACCGATCGCGATCCGTTGGGTTGCGATGCCTCATTCGGAACAAACGGATGTATCGGCCTCTACGGGCTTTTTGGTGGATCTGGATGCGCGTCAAACCTATCGCGTCCGTGTGGATGAAGCGCCCAACACGTTGCACAATATGAGCTTTTTGGAACACTTTTCGATCTACAGCGGTGTGGGTGGTGGGGCGCTGCCTTGGAATCGTGTGGAGCTCGTGGGTGTGCGGATGTTTCCGAAGCAAGCGGCGTGGCAGCCCGACTCGACGGGCCGTCTGATCGCTTTGGATGGAAAGAGCGACTACGACAAATTCCCCACCACGCAAGCGGTGAGTGTAGGGGCTGCGTTGGCGGTATGGGAGCGTTTTGCGCTGACGTGGGACGCGGAGTGGCTGTATATCGCGGTGGTCAACCAAGGCTTTGAGGCGGATCTTCGGGCTTATATGCTTTATATCGAGTCCCTCCAAGGCACCACTTCGGCGGCGCAGGCAAGCACAGGGATGAGCTACTTGCAGCAGATCGCGCAACTGCCCTTTACACCGACGCATCTGATCGGGGTGCGCTACAAAGCCGACAACCAAGACGGATTTGGTCCGTGGAACGGGGTTTGGCGAAAAGAGGCGAATGGTTGGGCGTTACAGCAGCGGTTGAAAGAGGGCCGAGAGATCTGGCGTGCAGCAGATCGACACACCCTCGCGTGTCGAATTCATCGATCACAGCTTGGAGATCCCACGCGGATACGGCTTGCAGGGCATCTGGTGTATGGTGTCGCAGGCAACGAGTGGAAAGGGCTTGTTCCAGCGAGTCACACGCCTTGGTCGGCCTCGGCATCAGGGTATTTGGAGATCGATCTAGGCGCGGATACGGCCACTTCGTTTTGGGTGACGCGCTAGGTCTCTTGGCAAAGCAGTGTTTTGGGCGTAGAGAGGCAAGATATCTTTTGCGCAGCGGTCGGGGCTGTGTATCCCTTGTTGCTTGGAGGCGTTTGCGATGGGCTTGATCGGGTGGATTGTTGGGATCGTGGTGTTGGGCGTGGGGGCGCTGTGGTTTTTGACCCGTTTTCAGCGGCGGCGTTGGCGGGATGCTTTGCCCCCTGAGTCTGTCACGATCCCCAGCGAAAAGGTTGATGTGTTGTTGGTGGGCGCGGGGGCGATGAGTACGACGCTGGGGATGATCTTGCAGCAGATCGATCCCTCGATGCGGATCTGTATGGTCGAACGCTTGGGCGATATCGCAGTCGAAAGTACAGATGCGCTGAACAATGCGGGAACAGGTCATGCAGCTTATTGCGAATTAAACTACACGCCCCAAGAAAAAGACGGGAGCGTCAATGCAAGCAAAGCCTTTAAGATCAACGCTTCTTTTGAGGCGAGTTTGTCTTTCTGGTCGTATCTTGTCGAGAAGGGGGTCTTGGGCAAACCAAGCGACTTTATCCGCCAAGTGCCTCACATCAGCTTTGTTTGGGGCGAAGAAGACGTGGCGTTTTTGCGCAAGCGTTACGAAGCCCTCAAAGACTCGGTGGCGTTTGGGGAGATGGAATACAGCGAAGATCCTGCGGTGCTGCGGCGATGGATGCCGTTGGTGATGGAAGGCCGATCTGCAAAAGAGCGGATCGCTGCAACTCGCGTACGCTACGGGACAGATGTGGACTTTGGTACGTTGGCGCATCGGATGACCGAAGCGATGCAACAACATACGGGCTTTGATCTGCGTTTGCGCCGCGAAGTGACGGATCTTGTGCAACAGACGGATCGACGGTGGTTGGTGACGCTCAAGGATCTCGACAAAGGAACCTACGAAGTGATCAACGCAGGATTTGTGTTTTTGGGTGCGGGAGGCGGAGCGTTGCCGCTGTTGCAAAAGTCCGGGATACCCGAAGCTGTCGGGTATGGTGGATTTCCTGTGGGCGGTCAGTGGCTGATCTGCAAACATCCCACACTTGCCGAACAGCACACCGCTAAAGTCTACGGTAAAGCCGCGATCGGCGCACCGCCGATGTCTGTGCCGCACTTGGATACGCGGGTGATCGACGGCAAGCGGATGTTGTTGTTTGGCCCGTATGCGGGTTTTACGACGCGCTTTTTGAATGAAGGCTCTCTGTTGGATCTGCCGATGAGTGTCGAGAGCCAGAACTTGCGAGCGCTGTTGTCGGTGGGTTTGCGTGAGATCGATCTTGCGATGTATCTGGTGGGTGAGGTCTTGCAATCACAAGATGCGCGGGTGGCTTCGTTGCGTCGGTACTTTCCGAATGTGCGCTCCGAAGATTGGGAGCTTGCGCATGCTGGAAAGCGCGTGCAGATCATCAAGCCTCATCCCGAAAAAGGCGGAACGCTGGAGTTTGGAACGGAAGTGGTGGCTGCACGCGACGGAAGTTTGGCCGGACTGTTGGGGGCTTCGCCCGGGGCATCGACTTCGGTGCAGATCATGTTGGATGTGCTGGAGCGCTGTTTTGCAGATCGTCTCAAAAAGGACGGATGGACGGACCGTTTGCGTGAGATGATTCCGTTCTACGGGCAAGATCTCAACGCACATCCCGATCTTTTCCGCGAGGTTCGCAAGCGCAATCTCTCCGTGTTGGAGATCGACAAACAGGCTTGAGAGAGGAGGGCGCGGCTAGATGGCTTGAGCGACAAGGGTATAACCGAGCAGCGTCCAGATGCGGTTGAGGGGGCCTTGGGCGTCAAAGATCAGATGATTGGGGCGGGTGTGGATACGGGTTTGGAGGGCGCTTTGATCGCCGAGGTAGGTGCGCATCAGGCCAAAGATCAGGTGCTTGTTTTGAACAAGTTTGCGGATCATGGGGGAACGTTGTTCGGGGTTGGGCATATCGAGGATGCCGGTCAATCCGTGAAAAAGACCTTGTCCATACAAGACAGCGGCGCTGCCCATCTGTTGGAGTCCTTTGAGAAAAAGTGCGGAACGTCGGGTGGTTTCTGCGTCGGTGGTGTGGAGGTGGGCTTTGAGGTGGGTGAGGCTGGTACTGGCATGAAACGAGCGCCAGCCTTGGAATAGGTTGGTGACCATGCCCGCGCTTTGTTGGAGGATCTGTTGGAGGTTGTTGTCCATGATCAGGCCGAAGGCAGCGAGTTGTTCGCTGCGGTGGTGGCGTGTGAGCAGGCGCTGCATGGCTTGGTTTTGGAGGGCAGAAGGGCCTTGTTTGATCAGGGCCTGTGCGTGGTCTTTGTGGAGAAGCAAGAGTTCATTTTCGGGAGTGAGTACCAAGGATTCGCGGGAATGGGGCCGAACGGCGATGTGGAAGCCGTGTGCGGTAGCGATCTCGGTGTTGGCATTTTTTTGGGCGAAGCGCGTGTATTCTTGGAGCGAGTAGGGGATACCGATGTGGAACGCGCCGAGATCGGTTCGGCCTCCTTGGAAACGCAGGCAGAGCGTGGCAAAGCGAAGCTCTGAGAAAAAGTCTTTGCCTGTTTCTCGTTGGATTTGTTGGCGAGCGCGGGTGAGCTTGTTGGTGAAATGTTGGAGCATCGATTCGTTGCGAGGAAGAAGCGCAAAGAGCGGATTTTTTTCGAGGCTTTGGAGGCGCTGGAAAAAGTCTTTGGCAAGGGGGGCGGTGTGGAAGCTGATGCAGAATTGGCTGCCTTGGGGGATGTAGCGGTACATCTCGGCGGGTGGTGGGGCGGGTTGGTTGACTTGCTCGGGAACCAAAAGAGAAAACAGCATCATCAAGATGATGGGCGAAAAAGGCGATATCATGGACATGGCGGATTCTCCTTATGAGGGTGTGTGGTTATCGGAGGGGTGGGGGAGGTTGGTGGGGGGTATGGTGTGGCGGCGGAACGGTGGGCGGTTTGGCTGGATAAGCCCGAGGGTATCGGCGGGATGGGCGCATGGCTCTGCGTGAGGTCTGGCGGAAGAGGAAAAAGGCAGGGAATCCGCCAAAGCTGACGAGGATCGCGATGTTGCTGCTGAGGCGGCCTTGGAGGGTGAGGTGGACGCTTTCTTTGCTGCTGCTGCGGAGGCTGGAGGCGAGGGGGGAGGTTCCAAATTGCTCGCGTAGGATGCGAAGAAGTGCTTTTTTGTGCTGGAAGATCGCGCCGAACGGAGAAGGCGGTAGTTTGGAGGAATCGTCTTCGAGGAGCCCGTCGAGCAGATTGAGCATACCGCGCACGCTGAGATCGCCTGCTTTGGCGAAGGCTTCGATGCCGCGCATCAACGAGGTGGTGCGGCGGAGGGCTTGGCCGCCGGTGGTCCAGACGTTGAGGTCGGCTTGTTGGATCTGTGTGCTGAGGTGGATGGTCTTCCATCCTGCGAGCAGATCGCGGATCGTGCCGGGGAGTTTGGGGAAGATCTTGGGCATCTCGCCGCTGTGTGGGTCGAATCCAAAAGAAAAGAGGTCGCCCGGGCGTTGTTGTTGGGCCATGCGAGCGACAAGACCGAGGCCATCGTTGGCGCGGATCAGGTATTTTTGTAGGGTGTCTCGCTCAGAAAAAAGAAGCTGTCCATCAGGAGAAAGGGCCAAAACCTGACGCCGCCATTTGCTGGTGCTTTGGTGGACGGTATATCCGTTTTGTTGGGTGGTGGGGCCTTGGAGGTTCATCCACTTGGCAAGCATGGCGCATTGTTTTTCGTTGAATTTGCCGCCCAATGCGATCAGGATGTGGGGTTTGCGCTCGGTGGCGTACATCGAAAGCGTCATAAAGTGGATATCCTTGAGTGGATCGATGCCGCTATTTTGGGAGAATTCATCGAAGGCTTTTTTGATCTGTTCGAGGGAGGTTGCATAAGCACGCGAAAAGCCGGGGTTGTTTTTGATGAATTCTTCTTGGCCGAAGGCTTCGAGGCGATCAAAGAAGCCGTCCGCAAAAGGCCGAAGATGCGTGGAAAGAATCACGTTGGACTCTGCGAGGGTGTGTTTGTAAACGACTTGGGCGGGTGGCGCGGGGGAACCGGGCTTGAGTGGCGTAAGGAAGGAAAGCAAATAAAACAGAAGCATCGAACTCATCAGGCTAATCTCCTTGAAGGGGGGTGGTGGAACAAGAAAAATGATGGTGGCTGAGAAAACCTCCTTTGGCAGTGGGTGGAGCAGATAAATCGACGCGAAGCACGGGTACGATAGCCGCACTTTGCGCCCCATCACAAGGGGGGCAAGATCTTGTGATGGTGAGGGGTGATCAAGCAAAGCACCAAGGGAAAGACGAAGAAGTTTCGAGATGTCGCGGTGGATGGAGCGTAAGTCTTGCGATGATAGGGCTTATACGAGATCCGCAGGGTGTGTGATCGCAAAACGTAGGGGCAGACAGGTGTGCACTTGGACCAACTCAATCGATTCGTTTCGCTGACAACACGACTGTTTTTTCCCTGCGTAACGAGGTTTCTGCTCCGGACTGTTCGCTTTGAAGGCTGCTTTTTTCAAAGCAAACAGTTTCTACGAGTTCCGTCCGTGAAGTACGTGAAAAAGTAGGGGCAGACAGGTGTGGCTGCCCAATCACAGGGCGTTTACAACAAACCGCATCGACGCTTATGGATACGCTTTTGACG
>JAKLKB010000126.1 GCA_023150835.1 Myxococcota bacterium | reverse complement strand
TTCTCCCCCCCTCAATCCCCCCGTGAACGGGGGGAAGTTGGAACGGGCAGCGTCTGCATTTCGTGCATACAGCGTGCGTCATGAAAAAACAAAATCCCCGATGCTTCCGACTTTCGCTCCCTCCCCTGTTCACGGGGGAGGGCTGGGGTGGGGGGGCCAACAAGCGCTTAACCTAACGCGTATGGGGCGGTGCCCCACAAAACACGGAAACTGCACAAGTTCTATCGGTTGCGGAAAAAAGGAAGAAGAGGAGGGGGGATTAGCGGATACGGATACGGATGGGGAGTTGGGTATGGGGTCGGATGAAGATGGTTTTTGTGATGGGCCGATTAAGGTGTTCGATGTTGTCGATGCGGAGTTGGTGGACGCCTTGGTAGAGGCGGATCGGTCGGAGTGGGGTGGTGCCGATGTAGTCTTTGTTGAGGAAGACTTTGGAACTCCACGGAGTGACGGTGACGGAGAGGTATCCTTCGCGGATCTGGAGATGCTTGCGAAGGGTTTCGCCTTTTTTGATTTGGATGCGAAAAGGCAGGTGTATGTGGGGTTTGGAACGCCGCAAGATCAGGTTGTGCGGTCCTTCTTCGAGGGAGATCGGGGTGGGTTTTCCGGAGATGGTGTAGGCTTGTTCGCGGATGTAGAGTTTGCAGGGGCAAGGCCGAGAGGCGGAGAGCAGGAGCGAGGCGTTGCCGGTGGGTGGGGTGGTTTCGGGTGGGGTTGGATCGGCTTCGGGGAGGGGACTGGCTTCGCCGATCTCGATCTGCGGATCAGAAGAAGGCGAGATATCGGGGAGTGTATCGGGTTGTGTGATCGGCGCGGTGGTTCCGGCGTCAGGAGATCTGGGTTGCGGGATGATGGGAGGCGTGGGGCGGGTGGGGGGATCGACGCGCCGAGCGGGGAGGATGGGAGGTGTGGTGGTTCCAGCATCGGGGGCTTGGGCTTGGATGGGTGGTGGAGTGGGCGGTGCGGTGCGTTGTGCGCGCAGACGCCAGAGGATGAAGACCAAGCCGATCAAGAGGACGATCAGAAAAGGTAGGACGATGTAGATCCAAGTGGGAAGCTCTTTGGGAGGAGGGATGGCAGGGATGGCATGCGGAGGGGTGGGTTCTTTGGGATCGACAGGGATGGGGGTGAGGGGGGCTTTGGGTCCGGGTTGAAGGGCGGCGATCTCTTGGAGGGACATGGATTTGAGGTTTTGATCGGGGCGCAAGATCAAAGCGGCGGTGGGAGTAGGTTCGGGGAGATGGAGAGGGCCTTTGGAGGCACCGATCTGGCTGATCTTGGCGGCGTTGAGTTGGCCGATATCGATAGATCGGGTTTCTTCGGCCCAAGGATTGTTGCGAGGATTGGGGGAAGAGGTGCTTGATTTGAGAGGAGATTGTGGATCGGGGAGGGGCGTAAATTCGCCTGTGGGGGAGGTGGTGCGAAATGCGGGAGCGTTGCCGGTGGGAGAAGTGGTGCGAAATGCGGGAGCGTTGCTGGTCGGGGAGGCGGTGCGTTGGGGGGAGAGTGCGCTAGGTGGGATGGAGCGGGTGGGTTCGGGGGCGTGGGTGGGTGCGTCCGAGAAGAGTGTGCGTAAGAATTCGGAGAGGTAGAATTGGGATATCTCGCCGCCTGTGCAAGCGAGGATACATTGTTCGATGGCGTGTTCGAGTTCTGCGCCGTGTTGGAAGCGTTGGTTGGGTTCTTTGGCGAGCAGGCGCATCATGATGGGGATCAGGGGAGCAGGGAGAGAGGAATGGTATTCGCGAGGATCGGTGGGTTCTTGGGTGAGGATGGCTTGGAGCATCTGGACATCGCCGCGTGCTTTGAAGGGCTTTTGTCCCGTGACGAGTTCGTAGAAGACGACACCGAGAGCAAAGATATCGTGTCGCCAATCGATGGGATCGCCCATTAGATATTCGGGCGACATATAAGAGATCTTGCCTTTGAGGACACCCGTTTGAGTTTGTTTTCGGGCTTCTTCACCGGATATGCGGGCTTTTGCGATACCAAAGTCAAGAACTTTGGCGATGCCTTCGTTGGAGACCATGATATTGGGGAGGCTGATATCGCGGTGGATCAAACCGAGAGGGGTGTTGGTTTGGGGGTCGAGGTATTGATGGGCGTAATGGAGTCCAGCAGCGGCTTGTCCGATGATATGGGCGGCGTAGAGCGGAGGTGTTTTTTCGCCTTTGTTTTCGATCTGGTCGAGGATCTGGCCGAGATCGTAGCCTTCGACAAACTCCATCGCGATGAAGTAGGTTTGGCCGATCTGGCCGAGATCGTAGATTTGGACGATGTTGGGGTGGTTGAGCATCGCGGCGAGTCGGGCTTCATTGAGGAACATCTCGACAAATTCGGCATCATCGGCACGGTGAGGTAGGATGCGTTTGATGGCGACACGTCGGGAAAAGCCCGCAGGTCCGGGTTGTTCAGCAAGAAAGATCTCCGCCATTCCACCGACCGCGACACGGCGCAGCAGGCGATATTTACCAAGGGTTTCCACACTTTCCTCCAAGGAGAAGACGCCCAGATACGCGCTTGGATCGGATGCGCGTTCTCTGGCGGTATGCGGTAGCACAAAAGTCAAGGGAGTGGAAGACGCAACCATCGCGAGAAGGAGAGAGCACGCGATGAAAAAAGCGGGCTGGTCGCGTTGTTGGGAGTCCTCTGGCGGAGGGGGAGTCGCTAACGGGGCGGTGGATTAGGCGGGTAGGAACAAGAGTTGTTGGAAGGGCTGGAGCAAGAGGTTAAGTTCTTGGGAGAGTTGCGTGAGGGCAAAGATCAGGAGGGGAGGGGTGGGTAGATGGATGGCTTGCTGGAGTTCTTGGAAAAATTCTTGCCATGCGGGATCATTTTGATCGATCTGAGCGAGCAAAAGGTCGGGAGGATTGCGGTGGAGGGTTTTGGCGCAAGTGTGTGGGTTGGCTTCGAGGTGGATGCGATAGCGGGGCCCGCAGAGAAACTGGAGCAAAGGCGCGGTTTCGCCCCACAGGGTGCTTGGGCCGGTGACAAGGAGTTGTTTTTCTTGGCGGGGTCGGGCGATGCGGACAGATTGGAGCCATTGGAGCAGGTGAGTGGCGCTAAAGGGAAGGCTGCGGTAGTGGCTCCAATGAAAGCGATAAAAGTCGATGCTACCTTGTTTTTCGAGCATGGGGACGTGGATGCGGACGTTGTCTTCGATGCGCGTGCGCAGGGTTTTGAGTTGGGGGGCCTGCTGATCGTCAGGTCCAAAGAGGATCAAGCGTGGAGGGCGGAATTGGGCTTGATGGGCGAGTTCTTCGAGGGTGGGGAAGAGGTGATTTTCCAATTGGAGGAATTGGAAGCCGTCGAGGAGTTGAGGTTCTTCGCCCGCGCCACTGGCGGTTCCGTAGACAAGGGCGGTGGGGGTGGGTTTTGGGTGAGCGGAGAGCGTGCGGGAAGCGTGTTTGTCTTCGGAGACGGGAAGAGAAGGGCCTTGCATGGGGTAGAGGGGGAATTGTTTGGCGAGCGTGTCGAGTTGTCCAAAGGTGGAGCTTGGGTTGCTACCATAGGGCGGATGGATGGGGGGAGCGATAGCGAGATCGTGGGGGGCGTGGGTGGGGGTGAGTTCGATAAATTCGATCTCTGGTTCGGAGGTGTCGGCGGAGAGGCCGGAGGCATGGGGCTTTGCTGATGGACTGTAGGGCGAGTGTCGCGAGGTATCGGTGAAGAGGTCGGAAGCATGGAGTTTTGTCGATGGAGCGTAGGGTGAGTGTAGAGGAGAGGCGGATCGCGCAGAACTAGAGGGCGGGAGCGTGTCGAAGGAAGGGGCGTGCGAGGAGCGTTGTGTGGTTTGGGTAGGTGCTGTTTGGACGGATGCGGAGGCCTTTCGTAGAGCAGAAGATATCTCGGCGGAAGGTGCGGCAGGATGAGGGGGGTGTGTCTCGGCGGAAGGTGCGGCAGGAAGGGGTTGTTGTGTCTCGGCGGAAGGTGCGGCAGGAAGGGGTTGTTGTGTCTCGGCGGAAGAGTGGTGGCGTTGCATCTCGGCGGAATGGGCGGCGGGATGGGGATGTTTTATTTCAACGGAAGGGGCGGCAGAAAGGTGTGGGGAGTCGGTTGGCAGAGGGGGAGAGTCGGTGTAGGGGGGCGAGAGATGTTGGAGTTGTTCGGCGAAGGGAAGCCGCCATTGTTTGGGGAAGCTTGGGAGCAAAGGGAGCTCGCGAGTGACGCCGAGGGCGGGGCGTGGATCATCTTTGGCGCGTTTGGGGAGTTGGATCGGCAAGCGCAAGAGAACAACGAGGTGCTTGTCTTTGTACTGGAGGGCGAGGTGGCCTTGATGAAGGCGGCTGAGTTGTTTGGCGAGGGCGAGGGACAAACGGGGAACAAAGACGGGTTGGGCTTGCTCTTCAAAGGGTTCAAGAAGGCGTTGGAGGTCTGCGTTTTCGAGGAAGACGTGGGGGTATTCAAAGCGCATCTGGAGCGAAGAAGGAGGGGCCGTTTGATCGCTTTGAAGGGTGAGTTGGATGCGCCCTTGTAGGGGGCATTGATCGATGGCGTAGCCAACGATCAATGAAAGTAGGGAAGAGACGATCTCTTCGTCACCTTCGAGGGCAGGGAGGGAGGGTGGGTGGAGTTCCCAACGCCAGACGATGGCTTTGTGTTCGAGTTGGGGTCGAAAAGAGCGCTTGAGTTGTTCGAGCAAGCTGGTGATCGAAAAAGCGGCGATCTTGGGTTGGATCTGGCCGAGAAGGCAGCGATTGTAATCAGACCACTGAGCGAGATAATTGAGCAAGGCGCGGCTGGTGCTGGTGAGTTGGTAAGTGGCGTGGCTTTCTTGGGGGTGGGTTTCTGCGAGGTGTTGGTAATGTTCTTCGAGTTGGGCGAGAGAGCGTTGGAGTTTGGGCAGTAGTTGTGTGATGGCTTGGTTGAGTTGTGTAAAGGGTTCGGGGGTTTGGAGGCGTCGTTGGGTTTGGAGTTCGCGGATCTGCTCGTGCATCTCAAGGCTGAGGCGAGCCAATTCGACAAGCTGTTGTCTTTGTGCCTCGCCGAGTTGGGTGGCTTGATGCAAGGTGGATTGAAGGCGAGAGACGGTGCGCAGAGCTTCGTCGAGGGCGGAACGCAGGCGTTGGTTTTCTTCTGCCGAGGTTGGAGTTGTTGGAGTGGGTGAAAGGTCGGCGGGTTGGGCGGCGGGCAAGGTTGGTTCGAGATCGTTGGGGAACAAGATATCGTCGTCGTTGGGAAAGAAGAGATCATCGCTGTTTGGAAAGAGGTTGTCGATCGCGTGTGTCTCTTTTTCTGTAGGGGGGAGTGGGGCGTGGAGTGGCTTTTGTGTGTGTGTGGTTTTTGTGCGTGGGTGGTGTTGTTCGTTGGGAAGGGGATTGTGGGAAGTGGAGGGAGGAGCGAGAAGAGGCTCCGAGGTGGTGCTGAGTTGTCGGATAGAAGGGGTGGTTTCGCGTAGCGTTTCGGAACGAAGAAAGGTTTGAAGGAGTGGCTCGTCGGATGGAGAGGACAACAAGGGGGCGAGGGCAAGGTGAGGAGACAGTTGTTCGGAAAGCAAGACGGCAGCGTGTTGTTGTTGGGGTGAGGGTGGTGTGGAAAACCACCACAACAGGGTTCCGATGCGCTGATGGAGAAGAGAGATGGGTACGCAGAGGATATCGGAGGGGAAAGGGTGGGTGATTTTTGTCAGGGCTTGTTGCAGAGGTTGGGGGAGTTGGGAGTGAGAAAGGGTTTGTATGGAGGCGAAAACGTCTTGAGAAGGCAAAGAGAGAGGGAGGGTTTGGTGTGTTGGGTGGGGGCGATAGGTCCAGAGGGCGATGTGATGGGGGTAGAGCATCGCGGCAAGGCTGTGTGGGATGAGTGTTTGGATGATCTCTGCCCATGATTCGGGGTTTTGAAGTCCGTGTCGATGGATGGACTGTAAGAGGACAGGGATGTGCGAGAGCAGATGAGCCCAGCGGGCGTGAGATTCGAGAGAGGCGAGGTCGATTTCGGCGGAGAGAGGGGGCTGTTGTGTCATCTGCAACACCTGTGTGAGCCGTTTGTTTGCGTGGGGTGTGGGTTGTGATGCGACAGGATGGCTTGCGATGCTCCGTGGTTGAGGGCGGGAGAGCAGCAGCGGGGCTGTGGTGGAGCGTTGTATGCGAAAAAGCCAGTTGCTACGAGGTTATGGAGATTCGTCGTATTGGAAGATGGAGCTTTTTTCTGTAGCAAACAGCAGGATCTTGCCTTCGTTGCCCCAACTGGCGTAGTGGATCTGGAGCTTTTCGCCAAAGTCGAAGCTCTTGTCTTCGGTGAGTTGCTTTCCTTTCAAAGAAAAGCGGATCAATTTGGTGGGGAAGACCACGCGAAGGGTGTTTTTTTCGAGATGGGCGGCGAGTGCTTTGCTTGCGGAGGTGGGCAGAGGGCCGCTGAGGCTAGATTGACGGAGTTTTTTGTCAAAAGCCCACAAGACCCCGGTGCTTTGATCGAGGGCGATCCATCGCTTGCCTTTGCGATCAGGTGAAGGGGGCGTCGAGACGGTAAGGCGGGAGGCAAAGCCGCGCTCGTTGGCTTCTGCGGCGAAACGCTTCGGGCCGAGATCGAGTCGCGTCGAGCCGATGATGACGGAGCCTTCGGGCGGATAGGCTTTTCCACTTTGGAAAAAAAAGACGCTCCCTTTTTCGGGGATATCGATATCTTCTTTGCAAAGATGCGTTTTGATCTCCAGATCTTTTGCGGCTTTTTTGCAGCTTCCTGTTCCAAGCAAGATCACATGTTCGCGTTTGACGTGGGTATGTCCCGAAGATCCGCACGTCACATCGTCTTTTTTCTTTTTGCCTTTTTCTTTTTCATCCAAAGGGTTGCCCAACAAAGTGTAGATGGCCAACCAGATGCGGCCTTCGATGCGGTGACGGATCAACAGGTAAGTGCCCGAGAGGCCCTGCGCAAATTGGAAATCGAGGATGCGGCTATTGAAGGGGGCCATATTCATGGGGAAGTCTTCTTCGGGGAAAGGGCGGCGCAGGAGCTTGGGTTCTTTGGGATCAATACCGCCTTCACCAGAGTAAACGTCTTTTCCGTCACTAAGAAACAACGTCATACAATCGCCTTTTCCTGAAAGGACAAGTCGATTCCACTTGGCGTCTTTTTTGGAGAAGACGAGCGAACGCAGGTGGGGAGAGGGTTTTTCTTTGTCAAGGCCCAAGAAAGAACGTCGGATCTGTTCGAGATCTTGCTTGGTTTGGGGAGGTGCAGCGGGTTTGTCGAACTTACTCAAGTCGGGTTTGGGGCGGTCGTCTTTGGTCAGGGTGTAGAGGCCGTAGCCAGCGACCGCCAACACGGCGAGTACGAAGATCCAAAATAGCTTGCCTCCGCCACCTTCGGAGTTCGAGGAGGCTCCTGCATCGAGATCTTCTTCCCATGCAGCCGAAGCTTCGGGCGAGGCGGTCGGCAGAGGCTGTGGATAGCTTGGCTGCTGCGTATAACCCGGGGCTTGGATCTGATCCATACTGCCTTGACTTCCCCCGTACATCGGAGGTTGGGGCGGGTAGCCCTGAGGTTGGGGCGGGTAGCCCTGAGGTTGGGGCGGGTAGCCCTGAGGTTGGGGCGGGTAGCCCTGAGGCTGGGGCGGATAGCCCTGAGGCTGAGGCGGGTAGCCCTGAGGCTGAGGCGGGTAGCCCTGAGGCTGAGGCGGATAACCCTGAGGCTGAGGCGGGTAGCCCTGAGGCTGAGGCGGATAACCCTGAGGCTGAGGCTGAGGCGGATAACCCTGAGGCTGAGGCGGATAACCCTGAAGTGGCTGTGCGTAAGGCATATTGCCTTGGCTTCCTTGCTGAGGGGGAGCGGAGGGGACTTGGGGCGAGAGCGAGGGGGGGGGAGCCTCCTGCGGAGGGGGAGCAGATTGAGGGGGAGCAGCGTAGGCTTGGGCTTGTTGGGCTTGTTCGAGGATGGAGAGGTAGATCTGGTGGGCTTGCCCGTACATTTGTTGTGCGTTGAGGGCTTGTTGGTAGGCTTCTTGGGCGAGTTGCTCGTTGCCGGACTGTTGGGCTTGGAGGTAATCTTCTTGGGCTTTGGCGTAGAGCTGTTGGGCTTCCATGGCCTGTTGGAAGGCGTCTTGGTAGGCTTGTTGTTGTTGTGGAGAGAGAGCGGAAAGGTCGGGGCCTTGCATGGCAGCCTGCGGATCGGCACTCGTCTGTGGGTCGTATTGTTGAGCCTGTGCAGCGGCCATATCTGCTTGTTCAGAGGGCATTCAAAAACCTCCTTCAAAGAGTCGTCG
The DNA here is from genome assembly GCA_023150835.1 of Myxococcota bacterium. Taxonomy (GTDB): domain Bacteria; phylum Myxococcota_C; class UBA6777; order UBA6777; family UBA6777; genus JAKLKB01. The sequence continues at coordinate 12,217 of JAKLKB010000126.1, read as the reverse complement.
AACAAAGCGAGCGCGAAGGGTACGGGGGATGCCGAACCATCGCGGCATCATAGACGTGGTGTGGCTTCTTTTTCAAGGAGCCTCTTGCGTATGTGGAGGCTTTTTCCCGATAATCCGCGTTTTGGCAGGTGTGCGCTGGAGGCTCGACTTGACAGCGATCATCGGGGCGTCCTATGGTTCGTGCGCTGCCAAGCCTACGCAAAAGCGCAGTAGCCAGTCCAACAGAGAGATAAAATTCATGACGCGACAAGAGATCTATCATGCCTTGGGGGAAGATCTGCCGTGGGGCGGTTGTAGTGTAGAAGAACTGATCGGGCGAGTACGCGGAGAAGCCAGTCGGATCGCGCTTTCGGGGTTGGTAGGGGGTGCTTTGGCGTGGTTGGTTTCGCGTCTGTTGGCCGCGTTTCCAGACCGTCCTGTGGTGGTTGTGGCTCCAGAACCGCAACGGGCTTATCAGATCTACGAAGATATCCAGTTTTTTTGTGGAGAGGATCCGCACGCGGCGTTGTCGCGTTTGAGCTATTACGCAGCCGATGAGATCTTACCTTATAGCGAGATGATGCCGGATCGTGGGGCGATTCAAAGCCGCTTGTGTGGCTTGCTTCAGTTACAGCATCGGCACTTTCCTGTGATGGTGATGCCTGCGGCAGCGCTATTGCGGCGGGTGTTGCCGAAGCCTGTATTGAGTCGTGCGTCCGACTTGATCGCGGTTGCGGAAGAATTAGAACGAGACAAGTTGCTGCATCATCTCGTACAAGCGGGGTATCAGCGAGTCCCTGTCGTCGAAGATCGCGGGACTTTTTCGGTGCGTGGGGCGGTCGTCGATATCTTTTCGCCGTTGTATCGTTTCCCTGCGCGGGTGGAACTCGACGATCAGTTGGTGATGTCGATCCGCCACTTTGAACCGACAACGCAACGTACCGTTTGCGAATCCGAAGAATTATTGGTCGGTCCTGTGGATGAGCTTTTGCGAACTCCTGAAAACTTGTCTTGGGCCAATCGGCGATTTGCTGCCCAAGCGGATATCCTGCATTATCCGACGCGAGAGTGGCGTCAGTTGCTTGACGATATCCGCGAAGATGTCCGTCCTTTTGGCAGCCAAGGGATGATCCCCGGATTTTACGAGCAGTTGGAGAGTCTGTTCTCGTATCTGCCAAAAGAAACTCTCCTGATCCTTGATGAACCCCGCGATATCCTGCTCGAAGCTCGCGCCTACACCGAGCGCATGCAAGAAAGTTATGCCGCCCTTTGCGCAGAAGGGCGCTTCGCTTTCCCGCCCGAAGACTTCCTTTTGCCCACCAAAGAGATCGAATCTTCCTTGCGCCGCGTCTGCCGCATCGAACACCAGTCCGTCTTTTTGCTTGGGAGTTCAGCCGAGCCCACGTTGACAAAAGAGTCGGTGGGTTCGGATGCCTCGACTGCATCGGGAGCGCCCGTTTTCTCGGAAGGGGTGGCCTTCTTGGAGGAGGTGGGTGCATCGGGCGGGACGGCCTTCTCAGAGGCGGCAGGGGCATCGGCCTCATCGGCCTCATCGGCCTCATCGGAAGGAACGGTCTCATCGGAAGGATTGGCCTCATCGGAAGGGTCGGTTATCTCGGCCTCATCGGCGTCATCGCAAGGAGGGTCGTCATCGCAAGGGGCAGTCCTCTCGGAACAAGGGCGTGTCGGGCGTGGGTTGAGTGTGGAAGGTGGCGGGTCGTTGTCTGTCCGTGAGAAGCGCGTGTCCCAAAAGCGAGCAGAGGTCAAGCCTGCTCCTTCGGTCTACCCGAAGGCAGCGGCCAAGCGCACGACGCCTTTGCGGGGGCGAAAAGGCCGCAGGAAAAGCACCGATGAGTACGGCGGTTTGGATGAGATGGGGATGGATAGCTCGGAAGGATGGGAGGATTCATCTTCTCTGTTGTTGGATGAATGGGGGGATGAGATCGAAGAGGACGGGGGAGGTCCGCGCATCGGCCATCGAGAAAGTGCTGGAGAGATCGCGTATGGCGGTCGATACGGCTATACGGAGATCGACACGTTGACTGGGTCTGAAGGGTCGGTGGGTGGGCGTCTGGAAGTGGGCGAAGAATATATCGAGGAAGGCGACGACTCTGATTCATCCGATGAGTACGAAGAGTGGGAAGAAGACACAGCGGTTGTTCGTAGAGCAAGTGGGAGTCAAGAAGGCGTTGTCTCGGGGCAAGGCGGTGTGACGGGTCCTGTTGTTTCTGTGGTGATGGATGAAGCGCAGAAGCAGGCGGAGAGAGCGGCTTTTTTGAGAGAGGCGCGCCGTCAAGTGGGAGGGGTGCGTTTTGGGGATGCGGGCGAGTTGTTGATGCCGTATGTGTCGTTGTCGCAGGAGGGATTGAAGCAGCTTTTGCGTTCGATCCCTGCATCGCAAGAGCATCGTTTGCAGCCGTTGATCGAGCGGATCAAGATGTGGCAAGCCGAAGGCTTGGTGGTGGTGATCGCGTGTGGGACAAAAGGGCAAGCGTTGCGTTTGCGCGAGTTGTTGGAGTTGTACGCGATGTCGGCGCAGATCTGCGAGGACGGCTTTTCGATGGAGTCGTTGTTTCGGCGAGATGCGCCACGCCATCTTATCAGCATCTATTTGGGCCGTATATCCGAGGGATTTGTGTTTCCTCGGGCGCGGCTGGCGACGCTTTCGGAAGAAGAGATCTTTGGCCCAAAAGCCCGACGTTCCAAGACCAAGAAAAAAGGCATATTGTTGGAGACCGAGCTACAAAGCCTTCAAGTCGGGGACTTGGTGATCCATCGCGAACACGGGATGGCGCGTTATGGGGGGCTACATGCGGTGCAGATGGAAGGCGTGCGAGGGGACTTTTTGTTGCTAGAATATCACGGAAGTGACCGCCTTTATCTGCCTGTGACCAAGCTGCACTTGATCGAGCGGCATACAGGCGGGGGCGATCCGCCGTTGGATCGGCTCAAAAGCAACACCTTTGAGAAGAAAAAAACCAAAGCGCGTGCAGCGATCCAAGCGATCGCAGGGGATTTGTTGAAGCTCTATGCCACGCGGCAGCTTCATTCGGGCGAGCCGATCGAGATATCCCCCGAGCTGTACGCCGAGTTTGAGGCGCGTTTTCCTTACGAAGAGACCCCCGATCAGGCCCAAGCGATCCAAGACGTATTGGAAGATATGCGATCTCCGCGATGCATGGATCGCCTTGTGTGTGGCGATGTCGGATATGGCAAAACGGAAGTGGCGATCCGTGCGGCTTTTGTGGCGGCTTTTAGCGGTCGCCAAGTGGCCGTGTTGGTACCGACGACGGTGCTTGCGCAACAACACGGTGCAACGTTTATGGAGCGATTTGATGGGTATCCGATCAAGATCGCGGTGCTATCGCGTTTTCAATCAGAGAAAGATCAAAAAGAATCGCTTCGGTTGTTGGGAGCAGGAAAGATCGATGTGGTGATCGGGACGCATCGATTGTTGTCGCGGGACGTGCATTTCAAGAATCTTGGTTTGTTGATCGTGGATGAAGAACAGCGATTTGGAGTCAAGCACAAAGAGCGGATCAAGCAGTTTCGCAGTGAGGTGGATGTGCTGACATTGACGGCAACGCCGATCCCACGGACGTTAGAGATGTCGATGGTGGGAGCGCGAGATCTGTCGTTGATCACGACGCCGCCTGTGGATCGGTTGGCGATCCGAACGACGGTTGCGCCATTGAGCGATGAGATCGTCCGAGAAGCGGTGATGCGCGAGTTGCATCGCGGTGGGCAGGTGTTTTTTGTTCACAACCGCGTCGAAGATATCGGAAAGATGCAGGCATGGCTGCACAGCATCGTCCCCGAAGCACGGGTGATCGTGGCGCATGGTCAGATGCCAGAAGGAGACTTGGAGCGGGTGATGCTGGACTTTGTGCAAGGCCGCTACAATATCTTGCTGTGTACCTCGATTATTGAATCGGGGCTCGATATCCCCCGCGCCAACACGATCTTGGTCAATCGAGCGGATGCGTTTGGATTGGCGCAGTTGTATCAGATCCGGGGTCGTGTCGGGCGCGGTCGAGAACGCGCTTACGCGGTGCTGTTGGTTCCGCCAGATGCGCGGATCAACCCCGAAGCCAAGCAGCGCTTGGCGACGTTGCAGCGCTTTACAGAGTTGGGGGCGGGTTTTGAGATCGCACGCCATGACCTCGAGATGCGCGGCGCTGGAAACCTCCTTGGCAAGGAACAATCGGGACACATCCACGCGATCGGTCTTGAGTTGTACATGGAGATGCTGCAAGAAGCCGTGGCTGAACTCCAAGGAAAGCCCGTGGATGCGCAGATCGATCCCGAAGTCAAGCTGGGGATCGATGCCTATCTCTCGGATGATTACGTCCCCGATATCCAGTTGCGTTTGCAGTGCTACCGACGCTTGTCAACCGCTGTTGATACAGACGAATTGGACCAACTATCCGAAGAATTCGTCGATCGCTTTGGGCCGTTGCCACGAGAGAGCGAGCGGCTGTTCCAAAGCATGGAGATCCGCTTGTTGCTCAAGGCGTTGTTTGCGACATCAGGCGAGCTTTCGGGCGAAAAGTTTCGTGTGTTTTTTCATCCCCAAGCGCCGCTTGATCACGAGCGCCTGCTGGCCGAAGTTCAAAAGAAAGAACCGTTGTTTCGGCTGCTGCCGCAAGGAGCCATCGAATCGATCGCTGCGCTGGACAAAAAAGATCCCTTTGCTTCGATCCGCAGCTTCTTGCGACCTTTGCCAACATTGATCTTGCGGCGTCCTGCATCGTGATCGGCGGTGGGTCGCTTGTGAACACGTCTTTGTTTTCGCCCTTGCGCCGCTCCTCTCTTGTTTGTTCCTTCTTGGGCGCTTTTGGGCGAACAGCGTCGGGTTCTTTCGAACGAGCAGGCGCTTGCTTTCTTTGGAGCGATGAGCCAATTTTGGGGGTCTTCGCATCGTAGATGTGTCATCTGCGCACCAAGAATCGGGTGCGCTGTGTGTTGAGAGGATTGGATGCAACAGCGATATCGTGTGGATCGTTTGAAACGATCGGCCTTTTGGAGCTCGATCGCGTGGTTGGGGGCGTGTTGCCTTGGGTTGTTTCTTGGATGTCGCCCTGATCAAGATTTGCCGCCTTCGGCGGATCATCCCGATGTGTTGGCGGTAGTCGGCCAAGAAGTCATCACGATCCAAGCTTTGCGCGAAGCCATCAAAGAACAAAGCGCAAGTCACCAGCGCTTTTTTTTGGGATTGCCCCAGAAAAAAGCGTTGCTTCAAGAATTGATGATCGTGCGGCTGCTTTCGATGGAGGCCCGTCGTTTGGGGCTTTCCGAAGATCAAGAAGTGCGCTTTGTTCAACGCCGCGCTGCGATCGAGCTTTTGGCCCAACAGCTTCGCCACACATGGCAAGCGCAATCGGCTCCCAAAACACCACAGGCCCAGTCCGCTTCGGCCCAAGCTATCCCCGAATACGCAGCCTTCGCCAAGGCTTGGCTGGCTGAACAACGAAAAAAACGCGGCGTACGCATCGATCAAGCCCGCTTCGCTGCCTTACAAAAGCGTCTCGCTTACCGCCCGCCCTCCAACCCACCGCTTTCTCCGACCTCTGCGCCGATCTCTTTGCCGATGCTTTCTCCACACATCGCCCCCTCGCCGCTCCCTTCTCCGCGTGCTGCCTCTTTGCCGACATCGCCACAACCGCCTGCACCGTCGCTTTTTCCTGCGCCGTCGCGGCTGCCTGCGCCATCGCTTCCTTCTCCCGCCCCACCGCTGCGATCACAACACGAACCTTTTTCGTCTTCTCCGTCGCCTCGTATGTCTTCGCCGCTCTTACCAGCACCTCGTCCGCCCGCGTCATTGCCGTCGTCGATGCCGAATGTTTCTCGCCCCTGAGTGGAGGTTCCGATGCTTCGGTCTTTTTGGTTTGTCGGCTGCGCGGTGTTGGGCCTTTCGCTTTGCGCTGTGGCGCGTCAGGCAGAGGCAAGTGCGGCGGCCTGTGCGGAGCAGATGAAAGCGAAGGCTTATGCCCAAGCAGCGTCTTGTTATGAGCTTGCTGCACAACAGGCGGATCGAGACCCCAGTCAAAAAGCCTTTGCAACGCTACTCAAAGAGCGTTACTTGCGCTACAGCGCGTTGGCGTACCAACGTGCTGCGGAGGGGGCGCAAGAAGCACCCAAAGCCTTTTTCTTAGAACGTGCGGTCGAGATGCTGACGATCACTTTTCGCGAGGGATATTGTCGTGCAGCCCGTCGCTGCCGGCAAAATCGCTTGATGGCGGATCAGATCAATGCGCAGATCCGTTATGGAACGTTGGTGATCTCGTCCAAAGATCCAAAGGCACGCATCGTCGTCAAAGGTTTTCGCTACAGACAAGCCCGTGAGAAGGACTTTACAGAAGAAGTGCGCCCGGGGGCTTATCAGATCACGATCCGTTTTGCGGATACCCCTGCTCAAACCCGCGACGTGGTGGTTCCTCCCGGAGATCGGGTGCTGCTGGATGTTTCACCGACACAGTTCCAGATCAAGGTGCGGCGTATGTACACAAGCCGTCAGATCCCACCGCTGATCTTGGCAAGTTATCTTGGCGGTGTTTTGGTGATCGTGGCAGGTGGCGCGTTGGGGGTGGTTGGTTTGGTGCGGCAGAACGAGGCCAATGCGCGGATGGGTGATCCAAAACAGAATATCGCTTATACGGACAAGCAGTTTTCGGGCGATCTGGGGGCGGCCCAGATCATGACGGTGATCGGCATGAGTGCGTTGGGGCTGGGGATCGCGATCGTGGTGGCTGGGGTGGTGGCCCAGCAAACCTTGTCTCCCAAAAAGAACGCAGCAGAAAACCGCCCAAAGATCGCAAAGCACACACGAAACGTTTCAGGTCAGGCGGAGGCTGTGGGCGTGCTTCGAAGATTGGGTGAACAGAGCCGCGTGTTGTTTGTTGCTTTTTGATGGTATGTCCGAGCGATCCGAAAGGGTGAGATGATGAGTCAGATCCGAATGGAGAGCTGTCCAAACTGCAACACATCGATCAACGAACTTTTGTTTGAGCCGCGTTCGGAAAGTGATGTGCGATTTTGTCGAAGTTGCCAACACCCGTTGCTGTTGGTTGCAGGGAAATATCTGCTTGAAGCGCAGATCGCAAAGGGCGGATTTGGAATCATCTACAAAGCTCGGCATATCCGACTTCAGATGGATGCCAGTCGTGTGATCAAGTTCATCCTTCCTGAGATCTTCCGACGGGCTTCGGTGGCTGAACGCTTTGCGCGGGAGGTTCAGATCACCTCGTCTTTGTCGCAACGAAACGAACACATCGTGCGCATCTTTGATGACTTTGGTGAAGTCCCGAAGATCGGGCATTACTACGTCATGGAACATCTGGTGGGGACGACGCTTGCGGAGCGCGTGGGGACACGCGGGCCTTTGCCGCTCCATGAAGCGTTGTGGGTGTTTCGTCAATTGTGTGCTGCGTTGATCGCCGCGCACCAAGCCCAAGTCGTTCATCGCGATCTCAAACCCGAAAATATCTTCTTGATATCACGCGGTGGAACCGACCTTTTCGTTAAGGTGATCGACTTTGGGATCGCCAAACCTGTCGAAGGTGACGGGCAAAACCTTACGCGTGGAGCGATCGGAACTCCCGAGTATATGCCGCCCGAACAATGTGTGACTGCCGATATCGACCATCGGGCGGACATTTACGCGATGGGCGTGATCTTTTATGAGATGATCGCAGGGCATACGCCGTTTCGTCTTCCCCATGAAACGGAGCCGCGCAACGCGATGCATATCCTCGCTATGAAATTGTCCAGCGAGCCGTACTCTTTGGTGCAGCATCGCCCTGACCTTGGCCTCTCTCAAGTGTTCGATGCCTTCTTGCTTAAAGTGATGGCCAAAAGCCCTCAAGCGCGCTTTCAATCCGTTCAAGAGATGTTGCAGACCCTACAAGAGCTTGAGCGGCACAACGCCTTTCTTGCGAGCGGCGCGCCTCTTGAGTCACCCCATCTCTTCACTTCCCATCCCTCTGCGTTTCATGTGCCGTCCGCTGCTCTTGCTCCGATATCCATCGGACAGGCCGCTTCTTCCGCTCTCTCCGAATCCCATCTGCCCACAGGTGAGCTTTCTTCTGGTACGGGAAATTTTCCGCAAAGCCAGCCCGTCCCATCGAATTCATCCGTTCTGCCCAATCTATCGGCCTCTTCTTCCCTTTCCAACCCACCGCCACCATCGGCTTCTTCTTCCCTTTCCAACCCACCGTCACCATCGGCCTCCTCGGCCCTTGCGAATCGACCGTCACCATCGGCTTCTTCTTCGGACAGATCTTCCGCTCCCCCTCCACAATCTGTCGCCACAGCCCAAGCTTCGCCCCAACAACCCTCTGTTCAACAACCCTCTGTTCAACAACCCTCTCTTCAAGAGGACTTGTTTGTCTCTGCGTCGTCTGCATCAAGAGCGGTAGACTCGTCGGATCTGCGAGGCCGAAGAGGCGATGAGGATGAAGATGTCGGAAACACAGGGCCTTCGCGCCTTGTGATGCTCTTTGTTGCGGTGGGGGTGGTGCTGTTGGGGATCTTGGGTGGGCAGATGATCTTTGGGCCGCTCAAAACCACGACACCTTCTCGTGGATCAAGAGATCCCGAACTATCGGCACAGCGGCCAGAACCGTCGCGTGCGGTGTTGCCGCGTGAGATCGCACCTCTTCGCAAAGAACCCATCCCACCGCCTGATGCTCTTGCTGTGCGCGTTGTGCCGATGGCAAGGCGCGATGCGGACCCGCCTGTGGTAGGCGTCCCACCGCGCCCACGAGTCCGCCTACGAAAACGACCGATCGTGCGGCGGATGGTGCCGCGCCGCCCTGCTCCAAGCATCCCGATCGTGAGCGATGCGGGGTCACGCTGCCCGACAGACGGTCACACATGGATGCAGATCGATGTGAGCGGAGGATCATTTCGTCTGAACAAGGATTACAGCTTTATTACGAAAAGTTCGCGATATCTTTGCGTCAAGTCACCCGAAGGGTTGAATCGACCATTTGTGTTGGTGGGGGATGGCGAAGATCTCGCGCCTTGTGGGATCAAACTGCACGCCTTTCGTAAGCGTTGGCAGGTCAAGCTGATCAAAGCATCGGACGGCCTCGATCCTGCCCCCGATTACTGCTTGCGACGTTAGGGTTGCATCGGCGGATGCGTCCGCCCGAACAAGGCTAAAACCCGCGCTTTCGGCGCGTCCAAATCAACCAGATCAGCAACGCGATAAGAAGGATCAAAGGACCGCTAAAGAACAACAGCCCGTCCATGATCGTTGGGGGTGAGATATCCGCGAAATAGGCGCTTGGGCGCATCGGCAACTCCTGTGTTATGGGGGCAACGTCCTTCTTTTTACCACTTGTTCTCGCTGTCTTCAAACCGTTTCCAAAAATAGCTGAGGGGCCAAAACAAAGCGATCAGGATGACATACCCGAGCGGCTCAAGGATGGGAGCCCAATCACGAGGCATCCCAAGCCATTCGAAGAAGTCGATGACTTTGCCGAAGGCGAAAAACCACACCACGACGAGAAACAAGGGGATGAGACCGAACAGCAAGAAATAGATTCGGTTACGGCTGCGTCCGCTTGCGGTGAGTTCTGCGAGGATGGCGCGCTCTTGGGTTTGTGCGAGCATGGGCTGCTCGTCGGGCAAGAGCATCTTTTCGTTGCAGATCATACAAAACTGTTCGGGGGGCGAACCTTGTGTTTCGATCTCCAACGTCCGAGCGCAATGAGGGCAGCGTAATGTGTAGAGCATCTGCAATGTCTCCGCTTTGCCGGGATGCGAGGCGCAAAGGCTCGTTTTCGAGGGCCAAGCAAGTCGCATCTAAAGGTGTTGCTTCTGTTGTGGTGCGCGTGGTTTGCCTTGGTCGTGCGTTCTGGGGACAATTTGCCAGAGAACGTAATCGAGCACAACTCGAATCTTTGCCTAAGTTTAGGTTCCTTGACGGAATCGAATTCGTTTTCTACGATGCCGCGATGGATTCGCCTTGAAAGCCCGAGCCTCTCTGCCTTGGGTGATCGATCCAAGAGCATACCGCGAGTTCCTCCCTTTTGGAGAGAAACATTCGGATTCCACGAGGCGACCCGAAGGAGACAACGTGAAAACTAGATGCTTCTCTCGTCATGCGTGTTTGTTGTTTGTTTTGTGGGTGTTGTGCGTTGGGGGGGCCGCCTGCACCGTCACAACAGAACCCATCCAAAAGAAAGAGATCACCGGCCAAACCATTGAGCGTCAGTGGAATTATCGGCTGATTGCGGGTGTCTCGATGGGCGGCGGATTTGCTGCGATGCTCGGGCTGCGGCATCATGAAAAGTTCGATATCATCGGTACGCTGGGTGGATTCAACAACCACACCTATTTTTTGCAGCACCTCAAAAATATGGTGTCCAATGGTTTTTGTGATCTCAAAAAGCTCGAACAGGCCGCGAAAGACGGAACACTCAATGAGGCTTCCTCTTATTGTAAGCCGGTCGATCCGAAGCCACAGTTTCCGTTTGAGTTGATCTCGGACTTTAACAATTGGTTCTACAGCAGTTCTCTCGGTAACAACGGCTGGAATCGCAATTCCTTGATCCGCGCAACGCAAGATGTGTTCTATGCGTTTGGCAATCCTGCGTACTACAACCCTGAAAGCACCTATTATCCGCCCGGAGTACCGAAAGATTGGCGTGATCGCCCCGACCGTTGCGCCGATCCCATCCGCATCAAAAAGTTTTACCACGATCAATACAACCCAAAAGGCGAGTATGATGTGATCACTTTTTGCGATGGGACGGACAAAAGCGGTACTTTTTATCCCGACAAGCCTGAGCTACACAACGCCCCCACCGAAGTCTTCTTGGCCTTGGATCTAAACGGCAACGGCAAGAGAGATTACGGAGAGCCTGTGTTGATCACGCCTCACGAGCGTTATCAGGATGTCGGCGTCGATGGTTGTGGCGATGATCGCGAAGACGGCAAGGGCGGCTGTGTACCCGAAGGCCAAAAAGGCCCGGGCGGCGATGATCCCAACGGCGACAACTATCACCCCATCAAAAATCCCAAGGGCCTCGAAGGAAACCTACAGTTCGACCAAGGCGAACCGTACAAAGACTTTGGTTTGGATGGTGTCGAAGGGACGGGAGATTATGGCGAGAAAGACGGGAAATTCACGCAAACGCCCGGCTATGAAAACTTTATGAAACACGATCCCTACTCGTTGATCTTGAAGATGACACCCGCGCAACTTTCACGTCTCAACATCTATATCGACGGCGGTATCCGTGATCTACTCAACTTCCAAGTGACGGGGATCAACTTGCTTGGGGCGATTCGGGCGCGTATCGAAAAGATGGAGCATGCACCGCTACATGAGCGCTTTCTTTCTTTGATGCCCGAAGGCAAAGGCCCGTACGAGCCGCACAAAGTGGACTGGAGCGACAAAGGCCAACATCTCTACATCCAGTACGGTAATCCCAACGCAACCCCCGAAGAGATCGCTGCGGGGGATGGAGACCATATCCACGGAGTATCGGGTATTATCAACCGCGTCTTTTCTTTTTACAGTTTCGTTGCGCACCAATTGCCCGATGCAGATGTTGAAAAAGTCCCCCTCGATCAAGAAAAACAAGAAGGGGTACCGCTCCACTTTTTTTATGAGTCTAAGGCACTTGGCCGCCAACAGATCTATTCGGTGGTGCTGCCTCCCGGATTCCACGCCAACCCCACCAAGCGCTATCCTGTGATCTACATGGGGCATGGCTACGGGATGAGCGGCCCCGATATGGCTTCGGTGTTGGCCGCAGGTGCGGGCTTGATGTCCGTAGGAGAGGCTGCCAAGATGATCGGTGTGAGCATTCATGGTTCTTGTGATCGGATCTACCCCGACCCCGCCAATCCGAAGCGCTTGCGTTCTGAAAAAGCAGAAGGCTGTCACAAAGGCACCTTGTACGTCGATAACAAGGGCTTCCAAGGAAACGATGGCCCCAAGATGGAATCCGCTTTCTTCGAGGTGATCGCCGAGGTCGAAAAGCGTTATGCAGATCGCATCCGTCAACCCGAAGTCCGCAAATACCGCCTTCCCCTCCCTCCCGCCAAGTAACACGCAATCCGCCCATCGTGTGATCGTAAAAATGTAGGGGCAGCCCCCATACGCGCCTTGTTAAGGTGGAAACACCGGATAGTCTAGCCTGATCGCCGTTTCTTTTGTCGCCCCCCCTCAATCCCCCCGTGAACGGGGGGAAGTTGGAACGGGCAGCGTCTGCGCGTCGTG
>JAKLKB010000125.1 GCA_023150835.1 Myxococcota bacterium | reverse complement strand
TTTGTGTTTGTGGGCCGCTTTGTGGGGGTGGTTTTGTGGGGGGGATGTTTGCTTGTGGAGGCCGATTCGGTTGGGGGCGTTGAAGAGGTTGTGTTTCTTCGTTTCGAAAGTCTGTGGAGTCGGGTTCTTCGATGAGTGCTTCGGGATCGAGTTCTTCGATCTCTTCGTTGGGTGGAGGAGGCGGGGGAGGCGGAGGACTGGTACGCGCTCTTTGTTTGAGTTGATCCCGGATATCTTGGGTGGGAGCGCCTTGTTTTGGAGAGGCATCGTTGGTGTAATTTTCCAGATCGAGGACATCGAGTTCGATGGTGCGCATAGAAGGCGGGATATCGGGGCGTTGCGCAGGCTGACTTATTGTTTTTGCTTCCGATGGATTCGGGGTAAGAGACGGAAAGGGCAGAGGCTGGATCGCGGAAGGTGTTCGTTGAAAAGCCTCGGGCGGAGGGGGCGGAGGAGCGATGCGTGTGGCATCGAGTGACGCGCTCGAAAAAGGAGAGGAGACGGAAGCGTCGCTCTCGTCGAAGTTATCGCTGTTTTCATCGAGATCGTCTTCACCGAGAGCATCTTCATCGAGAGCATCTTCATCGAGAGCATCTTCATCGAGAGCATCTTCATCGAGAGCATCTTCATCGAGAGCATCTTCATCGATGGCGTTTGGGGCTGAGGGAGATCGAGAATCCTCGCCAGCGAGGGCGGCGGCGTATTCGTCGGCTTGGCGGGCAGGAAATCCTTGGAGGCGTTGTGTTTCTTGGGCTTCGTCTGTTTCAAAGGACGGCAGATCGGTCGAAGAGAAGCCCGCCATGCGTTGGGTATGGGCGGCTTCATCGTAGCTGCTCGAAGAAAAAGAACCCGAAACAAGGATGGTTTGCTCTTGAGGGCTGTCTTGTTCGATGGGGATGCGTTCGCGGAAATAGTAGTACCAGAGGTAAAATTTGCGGGCATCTTCTTTGAGGAAGAATTGGGATTGTCCGAGAGCATCGACGAGATCGAGGTGTTCTTCGGGGAGGATATCGTCGTCGAGATAGATCGCAAAGAGGGCCTGAAGGAGATCATCGGGGAGGGCATCGATCATCTCGGTTTTGAGGACAGGAACAGCGTAGTATTCATAATTTTCAAAGAAGTCGACGCAATAGCGGGCTTCTTCGGTGGTCATGACCTGTCCGAGGGTTTCGAGCATGACGCTTTTGGAAGCGTTGCGTGGGGTCTCGGCGGGGGATCGCGATTCAAGGAGTAAAAACTGGTAGATCGAGTACAACTCGTCTCGCGAGAGTTGATCGAGGATCTTGATTTGCTCCATCTGTGTCTGCTCTATGTTTGCGTGCGGCTTGGATGGGTGAGAGGCTGCTTTCCAAAGGTGGCAAGTATGATATACGGCATCGCGCTGTCGCGCAAGAGGTTTGTGGAGTCTGCGCGGGAGTTTGGCAAGGATTTCGCCAAATGGCACACAAGGTGATAAGGTGCGTAGAAGGCGGTTAGAGCGATGCTTTGCGAGGGCTTCAAGCACGATTTTAGAAATCGTGCGTTGAAGAGGATTAGCGCTTGCAAACGCATCGGAAACATCTTATATGTGGCATCGCGCCAGAGACGAGGGAGGGGAGGCTCGGGCGATATCACCCGAAAAACAAGGAGGAATGTGTGATGTTTCAAGAACTTGAGATCGAAGTGGGCCAGTTGTGGACCCACAAATTGACGAAGTTGTCTTTTCGTGTGGCCGTGTTGGAGGGAGATGATGTGATGCTCGAACCCGAAACGGGTGAAGGTCATGAATTGACCTTGACGCGAAAGCTGTTGATGCAGGAGTTTAAAAGCTCTGCGATTCGACGTGCTTCGGGAAAATCGAGTCGCTCGATTAAGCCGGGCAAGATCCGTCGTGGTCTTCGCCGTTGAGGGGGCTTTTTTTGTGGATCAAGTGCTTCATGCGAGCCACAATGAGCCACCGTGTAAACAGATGCTTGTTTTTCTCTTACCCCAACGAACGCATGGATGGGCGTTTTCAACGATTTGGTGAAAGGTGTGACACAAAAACCATACAATCCACCCGCCCCGCAACTCCCCCGTTTTTTCTTTCCGTTTGATTCCTGCTTTTTTTTCTGCCTGCCTCCCCTCGACCCGAAAGGCTTGGGGTGCGTTTGGCTTTTTGACAAGGTAGACTGGATGTTGGATAAGTCCGTTCCCTCGGATAGTCGGGGTTAAAAGTGGTATCCAACACCCAGTCTAACTTCGAGTGGCATTTGTAGCCCTCGGTTGTTGAGTTCCAAAAGAAAAGGCGAGACGTTGGCTTCAAACAGAAAAGCAAAGCGTTGGAAGCGGATCTGAACGCCTGCACCGACCATCACACCGAGGTCATAGGGCTGACCCGACGCAGCAGCGAGCAAGATCGAAAAAGGCATCGCCATACGCAAGTAAAACCAGCCCAAATGCACACGCAACCCGGGTCGAAAGATCATCTCTCGTTGAAGAAAGTCGCCTACGATACCAAGGTCGATGCTGATGATCGCGATGCGGTAGCTCGGTAACAATTCGAGACTCATCCCCCACGGAGTGGTGCGCTGGCTTTGAGAGGGTTCGTTCACCACAAAGCCATACCGCCCACCCGCCGTCAAAGACACGCTAAATCCGCTGTCTTTTGCTCCCCCTGCATCGGCTTTTTGCGGCGCACCCCACAAACAAAACCACACGCCGATCCCACACAACAATCTTCCCAATCGATACATCTTTTTCTCCTTGCGCAAAAGCGTTTGTTTGGGTTGCGAGCCCGCTTGATCATAAGAACCGATGCGTGGAAAGAAAAGGGCAAAGAGGATCGAGCGCAAAGAGGCGAGCGCGAAACAAGCGAGCGAGGGTGGTTTGTGTGTGGAAGGACGGGGGGATGGGTTGGGGTGGGTAGAAACGAGCCGATGGATCGAGAAGATCAATCGTGGTCGTGATCGTGGCCGGCATCGCCTTTGCTTTTGGCGTGTTCGACGACAGCGGCTTCGGTGGTCAAGATCATGCTGGCCACGGAGGTGGCGTTTTGGAGGGCGCTGCGGACAACCTTCGCGGGATCGATGACGCCGCTGGCAACGAGATCGCCGTATTCTTCGGTGGCTGCGTTGAATCCGAACGCGCCGTTGCCTTCTTTGACGCGATTGGCGACGACGGAACTCTCAAAGCCCGCATTTTCGGCGATTTGGCGAAGGGGTTCTTCAAGCGCACGCAAGAGGATTTGTGCGCCGTAGCGTTGTGCGCCCGGGAGGTTTTTGAGTTGTTCGTGCGCGGCTTGTCCTGCGCGGATCAACGCGACACCACCGCCCGATACGATGCCTTCTTCGACGGCGGCGCGGGTGGCGTTGAGTGCATCTTCGATACGCGCTTTTTTCTCTTTCATCTCGGGTTCGGTGACTGCGCCGATCTTGAGTACAGCCACGCCGCCTGCGAGTTTCGCGAGGCGTTCTTGGAGTTTTTCGCGATCGTAATCGCTGGTGGTTTCTTCGATTTGGCGGCGGATCAGTTGGATACGGCCTTTGATCTCGTCGTGAGAACCGGCACCTTCCACGATCGTGGTGTTGTCTTTGTTCATGTGGATGCGGCGGGCGCGGCCTAGATCGCGCAGCGTCACGGATTCGAGCTTCATCCCCAGATCTTCGCTGATCAGTTGGCCGCCCGTCAATACTGCGATATCTTTCAACATCTCTTTGCGGCGATCACCAAAACCGGGAGCTTTCACCGCCACCACATTGAGGGTTCCGCGCAGTTTGTTGACCACCAACGTGGCGAGGGCTTCACCTTCGACATCTTCGGCGATGATCAAGAGGCTGCTGTTCGAGCGTGCGATCTGTTCGAGCAGAGGCACAAGATCCTTCATGTTGCTGAGTTTTTTCTCATACAAAAGGATGTGTGCATTTTCCAACTCGGCCACCATACGCTCTGCGTCGGTGACAAAGTAGGGGCTGATGTAGCCGCGATCAAACTGCATCCCTTCCACCACATCCAACGTCGTTTCGGAGGATTTGGCTTCTTCGGTTTGGATCACACCTTCGTTACCGACTTTGTCCATCGCTTCGGCGATTAGGTTGCCGATGGTGGTGTCGCCGTTTGCGGAGATGGTTCCGACTTGAGCGATCTCTTTGCGGCCTTCGACTTTGCGGGAGATCTTCGCCAATTCGCGAACCACAGTCTCAGCGGCCTTGTCCATACCGCGTTTGAGTTCCATGGGATCCTCGCCTGCGGCGATCAAGCGATTGCCTTCGCGAACCATGGCGTAGGCCAGCACGGTGGCTGTGGTGGTGCCGTCGCCTGCAACGTCGTTGGTTTTCGATGCGGCTTCGCGCACCATCTGGGCGCCCAAGTTTTCATAGCGATCTTCGAGGCTGATCTCTTTTGCCACAGTGACGCCGTCTTTGGTGACATTGGGAGCGCCCCATGACTTTTCGATCAAGACGTTTTTTCCGCGAGGTCCGAGCGTTGTCATCACGGCTTTGGCGAGAAGTTCGACGCCAGTCATCATCTTTTCGCGTGCGGACTGACCAAACAAGATATCCTTGGCTGCCATGTTCATATCCCTTTATTTGTTTGTTCTTTTATGCTGATCCGCCCGAAGTTTTTCGTTGTTCTGCCCGTGTATCGGACGGACGCGATAAAACGGGCGGCGAGGAATGGTTGTGAAGGTTCGGTCTCTGCTTGGTTACAGAGCAGCTTTTCCACAAGCACTTCGCAGCTATGTGAGAAGATGGATGAGGTGTATTTGCGTTCAAAACGACACGAAAGACACAAGAAAGCAAGGTGTCTTCGACGGTTTAGCGTTCGAGGATCGCGATCACATCGTCTTCGCGGACGAGCAAGAAGTCTTCGCCATCCAGTTTGACTTCGGTACCTGCGTATTTTCCAAACAGCACAAGGTCGCCCGTTTTGACTTCGAGGGCTTGGAGTTTGCCTTCGCGGTTGACGCGACCGGGTCCTACCGCGATCACTTCTCCCTCAAGGGGCTTTTCTTTTGCACTGTCGGGGATGATAATCCCCCCTGCCGTTTTTTCTTCGCCAGCGCGGCGTTTGAGCAAAATGCGGTCATGCAAGGGTCGAAACTTCATCGTCAATTTCCCTCGTCGTGTGTTGGGTGTGAATGGTAAAGTCTGGGAACTTTTTGATGGAAACGTTGATCGTTTGGTGCAGAACGCAGCCGTCAAGCGTGGCTGATCGTTCTTGGTTGATCCCGATAGCGGGGCTAAGCTAATCACTTGATCGCGCCTGTCAAATCTTGTTGAGGAGATGGTTTTTGATTTTTCATTTCTTCATAAAAAAGAACAGGTTAGGAGGAAGATGTGGCCGCTTCGGATGCCATCAAAGATCCCAATCCGTTGTTGTCGTTGCGATCACAAAGCATCCTCGAAGGAACGCAAGAGAGCGCCATCGTAGGGACGCAGGGGAGCGTCATGGAAGGAGCGGAAGACAGCGCCGTTGTCGGGACACAAGGGAGCGTTGTTGAAGAGGCAGAGCAGACCGTTGTCGAGAGCGTTCAACAAGGCGTAGCAGCGGCTTCGTTGGCTTCTTCGGAGTTAGAAGAAGCTTTTTTTGCGTGGTCGGAGCAGCACGGTGCAACGGCAGGTGAGCAGGACAAAAACAACGAAGAAGACCTATCTCCCGAGGCGTTGGAGATGTCTTTTTTTTCTGAGATCGAAGGCGATCTCTTAAACGAAGAGGACTTCTTTTTTCCGGCGCAATCTTCCGACGCTGTGGAGCTTCTCGGAGTATCGAGCATCGTTGGAGTCGGCGGGACATCGGGTATCGGTGAGAGCGCTGGAGCATCGGGCATTGGTGAAATCGGCGGTGTCGAGGATGTACAAGTCTCGGTGGGGGTGGAAGATGCGGTTTCTTTGTTGGTAGCAAAAGCAGAAGAGGGCGAACATCTGGGAGGAAGTGGAGGGGGAGAGCAGGTCGTACGGGAGCCTTTGGCTGTTGAAGTCTCGGAAGAAAAAGTGGAAGAAAACGTGCGGCAGAGCGCTTCGCCAAAAGAGATCGCGGAGGTGGAGATCTTTGGAGAACTTGAAGGGCCGAAGTCTCCAAGAGCTTTGTTGTCGAAAGAAGTGCTGTTTGGTTTGGATGAAGAAGAGGGGGAGTCAGAAAGCGAAGCGTTGGGCGCGCAAGAAGGCGAGCAACAGCTTGCGATCTTTTTGTCGCGGGATGAGGAGGTTGTTGGGGAGGCGGTGCGGTCGGAGCGCTTGGGGGTTTTTGGTCGCCCTGTGACGTTTCACGCGAACTATCGGCGTTTTTTGGTGCAACTTGTGTTGGGTTTGCTTTTTACGGCTCCGTTAACTTTTTGGATGGCGCAACGCTGGACTGCGTTGAGGCCGATCCAGTGGACACTTGGCTTGCACACATTGTTGGGCGTGTTGGCTTGTTTGATCTTCTATTTTTTCCCGTATTATCGGCGGCGTGTGACGTTGGATGATGTGGGGATCGTGTACGAGGATGAGCTGCGGGTTTTGTATGTGCCTTGGTCAGAAGTCGACGCGGTGCATCTTCATGCAGTCGAGGCGTTTTTTAAGCCGTATCCGCTGTGTTATGCGCGTGTTGTGACGGCGCGTGGGGACGAGTTTTGTTTTGCGAACTTTGGTAATTTTCTGTTTGGGATGCGGCGTCATGTGTCTTTTGGCGATCCGCCCTATCCGATCGTCGATATGCGCGATGCTGATCTGCTGTTGGCGTTGATCATCCAGCAGATCGGGCCAAGTGAGCGGACTCCTGATTTGGCGCGTTTGCGTTTTCGTGTGCGTGCAGAAGTAGAGCAAGCGGTTGCAGATCAGCCTCCGACGGTAAAGCCCGAACGTTCGGCCTCAACACAAGTCTGGCTTGGGATATGGGCCTTTATGATGAAGCTCTTTTTTGGCTTTTTGTCTTTTTTGCCGACGGGGATGAAACTGCTTTTAAAAAGCATCAAGCCCGCTTATGCAGGCGTATCTTTGGGGATTTATGCCGTCTTCTTTCGCTGGGAGTTTGCGTTGTTGTTGTGTGTGATCTTGATCTTCCACGAACTGGGGCATGTTTGGGCGATGCAACGCGAAGGGATGCAGATACGGGGGGTGTTTTTGATCCCGTTCTTTGGGGCTGCGACGGTGACGGACGATGTTTGGCCCTCTTGGTACGCGCAAGCGCGGGTGAATCTGGCGGGGCCGTTGTGGGGGTCGATCTTAACCTTTTTGTGTTTGTTGGCTTATGCGGTGTATCCTGCGGATTTCTTTTTGGCTGTTGCGATCTGGGGAGCGCTGATCAACTTGCTGAACTTGATGCCGGTGCATCCGCTGGATGGGGGGCGTATCCTTCATGCAGTAGCGTGTTCGTTGCGCTCTGCTTGGGGATTTGTCGCTGTGATCGCGGTGCTTGCGCTGACGGTGGTGTTTGCGTTGGCTCATGAATTGATCTTGTTGTATCTGCTCGCGATGATCGGCGTTGCAGAGTTTTTTAAGGAGTTTATGGCTCGGCGGCGTGCAGACAAGATGGCGTTGTTGCGTGGACATGAAACGATCACCCCCTATGATACGCTGCTTTTGAAGGGGATTACGGGCATCAACTTCGGTGAACGCAGCGCACCGCAATTTTTTGAGATGGAAGAGATCGAACTTCGGCGGTTGCGGATGATCTTGCACGCGCCACCGATGCGCAGCGATCAGATCGCAAAGATCGGTGTGGCTTCGTTTCTTGTGGCGGCTTCGCTGTTTGGCTTTCTGATCTTCATTCGCTTTTTACATCCTCATGCGATGATGGCGTTGGAGATCTTTCGATAATTCCCCGTTCGGTTTTTGTACGCCGCACGGCCCATGATGGCTTGGTTCTGTAGAGGCTTCGTCGCCCCTGTGTGAGGGCGGTATCCCCCCACAACGGCACTTGTTTTCACCAAGAGCTGATCCCTGTCTCTATTCCCATCTACCGCATCTTCCGCCTTTTCCGATCTTGATCTTGCACCGCCTTCATCCGTTCGTTTGTTTGTAGTCTTCCCATCTTGTGTCATCTTGCGTACACTCACTATATGTCGGCTTTTTTCTCCGATTTGACGGATGTTTTCAAGCACTTTTGTAGATGGGAACAAGATGGTAAAGATGCAAACACAAAACCCTCGATCCTCTGGGGCAACCCAAGGGAGCTTTTTCCTCGTTCTTCGGCGTCTTTTGTGGGGTGCCTTGTGGGGAGCGGCGGTTGGTTGGATGCTGGCTGTTGTGGCTTGCGAACCGACGGGGGCTTTGCGCCTTCCTAACGGATCGCGGGCGTTGTGCTCCAATGATACCGATTGTCCGAAAGATACGCGATGTGCGGCGGGTCTTTGTCTTGCGTCGAATACGCAAGGCAACGAAACGACCGATGCTTCCGAATCTCCGCCTGAATCATCTCCCGAAGCGGAAAGCGCGTCGGAAAAGACCATGGATGCAACAACGGAGTCCCCTGTTGACGTGGAACTACCTGAACATCTCGTGGAGCCTGTTTTGGAGGGAGGGAGCGACGTTGCTTCAGAAGCCGATCCAGACGCACTACCCGAAGGAACCACACCAGAGCGTGTTCTTTCATGCAAACCTGACGAGGTTTGTGGCGATGGTTTGGACAATAATTGCAACGGGCAGATCGACGAAGGTTGCGAACCTTGCACGACAAAAAAGCCCTGCTCGCCAGCAGCGGCCTGTCAAAGCAACGGATCGTGCAAGGCTGTGTCTTGTCAAAACGACGGGGATTGTCCCTTGGACACGATATGCCGAGACGATCTGTGTGTGGTTTGTGACGATCAAGATCCCGCAACGCTTTGTCCAACGGGGCGGTTGTGTGTGGCGGGGCGTTGTCTGGCTTGTGCGAAAGATGCGGACTGCTCGAACGGGGACATCTGTCGCCAAGGCGTGTGCAGTACGCCGCAATGCAAGCAAGCGACGGATTGTGTCAATGGTTTGCTCTGTATCAACGGGCGCTGCGACTTTTGCACCGAAGACAAAGATTGTGGCTCTGACAAAAACTGCGTCAACAAAGTGTGTCAAAAGGCCGAGTGCGCGGAAAACAAGGATTGTCTGAGCGGTTTGTTGTGTGCGGGAGGCCGCTGCACGGGATGTACAGCAGACGCGCAGTGCAGCGGCGTCAAGTGCGATACCCAAGTGGGTCGTTGCCAAATACAGATCGCCTCCTTCCAAAACGGAAGCATCACAGGAAACCGCTGGCAGGACGGCGGGTATGCGATCTCTTGTCAGGAGTACTTTAACGGAAAGCCCGGATATATCGAATCAAAAACAGACGGTGTGTATTGGATCAAGCCCGCAGCAAGCACGACACCGTTTGCGGTGTATTGTTTGATGACCGAAAAGGGCGGTGGATGGACGTTGATCTTAAAAGCGGATGGGAGTCGAAAAACCTTTGTGTACGACGCTGCGTTGTGGACTGACGCAGCGGTTCATAACGCACCTGATCTGCAACTGGATCTCAACGAGGCCAAGCTTGCGAGCTTTTCGACAGTTCCTTTTCAATCGGTGTTGCTGGCTTTTTCGGAGATCAAAGCGGGTGCGCCGCGTCTCTATCTTTCGGTTAGCAAAAGTGCTTCGTCTTTTCGATCCTTGATGCAACAAGGCCGAAGTATCGGCTTTGATCCGCCTCTCCCTACGCAGTTGGGCTGGCAGTTGTTGTTGCCCAACGGTGTCTTGCAAGGGGAGTGTCATCGAGAGGCGTTTAACGCTCACGGAGACAAGAATCTCTTGAATAATTACTCTGGGATTCGGGTGCGTTTTGGGATCTTAGGTTCGCCGCGACAAGGTTGTTCTAACTATGGTGTTGGTCCCCAATCCTTTATCGGGATCGGTGCGAACGATGCCTTAGGAGTCAACGGGTTTGTTGGATCGGATCGGATCGAAGCCTTCAAAGACAACGCTCGAAAGCGAATGGGTTATTTGTTTGTCCGTTAACGCACCACGAAAGAGAGGCGACGATGCGGCGTGTTTGGCTTTTGTTCGGCTTGCTTTGGTTCGGTCAAGGGGGCTGCAACGGAGATCCGGCCCCTGTCGACACGTGGTTTTGTCGAAACGATGGAGATTGTCGACCGATCGGGGCGTTTTTGTGTGAGCGTTCGGTCTGTGTGCCGTTTGCGCGTGCTCAGGCCAACCGAGAGAATGCAGTAATCGGCGAGAGCACTTCGGACGAAAAACGCGAAACCAACGGAGAAAAAAACAATATCATTGAGTCCGATGCTGGGGATGAGTCTCCTCCCGACCTCACCCAACCGCCTGACGGTTCGGAGGAACCTGCTCAACTTCCCGATGGCTCGAAAGAAACAACGCAGCCCCCCGAAGGCACAGAGCTTCCGCCGTCCGAATCGTCGAATCCTCCCGATCCATCGCTCGGATGCCGCAAGAACGAGGATTGCTTTTCTGGGTTTTTTTGCAACACAGAGGCGGGCCAAAGCCAAGGAGAGTGCGTGGAGTGTTTGCTTCATACGGACTGCAAACCACACGAGCCGATTTGTTATCAAAAACGTTGTGTTCCATGCCGCGAAGATGCCGACTGTACCAAGGTTGGGCGCAATCCGACGACACCTTTTTGTGATCGTCAAGCAAGCCGTTGCGTGGTTTGTTTGAAAACAGCCGATTGTACGGCTCCTTTGGCCTGCATCCATCGATCGTGTTCGCCGTGTCTTGCGGATGTGGATTGTGGATCGGGTCTGTTTTGCGATCAGGGCGCGTGTGTGGCTTGTTTGCGTGATGCGGATTGTGCAAGCAAGCGTTGTGAGAAAGGCCGATGTATCGAGTGCAAAGCGGATGCGGATTGTGCGAAAGATCCGAACGATCCAAAGATCTGTTCGCTGTCTTCGTCGCGTTGTGTGGCTTGTGAGACGGATCAACATTGTCAGGTGCGGGACGCGACCAAGCCTTACTGTATCGGCAATCTGTGTCAGGTATGCGCCAAGTCTTCGCATTGTCCGCAAGGTCAAGCGTGTAAAGGTGGGGTCTGTGCAAGCTGTTTGATCGATCCAGACTGCGGTGCTGACGCACAATGCGTTCAAGGTGAGTGCATTCAAAAAGCAGTCGTCTATACACAATCTCCCGTGAGTGCGAGGCGTTGGAGCGATGGAAGTGTTGCGTCAAGCTGCATGGGATACCGTTATCCGCCTTCACGATTTTATCGCGCTTCTACAGACGACGGAGTGTATGCGATCAAGCCGACAGCAGCGGATGCTCCGAGCTTGGCTTATTGCGAGATGACGACCCAAGGCGGGGGATGGACGTTGGTCCTCAAGGCAGATGGGCGGTATCCGACTTTTGCGTATGATTCGCCGTATTGGTTGTCCTCGCAAGGCGGGTTGAATGAAGATAGTTTGGATGAGAGTGCAAAAGAGGCGCTGTTTGGGACGTATGGCTCGATCCCTTTGTCTCAGGTGATGCTGAAGATGCGAGATGCCAACGATCCAGTCGGAAAAGTCGGCAATCTCGTTATGGGGTACCGAGGCAATTCTCTGCGAAGGTTGATCTCACAAGAGCGTTATCTGCCGGTTCAGAGAGAAGAGCGTTCGAGTGCGTGGTTGGGCTTGTTGCCCAAGGCGACGTATCACACCGCGCCATCTTCGTGTTTGTGGCAAGGCATCAACATCGCCACGAATACATACCCGACAAGCTCGATGGTTCGTGCGTTGCGCTTGGGGATCGTGTGGAGTGAGTACGGTTGCACGAGCATCGCAGGGCATTCATTCCTCGGCGTGGGGGCGCAGGTGGTTCCGTATGCTTCGTCGGGTGGCGGGGCGGTGGTGACGAGTGGGAACTTTGCGACGGGGGTTCCTGAACATGAAGGAACAGCGGCGCAAGTCAAAAACAAAGATGCGGTGAATCCGGGCTTTGCGTGGGTGTATGTAAGGCTGCTTCCTGCGCGAGCGTTGCTGGTACAAGATGTTGATCGCGTGTATCGCTGGTTGGATGGGACGTATCCGATGAGTTGTGCGGGTTATTTGGGGCGGTTGTACCATCAAGAGAGTTTGCCGCGCAACGACGGCCTGTATTGGATCCAGCCACCCGGGGCGGAAGGGCCTGTGAAGGTGTATTGCCAGATGACGAAGCGAGGCGGGGGCTGGAGTCTGGCGTTGAAGATCGATGGGCGTGACGAGAAATGGTCGTTTGAAAACGAGATCTGGACGCATTGTGATGCGGAGGCCAGTACGCGATTGTCACGGTTTTTCTGTACGACTCCTGCGCTCGGTCCGGGAGGTCGGGGGCGTTTGAAGCGTGATCTTGTTCTTCCAGACGCCCAAGCAGCGCGCTTGATTGCGTACGATGTGTTGCCTTTTGGATCGGTCTTGCTTCAGATGATGCCGTTTGATCCGATCGATCCGACCAAGTTAAGTGGGGCCTTTCCTCCGTCTACCGAACACCTTCTTTGGCAGCGTGGAGCTTCCTTGCGTGCTGCGCTGTTGGATTGTTCTGGAGCATCGGGCGCGGTGGCACCGTTCAATGCGCAAGGTGGATTCTTGGCGAGCAGTTCGGAAAGGCAATCGTGGGAAAGCAGCGTATCGTTGGCGAGTGGAGAGATCCCGTATCTGCGGGCGTTGTGCAATCGTCAAGGGTTTTGTGTAAAGCGCGATGGAGGTGGAAAAGCCCAAGCCATCGAAGCTGTGCGGATCGGTTTATTGGCAGGCGCGAGTACTTGTGATCAGCCCGATGGATTCGTAGGGATCGGCCCGAAGTTTGAAGCTGATTACAAAGGAGACAAAGCCTACGCAGGCAACGCAGGTCCCGATGTATCGGGAGTCTTGGCGTACAAGCGCCATGCTCGGATGGCCTTTGTTTCGGTGCGCGAGGTGTTCGGCACCGAAAGCGGCACACGCCAAGGTTTTCAATATGTTGGGGCGGATCTTTCGACCATAAAGGATCCAACGAAAGATGCAGATGGCGGATATGTCCGCGCAGATGGAACGATCGAGGCGAGTTGTCTTGCCTACCGCAACACCTCGTTTTACGACCCCAACACTCCGCCCAAAACAGGGTTTTAT
Organism: Myxococcota bacterium; assembly: GCA_023150835.1. GTDB lineage: Bacteria > Myxococcota_C > UBA6777 > UBA6777 > UBA6777 > JAKLKB01. The sequence goes on along the minus strand of JAKLKB010000125.1, from coordinate 8,463 downwards.
TGGATCCATCCGTCCTCTGTTCACAAGCCGATCGCAAAGGCTTTTCGGGTGCATTGCGAGATGGATTACGATGGAGGCGGGTGGACCTTGATTATGAAGGTCGGGCACAACCAAGGCGGGGCCGCAAGTCGATTTGGTTATTATGCGACAAATCCCGGATGGACCGACCTTATCACGCTGAACGAAGAAGATATCAAGATCCTCCCAGACAAAGAAGCGAAGTTGCAGAGTTATCATGCGGTAGCGTACACGCATTTGTTGATCGGGATGCACCCGTACGATCAACCGATCAGCGAACCTGCCTTGGGACAGGTGGATGCGCAGCTCAAGCGCGTGATCTTGTCGAAGCCGATGGCGTCGATGTATGAGATGATATCGAGTACGCTAGGCGGAGTCGAAGTCGGAGGGACGAGCGTTTCGTTTGATGAGTGGGCAGGGCGTGATGCTTGGAGGGCGATGTTGCCGGATGCTTCGTTGCAGCGGAATTGTGCGCGAGAAGCTTACAACGTGCTGGCTGGGGGAGGTCTTGCGGGAGGGGTCGTTGGATGGGCGCGGATCGCTTGGTTGGGGAACGAGCAATTTGATTGTGGTTCGGTGGATTCGGCGATCTTTTTGGGAGGATCTGCGGATGCCAATTTTGTGGTGGGCAATTTTGCGTCAACGGCAGGGTCGGCAGCGCCCGATAATGGGGACAAAAAGATCAAGGGGTTTGCGTACCTCTGGGTGCGATGAGAGGGCGTCTTGTTTTTTGGGGCGTCGTCGTGATAACCGTCGTTTGTTTTTGTGTGCCCGTTGTTGGGTGCAGATCGAGCAAGGCGATGTATCCGCCCGTTGCGGGGTGCGGATCGGACGACGAAGGGAGAAGGCGTATGCGTGAGGTTGTGATCGTTGGTGCGGTGAGAACGGCGATAGGGAATTTTCAGGGGGGGCTTTCTGGTTTTACGGCGACGGAACTGGGGGGGTTGGTGATCGTGGAGGCGCTGAAGCGTGCGGGTGTTGGGCCTGATCAGGTCGATGAAGTGATCATGGGAAATGTGCTGCCGCATGGTTTGGGTCAGAATCCTGCGCGTCAAGCGGTCTTAAAAGCGGCTTTGCCGTACGAAGTGGGCGCGATCACGGTGAATAAGGTGTGTGGTTCGGGATTGAAGGCGGTGATGTTGGCTGCGCAAGCGGTCGCTTGTGGTGATGCGGAAGTGGTGGTGGCGGGAGGGATGGAGGTGATGTCACAAGCGCCATATCTTTTGCCGAAGGCGCGAACGGGCTATCGGATGGGGCATGGTGAGATGTGGGATGCGATGATCCGCGATGGTTTGTGGGATGTGAACAACGACTTCCACATGGGTTATACAGCGGATCTTGTGGCCGAAAAGTTCGGCGTGTCGAGAGAGGAGCAGGATGCTTATGCGTTTCGTTCTTATGAGCGGGCGTTGGCGTCGGTGCGGTCGGGGCGCTTTGATGCAGAACGGATGCCTGTGATGATCCCGCAAAAAAAAGGCGAAGCGTTGGCCTTTTTGGACGATGAGGCGGTGCGTGCATCTCCGTTGGAGAAGATGGCGTCGTTGCGTGCGGTGTTTAAGAAGGATGGTACGGTGACAGCGGCCAATGCTTCGAAGATATCGGATGGTGCGGCGGCGTTGGTGGTGGTGTCGCGGGCTTATGCTGAGAAGCACGGATTGCGGGTATTGGGGCGTGTTGGAGCGCAAGCTTCGGCGGGTATCGAGCCGCATGATGTGTTGGTCGCGCCGATCAAATCGATCCCCAAAGTGTTGAAAAAAGCAGGTCTCTCGCGAGGTGATATCGATCTCTACGAGGTCAACGAAGCGTTTGCATCGAGCACGTTGGCGGTGATGAAAGAGTTGGAATTGTCCGAGGAGCGTGTGAACGTGAACGGTGGCGCGATCGCTTTGGGTCATCCGATCGGGGCGAGTGGGGCGCGTGTTTTGGTGACGTTGTTGTCTGCGCTAGAGCAGCGGGGCTTGCGCCGAGGGCTTGCGACGTTGTGTCTTGGGGGCGGAGAGGCGGTCGCTTTGATCGTCGAGCGCGCAGTCTAAGCACCGTGTTCGATGGAGCAAGAATACTCCGTGAGCAAAGCAGGGGGTGGAGTAGCGGCTTCTTGATGTCAAAGGGCGGGGTAGGGGAGGGCAGGCCATACCTTAAAGCAGCGGCGACATGAACCATCGCAAAAGCTCGGGTGACGCCGGACCGGGGTTCTTTTTGCTGAAAAGGTAGGGGCTTGTCTTTGCAATCAGCCCAAGAGTATCTTGGGGTGGCATATTCTTTGCGGGCGCGATCTTTTTCAAACAGAACTGTAACCTTGCGCGGGGTCTATCGTTGTGCGGGGGAACATTTCAAATACAAACACGCAGGGGCATCAGCCATGGACAGAACACACAACGCAACAAAAGGGATGATGGTCTTGATGTTTGGCCTGTTGGTTTCGGGCTGTGTGGGTCATCAAGAAGGCTCTGTGGTGTATCGGCAAGGGCCTCCCGCAGACGAAGCGCAACCGACATGGGGGCGTCGTTTACAACCGACGCAAGGGCGCTATGGTCAAGTCGATCCATCGCGTCCCTCTCCACACCAACCAGCACACGGTGCGTATTCGATGCACACACCGCAACAGCCGTATGGAGTCGATCGCCGATATCCGGGCGGACAGAGCGATCCGAAGTGGCGCGACGATCAAGAACAAAGTGATGCGGATCGGGCATTGCGCCACGAGCATCAGAGGCAAGTCAACCGCGAGCATCAGCGGTTTCAATGGAAGTTGCGTGCGGCGCAGATTCATCGGGTGATGGCTCAATTGTCTCGGAAAGAGCGGGCATATCGTCTTGCGATCCGATCGCATCGGCGTTTGTACCAAAGTTACCGACAACACGCCGATTCTCTCGAACAGGGCGAGCAGGCTGCTTATGCCCAACGCGCACAACAACATCTTTCTGTGATGCTCCGATACCAAGGGGCATTGCGCTTCGTCTTGGCGCGGAAGGCACGTTTGCAACAACGACTGCATCGTTATGGTGCGTTGGCGCAAGGCCACGAGGTCGCACCACAGCCCTCACCGGACGCTTTGCCTCACGCCAACCCGCGTGCTTATCTCTCTGCGACGGCTTCGTCTGTGCGTCCGCGTGGGTATGCTCCTGCGACGCCCTCTGTCGTCCAACCCCGTCGCTATCAACGTGCAACAGCATCGTTGAGTCCCTCAAATCGAGTGTATCCGTCTGCAACACCTTCTCTGGTCCAACCGCCACACGCACCGTCTGTTGTGCCTCCGATGGGTCCGTCTCTTCAGGGAACTGTGCAACCACCGAACGGAGCAGGCATGACATCGATGCAGCCTGTGGAGCCTTCTTACGTGTCTCCGTCCGTTGACGGGGATGCTGTGTTGGCGGGATGGAAGGCGCATTGTGCGCAAGAACGCACCAAGTACAATCCTGTGGCCGCGCCGCGTTTTACAGATCAAGCCCATATTCAAACGCGCTTTGGTCGGGTAGATGTGCAGCGTTATCGGCATGGTCTTTCGGAACAGATCCGAGCGATCGGCGCATCAAAAAACACTGTATTGCTCGGGATGACGGGGCGTTACACGGAGGCTTTTTGCTCGGATCGCTCGGTCTCGGTGTGGTACACGCCGCGTAAACGATTGGTGACGTTAAAGCCGCCGATCCGAGACTATTTGTTAAAGCATCGTTCATTGCATCCGTGGTTCCGAGGGATTCGCAAGGCTTCGGGCGATCTGGAAGTCGCGCATCTTGATCTGGATCGAGGTGTCGGTGGTTTGTTGCTACACCTGCCGCAAACAGCGCAACTACAAGGCCGCAAGCGTACGGTGTACTTGCATTGGGACGTTCGCAATAACGTCATTACGGGTCATCTTTCGTTGGTGTCCTCTGGATGCCACCGTCAGTTCCGTGTTGTGGGGTTTGATCAACCAAGCAGCCGTTTGTTGCTGTTGCGCGAGGAAGGCTACCAAGATGATTGTAGGCTTCCTGCCGATCAACCCCAACGCAAGGCGCTTTTGGGGATCAAGTGGCCTTCTGGAGATCGCCAGATTATCGCACGTTTTCAACATCAGTATCGCCTAGAGCGGATCGTTGCGAGCGAAGGGATGGCCAAGATCGCCTTGGCGGAATACACGGAATTACCGAATCAACAGGGGCATGTGATCGTCGTGGATACGGTGACGGGCAAGACGTTGCAGAAGCCGATTCCAAAGACCCCCTACGGCTTGTTGTTTACGCCCGATCAGCAGGCGTTGTTGGTGTACAGCGCGAAAGCCGCTTTGTTGGTGCGTGTACCCTTGAGCCTTGCCGCAGCGAAGGCTCAAGTCCGAACGCGTGCTTTGGGCCATGCGATGGGGCTTTCCAAGGATCGCAAGAAACTCTTTGTGTTGTTTCATTCGGGTATTGAGGTTCGGGATGCTGAAACGCTCAAGCCTCTAGGGTTTTTGTCGATCAACAAAACGGTTGTGGGGGACAAGTTTGTCCATGTGGATGGTTCTGCGATCTTTCAAGGAACGCTTTTTGTGAAAAATGGTGAGATGTTGCATATCCATACGCCTTCTTGAGGGGATAGGTGGTTGTGTTGGGGGTTAAGGCGGTTTGGGGGAAGAGGGAACGTCCGATGTATGGGCTGTTTTCGACGCGGGTTGTTGTGGACAAAGAGGAATGTTTTGCGTGGGGGTGGTGGGTTGCGCTAGTATGGCGGAGCTTTTTGAGCGGTGTCCCAGCGTTTTGGATGGTTGGAAAAGCTTGATTTGACGTGCCGTTTGCGCCTTTTCCGCATGGGTTTTTGAATCACCGCTTTGCGCGGAGCGTGACGTTTTTTCGCTGTGGAAGAAGGAGTTGTGGATGTCGGAACTTGCGGGTGAGCGTGTGTTGGTGACGGGGGGGGCGGGGTTTATCGGCTCGCACGTGGTGGAGGCTCTGTTAGAGCGCGGCGCACGTGTGGTGGTGATCGATAATTTTTCGACGGGTTCTCGGGAAAATCTTTTGCGTTACGAAGGTGGTTTGGGATTTCGTTTGATCGAGGCGGATATCACGTCTTCTTTGTGGCCGTCTTTGTTTGCGGCACAACAAGACGAACCGATCGATCGGATCATTCATTTGGCCGCACAGACGTCTGTTCCGCGTTCTTTGGTGAAGCCGCTTGAAGATATCCAAATCAACCAAGTGGCGACATTGCAGTTGTTAGAATTTGCCCGTTGTAGCGGTGTAAAGAAGATCGTTTTTGCCTCGTCAGCAGCGACTTACGGGGATTTGGAAGCTGAGCAGATGCGCGAGGATATGCCGACGTTTCCGCTTTCTCCGTACGGGTTGAATAAGTTAACCAGTGAGGGGTGGTTGCGCGTTTACGCGTTGCATTATGCCGTCCCAGCGGTGTCGTTGCGTTTTTTTAATGTTTTTGGGCCGCGCCAAGATCCGAGGAGCCCGTATTCTGGGGTCATCTCGTTGTTTTTGCAGCGTGCGTTGCTGGGTCAGGAGTTGTTGATCTTTGGGGATGGCCGTCAGACAAGAGATTTCGTTTTTGTAGAGGATATCGTACAGGCGCTATTGTTAGGTTGTTTTGGTCCGGTCTCACGGGGAGAATCGATTAATGTGGGAACAGGGCGTGCTGTGACGATTACGCGTCTTGCGGAGTTGGTGATGTCTTTGTGTGAATCCCCGAGTCGCTTGCGTTATGCGGAAGCACGCGCAGGGGAGATCAAACATTCTTGTGCGGATATCTCGATGGCTCGGCATTTGTTGGGATACCAGCCAACGGTCAGCGTCGAAGAAGGGCTGTCAAGAACATTGGAATGGTTACAGGAAGGGATGGGGGAGATGTGAGGGACGGTTTCGAGGGCAGCGGCGGGCTTAGGGAGGTTAGGGCGGTTTGGGAAGGAGGGTGTTGGTGGGGAAGGGCGGTTCATCCGCAAACACGGTTTCGCCCGCTGCGTTTGGCGTGGTAGAGGTAAGCGTCAGCGTCTTGGAGAAGTTGGTGTGTGTTTTCCGTTTCGACGTCGGCGGTTGCTGCGCCCAAGCTGAGGGTGACTCGGATCGCATAGCGATCAAAAAGCACGTCTTGTCCTGCGACAAGTTGTCGTAACTTTTCCGCCAGTCCGAGGGCTTGGGGGCGATCTGTTTCAGGCAAGAGTAGGGCGAATTCTTCGCCGCCGTAACGTGCGAAGATATCTTCTCGGCGGATATGGCTTTGGATGAGGCGGGCTGTTTTTTTGAGTACGTAGTCTCCCGCGAGGTGTCCGTAGGTGTCGTTAATTTGTTTGAAATGATCAAGGTCCATGAGGATCAAACTGAGATGGCGTCGGTAACGACGGGCGCGGCTGAATTCTCGTTCGATGTTGTCTAGGAAGAAGCGTTTGTTATAGGCCATCGTGAGGCCATCTTGGGTTGCGAGCCGGTAGAGTTCTTCGTGGTAGACATTTTCGAGGTTGTCGCGGCTGAGGAATTTAAAGATCACCTCTCCCGTTTTGATCAGATCGCCGTCGGACAAGGGGACGGCTGTATGGATTTGGGCATCGTTCACAAAGGTTCCGTTGGTGCTTCCGAGGTCTTCGGCGATGTATTGTCCGTTTTCACTTCGGATCTGCGCGTGGTTTCGAGAGACAGAGTCGCGTTCAACGTAGATCTGCGCTTTGTCGGAGCGCCCGATGTTTGCGTGTCCTTCTGCTTGGAGAGTGTAGCGTTTGCCGAGGTCTGGGCCGTAAAGAACCACAAGGCAAGCGTTTTTGGCTTTGGGGAGGACGCCGGGCAATTTGCCGACGAGGGTGACGTCTTTCTCTCTGTGGTCTTTCATCAAAAATCCTCCGCTTGCTTTGCGTGGAGGCAGAGCGGGTGTGGTAGCGTCGGTGACGTTGCGGAGGTCCACCGGTCTTTGTACAAGGTTGGGTGGTTAGGCAAGAGGCTGCTGTCCTCCGTTGGGCTTCTGTATTCTAATGCGGACTTTGCAGGGGTCAAATCTGTCATCTGAATTTTGTTTTGGGCTGTGCTGTATTCGACGGAGTGTTCGGTGGCTTTGGGGGTTGTGCGATTCACTGTTTGCGTTCAACGAGCCAAATCTGTCGGAAAGCTGTTTTTACGGATGGAGCCGCGCAAAAAGAGTGTGTTCGCCGAAATGTGTAGCTTACCGATGTGAGTGAAGTTGTACTCCATCTGTTGGGTGTGTGGATTACGTTCCTCTTCGATTCCGACAAGCTTGTGTAATGCGTAATTTCGGACCGCTTTTCCTGTGGTTTGTAGGGTGAGGGTAACGTATTTTCCGTGTAGTCGTTTGGGGAGTTGGATTTGTTTGCTGCATTGGGTGGCTTTGTTGAGTAGAGCTTGGTCGATCATGCGCAAACCCTTGGAGAAGACGAGCTGTGTGCGCGTCTTGTGATTTGCGTCCCATGTGATGACGAAACGGCCTTCCCATGAGTGAAAGGGAGCCAAGGAGCCAAGCGACTCGACCGTCTTTTTGAAGGAGTCATAAAACCACGCTTCCAAACATCGATCGACGAGGGTGGATGCCTTGCTCAGGAAGTGGTCCGTTAGGCCGACCCTTGCGTCATTTTGCTCCTTCCAGCGTTGGTGGTAGGCTTGCATACGTCGTGAGAAACGATCGGTTCCTGCCCAAGGCTGTTTCGAGGAGTGTTTGTTAGGGGGGGTATGCTTGTGGTGGGGGAGTTGTTGTAGGGTTTCAAAAGATGGATGGACGGATATTTTTTGAGTCGAAGAAGGAAGTTGTAGTTGATGGTAAGATTCGACGGAGGGTTGTTTTTGGACGGGATGGGCTTGGCGGTGAAGCGGTGGTTTTTTTTGTGTTGGGCTTGGGCGGATGGCTTTTGTTCGGGTTGTTTTTGCGCGTGAGGTGGTTTGTTTGTTTGTGGTGTTCTGATTTGTGTTCTTGTGAAAACGGCGATGGTTAGGCGATTTTTGTGATGGTCGAGGGGGTGGGGTTTTTGGGGGGACAAGAGGGGCAGGGCGAGGCAAGCGGACGGACAGGGAAGGTGGGTGGGGGATGGCGAGGTGGAGCTGAAGAGTTCGAGGCATTGGGGGGGAGAATGGTGTGATTTTTAACATATGCAACCCATGCCACAAAAGAACGTGCAAAGAGAGGGAGATCGCGAGCATCCACAGCGCGGTGCGGCTTCTTGACAGCATCATGTTGTCTTTCTTTTGAAGCGTTGGTGGTGGGCGGGCGATCTTTGTTTGGCGTGTAGATCGGGTTCACGATAAGGGCAGACGCTTTGTAAAACAAGGGCCTTTTGTTGCTGAAAGCGAGTGCTGCGCGTTCAGCGCGGCATGGGTAGTTTTTTGAAAAAAAAAAAAGCCCGATAACAAATCACTTTGTTATCGGGCTGAAGAGGAATCCTGGCGACGACCTACTTTCCCACCGGAGGCAGTATCATCGGCGCTGAAAAGCTTGACGACCGAGTTCGGAATGGGATCGGGTATAGCCTTTTCGCGAAGATCACCAGGAAACTGG
>JAKLKB010000124.1 GCA_023150835.1 Myxococcota bacterium | reverse complement strand
TAGGAAGGATGATCGCAAACGAATGGCATGAGTTGGTCCAAGTGACAGGTGTGGCTGCCCAATTACAGGGCGTTTACAACAAACCGCATCGACGCTTATGGATACGCTTTTGACGGATATTGTAGGAAGGATGATCGCAAACGAATGGCGTGAGTTGGTCCAAGTGACAGGTGTGGCTGCCCAATCACAGGGCGTTTACAACAAACCGCATCGACGCTTATGGATACGCTTTTGACGGATATTGTAGGAAGGATGATCGCAAACGAACGGCATGAGTGGGTCCAAGTGACAGGTGTGGCTGCCCAACCGTAGGGCATCTACGCACGATCCTTCGATCACACATCTTGCGGATATCGTAGAAGAGCCAAAGACCGTGAACAGGGGAGGGAGAGAAAGTCGGAGGCAGCGAGGTTTTCGAGAGAAAGCAGAATCGAGAGAAAGGAGAGTCGAGGGTGAGCGTACCAAAGATACGGATACATGGGTTGAATGGAGGGGAGTGGCGGTCAGAGGGTGATTATGTGTTGTATTGGATGGTGTCTTCGCGGCGGAGCCGATGGAACTATGCGCTACAGTATGCGGTTGAGAGAGCGCGTGAGATGGCGAAACCGTTGGTGGTGTTGGAAGCGATACGTTGCGATCATCGGTGGTCGAGCGAGCGGATCCATCGGTTTGTGATGGATGGGATGGCGGATCAGGGGGTGGCGTTTGCGCAGACATCGGCGTTGTATTATCCGTATGTGGAGCGTCAAAAAGACGAGGGTAAGGGGCTTTTGGAAGCGATGGCGCAGCGAGCGTGCGGTGTGGTGACGGATCTGTTTCCCGGGTTCTTTTTGCCTCGGATGTTGGGGGGGGCAGGAGGGCGTGTGCAGGTGGCTTTGGAAGCGGTGGACAGCAATGGTCTGTTGCCGTTGCGAGCGGCGGAGACGGTGTTTTCGACGGCGTATGCGTTTCGCCGGTTTTTGCACAAGACGTTGCCGCCTTTTTTGTTGGAGATGCCGGAGGCATCGCCTTTGTCGGGTGTGACGTTGCCGAGGTTGGGGAGGCTGCCTGTGGAGATCGTGAGGCGTTGGCCGGCGATCACGGCAGAGGAACTTGCGCAGGGGGCGTCTTTTTCGGGGATCGCGGTGTCTCGTGCGGTGCGTCCTGTGGTGGGGGTGCGTGGTGGTGAAGAGGCTGCGCAGAAGCGGATGCGTTCGTTTTTGGCGCATGGACTGGGGCGATACGCAGAGGAGCGCAATGAGCCTGCGTTGGATGTGACAAGCGGCCTGTCACCCTACCTGCATTTTGGGCATCTTTCGACGCATGAAGTGTTTGCGGCGTTGGTGGAGCGCGAAGGATGGGAGATGGCGCGTTTGGGGAAGGCGACAGGGCAGCGCGAAGGTTGGTGGGGGATGTCCAAAGAAGCGGAAGCGTTTTTGGATGAGTTGGTGACGTGGCGCGAAGTGGGGTTCAATATGGCGTATCTCAACGATCAGTACGATCAATACGCTTCTTTGCCGGACTGGGCGAAGCAGACGCTGGATGAACATCGCCAAGATCCGCGCCCTTATCTGTACAGTTTGGCGGAGTTTGAGCAGGTGAAGACGCACGATCCGCTGTGGAATGCTGCGCAACACCAGTTGATGCGGGAGGGGAAGATCCACAATTATCTGCGGATGTTGTGGGGGAAAAAGATCCTTGAATGGACAAGAAGCCCCGAAGATGCGTTGGCGGTGATGATCGAATTAAACAACAAGTATGCGTTGGATGGTCGCGATCCGAATTCTTACAGCGGGATCTTTTGGGTGTTGGGTCGTTATGATCGAGCGTGGGGTCCAGAACGCCCGATATTCGGAAAGATCCGCTACATGAGTTCGGACAACACAGCGCGCAAAGTAGACGTCAAGGAATACATCGCACGCTATGCGCCTTGAGTCGGCGAAGGGTCCGAAGTGTGGGCTTGATGCTGTGGGGTTCCACCCCACTCCCCGCAAGGGGTCGCAGCCCCCTTGACCCCGTGTTGGCGGGGTGAGCAGTCGTTTTTGACACGGCGACTATGCCGCTTGGAGGGGTGCGAACACGCCTTTGGGGAAGGTTTCTCTGTTTCAGAAAGGCGTTTGGTGTACGCGAAGGGTCTGATGTGTGGCGGTTTGTGGGCTTGGGTTGACAGGGTGGGGGGCCTCGCGTAGCGTTGGGGGATCGCGGATACAACGCAGCTTCGGCATGATGGGGATGCCGCGTCGTATCGGATGGATGATACGGAATCCGCCTATCGTGTGATCGACGTCTGTAGGGGCAGCCCGACGTTGGACGACGCCCTTGTTGGATCGCACACGTGTGATCGACGTCTGTAGGGGCAGCCCCTGTGGCTGCCCAAGAACAGGACTGCCATAGCAAGTCGTGTCGATGTTTCGATCACACATCTCTCGGATATCGTATGAGGATGCAACAGCAGAGCAACGAGCGAGGTGACGGATGCTATTTTCGGCAGACAAGTTGGGCAACAAGATCGCGGGAGTGTTGGGGCAGTTGAGTGTTCCGTTGTTGTTGGCGGTGTTGGAAAAGTGCGGTGCGACGGGTCGTTTGGAGTTGATGGAGGACGAAAAGAGATGCGAGATCGGGTGGGAAGAAGGTTGTGTGGTGGCGTTGCGATGGGAAGGGGCGTTGATCGAAGCTGCGGAGGATGAGCGCAGCGTGATGGCGGCGATTGCGCGGCAGATGAAGGGCTTGTTTGGGTGGTCGCAAGGCTGTTTTGTGTTTGTGCCTGAAGAGCGGCCTTCGCTCAAGATGATGTCGCCCGGGAAGATGCCAGCGATCTTTTTGATGCGTTATGGCTTTGCGGCGATGACGGACAAAGGCTTGGTGCATCGACTGGCGGAGGCGGCTTGGGGGAAAGGCGAGGTGCAGGTGTGTTTGCATCCGGAGAGTGGCCCTGCGATCCGATCATTGGGTGGGAAGGCAGAGCAGCAGCTACAGGGGTTTGCGACGTGGGCAGCCTTTCCGAGTGAAGAGTTGGACGAGACCATGTTGCAATGGCTGGTGGCGTTGTGGTGTGTGGGGATGTTGGAGATCGCGCCACCGAGTGCTGCGACGGTGCGTTTGCACGAGCTACTCAAACAAGCCCAGAAGCGTTTGCCCGAAGGCAGCGACACGTTGGAACTGTCTGATCCGTTGGAGGTGTTCAAGCCACCTGCTCCCAAACGCCCCGACTTGTCGCGATCTCCTTCCAAAGACGCTCATCCGCTGCTGTTGAATCTCGACGCAAAAGAGGCGGCTTCGACGGATGCGCACGCCATCGAGCGCGTTTCGGGATTGGAGGCGGAGCATGGGGCCGGAAGAGCCTCTGACGCAGGACACGGATCGGTCAAGGCATCGGAGGCGGGTGATGGTTTGGCAAAGGTCGAAGAAGCTCCAGAGGACGGGCAGACGGTGGTGTCGATCGTTTCGGAAGAAGAGATCTTGGCGCGGATCACTCCAGAGATCAGCGATGAACTGCGGAGGAGTGTGGTGCATGGGGATGGTTTGGTGGCGTTGATGGAGCGGATGGAGGCGTGGCATGCGTCGGACTTGTTCTTGAGCGAAGACAAACCGCCAGCGGTACGGGTGAATGGGCGTGTGGTGTCGTTGGGGTTGCCGAAGGTCAGTCACGCGGACTTTGAGCGGTTCTTTGCGAAGCTGCTGAAAGAGCCGATGAGACGGCGTTTTGAGGAGGAAGGAGATCTGGATGTGGGGTATGCTTTGGAGGGGGGGCATCGTTTTCGCTTGAATCTGCATCGGCAGAGAGGACTGTTGGGGGCGGTGGTGCGGGCGATTCCGAGCGGTGCGTTGTCTTTTCGCGATCTGGGGTTGCCGTTGGTGTTGCGGGAGTTTAGTGCTCAGCAGCGTGGTTTGGTGTTGGTGACGGGGGCGACAGGTTCGGGGAAGTCGACGACGCTGGCGGCGTTGTTGCATCAGATCAACGAAACACGACACGCGCACATCGTGACAATCGAAGAGCCGATCGAGTTTGTGCATCACGATATCTTGTCGCGGATGACACAGCGGGAAGTCGGGGCGGATACACAATCGTTTCATCAGGCGCTGCGGCACGTTGTTCGAGAAAGTCCCGATGTGATCATGATCGGTGAGATGCGGGATATGGAGACGATGTCTGTAGCCTTGTCAGCGGCCTTGACGGGGCATCTGGTGTTTTCGACGCTGCACACCATCGACGCCGTACAGACGCTGCAACGGATCATGAGTTATTATCCCGAACATCTGCGCCATCAAGTCGCGATGGATCTGTCGTTGTCGTTGCGAGGTATCATCTCGCAGCGGTTGATCCCGACGCATGATGGGATGTCGCGGGCTTTGGCGGTGGAGATCTTGTCGAATACGCCGGCTGTTGCGCAGTTGTTGCGAGAGCAACGGATCGAAGAGTTGGCGGATCAGCTTCGTAGCACCAATGATCCCGGCCTGTTGAGTTTCAATCGCTCTTTGTTGGAGTTGTATCGCAAGGGCGAGATCACCTTTGAGGTCGGAAAAGCCTACGCGACGAACCCCGAAGAGTTTGCGCTTTCTGCGCAAGGGATGGAGACGGGCGTGGCGACGTTTCGCGAAGCGTTTTCGGCAGCATCGGGGGGGGGATTGGATATCAAGTCGCTGTTGCGGGTGGTGATGGATCGTGGAGCTTCGGATCTGCACTTGACATCGGGGCGTCCACCGATCTTGCGGATCAACGGGGTGTTGGAGCCATTGCCGATCTCGCCCCTGACAGAGGGCGATATGCGGATCTTGTTGCACTCGGTCTTGAGCGTGCGTCAACGCACGATCTACGAGCTTGAGCGAGAGATCGACTTTGCGTTGGCCTTGGATCACAGCCGACGTTTTCGGGTGAATGCGTATTTTCAAAAAGGCAAGATGGCGATGTCTTTGCGTGCGATCCCGACACGCATCCCCGACCCAAAAGAACTCCGCATCCCAAACACCGTGATGAAACTAGCGCAGTATCCGCAAGGTTTGGTGTTAGTGGTCGGGCCGACAGGCTCAGGGAAGTCCACGACCTTGGCGTGTATGATCGACCACATCAACCGCTATCGCCAATGCCGCATCCTGACCATCGAAGATCCGATCGAGTTCACCCATGAGAGCAAAGCCGCAACCGTCGATCAGCGCGAGATCTTTGCAGACACCAAGAGCTTTGCAAGCGCGCTCAAATACATCTTGCGCCAAGATCCCGACGTGATCCTTGTGGGGGAGATGCGTGACCTCGACACGATCAGCGCGGCGCTGACTGCCGCAGAAACCGGCCACCTTGTGCTTGCGACCCTGCACGCCAACGATGCGATCCAGACCATCGATCGGATCATCGACGTGTTCCCTGCACACCAACAAGAACAGATCCGAGCGCAGCTTTCCTCGGCCTTAACCGCCGTGATCTCGCAGCGATTGTTGCCCAACCGCGAACAAAACGGACGCATCGCAGCCTTCGAGGTCTTGGTGGCCACCCCCGCTGCACGCAACCTGATCCGCGAAGACAAACTCCACCAACTCAAGTCGATCATGGAAGCCTCCCGCTCGATGGGCATGATCACGATGGATGCAGCCCTTGTCGAACTTGTCAACACCAACTTGATCCAGCGCGAGGTCGCCATGATCTACGCAACCAATCCCACGCTGTTTGCGGGTCGCTAAAAAAGGGTCGTCAAGCGCGTCAGGCCATCAAAGCGGGCGTTGTTGGAGAGACCATCGGGGCGGGCTTTGTGGGGGAATGGAATCTTTTTGATCGCGAAGTACATCCAAACCGCGAACACGGGGGCAAGGGAGCCGCGCTGCGAACCGCTGTAGACGCCCGATGGTCGGCAGCCACAGGGGGATGCCCCTACGTTTTGGAAACGAAGGCTAGGTGCGAACCGCTGTAGACGCCCGATGGTCAGGCAGCCACAGGGGGATGCCCCTACGTTTTGGGAACACACAACGGGCGGACTTCGTAGAAGTCCTATCAAAGAAGAGAAGGGGCGAAAGATGGCGACTTTTATCAAGAGAACGGTGCTTGGGTACAACGCGCAAGAGGTGTTTGCGTGGCATAGTCGGTTGGGGGCTTTTGAGCGGTTATCGCCGCCGTGGGATCGTGTGGAGATCGTCGAGAAACAGGGCGGGATCGAATACGGTTCGCGGATGGTAATGAAGCTGCGGATGGGTCCGTTTTCGCAGACATGGGAAGCCTTACACAAAGACTATGGGAACGGTGCTTTTTTTACGGATGTCCAAGGGAAAGGGCCGTTTGCAGCGTGGAAACACACGCATCGCTTTTTGGACACAGGAGCGGGGGAGAGTGCGTTGGAAGATCATATCGAATACGCCCTACCGATGGGGTCGATCGGTCAGGCGGTTGCGGGTGGTGCGGTTGCAAAGATGTTGCGGCGGATGTTTGCGTATCGGCATCTGAGGACAGCGCGGGATCTAGCGCGTCATCAAGCTTTTGTATCGCATCCGCGTTTGCGTGTGGTGATATCGGGTGCGTCGGGGTTGTTGGGGACGGCCTTGACGGCTTTTTTGCGAACGGGTGGGCATGAGGTGATGCCGTTGGTGCGCAGCAAGCGAAAAGCCGAAGCGGGGGAGGGGATCTATTGGTCGCCTGAGTCGGGGGAGATCGATGCTTCGGGTTTGGAAGGTTGCGATGTCGTGGTGCATCTTGCGGGAGAGAGTATCGCGGGGCGTTGGACGCAGAACAAGCGCAAGCAGATCATGGAGAGTCGGGAAAAAAGCACAGCGCTTTTGGCGGGTGCGATGGCGCGATGTCAGAGCCCTCCGAAGGCGTTGTTGTCGGCGTCAGGGATCAACGTCTATGGAGAACGAGGGGAGGCGATCTTGACGGAAGAGAGCGCGCTTGGCGAGGGATTTTTGACGGAGGTGTGCAAGGCGTGGGAGGGAGGAACGCAAGCGGCAAAAGAGGCGGGGATCCGTGTGGTATGGATGCGGATCGGCGCGGTGATGACTTCGGCAGGAGGGGCGTTGGCGCAGATGGTGTTGCCGTTCAAGATGGGCGGCGGTGGAGTCGTGGGATCGGGGCGTCAATACATGAGTTGGATCGGGATCGATGATCTGCTTGGGGCGATCTTGCATCTGATGATGCGCGATGATCTTTCGGGAGTGTTCAATTGTGTCTCCCCAGAACCCGTCACAAATGCCGAATTCACCAAGGCTTTGGGAAAGGCATTGCATCGACCGACGCTGGTCCCGTTGCCTGCTTTTGCGGTCAAGGCGCTGTTGGGCGAGATGGGAAAAACGCTGTTGCTTGATAGTGTGCGGGCGGTCCCCCAACGCTTGCTTGAGAGCGGCTTTGTGTTCGAGATGCCGCAGATCGGGGATGCGCTGTGTTTTACGTTGGGGCGTTTTGACGAAGAGGACCTACAGTCGGGGGTTTCTGTCGAATAGGTGCTTTGACAAAGAAGCTCTACAGTCGGGGGGCTGTGGAATAAGCGCAGCCGCATCAAACAAGCCGCGCCAGAGCAACCACAAGACGTCCATTTCTTTTTTGCTTTGGCCCGCGTACGGTCGGTGTGCTCATTTGTGGTGCATGTGAACCACACCGTCCCAATGTTCGGGTGGGCCGTCTTTGAGAAAGGTTTGGCTGCGCGAGAGGTAAAGCTGAGCGAGTCGGTCTTGCGGGTGTTGTTGTCGGATATCTTGAAATATCTGCAAAGCCGAAGAAAAGTCGCCTTGGATGAAGGCTTGGTAGCCTTGTTGGAAGGGGCGGTGGGTGGCGCGTTTTTGGGCTTGGGCTTCGTCGCTGAGTCCGTCCCAGACTTCGTAGATATCAACGGCTTCGGTTTTGCCCTTGGCAGCGACGCGATCGATGTGCTGCATTTGGTAGCGTTGGGGATCGCGGAGACGATCTCGGGTGTGTCCTGTGATCAAGAGAGAGGCACCGTATTCTTTGGTGAGTCCTTCGATACGGGAGGCGAGGTTGACGCTATCGCCGAGGACGGTGCAGCTGAGGCGCTTTTCGCTGCCGACGGTTCCAAGCATCAAGAGGCCGGTGTGAAGGCCGATGCCGATGTGAACAGGGGCTTCGTTTTCGGCGGCGCGTTCGGTGTTGTAGACTTCGAGAGCTTTGAGGCAGTCGATGGCGGCTTGAAGGGCATCATCGGGCTGATCGAAAAGGGCCATGACAGCATCGCCGATGTACTTGTCGATAAATCCGTTGTGTTTGGAGATGGGGGGTTCCATGGCGTTGAGGTAGCGGTTGACGAATTGCATGGTTTGTGCGGGCGTCATGCGTTCGACGAGCGATGTAAAAGACCGAACATCCGAAAAGAAAGTGGTCATTTCGCGCTGATTTTGATCGCCGCGTTGGACTTGTCGGAGATCTTCGCGTCCGAGGTGGGCAAGGAATTCGACGGGGACAAAGCGTTGGATGGCGTTGTTCATCTCGTTGAGTTGGCGGTTGCGGGTTTTGAGGTCAGCGAGAGTGCGGCGGTATTGATTCGAGAGGGCGAAAGCAAGGGACAAGACGAGGATACAAAAGGCCATCGTTGCGAGAGGAAGAGAGACATAGGGGAGGAGCTTTGCGCTGATGGCGTATTGCCAAAGCAGCAAGACAAAAGCGGCAAGCATCCCGCCTTGGATGGTGCGTGCGTCGGGGTGTCCTTGCCAAGCGCGTTGGATGGTGTAGACCAACAAGCCAAGCAGTATCCCCGCAAAGAACAGAGAAAGCAGGAAATTGGGCAGGATCAGCGCGAGATGAGGCCCAAACAGCAGGCACGCGAGACCACCCACGATAGAGATCCATTGGCAGATCTGCCACGATCGAGGAGGGCGTTTTTGATCGAGCGCACGGTAGGCGAATTCGATGGCGGGAAAGAACGCCAGAAAGGCGGTTGAGCGCGCAAGGATCCAGCCCCACTCGTCGTTGTAGAGCAAAAGTAGCTGCATGAGCGGCTTGCCTGCGACCCACGCGGAGAGGCAGAGCAAAAGCAGACCATACCAAAAATAGGCCGATAACTCGGCGCGTCCGCGATACAGATGGAAGTGGTAGATCGCCACAAGCACCAACAAAGCCGCTACAAAAAGCGAAAGGATGCTTTGTTCGCGTTGGTAGTGTTGTTGTGCGAGGGTCCGCTCTTTGAGAAGGCGATAAGGACCGATGCTGTAAGCGTCTCCACCGAGGCGGATCTTTCCTCCGTAGTGGCGGATCAACCAAGGCGGCTGCCAGACCCGCAGCGCAAGGACAAGGCGTTCTTTGTCAAAAGCATGGTGGGGGATACGAAACACCGCAGGACGAGGTGTTGCGCCGTGTGGTTGGGGTGGCATCTTGCCGATCTGCCCGACCAGATGGCCGTTGACATACAGCTCGTATGCACTGCGGATGCGATCGAGCGCGATGCCAAGAGGCCAACGATCTTGGGGTAAAAAACCTTTGGGCAGGAGGACGGTTTGTCGATACCACACGATCGGATGGGCTTGACTGCCTTTGTGCCGCTTTTCAAACGGGACGCGAACGGTGGGCCAATGTCGATCGCTGTAAGAAGGGTGGCTCCGACGGGTATCGTCGCCCGCCCGAAAGCGCCAAGGGCCAGCAAGGGAGTGCGGTTCAAAAAGGTGCGTCACTTGGAGCGGCTTGGCGAACAATACAGGTTGAAAGCACAGAAAAAACAACGGCAGCAGCCAAAGAGCCGAAAAAGCGGTGGTCTTTGGAGAAGAGAAGTCACATTGTGGGCGCATGGTCGATCCTCCGCGATGTTTCGTTGGCCGCGTCATCCCGAAGAAGCCTCTTTTCCGAGGATCTCGTGGAGGGTGGCCAGTAGATCTTTGCGTTTCCAAAAGGCGGCGACAGCGTCTTGGGCGATCTCTTCGAGGTCATTGCGCGCTTGGCGGTGATCGTGTCCATCGAATAGGGATGGATCGACACCGAGTTGCACGAATTTTTCGATCATCTTGTGGAGCTGTTCTTGGAACGCCAACAAGCGTTTTTTTTGCTGTGGGTTGGCTTGTGCGAGGGCTTTTTGGAAACGTTGTGCGGTCATGGATCTCTCGGTCGGTGGGTGGTTTGGGAAGCGTTGGATGCGGAGAACACTGGTTTTTACCTACCGCGCCGCTCGTTTCTTCTCGGAGGGCAGTGATACGATATCCAAGCGACGTACACAACAAAGGACAGTACGTAGACGCCCTATGATCGGGCAGACACAGGGGTCTGCCCCTACATCCTTACCATCACACAACGGGCGGATCTCGTATGACTTGTACAGGAGTGGCGCGGTCGCCAAAAAACTCCCGTGTTCGCACTCGTCCAAGCGAGAGTGTCGTTGGTCTAGCAAAGCAGTGATCTCTTCGCCCCTCACGGGGTCAAGGGAGCCGCGCCCTTGGAAGTGGGGAGTGGTGTGATACCCCACAAACACCTTCCAACGGCTTCGCTCTAGAATGTAGGCGATGTGAAAGATCGGGTCAAAGGAGCGGAAGGTATGGATCTCGGAAATGGGGCGGGATGTGTCGATCTTGGAAATTGGATGCGGCGTGCGGAGGGGTTGACATCCGAGGCGTCATACGACAGGCTCAACGCGAAACAAAAACGCGGAGCAAAAAGATCATGACAAAACAGCACGAGATCGTCGCGATCGAAGCGGACTTTAAGAAACGCTCAAAGCAAGAACAGACCGAGGTGTACAAGTGGATCCAAAAGTCAGACCTGTACTTCGGTTTGAACCGAGAATACCAAGCTTTCGAGGATGACGGCGAGAGGCTGCCGCCCGAACACAAAAAGATCCAGCGCGAACTGCTGGATGATACGAAGGCGTTTGATGATCTTTCGGTGCGTCTGTTGGATCTGATCGCCACCAAAGATGTCACCAACACCAAAGCTTTTGCCGATCTGGTGGTGGATGGCGAGGTCTTGGTCGAGCGCGTGCCTGTGACGACGCTGCTTTCGATCGAAAAAGAACTCCATCACGTGCGGGCTTTTTATGGTGCGCTCCCAACGCTTCCGCTCGATACGCCTTGGACCAAAGACGAAGCAAGTGGTCATTATGTCTCGCCAGAGATCGAAACGGTGCGCACCAAGAAAGAGCAGATCCCGATCGTTTTGTACGACGCCACCAAGGAACATCCGGCCCAAACGCAGCTCATCACCAAAGATCTGAACGCAGGGGTCTGGCGTACACGCAAAACCTCGACGGCGATGCCCGAACCAAGCAAGCGCAAGCTCTTGGCCCGTATCGACAAGCTGATCGATGCCACAAAGCAAGCCCGCGAACGCGCCAACCAAACCGACGTCGACGACAAAAAAATCGGTACCGCGATCTTTGGCTACATTCACCGATGAGTCCGTTGTTTGTTTTTTTGCGCTGCTTTGCGGTATAGAATTCTTCGTTGGGAGCGAAACTCAAACTCAAATAGAAGTGAAAGCACCCAAAAGCGTCGTTGTTGTAGGTTCGAATCCTACCCCCGCCATCGACGGCGGGGTAGCCCAACTGGATAGAGGCAGGCGTGGGGTGTCAAACTCAAAGTCTTGCTCCCAATCTGAAGGACCACCCGTCCTGCATCAACGAGAGTCGACCCAATAGGCGGTTACAGGTTCAAATCCTGTCCTCTCCTTTTTATGGGGAGGTAGCTCAACGGTAGAGCAGCCTGTTTTAACCTGATCGGCTCCGAATGTGGCGGGACATAGAACGAGGTGGCATAGTTCGTTGCTTCGGTGGCGAACGATGGCCCAGCCGCCACGGGTAGGTGTGTTGGGCCACTCCATGGAGCGTCCGTCCGTAGGGCAGGACGGCTTGGGTTGCGTCAAGACGTGTGATCGTGTACATGAGCGAAAGCGTTTTGGCGCGGCTGGGGTTGCGGTTCGAGTCCGCGATGCTCCTTATCTCAAGCGATTTCCAGACCATTTTTATTTTTTGCGTAGGCTTGGATGGCCAAACGGCGTCGTTGTGCGTTGTGTTTGCTGTGCGGGCAGGAGTGATGCGGTCGATGTTTTTGTATGGTGGCACGATCTTGTTGAGCGCCTTTTTGTTGTTTATGGTGCAGCCGATTATCGCAAGGATGATCTTGCCTTGGTTTGGTGGGACTTCTGCGGTGTGGACAACGTGTATGCTGTTTTTTCAAGGCGCGTTGTTGCTCGGGTATCTGTATGTGGATTGGGGGGTGCGTAAACTCTCGGCGCAGCGGCACACACAGATCCACATCGGCTTGTTGCTGTTGAGTCTGTTGTTGCTGCCGATCTTGCCAAGTGATCGCTGGAAGCCTGATGCTTTGGGGGTTCCGACGATACAGATCTTGGTCTTGTTGGCGGTGTGTGTGGGCTTGCCTTACTTTTTGCTTTCCACCACCAGTCCGTTGGTGCAGTCGTGGTATGTACGCTCAAAGCATGATGCGCTGCCGTATCGGTTGTTTGCGTTGTCGAACTTTGGTTCGTTGGTGGCGCTGTTGGGGTATCCGCTGTTGGTGGAACCCCGAATGAGCGCGTGGATGCAAGGGATCTCGTGGTCTGCCTTGTATGGTGCATTTGTGGTTTTGTGTGTTGTGACGGCGGTCTTGTCGCTGCGCGCCCATCAGGTCGCTCACGCAGGGGCGCACACCGAGATACAAACCAAGCAAGCCGACCCTCCAAACAACGGAATTCCCTCCGAAAAAGCCCAATCCTCCGAAACCGCCGACACCCCCAAAACCGCCGAGTCGAACGGGAAAGCAGAGGCCCCCAAAACCGCCGAGTCGAACGGGAAAGCAGAGGCCCCCAAAACCGCCGAGTCGAACGGGAAAGCAGAGGCCCTCAAAACCGCCGAGCCATCGGGGAAGAGCGATCTTCCGTTGGTGGTTCCGACGTGGGGGACGCGAGTACTTTGGTTGGTGTATGCGGCGCTTCCGTCGGCGTTGTTGTTGGCGGTGACAAGCCACCTCACGCATGACGTGGCGACAGTTCCATTTTTGTGGATCTTGCCGTTGGCGCTGTATTTGTTGACGTTTATTTTGTGTTTTGATGCGGATGGTTGGTATCGGCGGGAGGTGTTTTTTCCGTTGCTGGTGGTGGTTCTTGGGGGGACTGCATGGATGCTGCACAGAGGCACGCTGGCGTTTCCCTTGGTGTGGGCAGTTGTGGCGTACTCCACATCGTATTTTGTGCTTTGCATGGTGTGTCATGGAGAGATGGTGCGAAGCAAGCCACATCCGCGTTATCTGACGACCTTTTATTTGATGTTGTCGGTGGGTGGGGCGGTGGGCGGATTATTTGTTGCGGTGATCTCGCCGCTGTTGTTCTCGGATTATCATGAGTTTCCGATCTTGTTGGTGGCTTGTGCGGTGGTGGCGGTGCTTTCGTTGTTGCGTGATCCTGCTTCCGTGTTTTTCAAGGCTTGGCGTCATCCTGTGATCGTGGTGATGCAGCTTGGTGTGATCGCGCTTTGCGCATGGGGGGTGATCAACGTGCGCAAGTCGTGGGAAGGAAAGCTGTTGGTGCAGCGAAATTTCTATGGGGTGGTGCGCGTTGCGGATCACACTTCCAAAAAAGATCCCGAGCAAAATTATCGTGTGCTGTATCACGGTGTCATTCGGCACGGCGAGCAATGGCTGGATCCAAAGCGGCATCGTGAGCTGGTGACCTTCTATTGTCCCGATACTGGGGCAGGAAGGGCGATCGAGTACCAGATGAAGAAGAAAACAGCGGTCAAAGTGGGTGTCTTGGGTCTAGGGGTGGGGACGTTGGCGGGTTATGCGCGGGCGGGCGATACCTACCGCTTTTATGAGATCAATCCCGATGTGATCGCCTTGGCTGAGCAAAAGTTTTACTATCTGTCAAGTACGCGAAAGGCGGGTGCGCAGGTGCAGACGATCCCGGGAGATGCGCGACTTTCGATGGAGCGTGAGCCGAAACAACAGTATGACGTGTTGGCGGTCGACTGTTTTTCGAGCGATGCGATCCCTGTGCATCTGTTGACGAAAGAAGCTGTGGCCCTGTATTTTTCGCATCTTCAAAAAGACGGCATCTTGGCGTTGCACATCTCCAACCGTTTCTTGGACTTGGCCCCTGTGATCAAGCGGATCGCCGAAGCTTTGGGCAAAGCCCATTACCAGATCGAAACGGACGATGATGACTACGAGATCTGTTTTGGCACGACATGGGTGTTGCTTGCCAACGATCCTGCCGTCTTCCAACAAGACGCCTTCAAAAAGGCAGGAGAGCCGATCTCCTCGAAGAAAAAAGCCAGTCTGTGGACCGATTCGTATTCGAGCCTGTTCGAGGTCTTGATGCGATAGAGGAGCAGCGACCACAACGGTCAGGGGGCGGGTTGGAGATCGGCGAGTTGTGGGATGAGGGTGGGGTGGAGCCAAGGGGCGGCGATCAACACAAAGGACGGATGTATCGAGGCCCAAGGCCGCCCCGCCCAATCGGAGGCGAGACAGCCGGCTTCTGTGGCGATCAGCATCCCTGCGGCAAAGTCCCAGATCTCGTCTCCCGAACACACGAAGGCATCGACTTCTCCGCGTGCGGCATAACAGATCTCCAGCGCACTTGGCCCGAGCATCCGCAACGAAGCTTCGGGGACGAGGCGGCGTGCAGCTTCTGCAAACCGCGCCCGATCTTCGGGGGCGTAGCCGTGATTGAGAAATACAGCAGGTTGTTTGGTGCGGATATCCGAGCGTTGGAGCGGCTTTTCGTTGCAAAAGGCTCCGCCACCCCGCAGCGCACAAAAGATCTCGTCTCGAAGCGGATCGAGCACAACCCCAAGCAACACTTCGGAACCCCGAAGCAGGGCGATCGAGATCGCAAACCAAGGCAGTCCACGCGCAAAGTTCGTCGTCCCATCGAGCGGATCGACGATCCAATATGGCGTTGTTGTATCAAGCCCATCGGGCAAGCGCTTCGATGGGGTCTCGGTGGAATGGCCGGTGGGTGGGGCGTTTGTGGAGAGAGAGCGTGAGAGGGCAGGGAGGTGATGGGAGAAGCCGCTTTCTTCGCTGAGGATCGGGTGGGTGGAATGAGCGCGGAGGTGGTGGAGGATGGCTTGTTCGGAAGCAGTATCGGCTTCTGTGACGAGGCCCTTGCTATCGCCCTTGGCATCGGATTTTTCGTGGATCTCTCGTAGATTGCCAAAGTAGGATCGCAAGATCGGTGCAGCTTTTTGGGCGGCTGCACAAGCGATAGAGAGGTCAGTAGGAGAGGAGTGCATCGTCGTGGCCTTCGGGGAGGATGATCTGGATCGATTCAAGTTGCCAGATCTCGCGGGCGTATTCGGCGATGGTTCGGTCGCTTGAGAACTTGCCTGCGTTGGCGATGTTGTGGATCACGCGCTTCATCCATTGGCTGCGGTCTTTGTAGACGGCTTCGGCTTGTTGGTGACAGTTGCGATAGCTTTCAAAGTCAGCGCAGATCAGGTAGTGATCGACGTGTGTGAGGTTGTGCATCAGGGCGTGGTAGCGGTCGGGTTCGTCGGGGCTAAAGAATCCCGAACGGACGAGGTGGATGGCATGGCGCAAGGCTTCACTTTGTTCGACGTGGTCGCTGGGGCGATATCCTGCGTGGCGGATCTGTTGGACTTCTTGGGCGTTGAGGCCAAACAAGAAGAAGTTGTCGGCTCCGACTTCTTCGCGGATCTCGATATTGGCCCCATCGAGCGTGCCGATGGTCAAGGCACCGTTCATTTGGAACTTCATGTTGCCTGTTCCCGAGGCTTCTTTTCCGGCAGTGGAGATCTGTTCGGACAGATCGGCAGCAGGGATCAAGCGTTCGGCCAGAGAGACGCTGTAGTTGGGAACAAAGATCATCTTGAGTCGCTCGTTGGTTTTGGGATCTTGGTTGATGGTGTTGGCGACATCGTTGATGAACTTGATATGAAGCTTGGCGAGGGTGTAGCCCGGGGCGGCTTTTCCGGCAAAGATGACGGTGCGTGGGACGAGATCAGCCTCTGGATTGAATTTGAGATGTTGATAGAGCGCGATCACATGGAGGCAATTGAGCAGTTGGCGCTTGTATTCGTGCATCCGCTTGATTTGGACATCAAACAGCGAATGGGGGTTGAGTTGGATCTGCCAGTTTTGGCGGACAAATTGAGCGAGCGATTGTTTGTTTTGTTGCTTGATCAGATGGAGTTGTTCTTGGAAGGCGGGATCGTCGGCCCATGAATCGAGCTTTTTGAGATCTTCGAGGTGTGCAATCCAAGCCGTTCCGATGCGGTCGCTGATGGCCTTGGAAAGTAGGGGGTTGCATTGCAACAACCAACGGCGTGGCGTCACACCATTGGTTTTGTTGTTAAAGCGAGTGGGCCAAAAGTCCGCAAAGTCCCGCAACACCGATTGTTTGAGCAGATCGGTGTGTAGTTGGGCCACACCGTTGACGCTGTGCGAACCGACCACAGAAAGATGCGCCATCCTTACGCTCTGTTCGGGTCCATCGCCGATGATGCTCATGCGCTTTTGTCGGGCTTCGTCGTGGGGGGCTGCGATCTGGACTTGGCGCAAGAAACGCCGGTTGATCTCGAAGATGATCTGGGTGTGGCGTGGTAAGAGCTTTTGAAACATCGGAAGCGGCCATTGTTCGAGTGCTTCGGGCAAAAGCGTATGGTTGGTATACGCAAAGGTGCGTTGCGTGATATCCCAAGCGCGATCCCACGGGATCTGCTCGATATCCACCAACACCCGTTGAAGCTCGGCGATGGCGATCGAGGGGTGTGTATCGTTGAGTTGGATCGCGACTTTGTCGGGGAAGTGGTCAAAGGTATCGTTGTGGTGTTTGTAGCGTCGGATGATATCTTGGATCGAACAACAAGCAAAGAAATATTGCTGTTTGAGTCGAAGCTCTCGTCCGTCTGGTGTGTCATCTTTTGGGTAAAGAACTTTCGAGATACTTTCGCTGATCGCCTTTTGCTCGACTGCACGTCGATAATCACCAGCGTTAAAGAATTCCAGATCGAATTGGCTGCTGGCGCGAGCCGACCACAAGCGCAGCGTGTTGACGGTGTTGTTTCCGTACCCTGCGATCGGGGTGTCGTATGGCACGCCCAAGACCTGTTGCCCACCCACCCATTGCGGAGCGTAGTGGCCTGATTTGTCCCATGTTTCTTGGACACTCCCGTAAAATTGGACGCTCACAGTGTATTCAGGGCGTGGGATCTCCCATGGGTTGCCATACAACAGCCATTCATCGGGAAGTTCCACTTGCTGCCCATCGCGGAAGGTCTGGCGAAAGATGCCAAATTCATAACGGATGCCGTAGCCCACAGCAGGCAAACCAAGGGTCGCCAACGAATCGAGAAAGCAAGCTGCCAGTCGTCCCAAACCGCCGTTGCCAAGGCCGGGATCGGGTTCTTGTTCGAGCGCATCCGAAAGCGACACACCATAGGCGCGTAAGCCCTGTTCGGCGATATCATACAGCCCAAGGTTGAGGATGTTGGAAAGCAAGGCACGTCCGACCAGATACTCCGCAGAAAGGTAATACAGACGCTTGGGGACTTTTTGGTGGTAGGTCTTGTTGGTGTGCATCCAGCGGTGCATCAGGCGGTCGCGAACGGTGTGGGCAAGCGCAAAGTACAGGTCAAGGGGGGTCGCTTCGTTGAGGATCTTGGACTGCGTGAAATGAAGGTGATCCAGTACGGCCCGTCGAAGCGTCTCGGGGGACATCCCCGTCCGATCGTCTTCAACGCGGATCTCGATCTCTTTGGCTTCGTGCTCTTTGTGCTTTTTGTGGTTGCTCATCGATCTCCCGCTCTGCTCGTAGAGTCTCTTTGGACCGCCCCCCTCTGGAGCGGTCTTCTCGCACCCGCTTCTTTAACGCGAAACCCTGCTCCTGCAAAGAGGCTCGCTGTTTGTCTACATATCGCTTCGATCCTGTCAGGCTGCATCTTCTCGACGCGGTGGTTGCGGTGGTTCGGCGGTTTGACGCAGCATCCAAAGGGCTTGGGGCAGTACCAACCAAAAACCCGAAGCAGGCATCATCACGATCCCGACAAGGGACAAGGCCAGAAGAGACCACGCAAACCCACGTGGGATCGTTGCCATCGACAACAAAAGTTGCCCCCACATCATGATCGCAAAGCCTGAAAACAAAAACCAAAAGATCGCCATCCGATCAAAGTGTGGATCTACTGCATTGAAAAAGCCGCTCCATGCGATCTTTTTGAGGACATCAAAACCCATCCACACGCCCACCGCGTTGTGCAAGATGCCTGTCGCAATAAGCCATTGCCCGCTACGCTTGTTTAAAGCGCTCATGTTTTTCTCCTATAGGACTGATTGGCTGGATGGTTTGTATGGGACTCCAACCCACACACCGCGAGAGGGCGAAGCCCTCTTGACCCCGTATCGACGGGCTGAACGGATATTTTTCAAACCAACAGAGGCACCGCTTGGATTGGCCCGAACACGGGGGTTTTTGGCAACATACCACACCCGTCCTGCTTTCAACGAAGGATCGACAAGTTCGCGAGGCTCTTGGCTAAACGCGAAGGCGCTCTCTTGTCAACGGGCGAGTTTGTCTTGTGCTTTGTATGGAGAGTTCTTTTGCGAGGTGGGGTCTGTGTGTTCTTGGGGACCTTTGGGGCTGCTTGACTTCGGTGGAGGGGGCGGTTATGCACGAGGATTGCGTTTTTTCGCTGGTTTGGTTGGGAACAGCAACGAATGTGGGAGTCGGATGGGCCAGTCACCTGAATACAAAGCCGTCGATCTTTTCTGTGGGGCGGGTGGTTTATCTTTGGGATTGCACTGGGCGGGTTGGAACGTCGAGCTTGCGGTCGAGCAAAACGCAGCGGCGTCCGCAACGTATCGTCATAATTTTCCGAGTACGATGTTTCTTGAAAAAGATGTTCGAGAGGTCTGCTTTTCTGGTTACAAAGGGATCGATTTGGTCGCGGGAGGGCCACCCTGTCAACCTTTCTCCGTCGCAGGTGAGCAGCTTGCCGAAAACGACCCTCGGGATATGGTTCCTGCGTTCGTGCGGGTTGTGCGGGAGACTCGCCCGAAGTCCTTTTTGATGGAAAATGTGCCGGGCTTGTTAACCACAAAGCACAAAACCTACACTTCTTCCGTCGTTCGTATGTTTCAATCTTTGGACTACGTTGATGGATGGAGGCCAGCCGCGTGTCGGTGAAGTCGAAGGTGTTCGGCGGCTCACCGCACGAGAATCTGCACGGATACAGTCTTTTCCCGATACCTTCCGTTTTTTGGGCGCGAAAAGTTCTATCTATCGGCAGATCGGAAATGCGGTTCCTCCGCTTCTTGCAAAAGCTGTGGGACTTGCCTTAAAGCGATCTTTGCTTCAAGTCTCGCAACCACCCACTCTCTTCACAAAGAGCGCGTCGGAAGAACTTCTTTCTCGCAGCCAGATGCCTTTGTTGGACTGGATCCATTTGAGGGAAGCATAAAGCGTGAGTCAAAAAGTCGATTTCTGTTTTGCTCGCGGTATATTGGAACAGGCTTTTGAAAAAGCAAGCGATGATTTTTACGCATATTCTTCACGTTTTATAGACGAGGTCTCAGAAATAATTCTGGGGGAACATATAAGAATCCCATCAGGGCGAGACGTGCGTTTTGGTTGTGGGATCGTTGATGTCGATGCTCGCCCCGCTGTACGGTGAAGGTTTTTCTGTCCAAGTACATCCTACAAACCAAAGTGGTGCTTCTTCAAAAGAAACCAGTGACATCGATGTGTATGATGGAACATCTCTGCTTTATACGATAGAAGTAAAAGACAAAGTTTACACAAAAGCAGACATGGAACACGCGGCCAAAAAGGTCGCGCTGTTACCGTTCGATGCTCTTCTTTTTGTCGAAGGCCCAAGAGCTTCGTTTCAAGGCGAGGAAAAAGAAAAACGGGCGGTCGTCGAAGATTGGTCTGCGCGTGGGTTTGATTTGATGCCTCTTCGTTTGCACGCACTGGTGGATACGTTGGTTTCCCTTGCTCCGAAGGGTTATTTGGAGCGATTTTTAGATGGGTTGATTCAGTCAACTCAAACAACCAGAGCGAAAGACACGACCAAGAAGCATATCCTTGCGTGTGCGCGTTTGTTCGGATGGGATGGTGCTCTTGGGGAGGACTCTTGATGGAAGACACATTCCATAAAACATCAGAGTTTTTGAAGAGGGCAGAGTTTGGAGAGGATGACTTGGGCCCAGAGTTGGGAGCCGCAGGTGGTCATGTGGATGCCGTCGCTGGTGTGAAAGGGATTGCAGGTGGTTTGTTTGGAGATCTCGTCGATGGAGGGAAGGATGTGGCAAAGGACGCGGGAGTTTTGTTGAAAGACTTCGCGAGTCCAGCGCTCCATGTCGCGGCGGTTTTGGAGCTGTGAGGTGGGAGAGTAGGTGGGTGTGACCCAAAAGCACAGGCTGGATTGGGGCATTTGATCGAGCATACGTTGGATGCGGCTTTTGACGTAGCTTTCGGAGAAGCCGATGCTATTGGCTCCGAGTTGGATCAAAAAAGCGTTGGGTTTGTGGACTTCGATGCGGCGTTGAAAGGCCGATTTGCTTTGGTTGGTGATGCCCGCGCAGATCGTCGGACCATCGGTATTTTTGGGGGCTGTTCCGTTGGTGTAGATCAGCGCGGCAGCACAGAGCCAATCTTTGGAAGAACCCGAAATCTCGGACCAATGGCGAGCAGCAGAGGAAACGAGGGTATAAGAAAAGACGGTGTTGTTTTGGGAGCGGGGTTGGGGGCAATACTTGGCGGGATTGCGCAGCGCGTCGATCATGGTCTGCGCGAACTTTGTTCCCGAAGATTGGGAGTCACCGATATAAAGGAAAGTGAAACTGGTGGGGGTAGGTTCGGGGGTAGGTTCGGGGGTGATCTCAGGCAAAGGCTCCGCAAGGGGTTCGGGTTGTGGTTCGGGTTGTGGTTCGGGGATGATCTCGACGACAGATTCAGGGGCAAGTTTTTCGGGAGAGGGTGGATCGGGGGGGAGTTGTTCGTGCGGGTCGGAAGCGTCTGTGCTCTCGGGCGCTGTGGTGTCTGGGGGAGTGGTGGTTTCGGTGTTTCTTTCTGGAGATGGCGGGCTATCGGGGAGGATGATCAGTTCTCCCGTCGGGAGAGAAGGAGAGTTGTGGCAAGCCATCCAAGAAGAAGACAACAAGAAGGCAAGAGAGCAGAGCGCGAGCCAACGCAACATGATCGGTCCTTATTTTAAGGTTTTTTCTTGTCTTGTGCGCCAACACGAGAAATGGCCGAAGAAGGCGGTGGAGGCGGCGGTGGCGGTGGCGGCTTGATGGCTGGACTGCTCGTTGTTTCGCGGGGGCGTGGTTGGGCAGAAGGCGACGAAAACGGCGGTGCAGCGGGTTTTGGCGAATAGGCGGAGGGTGGTGTAGGACGTGGCGGAGGAGGCGGAAGCATCTCTGCGCCTTGTGGGGCGAGCATGGTGGCATCGCCTTCGTCTTCGTTATCGTCGTAATAGTCGGATTCATCGACGAGATCCGCGAGCAGCGCATCGGACTCTGCATACGGGTTGCTTTGGGGCGCGGAGGGAAAGGCAAAGGGGTTGGGTGGAGGCTGCGCAGCAGCGGGCCTGATCGAGGCCGAAGCAGGAGGATAAGAGCCTGTGTGATGTGCTTGTGGAGAGGCCGAAGCAGGAGGATAAGAGCCTGTGTGAGAGGCCGAAGCAGGAGGATAAGAGCCTGTGTGATGTGCTTGTGGAGAGGCCGAAGCAGGAGGATAAGAGCCTGTGTGGTGTGCTTGTGGAGAGGCCGAAGCAGGAGGATAAGAGCCTGTGTGATGTGCTGGTGCGTAAGTGGGAAGAGGGGGATGAGAGCCTGTCTGATGTGATGTGGAGGAGGCTGTAAGAGATTGGGGAGGATAAGTGTAAGCTGTGGGAGCTTGGGGCGGGTAGGTTTGGATCTGGGGGGGCGTGGTCGTGCGCTGAGCGTGTTGGGGGGAGTGATGAGGAGGGCGGAACTCTCCCGTGTGGGGTCTGTGGAGCGTGTCTGTTTGGGCTTGAGGAGACGGAGGGATGTTGTGTGTGCCGGTGCGCGCTTGTGGCACGTTGTATCCGTCGTTTTGAGAGGATGGAGCGGATCGGGTGGGGGAGGGAGCAGGAGCAGGAGCAGGGCGATCTTGTGCGCTGCTATAAGAAGATCGCTTGGCGGCTTGTGGGTTGGGGGGAGCGGGCGGGTTGTGAAGAGGTGCGGAGGCTTGGGTTCGTTGTTCGTGGGGAGGGGTTGCGCCGACGTAATGGGGGACGGTTTCTTGAAAGGAAGCGGCGGAGGGATGAAAGGCCGCTGCATGGGGCGTAGGGGCGGGAGTGGTGGGCGGATGGGCATTGTAAAAGGGAGCGTTGCCTTGTTGGGGCGTTTGTGGAGCAGAAGAAAGGGAGGAGGGAGAAGGTTGGGAGGCTCTTGCGAAGGCGGCGGGATTGCGCTGCGCAACGGGTTGTTGTGGGAAGGGGGCGTTGCGTTGGGGATCTTGGAGAGGGGCGAAGGAAGAAGAGGTGTGTTGGGGATCTTGGAGAGGGGCGAAGGAAGAAGAGGTGTGTTGGGGATCTTGGAGAGGGGCGAAGGAGGAAGAGGTGTGTTGGGCGGAGGGTTGAGGAAAAGAATCGGAGGGATCGGGGAGCGGCACAAAGGAGGAAGATCCCGAAGAGATGTGTTGAGAGAGCAAGTGAGGCGGTAGGGGTGGAGGAGGAGGTGGTGTGAGGTGATCTTGGTCGTGGGCGGTGGTGGATGTGGTGTGTTGCTTGAGAGCAAGCGGGGTTCCGTGTGTGGGCAGATCGTCTTGGCTGGAGAGAGCGGCCAAGTCGCCGCCAGTGCGATCTTCTTTGGGCTGGAAGGCGGCGGCGACGGAGATCAGATCAGCGGAGGAAGGAGAGACGTGTTCGGAGGGTTCGTCGCTGATCTCGTTGTCGCCCCAGAAATAGCTGGCGTGGAGTTGTCGTTTGGCTTGGGCGTCGTCGGTTTTTTGGAAGATATCGTTGAGGGTGCGCATGACCACGCCATCTTCGATGGTTCCTTGTCCGAGGGCGGAACCGACGAGGGCTTCGCGGAGTGCGAACCAAAATTCGAGGGGAGTGGAGAAGCGCTGGTCGTTGGTTTTGGCGAGTGCTTTTTGGTAGATGGCTTCGAGGTTGTCATTCCATCGGATGTCTGGGGCAAGTTGGCGGAGTGGAGGGGGGGGATCTTGAAGGTGTTTAAAGAGTAGACTGGGCATCGGGCCGGTGAATGGGGGCTTTCCCGTGAGGGTTTCGGCAAGCAAGATGCCGCAGCTATAGATATCAGAGCGTCCGTCGATGGAAGCGATATCACCGCGTACTTGTTCGGGCGGCATATAAGGTGCGCTACCAAGCATCTGCCCGGCCATGGTGAGTTCGCCTGTTCCACCGCCCGATGCTGTGGAGACGCCAAAGTCCATCAGCTTGATGCGAAAGGCATTGAAGTGTTTTTGCAGAAAGATGTTGGCGGGTTTGATATCGCGGTGGACGATGCCGTAGGACTGGGCCAGTTCGAGCGCCCAACAAAGTTGTCGAAAGATGACGCGGACTTCGCGGCCTGTCAGGCGACCGCGTTTGAGGGCGTCTTCGAGGGTGCAGCCGTGGAGCCATTCGAGGACGAGGAAAAGGCCGTATTGTGGGTCGCGTTGGCAGTCGACGATCTGGACGATGTTGGGATGTTCGAGCATGGCGAGCAAGCGGGCTTCGCGCAGGAAGCGTTGCTCGATGTTTTCGCTTTGTGCGACGGAGGCTTGGAGTTGTTTGAGGGCGAAGCGTTTGCCAAGGATCACGTGTTCGACTTGGTAGACGGTCCCGTGTGCGCCTCCTCCTTTTCGTGCGATCACTCTGTAGGAACCGAGAAGATCGCCGGGGTGGATCGCCCGAGCCTCGCTGCTGGCATCGTCTTCGTAATACGTCATGATCTTTTTATTGTGCCTTGTTGTGCCGAAGCCCATCGCGGGGTGGAGAGTCTCCAGCGGGTGTTTCTCAGGTGCTGCGGAGCCTTTCGTGTTGTCAAACAGCGCGGAGTCTCCTGTATTTGGGGGCTGGCTTGTTGTGGGAAAAGGGCAAAACAAGCGCCTCGGAGATCGCACGTCGCCTTATTCCACCGATTTTGATGGATTTGTCAACCACGGAAGGCCATCGGCGGCGGAGCGACCCGAGAGGAAGGTTCCGTGTCGTCGGCGTCTTGCGCAAGGGCATGGCGCTGCGAACCTTTCCATGCGCTGCCCGTCGCAAGGGCCGTTGGTGTCTTGCTTGCACAAGGGCATAGAACTTCGAGCATCCACACGTTCTGCCCGTTGTAAGTGTAGTCGGTGGTTTGTGAAAGAAAATCCGAAGCACAAGGCAACAAAGCGTGGTAGAGTGCCTCGCAGAAAGCTGGAGACCGCAACAAACGGACGAGAACAACGTGGTAGAGTGCCTCGCAGCAAACGGAAGACTGTAGCAAGCGGACGAGATCATCAAGAAAGGAGCGAGTGGATGGATATTTGGAGTTGGGTCACAGATGCCGTGCGAAGTGCGCTGAAAGAGCGCCCGCGTTTGGCGTGGATGCTGTATCGTTTCGCGGGATTTGTGGTGGACAATCAACACGAACAAGTCGAAGCCTTGTATCCCGAAGCGATGGCCTTGGCGGCGCAAGCGCGTCAACCTTGGTTAGAAGTGTTTTTCCGCCATTGGTTGTTGCAAAGTCGGATCTTGCGGCGTTCGATGGTGCGTGAATCACTTCCCGATGCGATCGACTTGTTAGAGCGGTCGCATCGAGAAGATACGAAAGAGTGCCCACAGACGGTATGTGTCGCGCAAGATCTTTGTGTGGCGTATGGAAAGGCGGATGGACCGGGGTATGCGCAGGAGCGGTTAAAGGTTTGTGAAGAAACCTTGTCGCAGATCACTCCTGCTTGGCCGTGTTGGCGTTGTATTAGTAGCGAATATGCCGATGCTTTGAACGATATGGGTCGATTTGAAGAAGCGTTGCGATTTATGGACGAGCAGGTTTTGGCGATCCAGCAGACAGGAAAGAACCAGACGCGGGACAGTTTGCGTGGGACGATCGTGCGGGCGTTGTTGGCATTAGGGCGTCTGGAAGAAGCTCTGGCCTTCAACACAGAGGCGGAGCACGAAGCGGCAGGCGATGGGTATGTGTTGTCAAAGAATATCGATCAAGCCCGAATACTGGCGTATATGGGGAGATTTGAGCAAGCCCTTGAGGTCTTTCCCGCGTGGGAAGAAGTGGAGGGGACATGCGCGGATTATACGGCTTGGTGTGAGGTGTTGTATCGGCTGGTGGAGGCGGATGCTTGGGAGAGCGCCGAACCTGCGGCCTCTTATTTGATCCGTGCGTACAAGCAGCTTGCTTTGCAAGGGGTGATGCGGGAGGCGCTGCGGCTGGCTTTGTGGGCGGGCCGCTTGTTGTTGCGCGTTGGACATCTGCTGATCGCAAGACAAGTGGGCGAAGATGCCGAAGCGATGTTGCCTGAGCTGGCCGCGTTGTTGGGGGCGGATCACGAGGTGAGTGCTTTTCTGGCCGAAGTCCAGCAGCGGCAGGCTGAAGAGCAGCCGTGTGGAGAGGCCGAAAGAGCGGCTCTTTTGGCGGATGCGACACGCGGAGAGAAGATCGCCTCCGAGCGTTTGGCGCGGGTCTATTCGTCTTTTCCCGAAGATTGGTCTCTTTTGGATGCGATGTGTACGATCTGGGAACGCTTTCATCTGTTTGCCCGAGCGCAGGAGGCTTTGGAAGCCTACGAACGAAAGCATCCACAAGATCCACGCGGTGTCTTGGCGCTGGCACATCGGATGTTTGAAAAGCCCGATGAATCAGCGTTTATTGCCTTGTGTCAACGTTATTCCGAATCAAGCGAAAACGAGGTCGTTTCAGGTTTGGCATGGTATCGTGCGCGATTCGCCGAAAGAAAGGGCGAGAAGCAAGTTGCCATCCGAGCCTTACGAGAATCACTCGAAAAACATTGGCGTGCGGATTCTGCGCTGTGGCTGGTCGGGCTGTTGCGCGAGGATGGCCAATTAGAAGAAGCCTTGGCTGTCTTGGAAGCATGGCAGGCGCGGCAAGCACGAGCCGCAAGCTCCAATCCCGAGACATCCGAAGCGGTCGAGGCATCCGAAAAATTCGCGACGGCAGACGATACCGAATCCTCCGAATCTACCGAAGGTTCCGAAGAAGCCGATTGGGAGCGGGTGTTGGTGGGGACACGGCTTGAGCGTTGGGAAGTGGTGCGCGAAGCTGCCGAGCGCTTGGGATTTGACGTGCCTGCGGAAATCGGGTTGTTCTGGGGAGAAGCGGGGTTGTGTCGCGTGTTGTTTCCCGAAGAAGGCCATACGTATGTAGCGATGCGGATCGGCCCCGTCACGGCGTCCATCGTGGAGATGGCGATGTTGGGAGATCCCCAACACTTCGAGGATATCGTGACCTTTGTGATGCCTCCGTTGAACCTTGGCGCTTTGCGCGAGGAAGAAGAAAATCCAACAGGCGGTGTTATTCCGTTGTTTCGGGTGGATGCTGTTGCCAAACAAGCCGACTATCGGGTCTTTGAGATCGAAGGCGTTCATCCCGGCGAGGTGGCTATCGCAGAACTGCGCGAACGCCTCGGTACCTTGGGCGTCGCTTTCCAACAGCGCAGCGATGCACAATTCACTCTTCACCTGCAAAACCAACCAGACGAAGCCGAGGACGAAGCAAAGGACGAAACAGACGGCGACAGCCAAGAGGACGAAGCAACGGACGAAATAGACGGCGACAGCCAAGAGGACGAAGCAAAGGACCAAACAGACGGCGGCAGCCAAGAGGACGAAGCAACGGACGAAACAGACGGCGACAGCCAAGAGGACGAAGCAACGGACGAAACAGACGACGACAGCGAAGATGACGAAGCCGCCGAAGAGGATGTGCAAGAACTCTTGGGAATTTATGCGTATATGGCGATCCCTTCGTCTTGTTCGCTGGAGGCGGTGGATGTGTTGCTGATGGATTGGGCCGAAACATCGCAGGCTGAGATCGGATGGCTGTCTTTGTTGCGTGCTTTGGAAGAGGGCATCGTCGAAGAGAGCGTTGTGGAAGAGAGCGTTGTGGAACAAGACAAGAAAAAATCTGTCTTTTCCCAACGTTTCAGAGAACAACAGATCCTTCTTGGACGCTATGGTTTGTGAGAGGATGAGGAACGGATCGGATGTTGGGACTTCTGCCGTTGGCAAAAAATCCTGTCTTGATAAAAACCCCGTGTTCGTGGCACTTCAAGCGACACAGCGGTTGGTTTGAACGTGTCGGACCACTTCGCCATCGCAGGGGTCAAGGGGACGAAGTTCCCTTGCGGGGATTGGGGCAGCGCCCCATAGGCGTTAGGTTAAGCGCTTGTTGGCCCCCCCACCCCAGCCCTCCCCCGTGAACAGGGGAGGGAGCGAAAGTCGGAAGCAGCGGGGATTTTGTTTTTTCATGACACACGCTGTATGCACGACGCGCAGACGCT
>JAKLKB010000123.1 GCA_023150835.1 Myxococcota bacterium | reverse complement strand
ACGCTGTATGCACGAGACGCAGACGCTACCCGTTCCAACTTCCCCCCGTTCACGGGGGGATTGAGGGGGGGCCAACACCCAAAACGGCGATCATCCTCGACCCTCCGGTGTTTCCACCTTAACAAGGCGCGTATGGGGGCAGCCCCCTGTGGCTGCCCAAAACAGGGCGTCTGCGAACGATGCTTCGTGTACGCATCACTCGGAGATCGTATCAGCCAACAACAGGGCGTCTATGTACTGCCCTTTGATCGCACATCTCTCGAATACCGTATCCGTACGAAACTCGCCGATCATATCGAAAGTTAAGCATATTTGCGTGCTTGAGAGATGATATCTTCGAGCCGTCGGAGATAAATGGAAAAATCCTCACGTCCAAGAGCGGTTGTGCGGTAAAGTGTGCGAGGTTGTCGGTCGAGAAACTCTTTGAGGACTTCGACATACCCCGCCTCTTCGAGCTTTGAGACGTGAACCACAAGATTGCCTTTGGTCATCTTGAGCGTGTTGCGCATCCCATTGAAATCAACACCTTCGGGGCGTGCCGAAAGCAACGTCATGATCGCAAGGCGCGCTGGTTCATGAAAGATCTTGGAAAGCGCAAAGATTTTTGTTGGATCATCCATGCGTTTGACCCGTTTTTTCGATGTCGCCTTGTGCGTTTTTTTCGCTCGATTCTGTCAGAGTGATTGGTTGTGGCGAAGCAGCGATTTTCAACCCTTGCAGACCAACAAGCAGATTAAATAAGCCAAACAAAACCGATATCTTATAGAAAGGGTACGTCGGAAACACAAACAGCGAAAAAATCCCTGCAAAGATCAAAAACACACCAGTTCCTGTGAGTTCAGGCAGCGGAAGCGCCAACGGAAGCATCAACATAATCGCGCCCGTTCCGATCACGAAAAGCCCCGGTATTTGGTGGCTCAGGCCCGCTTGCACGACCAATGCGATGCTTGCGCCTAACAGCGCCAACACGCCAAATACGATCCGCAAATACCCATCACCCACAAGAATTCGCTTTAAAAAACTCAGATAATCATACCCATGACGGTTCATTTCTGGGCGTGAGACATAGTATTTTGCATAACCCGCAAAGGAGAACAACAGAAAGCTCGCACTCCAGATCCATGTGCTTTTCGGCTGCCCCCAAAGCTGCGCTACAGGTTGATCCAATAGCCATTGGCACACCACACCGTACAGCACAAATACCGGCATAAACCACAAGCCAAGCAACAGCAGCGGACGCATCATCTCCCGCACAGGATGACTCAGTCGCACCTTGTCCATCACTTCGCGGATCATCCGCACATTCGCCAACGCTGTCTCTAATTCTTCGGGTGGGTGGGGTTTTTCGTTCATCGTTTTCTCGGTCTGTGATGTGAACCTGTTTGTGATGTAAACTGGTTTGTGATACAAACTTGGTTTGTAGTGTAAACCGCTTTCGAGATCTGTCAAGGATTTTTTTAGAGGACTATCGAGGCGAGGGAGCGGGTTGTGTTTGGGGTTCCGCTTCAGACTCCGCCATAGGTCGCGGGTATTGGCGAAGCGAACAGAGATTTTCCAAACGAACGCCTCGGTCGCTTGGGAGGACGCGAAGTCGGCCTTATTTGAAGAACGCTATGCGTTTTGGGACAGAGAAGAGGCGGAATGGAAAGAAAGAGGGGGGTTGCACCGAGAGGTTTTTTCGTAGTATGGGGAGGATGGTGTTTGTATTCGTGAGTACGCAAGGAGAGAAGTTAGGAGAGGAAGGAAGCTTCTTAGTGATGCACGATTCGGATGCGGCGAGGTTGAAGCATTCGGGGCTGTCGGGAGGATTTTTGGAGAATGCGTTGAAGCGGATGCGTGTGCGGCAACAGATGTTGGTGCTGGCTACATGCTTTAGCCGAGCGGTGGCCTCGGAGTATATCGCAAGTTTGGGAAGAGAAAAGAGTAATTTTCTACCGAGCACGCACGGAACGATGTTTCGGGGTGAAAATCGTGTGGTGTTCACGCCGTCGGATGGAAACGAAGTGTCGTTGGAACCGAGAAATTTGGGGAATGGGCTATATACGCACTACTTCTTGAAGGGATTGCGTGGAGAGGCGGATAAGAACGGAGACAAGTGCATTACAGCGCAAGAGATACAGGACTACGTGAGCGACAAAGTAAGTGATGAAGCGCGCAAGTTGGGGAAGACACAAACGCCGTCGTTGAGGCCGGATATCGCGGGAAAAGGGATGTTGTTGGTGCGGATGCCGGGTTGTGGGCAGCGCGTGGCTTCGACGGGAACAAGCGGAACGAGCGGGGCAACCTCAAGCATCGAAGGATGGGGCGTGTTGGTGGTGTCGGCGAACGTGGGCGGTGTAAAAGTGTATGTGATGGAGAGTCCATTAGCTGAAACAGCCATCGTGATGGCGGATTGCAAAAAGTCTGGGGGGAGTCTGAAGCGAAGGAAGCGCAGCAAGCGGAGCGGCAAGCGGAGCGGCAAGCGAGAGAAGCGGAAGAGCTCCCGAAAGGCGAAGGAAGGCCGTCCACAGAAGACACGGAAGACGACCAACGGGAGTCTCACGCTTCGTAAAGCACGGAAAGGGCAGGAAAAAAGAGTAAGGGAGAAGTGATACGGGAAAAGACGGAGAAAAGTGAGGAAGGGAAAGAAGGTCAGGGGAACGTCGCGTCGTTACCGTTGTTGACGTTGTGGGAGGGATTTGTAGGGGAGTTGTTGGAGCGAACCGAAAAGTTCCCAAAGGCGGCACGGATGACGCTGACAAGGCGGGTGGAGGATCTGGCGTTGGAGATATTCGAGGAATTGATCGAAGCGCGTTATCGGAAGGAAAAGCGCACGATACTGGAAGGTGTGAATCGGAAGCTGGAGCGATTGCGTTTGTTGGTGCGGTTGTGCCACACACGAGGCTACCTCAGCCACGGTGGTTTGGAGCAGACGAGTCAAAGGCTAGTGGAAGCGGGGCGGATGTTGGGTGGTTGGTTGAAGTCGATAGGTGCGAGCCAATGAAGCGGGTAGATGGGCTATTTGAGCAGGTTTGTGCGTTTGAGACGTTGTGGAAGGCGACAGAACGAGCTGCGAAGGGAAAACGCCAAAGGAAAGATGTACAGGCTTTTTTGTGGGATCGTGAAGCGGAGATATTGCGGTTGCAAGAAGAGCTACGTTCGGGCGGTTATGAACCGGGACGATTGCGGCATTTTTGGGTGTGCGATCCAAAGGCACGTCGGATCTCGGCGGCAGGATTTCGGGACAGGGTGGTGCATCACGCGCTATGCGGTGTACTGGAGCCGCATTTGGAGGCTTATGCAACAAGGGACAGTTACGCTTGTCGAAAAGGCAAAGGCAGCTTACGGGCTTTGGAAGCAGCGCAGACCTATGCACGGCGTTATCCGTATGTGCTGAAACTGGATATCGAGCGATTTTTTGAGAGCATCGATCACGGGGTGCTTCAAGCTGCGTTGGAGCGAAAATTTGGGGAGAGGGCGTTGCATCGGCTATTTGCGAAGATCCTTGGGGTGCCGTTGGAGGGATCGCGTGAAGGTAAGGGGTTGCCGATAGGGAACCTCACGAGCCAACATTTTGCGAACTTTTATTTGGGTCGGCTGGATCACGCGGCGAAAGAGTCGGTGCATGGACGACATCTTGTGCTTTGGTGCGGAGAAAGCAGCGTTATGGGATGCTTTGTTTGCGCTGCAAGAGATCGTTGTGGGCGAATTGTGTTTGGATTTGAAAAGGTCGGTGACAAGGCTTTGTCCGGTGACGGAAGGTGTGCGCTTTTTGGGTGTGCGGGTTTTTCGGAGCGGGTTGCGTTGGACAGCGGCGCGGAAGCATCGTTTCTGTAGAGGGTTTCGGCGATTGTGGTCGGAGCATCGGGCGGGAAAGGTATCGGAAGTCAGGCTGGCAGCTTGTAGTGCAGCGCGACTTGGGCATAGTTTGGGCAGGCATACATTGCCGTTTCGCCGTCGCTTCTTTGAAGGGATAGGCGGAGGGGTCGAAGCATGAAACAGTACGAAGCGGGTGAATCGAGGTGGTAGTTGGAACAACAACGCGAGGAACGTGCGCTCAGCGAATCGCAACAACAATGCGCCGACGAATCGCAACAACAACCTTGGTTTCCGCTTGCTCAGCTTCTCTAACATCTTCGATGTGCGGCCTTTACGGAGACCGCGCCAACAGGTATAAGAGAACCACCGCTTCGCTCCCTGTGTGCGAAAGCACCAAAGAACCAAACAGCACCGATGCTGCGTTTCGGGGCGTCCTCCACAAGGGGCCTGTTTCACCCGTAGCGTCGGTGTTTTTCAAAAAAAGGAGATGAGCGGCGCATTTGGCCAAGAAACCTGTGTTTGGGACGGAACAGAGACCGTCGGTCGAAAAGCCTGTGTTTCGGATGGGATGAAGGCCGCTGGCCGACAATCCCCCGTGTTCGAGGCGTCTCAAGCGAAAGAGCCGTTGGTGTGAAAAACGATGCTCTGTTCGCCGATATCGGGGTCAATGGGCGACAGTCTATGGCGAGGTATGGGGTGGCACCCCACAAATCTAGAGAAAAAATGCCAGATTGAAAAAAGGAGTGGTAAAGATGCAAAGACAGCGGTGGATGGTGGGAGTGTGTGGTTTGGTGTTGGTGTTTGGTTTGGCATTGTGGGGTGGTGGAGAGGGCTATTCGCAGGGAAAAGGAGGAGCGCGAAGAGCAGGAACACGAAAGACGTTTGTGGCGGGAGGATCGGCGTTTGCGATGCGATGGATTCCAGCGGGATCATTTGTGATGGGGAGTCCGATAGGGGAGGCGGGGCGGCAATACGATGAGGGGCCGCAGCGAAGGGTTCAGATCAGCAAGGGATTTTGGATGTTGGAGACGGAAGTGACACAAGGACAGTACAGGGCGTTGATGGGGTCGAATCCATCGCATTTTCAGAAATGCGGCGACAACTGCCCTGTGGAGAAGGTGAACTGGCATGATGCGCGAGCGTTTGCGAACAAGTTGTCGGAAGCGCAAAAGCGGGTGCCTTGTGCCGTGACGGATCGAAGGATCTTCCAATGCAAAGGATGGAGGTTGCCGACAGAGGCAGAGTGGGAATACGCAGCACGAGCGGGAACAACAGGAGCGTGGTACGGGGATGTTGATGAGGTGGCTTGGTATGGTGGCAACAGCGACAAAAAGACGCACCCCGTAGGTGGGAAGAAGGCGAACGCATGGGGACTGAAGGATATGTTGGGGAATGTGTGGGAGTGGACGATGGACATGTACGGTTCGTATGAAGGGATGGCGACGCAGGATCCACTCCAAAGCAAGCCAGCGGACCGCTGTGTGGTGCGGGGTGGTAGTTGATACTTTAATTTGTGGTATGCGCGTGCGGCGTATCGCGATCCCTATGGAACGTCGGGCCGCAGTTCTGGTTTCGGCTTTCGGTTGGTGAGGTATTGACGCTTGTTGCTTTTTACCCTCACCCCCTGCCCTAGCGGGCATCCCCCTCTCCCTGCTTTTCGCAGAGGCGAGGGGGAAAGGCAGAGGGAGCGGTAAGAAGCAATCAAGACGCACAAGGGCGCGCTCGCAACCGACGTGTCGAGTTCACGCTGCTGACGAGAGAATCGGTCAATTGAGTGAGGATAGGGTTTGTGCTGTGGGGTTTGTGGGGGTTGGGTTTGTGAGGTTCCCCCCCCTGATGGCGTTGAATGGATCTGGAGGTGGTTGATGGGTTGGATACATCGGGAAACGCGAGTGAATGGCGTGCGGCTGCACCTTGTGGAGTACGGCGAAGGGCCGTTGGTGGTGTTGTTGCATGGGTTTCCAGAGTTTTGGTATTCGTGGAGGCATCAGATCGGAGCGTTGGCGGAGGCGGGTTATCGGGTGATTGCGCCCGATATGCGGGGGTACAATCTGTCGGAAAAGCCGAAGGGATTGGCGTCGTATCGGATGGAAGCGTTGGTGGGGGATGTGTTGGGGCTGATCAAGGACGCAGGGGAAGAGAGCGCGGTGGTGGTGGGGCATGATTGGGGAGGGGTGGTGGCGTGGCAAGTGGCGTTGCGGCATCCGCGTGTTGTGGAGAAGTTGGCGATCTTGAATGCGCCGCATCCTGTGGTGTTTGCGAAGAAGTTGCGGACGTGGGAACAGTTTCAAAAATCGCTGTATATCTTGCAGTTTCAGTCGCCGTTTGCGGAGCGAGTGATTCGTCGAGATGGGTTCGCGTTGTTGGACAAGCTGTTGCAGCGTGATCCTGTGCATAAAGAGGCTTTTACAGAGGAAGATCGTCGGTTGTATTGTGAGGCGTTGGGTCAAGAAGGGGCTTTGACGGCGGGGCTGAACTATTATCGGGCCGCAGCAAGGGATCTTTCGAGCTATTGGCCAAAAAGACAGATCGTCGAGGCCCCCACACAGGTGATCTGGGGAGAACAGGACAAGTATCTGGGGCTGTCTTTGTTGGAAGGGTTGGAGCATTGGGTGCGGGTGCTTCGGGTGGATCGGATCTCGGACGCAAGCCATTGGGTGCAGTGTGATGCGCCTGAGCGGGTGAATGCGCTACTGTTGGAGTTTTTGCTGGGGGGGTAAAAGGGCTGAGGCAGCATCGTCGAACATTGGGCCGAAAAGTGATTTGTCGATGGGTGTGGTTTCGGTTGTCGAATCGCTGTTGTAGGGGCGGTTTGTGCGAGTGATATCGGCGGTAATTACTGATTTTTTGTCTTGTTACGGCAGGATATTCGCATTTTCTGCTTTGGAAAGGAACCGACCGATGCCTGTTTGTGCCAATTCGTTTCGGATGAGATCGGCGGATACGGTGAGGGTTGTTTTGAGGATGATGGCGAGGGCTCCTGCGGAACCGAGTCCAAGGACTCCCATCAAAAGGTCATTTGCGAGTCCTGTTATTGCGTCAGCAGCAGCGGTTCCGTTGCTCATTCCTGTTGCTCTCGAAACTTCGAAAGAGACCGCACTTCCGAAAAAGGGTTTGAACGCACCCAGAGGAAGAGTAGAAGCTCCAAGGTTGGCGGCAAGGGAAAGCAGATGTTCTTTCCAGTTGGGTAGGGGATTGTTCGTGACGGATTGATAGGCTGCGCCAAATAAAACACTGTACATTTTGGGGCTGTCTTTTTTGAGTCCGAGAAGGGCGTCTTTGATGATTTCTTGCTGAAACTTTTCGTCGCGGGGGCTTGTTTTTGCTGCCTCGGTTTGGCCGAGCGCGTGGACGAAAGTGGTGATCAGTTTTTGTGCTTCGTTGGCAGGAAGGCTGTAAAGCAGCCAAGGTTTTTCTTTGAGGGCTTTTGCCGCTTGTGTTGTTCGATCGATTTGTGTTGCGCTGTTGATGCCAGAATCCGCGCTGGAAGCAAGCTGTTGAAATTGTGAGATATCCTTCGCCATCGTTTGGAGGGCTTCTGCGATTTTTTCTTTCGGGAGGGCTGCGAGCGTCTTTGCGTGATTTGGGTGTGCGAGGAGTACACTGAGGATTTGTGTTTGTTGTGTGCGGGAAAGGTTAGAAGAATCAAAGTGTTCAAAGATGCGTGTGGCGAATTCGTTTCCTGACTTTGACGCGAGGCGAAGAAAGAGGGTTTGTACAAGTTCTTTTTCTTGTAATATTTTGGGTGAAACACTCAGACCATTTTCAATGAAAGCCTGTTGGATACGGGGATTTTTAGCGAAAGCAGCGATCTCGTTGGCTTGTTTGGAGGATGTGAGTTGTTCAAGAAGCGCGAAGGACTGTGCTTTTGGTGTAAGACTTGAATCTTTGAGCCAGTTGAGTTGGCCGTTTCTTGCGAGTTTTTGTAGTTTTTCTTGCATTTGAGCGTGCAGATTCGAGGGGATTTGGCTTTTGATACGGAGGAAAGCAGTTTGTGCGATTTGTTTTTCCTCGGCTGTGAGAGGTTTGTCAGCAGTATTGCTTCGATAGGCAGCACTGGTTTTTGGGCTGGGAGAAGCGTTTTCTTGGCGTATGGCAGAGTAGAGTTCGCCAACAACGCCTTGGTTTTTGACGGCCTTGGCGTTTTCGTTGCTCTGGTAAAAAGTGGCGAAGGCGAAGAGTCGTTCCATTCCCTCTTTGCTGATGGTTCCATCCTTGTTGACGCCGAAATCGGATGCGTCCAGTTTCCCGTCTCCGTTGGTATCAAAGGCTTGGTTGTAATTGTTTTTCAAGATTTTTTGAAGGTCAGGGTTGTTGGCAGAAACGGTGGCTTGGGTGAATTGTTTGCGGGTAATTGTTTGATCGCTCATCGTTTTGTCTCCTTTGGATGTTGTTGTGCGTCGGAAGGCTTGACGCTGACGAGAGGCTGCTTGTCAATCCTTGTTCCCAAAGGAGCATAGAGAGAATTCTCTTTCGATTCTGGTCGGATATAAAAAGTAAGGATGCGGTGAGAGAACGAAAGCGAAGGGGTTGTGGCTTGCGGGCGTTTGTTTTTTGGACAGGCGTCGTGTGTGAGTTGGACGAGAGGGCTTGTGATCGTGGTCAGCGGGCAGGTGGGG
The DNA here is from genome assembly GCA_023150835.1 of Myxococcota bacterium. Classification (GTDB taxonomy): domain Bacteria; phylum Myxococcota_C; class UBA6777; order UBA6777; family UBA6777; genus JAKLKB01. The sequence continues at coordinate 13,224 of JAKLKB010000123.1, read as the reverse complement.
AGCGTTGTGGTTGTCGAGTACGGCACCGTTGGCTTCGACGTGGTCAGCGGGCAGGTGGGGAGCGTTGTGGTGGGCTAATCTTCGACGCAGACGAGGCGGCCAAAGATGGCGTTAGCGGAGATCCAGCCGTTGATGTGTCCGCGGTTGTTGGCGATCTGGAATTGATCGCCGCGTATGGCGTTGATCAGGTGGAGGTATTGCGCACCGCGCACTTTGCAAAGCACGATATCGCCGACGCCAAGCGCCGAAGGATCGACAGGTGCGACGGTACAACGTTGCCCTGAACGGATCTTTGGGGACATTGACGACCCTCGCGGTCGAAAAGAAACGGTTTCGCCCTGTTGCAGCTTGGCGATCCAAGCCGTTGCCCAACTCATCTTGCCTCCTCATGTATTTGTGTTGTGAAAAGAACACGCGTGTTTTGTGCGGATGGACGTGGAGGCCGAAGACGGAGCGAGATGGTGTTGGGTGCGAGGTGTGTAAAAGAATTTTTGCACAACGCGATGCTGCTTGCGTAGGATAGGGAGGAACAGGAAGGACCTAAGAAAGGAGCCAACGATGGATCATGAACAAGCAGAGTGGAACCGATTTTGTCGGGCGATCGAGTCAGTCAAGGATGGCCTGATCTTGTTTTGTACGGGAGCGGGGATCAGCAAGGCAAGCGGGATCCCGACGTTTCGGGGTTCGGATATCGAGGCGGTTTGGAATCGTAGCCCGATGGAGTTGGGGACGTATGCGTTTTTTGAAGAGACGCCTGTTGGACATTGGGAGTGGTTTTTGGGACGATTTGATTCGTACTTTGAACGACAGCCGAATCCAGCGCATTATGCGGTGACAGCGTTGGAGCGTTGGCAACAAGCGCGGGGAGGACGGATGACGGTGATCACGCAAAACATCGACTTGTTGCATGATCGCGCAGGGACAAAAGAATTGATCCATATACACGGAGATATGGGACATGCGCGATGCACGCGTTATGGGTGCGAGAATGGAGCGCCCAAAGGCAAGATTCGCTTTGATAGTTTGGATTTCTCGGCCTTTCGGGCAGAACCGCGTCTTGAGCATATTCCGCGCTGCTCGGCGTGCGGGTCGCTTGTACGAATTCACGCGCTGCTGTTTGACGAATACTACACCTCTCACCGAGATTATCGGATGCGAGACGCCATGAACGCAACCCAAGAAGCCCGATTGATGGTGTTTGTCGGGACTTCTTTTTCGGTGGGCGTGACGGCAGCGATGTTGGAGAGTGCGCATCTACGGCAAGTTCCGGCTTTTTCTCTAAACCCTGAAGTCGAAACGGGCGATTGGGAAGGCGTGGGCGTGATGAACCTTCAAGTGAATGCAGAAGAGGCGTTGCCGCGCTTGTGTGAGGCTGTTGGCGCGTCGATGTGAAATGTGCGGATCGAAGGAGAGCGCAAACATCGAGGCGGAGTGCAAACATCGAGGCGGAGTGCAAACATCGAGGCGGAGTGCAGACATCGAGGCGGAGTGGGGGACTTTTTTTGAGGGATTCGTTGTTTGAGTGCGGTGGATGGGGAGCGCGAAGATCGCGATAGTCCTCAACCAACACAGAAGTGACGTAGTTGACAAAAAAACCAAGTGTTCGCGCCACCTCAAGCGGCGCAGACGTTTGTTTGAAAAGTGAACGATCACCCCGCCAAATCGGGGTCAAGGGGCCATGGGTCCCTTGCGGGGTGTGGGGCAGCGCCCCACAAATCGGAAGAGAGCGTCATCCAAAGAAAGGAGCGAAAGATGTTGCGGGTGAGGCGAAGTGTTTGGGGGGTGGCTTGTGCTGTGAGTTTGTGGTGGATCGGCAGCACACAGACGGCAGAAGGACAAGGGGGGCCAACGAGCCGACCTGCCGCCAAAAAAGGACATCGCCGGGGTTGGTTGGCAGAACAGCAAGCAGAGCGCACGTTGCAAGAGAAGAACGGCCATAGCGAAAAGAAAGCGGGTGAGCGGCGGGTGTTTCGCGTGGGGGAGACGGAGTTTGCGATGCGTTGGGTGCCTGCGGGGTGTTTCGTGGAGGGATGCCCAAAGAGAGACAAAGAAGGCTTTCGTCATGAAAAAAAGCAACGCGAGGTGCGGATTAGTCGGGGATTTTGGATCGCTGAGACAGAAGTGACGCAAGAACAATACGTTGCGATCATGGGAAAAAACCCATCACATTTTCGTGGATGTGGTGGCCGCTGTCCGGTGGAGGGCGTGAGTTGGTATGATGCAGCGGCTTTTACAAACAAGCTTTCGGAGAAAGAAGGATTACAACGCTGTTTTGTCGGTCGTGAGGGGAAGCTTGCGGGGGTGGGGGATGGCAAGAGCGATTATGTGCGCTGCCGTGGCTGGCGCCTTCCAACCGAGGTGGAGTGGGAATATGCCGCACGTGCGGGAGAAAAGAATGCGCGATACGGAAAGATCGATGAGATCGCGTGGTATCTACACAACAGCGGTCACAAAACGCATCCTGTGGGGCAGAAAAAGCCCAATGCATGGGGGCTTTATGATGTGTTGGGGAATGTGTGGGAGTGGACTTATAGTCTGTACAATCCGCAAGAAAAGCAAACACAGGACAATCCAACAGGCGCGTCACAAGGCGATCTTCGGATCTTGCATGGGGGATGTTGGTTTAGTCACGAGGGTGCGACGCGGCTCACCTTTTTGCATCTGAGTATCCCTGAAGATGCCAACGGGCATTACGGTTTCCGTTTGGTGCGTTTCGACGGGTAGGGCTTCGAAGCTCTGTCATTGGGCAGCCACGGGAAGCTGCCCCTACACCTTTACGATAACGCAACGGGTGGATCTCGTATGATTCGTAGAGGCCCTGTCATTGGGCAGCCACGGGGCTGCCCCTGCATCTTTTGTGTACACAACGGGCGGATTTCGAATCAATCGTTCCTCTTGATTCGTAGAGACCCTGTTGTTGAGAAGCTACAGGGCAATGCCTATTTTTGATTACAGCATGGGTGGGATTTCTTATTAATCGATTTTGGGTTGTTTTTGTTCAAACCAACGTAGCAGGCCGATGGCAAAAGCGATAAAGACACCGAACAGTCCGCCAAGGAAGAGGACAGACCAAGCGATGCGAGAGACGGTCCATGCGGCGAAGGCGAACATCAGGGCGCTTTGAAGCCCCAATCCAAAAGCCCAACGCTGCGCATGGTTTACTTGCATCCACCAAAGCGCGATGCCTAAGAACAAGCAGCATCCTGCAAAAAAGAACAAGATCCCGCTGATCGCTTGCAACCAGTATCCGACAAAAGAGAACTCCATCGCGGTCTGTTGCATCGCGGGGATATGGAATTGATGGAATAGATAGGTGCGACCCACACGCGGAAGTTGAACGCGCACAGGCAATTGGCCGACGCCATCTGCGGTAGACTGCGTCGACGTTGCGGCGTTGGTGGCGTGCTGGGGGGTGGTTTCACTAGAAGAGCGTCTGCGGAGTTGGATCAGGCTGCGTTGATCGGAGAAGTTGCGCTCGTTGGTGGTATGTTCCCACTGTGCGGTCTGATGGGTCCAATCGCGTTGAAGGTCGCTTTTGTGGATCGTCACACGCCCGTCGGGAAGATAAAGCCGCCAAGAGAGCGCACTGATCCAGAGGTCGACTTGTGGTAGAGCGTAGCGATAACGCCGATAACTTTGGAATGGGGGCAATGGAAGGCTGTAGACGACTTCGACGGGGAAAGCGCGGCTGGCGGCTTGTCCCGAGCGTTTGAGCGGGATCAAAGCCCGTTGTTGGGCATCCATCGCAGGTTTGACAGGCAAGCCGTCCACAAAGGCACTGCGGATGCGCGCACCTTTGGGCAGACGTAGGGCCATAAACTGTTTGAAGCTGTTTCGGATGCGATAGGCGGCTTGAACCCATGTACTGCCTTCTTTGTTGGCGACTTGTAGGTATTCTGCGCGATCGATCATCGAGGCGGGTAATGCGGCGCTTTTGTGGCGTTTGACAGACAGGCGCCACGAGACAGGGCGGCGTGTGTAGCGGAAAGCATAGAGCAGCGGGCGAGTGGTGCCTCGGATGATCTCTTGTGGGAGTTCTTGGACATCGATGGGATTTGCGCCTGTGGCTTGTACGGTGATCTCTTCGTTGCCGACGGCTTCCATCCCGACAAAGCCCGTTTCTCGTTGCGTTTCAAGCGGGACAGGGAGGCGGATATCTTGTTCTTGTGCGTACCGTCGTTCGGCCAAGATCGAGAGCTCGTAGCGTTCGCTGACGGGTTCCACAAGCAGCACATCCAAGATCTGTCCGCCCTGTTTGGTGTCGGGACGCAAACGATAATCGCGCATCCCCAAGCCTCGGACTGTTCGGAGCAAAAGGCCCTTGGGGATATGCAACAAGAAGCGCTCTCGCGGAGCTTGGACCAAGGTGTAACGGTAGGTTAAAAACATCTCTTGGCCGGCTTTGGCGATCGAAAGTAGCGCGAAAGTTCTTACATACATCCGAGACTTACGCTGGTCTTTTCGTGCAGCTTGTAAGGGGGTTTCTTGTTGCCACCAACGCAGCGAGATACCCAGTGTCGGATCGGGCAAGATCGCTGAAACCACAACCTCTTGAGCGGATCGGGTGATTCGCGTATGGATGCCGCCTTCGAGGGTGGGGCGATAGCCTGCTCCTGCAAAACGGGCTTCAAAAGAGGAGGCCACCGCAGGCGCTCCACGAAACGCCACCAGCGGGTCTAGGCCGGCTTGGCGTGGCACAAAGAAACGCAACAACAAGGCTTCGCGCTTTGTGCCAACCAACAACAAAGAAGTCCAATCTGTCGGCGTTTTGGCGGGAACCAAAAAGGGTGTTTGACCGCCTAAACGCGCCGAGATCAGCGGGTAAGCTCCCAAAAGGACAGCGAGGCTGTGCCATCCTTCTCCCTCGCTTGCAACCACAAGACGCGCATCCACCAACAAGCCGTCTGCTTGGACTTTTGCGTAATAAAACGCTTCGATCACTTGCGCACTTCGCGCTGGCAAGGGCTTGTTGGCCCGATGATGAAGCGCTGTGTATTGCGAAAGCGGCAGCCATGCCCCTTCTTTGGATGTGTCCGTGTGATGGCTCGGAACAAACGATTGCTGCGTTGGATTGGCGGAGTTCGAGTTTTGTTGGAAGGTATGGTGAGGTTGCGGATGGAGCGGGTAGTTCGGCAGTTCAGCCCACGCCCTGCCACACATTATCCCCCAGATACCAAGACAGACCACAAGAGAGCGCAACATGGCCCACATCCGAGTGGAATCAGAGGGGTTGGAGCGGTTTTGTGAAGTGGGGGTCCACCCCACGCCCCGCAAGGGAGCCACGCTCCCTTGACCCCGTATCGACGGGACGAGCGGTGGTGTTTCAATCAAACGACTTTTCCGCTTGGAGGGGCGCGAACACGGGGTTTTTCGGGCCAACGGCGTCGATTTTGTAGGGTGTGAGCCGTTGGAAGCGTTTCGTAGGAAGTGGGTACGCATTTACTTCTTGGCTCCTTGCTTGTTTTTTCCGCTGGGTTGGGCTTTTGGGCTGGCCGCAGAGGGCGATGGATAGGGGGCGGATGTGGCTTGTTTTTGGGCTGTGGGAGCGGGTGTAGGTGTCGAAGGAGCGGTCGCCTTTGGAGTGGGCGATGCAAGAGTCGAAGTATCGGGGAGTTTTGGAGTGGGCGATGCAGGAGTCGAGGTATCGGGGAGTTTCGGAGTGGGCGATGCAGGAGTCGAAGTATCGGGGAGTTTCGGAGTGAGCGATGCAAGAGTCGAAGTATCGGGGAGTTTCGGAGTGAGCGATGCAAGAGTCGAAGTATCGGGGAGTTTCGGCGCGGGTGATGATGTTGCAGGAGTCGAAGTATCGGACGGGAGCGAAGTCGCGGAGGTGTTCGGTGTGGTTGTGGGTGGTGAGGGGGAGCGTTTTTCAGGAGAGTTGCCACGTGACGGCGATGAGGAGGGCGGTGGTTCGGCCTTTTGTGGGTTTCGGCCAAACAGGGCAGGAAGGAAAGCCGCAGCCAAGAAGCAGCAGAGGATCTGCGAATAAATACTTCCTTCGAGCAAGAAGACGAAGGTCAAGAAGATCATCGAGTTACGCCCCAAAGACGCCCATAGCGGAAAGATCGGGTTTTGGTTTGTCGCCGAGCGGTACAGGAACGCGAGCCAAACACCCAAGAGAAAGCCGCGTAGGGCCGCAAGATACGTCATCGGCAAAAAGAATCCTGCGACAAAAAGGGCCAAGAGGCCGACGACAGAAAACAACAGCCAGTCCCAACGCACGCCGTTTTGAGCAAAGCTGCCGCGCAAAAACAGCCATACCAAGGCCGTCACAGTCAACCAGACCACCCAAAACCAAAACGAAAGAAAGATCTCTTGGAGGTAGAGGATCTCAAGGTGAGGCGCACGATCGCGGAGCATATGGCCTTGCAAAGAGATCAGGTTTCCGACCAAGGGGATCTCTGTGCGGACTTGCCATTGGACCTGTGCAAAGCGCGAGCGGTACTCGGTTTTGGGGACGGTGGTGAGTACATCGCTCATCAGGGGAGACGCAGCGGGGGCCGCAAAACGCTCTTTTAAGCCCATCGAACTGTAGCGACCAAAGGGGTTTTTGCGCGTTCCACCCGCCCACAAGACGGGGGTTCCTGATTTAAGGTCTTCCATGATCCGCCAGTCGAGATAGCGCAACAAGCGGCGGCGATGTTTTGGTAAGACATCGCCATCTTGCCAGATCATCCGATGTGTTCGCGCAAGATACACATTCCATTGGAAAGACAACACCTCAAGCGGGGTTCTCGGTAAGGCCGTTCGCAAGGTTCCCCATGCCCGAAGAGGCGCACGTTTGACCGTGTAGAGGACTTCGACAGGAAAGACTTTTCCTGAACGCGAGCTTTTGGAACGCACCAGCGGCAAAAGAAATAGACGCTCTTTGGTCGGATGCTTGGCTTGTTTTGCGGCTCGGGTTGGAGACTTGGCTTGCTCGGCGACCTGTACAGCGTTTCCCGCCACGAAAGCGCCCAATAGATCGGCTTTTTCGTCCAAGAAGATCGGCATAAATTGGCGTCGATTGTTGGTGACCCACCATGTGGCCTTCGTCACTTCGCGGCCCGTTCGTGTGTACACCGTCTCGAAGCGGGCTTGGTTGACAACGATGCTGATGACTTTGAGCGGTGGGTGTTTGACGACCCGCACTTGGATATCCCAGTCGGCCTGCTCAAAACGGTAGGCGAGCAGGATCGGTAGGTCGCTACCTTGGCGGATGGTGGGGGGGAGGCTGCGGACGTCTACGGGGATGGCTCCTTGGGCGCTATCGTGGGAAACCTCGGTGTCTGCGCGGGCTTGGACGCCGATATCGCCGTTGACTTCTTCGGCTCCCAAGACCTGTAACGTCGGAAGTTTTACAGGGCGTCCTGCTTGTAAGCGAGTCCGCTCCATTTGCAGCGTCATCTCTTGCTTTTCGCGCACCGCATAACCGAACTGAACCAAGATGATCTGTTGATCGCCTTCACGACGCTCTTGAAACCACTCCGTCACGCCCTTGCCGTCAATGTGCAAGATCTCCAGATCTGCTGGGACTTTACAACGTACCTGACGCAAGGCTCCCGTGACGACTTCAAGCTGTAGCTTTGCGCGCACCGACATCATCCGCTCTTGTAGCGTCACCCATTGTTGCAGGGATGCGCGGAATCGGGTTTGTTCGTCGCGCTCGATGCGTTTGCCTTTCCAATGCAAAAGCAGATGGCCACCCGTTGGCAAGCGCAACGTCGCGTGTGTCTGGCCTTTTGGATAGGTCATGATCACTTGGGATGCAGGCTCGGTGTGAACGCTCCAATCGGGGCCTTGGAAACGCAGATGAAGTTGGGCTTGCGGAGATGGCGGCAAAGACAGCGCCAACGTGTGTTCTCCTCGGCTTTTGGGGATGGGAAGCTGGAGTCGATAACGCAAGAGGTGCTTTCCTTTTGGCAGCCACAACCCCACACGACCATCTGTCCACCGAACGGGAAGTCCGATGCGATCGCCCACCCGCACATCCCACACCACACCGCCCTGCCCACCCAAAGGCACCCACGCTGGCTTCGACGGCTCAACCAAGATATGACGAACCACCGAAAGATTCATCGTTTGCTCGACGATCTCTCCCGTGTAATGGGCTTCTCCTGCCATCCAAGCAGGAGCGCCACTCGGCTTTTGACTTGCCATCAGCGTATGCAGGCGTTGAAGACCTACAAACACACTTCCTTGTGGCTGCATCTTTTTTTCTGCCACAGCAGGCCGCGATGTCGGTCCTTGCGCGTTTGCAACACGCCCATCCACCCATCCCATCCATCCGAGACAACACAAGCACCACAAGCACCACGCGCTTTGCAAAGCGCCTCTTTTCCACCACATACGGCCTCCGCTTCTTTTTGAGGACAAGAGTGACACGGTTGGTTTGTGTTGCGGGGCTTTGCCCCACGCCCCACAAGGGAGCGCGGCTCCCTTGACCCTGTGTTGGCGAACAGAGCATCGTTTTTCAATCAAACGACTCTCTCGCTTGTACGGTCGCGAACACGGGGGATTGGGTCACTGCGCCACTCTCATGTTAGGAGAGAATTTTGTCGGCGTGCGTCGTATCAAAAAATCACGGACACCAACGCCCCCTCCAAACGAGCCTTCTGTGGCTTCGATCTTTGAATTGTTTGCGAAGCCCCTTCACATATTTTTCACGCGTCGTAGGCGTCGTATCATTTGTTGGGGTTGTTTTATGGCGCGTTGTCCCACGTCCGAAATAATTGTGACGGCTCTTGTTTTTGGTCCGATTGTGCGGAAAAAAGGATCGTGGAAGACTGAAAGCCGAAAGATAGCGTCGATCTTTTGGAGTCGTTTTGGTTTTTGCAGATGTTTGGGAGCGGTTTGCATATGCGACAAACCAACAAGTCCTTGTTCTTGGGCCTTTTGGCGATACTCTGTTGTTTCTTGTGCTGGGCTTGTCCACCCAACACGCCCACCTCAGAACATACCGATGATGCGGGACAAGAGGCTGCGCTTGTGGATTCGTCGCCTGCTGAGCAGCCTGCCTTTGAGGAGATTGTTCTTACCGAGACTCCTGCCTCCGAGGCCCAAGCCGAAGATCCCCATCTCACCGAGCAAAGCGACACCGAAGGCCAGACAACAGACACAACGCTTACCCCCGAGATATCTTCCGAAGAGGCTCCGCCGACCGAACATCTGGCGGATGGAATGCCTACAGCCAACGTACATCTCTATCCTCCGAGCGATCCGAACACCTTGCAGGTGCTGCGCCCCACCACGCCCGCTCCTGCGCTCCAACCGAAACTCATCGCTCTCACGTATGCGGGTGGCAAAGGCAATCAAACCATCCGTTCGATCCGTTTTGCCGCAGATGGCAGCATGATCGCTGAAGGCAAGGGCTTTTCGATTCAATACGATGCAAACGGCGCGAATGGCCGTATCTCAGGCGATCCCAACACCCTTGATACAGAAAGCACCTCCGATCGCCCCCCTCTGTCGGGTGATCCCGGGCGCGCCTACAGCCATCCCCCCACAGGACTGACCTTTCGTGTGGGCTATCGCCAAGCGGGTAGCAATCTACAAATGCCGATATTCCGTGCTTTTCAAGGCACAACACGAGTGTGGACTTTGTGGGGCCATGCGGTACAAGACGCCATCGATCTCAAATTGACGGCGGATAGCCGCTGTTATCAAGCATGGGGGATGCCCCAAGGGCGCATCGGCGTTCAATGTTGGACCGACGGTGGAAACTCCGTTCTCGCCAAAGATCCGCGTGATCTGAAATCGGCAGGGTTTAACCCTGTCTGGGCTCAAGGGGCCTACCAAAACAGCGCAGGTGGGATGTCCAGTCTGTACGCCTTGATCGACACAAACAACGGTGGCAGCGTTGTTTCAGGAACCTTCGTCGCAAGCCATGTCCCTGTTTTGGCGGTGGATGCGTGGGGGCGCGTCTATCTTGCACGCACAGGCAGCAGCCGCTCGGGAGGCCCCGGTCCCTCCAATCCTTTCAACCAAGCAGCCACCGCCAGCAGCGGTGTATTGGCCCTCTCTGAATCCTTGAAAACAGCCTTGTTTCACGCACGCATCGGCGGGAACTGTGCTGGACAGCAATACTTTACGGTGGCGGCCTTGCGTGAAAATCTGCTTGTTCTTGGAGGGACGACTTGTGCCGCCGATCTTCAAACCACGCAAGCACCGCAGCCACAACACGGCGGCGATCAGGACGCGATGCTTGCGATCCTCGAACTCTGGCCCCGCCCTTAACACGCGACGTCGCATTCGCGCAAGAAACCATACAAAAAGGCACGTCGCATCTTGCGCAAACAATCCGTCCACAGTTAAAACGAATGGGCTGTCCATCAAGACGCACCACGGTTGGATGCACGCACCCAGCGCACGACGCGAGATCACGACTCACGCACTTTGCAAAAAAGACAAGGAGAATTTCGCATGAACGAGCAGTTGACGGCCCTCCCTAAACGTGTTCTTGTCGGCGTATCTTTGAGCGACAATCCCTTTGCTCCAGAGCTACGCATCGTCCAAGGTGATATCGCACTGATCGCACAAGCTCGCTGGTATGCCCAACAAACGGGGGCTTCGCTGACTTTTTTCCACGCCATCGAAGGGGCTGACTCCGAAGTCGTCGGCCAAGAAAAAAGCCTTCACGAGATGATCCGCGAACGTTCGGAACCCCTTCTCCAAGAGATCACGGACTCCGCCAAAGGATTCGGTATCGACGCAAGTTATCGCATCGAAACAGGCATCGCCAGCGAACGCTTGATCCAAACCACCGCGCAAGACGGCTACGATCTGCTGATGGTCTGCTTCCATCGCGACGAATCGGCCTTTGATCGGCTCTTTCATGGCAGCACTTCCAAGCGGCTTCTGCGTTATTGCCCTTCGCCCGTTTGGGTGGTCTCTCCGCACGATGCCACGCCTGTCCTCCAGCATATCCTCGTCCCTGCCGACTTCTCCAGCGCCAGTGAACGTTGCATCGAACTCGCAAACTCGTTTGCTGCTCTCGTTGGATCGGAGCGTTATCTGCTCCATGCCCTCGAATACCCGGGCGCGATCGCTGCTCTCCACGAAGCCAACGGAAAAGAAGCCGTCCAAGCTTACCGTCAATCCGTTCGTGACGAAGCCAAGAAAAAGATCGATGCTCTTCTTGGAGAAGAACGAAAAGGCTGGCACGTCTTTCTCGTGGATCACCCCATCGAAAAACAAACCAAACTGTTTTGCGAACAAAAAAACATCGACTTGTTGATCATGGGAACCGTCGCTCGTACCGGTATTACAGGCTTTTTTATGGGCAATACCGCAGAGCGCATCCTTGCCTCCGTCGATACGCCGATCCTTGCTGTCAAACCCAAAGGCTGGCGCACCCCTTGATACGACAAGGGCCTGTATTCGGCGAACAGCGACTGGTGAAAGGATGAAGGACGCTTCCCGTTTTCTACGTCTTTGCCAAGCCGCCGATGTGCGGCCCCTAACGAAAGGATTTGCGATGCTTCACGCCAAGATCCGTATCCAACTCGAACAAAGCAGCCGACCGACACGCCGAAGCGCGTCTCGCCAAGAAGACGACAGCCCACGCGCACGCCGTCGCCGCCAATGGACGCCAGAAACAGCCCAACCCGTCCAACAAGGTCTTGACTTGCTTACGCGGATCGCACGCGCTTACGGCGCTTCGGGCATCGACAACGCGATCGCTTTGGAGATCGATCAATCCGCTGTCTATCTCGACACCGAAGAACGTGAGCACGATCTCGACGAGATGATGCGCGCCGCACAACGCTCGAATCTCTTGCAAAAACCCTTTGGGAATATGCACATCCTTCTCAGCCACGAAGAAGAAGGCTTGCGCGTCTTGTTTGATATCCGCGCCGATCAAGACGCCCTCGCAGGAGAAGCTCCGATCCAAACCGAGGTTTCCGCTCGCTTGCTTCAACTCCAGATCCAAAAAGGCGAAGATGCCCGCCATTATAGCGAACGGCTGCGCGAATTTTCCGCAGATCCCTCACGCCTTGATTGGTCGCGCAAAGCCCTCGAATCCATCACGCAGCGCGTCGCGGCCCACCTGCGCGATACCCTCCCCAACGCCGAGATCCATCACGAGCCTGTGACGGTTCGCCTTCAAAAGCTCACCCCCCAGCAGGTCGGAAACTTCCGCAATCTGCGCTTCGGAAACCAAGTCCAACCCCCGCGTATGCGCGATCTCAACCCCCAAAGCCCCGCCCCCCGCGCACATGCTTTCACACGTTACGCTGCACCCCCACCTCCCGAACGGCACGGTGCGCGTCGCGAGGATCGCGCTGAGGCTCCGCGTGGCCGCCGTCGCTTGCGCCGTGAAGAGACCTCACCCCGTCGCCGCCGCCGTTCGATGGTGCGCACACATCGCCCTCTTCACCAACAACCCCTCTACGTTGATGTCTACAACGTCTACTACTACGATCCCTATTATGACTTTATGCTTTACACCTTTTTCTCTTGTATGTTGTTTAACCACTCATGGCATCTGCCTTATGTCTACGTCCTTGATCCGTGGGGTTATGCCCTTGGCTCCGCCTTTTACGCCGAAGACTTTTTGATCCATGACCCGTGGTTCCACGATGGCTTTGTGGATTACGGATACGACGGGATCTACGTCGACAACAGTCTTCCCTTCGTCGATGCCTATGATCACGGATACTTCGGTGAATACGATGGTTTTGCAGGTGACTTTTACCACGGCATCGAAGAAGGCGCATACGCAGATTACGGCTACAGCGCCGATTACGATCACGGATGGGGCGATGGTGCTGATGGATACGGCGATGGCGCGTATGATGACGGACAAGACGGCTACGATGATCAAGGCGGCTACGATGATCAAGGCGGCTACGATGATCAAGGCGGCTACGACGACGCTTCTGACGATCGCGGTGGTGATGGCGGTTGGGATGACGGCGGAGGCCGGGACGATGGTGGCGATTGGGGGAGTAGTGGAGACGGCGGAGGAGACTGGGGCGGCGGTGGAGACGGTGGAGACTGGGGCGGCGGTGGGGACTGGGGTGGCGGTGGAGACGGTGGCGGTTGGTGATACGATCTCCGAGTGGTGTGTGATCGTAAGATCGTACACAGACGCCCGATCCTTGGGCAGCCCCCTGTGGCACTTGGACCAACTCAATCGATTCGTTTCGCTGACAACACGACTGTTTTTTCCCTGCGTAACGAGGTTTCTGCTCCGGACTGTTCGCTTTGACGGCTGCTTTTTTCAAAGCAAACAGTTTCTAC
>JAKLKB010000122.1 GCA_023150835.1 Myxococcota bacterium | reverse complement strand
GCCTATTTTGGCACTCCACACCACCCAAAAAACCTGTCGTCAGCCTATTTTGGCACTCCACACCACCCAAACGAACTTGTCATCAGCCTATTTTGGCACTCCACACCACCCAAAAAACCTGTCATCAACCTATTTTGGTACTCCACACCACCCAAAAAACTCGTCATCACCTTCCCACACTCCTTCTTGTCCGCATCTCTCCCCCCAAACCCTCTGCCTGTCCGCAATCACTTCACCGTTTCCCGCCCGCTTGGGGGGGACCCCCCCCCAAACCCCCCTTCCCCGACCGCTCCGCTCCGTCTCCGTGCGCTTCAGGCTTCGCTTCTTCGCGCTACTCCGCCTTCGCTCCGTTTCTTCTTCCCTACCACCTCCCCTTTCCATCCCCTAAGTCCTCGCAAACCCTGAAACGGTAAAACGCCAAACCTCAATGCCTGAGCAACCGAAAACCGAGAAAGTTGCTGGCGTCCGTAGGCGCGAACCAGGAGCGATACGCTGACCGCAAGAACTGCGCGTAGTAGTACCAACTACCGCCCCGTAAGACGCGGTACGACGCCGCTGCTACGTAGACTGGATCAACGGCTCCTAGCTCCTGATAGGCTGTGTCCTTGTACCCATCATACACCCACTCCCACACATTTCCGTGCATATCGCACAACCCCCATGCGTTCCGCACCAAGCCGCACACCTCTATCGTCTGTTTCCGGTACTCTCCCTTCTCGCAATTCGTTTCGGGGTAGTTCCCGTTGTAGTTCGCTTGTGCTGCCGAGATACAATCCCCTGTGTGATACGCCTTCGTTGTTCCTGCTCGCGCTGCGTATTCCCACTCCGCCTCGGTTGGCAACCTCCATCCCTTGCACTTCACATAATCTCTCCCCTTGTTTCCCAATCCGTCACACCGTATGCCCTTTCCCTCGCCACGACACGTAAAGCACTCTTCCACGCCTTGCTTCTTCGACAGCTTGTTCGCATACGCTGCGGCTTGATGCCACGACACGCTTTCCATCGGGCACTTGTCCCCACACGATGAAAAACTCGGTGGGTTATTCGCCGCTCCCATCACTGCTTTCCATTGCCCCTGCGTCACTTCGTTCTCCATCATCCAATATCCCTCACTGATCCGCACCGTCCGCTGTGGCCCTTCGTTTGAGCTTCGATTCGGCTCATTCGACGGACTCCCCATCACAAATTCCCCTGCTGGAATCCATCGCGTCTTGTACTCCGCATCCCCGATTTGAAACACACGCTTGACCTTGCCATCACTCCGCGAATTTCGTTGCCGTCTTTGCGCTTCTTCCCGTCTTTGCGCTTCTTCCCGTCTTTGCGCTTCTTCCCGTCTTTGCGCTTCTTCCCGTCTTTGCGCTTCTTGGTACACGCCCACACCCCACACCACGCCCCAGCCACATAACCCCAACACCACGAACGCAGCCACCCACCGCCCCCAGCCGCTCTTTTTCCGCCCCGTGCGCTCTTGCGAGGCATTCGCTTCGCGTCGCTCCTCCGCAAGTTCCCGATTCTTTTTCTCTTCCGACTTTTCCTCTACCACCCCTTTCTTCCCGAGCGTCGGCTTCGCGGGTGGCGGCGTAGTCGCCTCCGTCTTCGTCGGTGGTGGATCTGTTTTTTGCAGAACAACGGATTGCGTGGGCTGTCCACCAAGCGCGTCCCGCAAAGGCAACCACACTTCGCGCAGCGATTCTCCCCGCTGTTTAGGCTCCATCATCAACATTCGTTCGACAGCATCATCGACACGCTTCGGCAACCCCGCCACCAACGAAGATGGCAGTGCAAACCGTCCCACAGGCAAATTGCCCGTTAGCAGCTCGTACACCAACACGCCAAACGAATAGATATCCGTTGACGGGGTGGCTGCTTGACCACGCAGCAACTCAGGGGCGGTGTAATACATCGACCCCATCATCGCGGTGTGTTGGGTCGTATGCGTTCCACTGACGACGCGTGCGATCCCAAAGTCCATCACTTTTAGATGCTGATCGGCTGTAAGCATCAGATTCGCGGGTTTGATATCGCGATGCAAGATCCCCCGCTGATGGGCATAATCCAGCGCCTCTGCAAGTTGCCCCAACCAACCCACGATCTGCTGCATCGCAAACAACGGCTTCTGCCCTTGTTTCGAAGCCAAAGCGATTTTTTTCCCCAAGTCTTCGCCTTCCACATATTCCATCCGCAGATACCACCGGCTGCTCTCTTTGTCTTGATCCATATCGAACACGCGCACGATATTTGGGTGCGACAACTTTTCAAGCACTTCGTATTCTCGATGCATCCGCGCTAAAGCTTCCGACGATCCCACCAATTCACTTGCCAGAAACTTCAGCGCAAAAACTCGCGCCAATCGGAAGTTTTCGACCAACCACACTTCACCCATGCCGCCCCGACCGAGCATCCTCACCAATCGATACCGCTCCCCGATCACCCCACAAACCCCTGATCCCGCTGGGTCGGGAGAAAACAACGGTGCAGGTGTTCTTGCTGGCTGAACCTCCGCAGCACCCGTCCGAAAAGCATCTCCGCCGTGAACACCGCTGCTCTCGCCTGCGGGATGGCTCTTTTCTCGCAACGCACGCAATCGCGACAAGATCCCCGTTTTCTCGGCCTCGAACTCCGCAGCCGAAAGCACACCTGCTTGGTGCAGCTTGCCCAACTGCTCTAATTCTTCCATCAGTCCTTTTTTCTCCACGACTGTCCTCCATTGCGTTTTTTGCCTCAACACCCGAGGTTTTCCCCCTTAACAACACGGGTCTGAATCTGTAGGCACGTTCTGATCTCTCGCAAATATGCGCGAGGTTCACCAATGCGGTCAAGCCACAAAGAAAGGTCGTAGCGGAAACGTCAAAAACCCTCGTGTTCGCAAACCTTCAAGCGGCAGGGCTGTTGGTTTGAAATACAACCGCCCACCCCGCCAATATGGGGTCAAGGGGGCTGCGACCCCTTGCGGGGCGTGGGGTGGAACCCCACAACTATGGAGCGTGAGGTGGAACCCCACAACGACAGAGCGTGGAGTGGAACCCCACAGCTATGGAGCGTGAGATGGAACCCCACAACGACAGAGCGTGGAGTGGAACCCCACAACATTGTGCGACAAATGGAGGGTGAAAGATGGAAGCTTGGGCATCGTTTCGGTGGAGGCTGTTGGAGGGAGTGCCAGACATCGCACCGCGAGCGTTTCCGCTGTTGTTGGAGCGGTATCTTGCGGCAGGAGGGGCGTGGACGTCCTCGCAAAAACGGGCGTGGGCGGAACTGATGGAAGACAAAGATATCGAACCGACGGCGTTGGTGAGGAGCTTGGCGCACCTCGATCCGCAAGGATTGGAAGAACCCGTCGGATGGCTGCGTCGAGCAGGTGCGCAGGATTGGCAAGGATGGGAGCAAGAAGGCCCTCATCCCGACAACGAAGGCACTTCGCCCTTTGCACGCTTTTTGTCTGCGAAAGGCAAACATCGCAACAATGCAGCGATCCTGCTGATGCTTCAGCTTCAAAAGCAGCAAGCCCAAATCCAAGCGACCGCATGGACTTTAGAACAGCTACAAGTCAGGCAAGGGGCGATGGTTGCGCGAGTACCCACAGACGTATCTCATCCCGTTGATCGGAGATGGCGTGAAGCATTGCCGTTGATGAAAGAAGCATTGGGTACACAAACAGCGGTACGCATCCGCAGCGAGATATTGCACCAGATCGCAAGAGTCGATCATCCCCAAGCCATCGAAGTGTTGGGCGAATGTTTGCAAGAAGACCTGCCATTCGGACTCCAAGAAGCGACCTTACGGGGTGTCATTGATCAAGAATCCCTTCGTGCGCCTGCGTTGCTTGAGGCGGCTTTTGTGCGCCTAGGCCAACAGATCCCTGTGCGAAGCCAAAAAAACCGCAAGGAATGCGAAGCATGGGAAGGTTTGTATGGCCTGTTGGGCAGCTTGGGTAGCGCGGGAGGCGAACTGGTGGACCGATGGATCGATGCGCTCGAAGGACCGCTACCTGAGCTTTGGCCGATGGCTGTACAAGCCCTCGCTGAGATCGAACCGACAGCCCTCGACAAAGAACAGTTGCATCGGATGTTGCAGCGTTTGGAGCATACCGATGGCAAGACATCCACTTGTGCAGCGATGGCTTTGTCGCATTGGCAAGGGCTTTCGCTGCCTGAGTGCGAAGAACTCTACAAACAAGCCCACCATCATGCGTATGATGCCTTTCGCCGACATCTGTTTTTGCCGATGGCGTCGTGTGCAAACGACAAGATACGCGGATTTTTGTGGTCGATCTTGCACAAACAAGATCGCGTGGAAGAAGAAGAGGCGTTCAAGGCATTGTTGATGGATGCACAACGCCATCCAGAGGGATTCGAACCTTTGTGGCGGTGGGCGCGACAGCAAAACAACGAAGCATGGCTCAACAGACTGCTCCTCACCGTCGGATGCGGTGGAGTCGTCGAGATGTTGGAATCGCTCGAAACCTATATCTGGCTGCTGCCCAAAGAAGCCGAGCCGACGTGGGAGACCTTGTGGAGTCTGGCTTGTTTGAAAAGCCCCTTGTGTGCCGAATGGATGGAGCGCTTGTTTCGAGACCAGCCGCGACGACTATTCGGGCCAACGGATGCCCACGACCCCTTGCTTTTCTACCCGTCGACGGTGGTGGAAGAGATGGGCTACGCAGCCTCGATCTTCATTCCCCGCGTGGAAACATTGCTGCTGAATTTTCGCCCTTCTTCTCTGCGGGCGCTGAATTGGCGCTATGCGCTTTCTTGTCTGTCTTTTTCGGACCAAGCGGTTTCATCCGATCCGTTGTCGGCGGAAGATAGGCTCTTACTGCTTTTTTGGGGCGAACAAAAAGCACACACGGTAAAGCGTAGGTTGACGCAGAGCGCTCGTACCATGGGAACCTTTTTGCACTTGCGAAAGGCGGGTCGTTTGTTGAATGGGATGCTGCTCGATCCACAGGCACACGGTGTGCTACAGCCCGAAGTCTGGCGCGTCCTGTGGCAACGAATGCGCAACCATTTCAAGATCCTGAATTGCCACAGCGATCCTGCCCTTTTCTCGATGCGACACACCCTCGACGGATTGTGCGAGCGGCTGCTCAACCTCGCCCCCTACGAAACATTGCTCGATTACTCCACCCGCCTCCAAGAAGCCCTCTACAGCTAAGACCCCCCGTGTTTGCGGATGTTCAAGCGGCGCAGGTGTTCGTTTGAAAAACGCCTGTGTGCCCCGCCAATACGGGGTCAAGGGGTCATACGATATCCGAGTAATCTGTGATCGAGGGAGAGTACACAGACGCCCGATTGTTGGGCAGCCTGCGCCTACGTTTGACAATCACACGACGGGCGGATTTCTTATGATACGATATCCGAGAGATGTGTGATCGCAAGGGTCGGTGCGATTCGCTGTCATTGCCCGATTGTTGGGCAGCCACAGGGGGCTGCCCCTACATCTTTGACGGTTGGGCAGCCACAGGGGGCTGCCCCTACATCTTTGACGGTTGGGCAGCCACAGGGGGCTGCCCCTACATCTTTGACGATCGTACTACGGGCGGATGGAGATTAGGCCATTTTGCGTTTGCGGCGTTTGCGGTTGGAGGGGTGGAGGAGCGGATGCTTGGGCTTATCGGCCTTTTTCTTGGAGGGAGATACGGATGTGGAAGAAGCGGAATGGTCGGAGGAATCGAGTTCAAGGGCGAACCAGAGGCTGACGGCACGCAAGCGGATCTCGGCCAAGAGTTCGCCGAATTGGAGTCCTGCGGCTTTGCGAAAGATCACGATCGGGTCTTGTTCGGCGTAGCCGTAGAGACTGACGTTGTCTTCGAGGCGTTCGATGGCGTTAAGGTGATCGATCCAAGCGTCGTCGATACTTTCGAGAAGAAGGGTGTTTTGGAGATCGATGGTAGCGCGCGGTTGGGCATCCTTGCCTGTGAAACGCTGCTCAAAGGCTTCTTGGACGGCGGGGAGTAGGGATTGTGTGACGGAGGATGGAAGGTCGCGGCTTTCGGGGAGTCGTGGGACGGTGAGGGGGGTGCGGAAGATCTCGCGCAAGATATCTTGGAGTTCGGCATAGATGGCTTGGAGATCTTCGTCGGGCTGGAGATCGTGGAGAGCGAGATGGACTTGATCGGCGAGGACTTCGGCGAGGATGGCGTGAGCCTGAGCGCGGTGTTCGTCGAGGGTCGGAGCGCCGAGCAGGATGGATTGCCGCCACAGATAGATCTGCTCGCGCTGTTGGTGGACAACGGTATCGTATTTGAGGGTTTCGGCGCGTTCGGAGCGGTGTTCAAAGGCGACTTTGTCGCGCAAGGCATAGAGGATAGCGCGGACATTTCGGTCTTCGATCTCTTCGCCTTCGGGGTGCTCTCGTTCTTCGAGATCGAGATGGATGGCGGATATCTCGGTCTCTCCGTACTTTTCGAATATCTCGTCTTCGAGAGAGACAAAGAACTGCGAGGCCCCGGGATCACCTTGGCGGCCTGCACGACCGCGAAGCTGGTTGTCAAGGCGCGGAGACTCGTGGAGCGCTGTTCCGATCACAAAGAGGCCCCCTGCTTGGACTACCGCTGCGTGTTCCTCGTACTTTGTGTCGCGTTCTTTCGATGCCGCCTCTCCCATCGCTCCTTCTGCTTTCAACGGCTTCCCTTCTTCTTTCCGTGTTTTCCGTGTTTTCTGTGGACTCTTTTTGGGAGAGTCAGTGGCTTGACTCGCTTCGGGGTTTCCGCCGAGCAAGATATCGGTTCCGCGCCCCGCCATATTGGTGGAGATGGTGATCGCGCCGCGCCGTCCGGCCTGTGCAATGATCTCGGCTTCGCGGTCGTGATCTTTGGCGTTGAGGATCTCGCAAGAAAGGCCGCTCTTTCGCAAAAGCCGCGCAAGCTGCTCGGATTCTTCGACCGAAGTCGTCCCCACCAAGATCGGCTGCCCGCTTTTGTGGATCTCTTCGATGCTTGCGACGACAGCTTCGTGTTTTTCGCGCTTGGTCGCATAGATCGCGTCCATAAAATCCTTGCGTTGAACGGGCTGGTTGGTGGGGACCGTCACGACTTGCAGACCATAGGTTTGTTGAAACTCTTGTTTCTCCGAAGCTGCCGTTCCCGTCATCCCACAAAGGCGCGGATACAACCGAAAGTACTGTTGATAACTCATCCGCGCAAAGGTCCGATCTTCGGCCTGTACGCGCAAGCGTTCTTTGGCTTCGAGGGCTTGGTGCAGGCCATCTGAAAACCGCTTATCAGGAGAGACGCGGCCTGTATGCTCATCGATCAGTTGGACTTCTCCGCCTTTGACGATGTAATCGACGTCTCTCTTGTAGGCCCCATGTGCTTGGACCGATTGGTGGATCGCATGAAACCACGGAAGCTGGCTCGGTTCGCTGAGATTGCGCCCCAACATCGACTCGACCTTTTCTTGCCCGACTTCTGTCAATGTGGCGGTCTTGGTGCGTGCATGAAAGCGGATATCAGGACCCATCTGTAGCTTGCGCACGACCTTATCGACTTCCGCAAACAAGGACACATCTTCGTGCGCAGGGCCGCTGATAATCAAGGGCGTACGGACCTCATCGATCAACAACAGATCGACTTCGTCCACGATCGCAAAATGCGGTGGGCGTTGAACCAGCTCATCGGGGCTTGTCGCAAGATGATCGCGCAGATAATCAAAAACCACTTCGTGGTTGGTGACATACGTGATATCAGCGCGATACGCGGCTTGTCTGCGTTCTGTCTCCGCCGAACCTTCGCCCATATCCTCCAACACCACCCCCACCTCAAGGCCAAGAAAGCGATAGATCTTTCCCATCCATTCGGCATCTCGCGCCGCAAGATAATCGTTGACCGTG
Source organism: Myxococcota bacterium (assembly GCA_023150835.1). Classification (GTDB taxonomy): domain Bacteria; phylum Myxococcota_C; class UBA6777; order UBA6777; family UBA6777; genus JAKLKB01. Next base: position 14,103 of record JAKLKB010000122.1, on the reverse strand, counting down.
ATCACATGCACGCCTTTTCCTTGCAAAGCATACAGGTACGCAGGCAAGGTCGCCACCAACGTCTTTCCTTCACCCGTTTTCATCTCTGCGATGCTACCGTGTGCCAGCGCCACACCACCCAAGATCTGCACATCAAAGTGACGCATCCCCAACTCGCGCCGCGCCACTTCACGCACCGTCGCATAAGCCTCAGGGATCAAAGACAACAGCGGCGCACCTCGCTCTAGCCGCCCACGAAACACCGCTGTTTGTGCCGCAAGATCCGATGCCGACATCCCCTGCATCTTCGCCTCTAGCGCGTTGACATGGCGCAAGATCGGTCGGTACGCCAACGCACTCCCCGGATGCAAAAAACGACTCCACCACGCTCGCAAACCTTCTAACACAGTTTCACCCTTTTCCTCTCTACGCACTTCGCTTCGCTCTATGTTGTATCCGATGGAAGTCATACGATATCTGAGCCGTGTGTGCTCGCAATGTCGATGCGATTCGCTGATGTAATTGCCCTGTTCTTGGGCAGCCACAGGGGGCAGCCCCTGCGTTTCACGGACACACGATGGGCAGATCTCGTAATACGTCGTTGAATGGTGTTTGCCCTGTTCTTGGGCAGCCACAGGGGGCAGCCCCTACGTTTTACACGCAATGGGCAGATCTCGTAATACGTCGTTGACGTTTACACGCAATGGGCAGATCTCGTAATACGTTGTTGATGGCCCCCCCCTCAAGAGTCAACAGGCTTTCACCAACGCCCCACAGAAGAGGCTTGCGACGAGTCCTGCGTTGGTGTACCACAAGGCTAGACGCAGCGCTTTGACGGAGTCCAAACGCCCCACAAGCGTTTATGTACGACAACAAGCCCACACAGTACGGGCCTTTCGCAAAGATCCCACGCACCAAGCCCCCTCAAGGCACCGAAGAAAGGGACGATCATGAGCTTAGGAGAAAAGATCCGCGCCGTTGCACAACAACCTGACGCTGTCAAAGCACGGGTATTTCTTGCGAATGACCTTGCCAGTCGTGGAGAGGCCGATCTGGCCGCTGCGATGCTGACTTCTGCGGTGCGTGTGGCCTCGTTGCGGGGCGAGTTCTTTAGCGCGCTCGCCTTGGTGCGAATGCACTTGCCCAAAGCTGCACAACCCCCTCTTGTGCGGGAGCTTGCAGAACGCTTTGCGATCGATCGACGCCTCCCCGGCCTCCCCCAAAGCCCCCAGCCAGCGGCCCCCCGCAATCTCACACTCCCTCCCGACGAAGACGGACAGATCCAAGAAGCCTACTCCTTGGCGCTTGATCTCGGAGGCATCGGCCTTCCACCCCATTCGCCGCTTCCCTCTCCCGCGCTATTCGGTGATCTCAACGCAAACGATCTCTACGAACTGGCCTTGATGGTGCAGCCTGTCCAGCTTTTTCCCGGAAAGATCCTGATCGAACAAGGCAACACCGACCGCACCTTTTACCTGCTCTCGCATGGCAGCGTCGAGATCCAACAACGCCGCCCCAACAAGGAAGTGATCAAACTCGCCACCCTCCAAGCCCCTACATTCATCGGCGAGATGTCGCTCTTGACCACGGTGGCCCGCCGCGCTTCGGTGGTCTCTCAAGGAGCGGGCGTCGCTTGGTGTGTCGATGCCGCCCTGATGTCCGCCCTCGCCCACAGACACCCTCAACTCATCCACTCCCTCCAACAACTGATCAAACGCCGCAACCTCGAAAACCTGTTCAAACTCAGCGATGTCTTTTCCCAAGTCGAAACCAAAGACAGCTTGTTGCGTGCTTTTCGCTTGCGCGTGATCGAAGTGGACGAAAAAGTCTTTGAACAAGGTGTCGAACCCCCCGGACTGTTCGTGATCTTACACGGCGAAGCTGTCGTCATGGCCCAAACTCCCGATGGTCGGAGGATTCACCTCGCGACCTTGTCCGAAGGCGACACCTTTGGCGAGTTCTCTCTGCTCAACAACGAACCCACCACAGCCTCCGTCTGGATGCCCGACGGCGGCATCTTGCTTCATCTGCCCATCGAATCGTATCGCTTGATCCGACGCTTTGAACCCAATCTCGAACGCGCTCTCCGTCAACTCATGGATCTGCGCAGCCAAGCCATGCACAACCTCTTCCAATCCGTCCCCCAACAATTCGAAGATCTCGAAGCCCCCGCTTGGCTGCTGTTTGGCGAAAACAACGAAAAAGGCCCCTCCGGTCGCAACGATAGCGAAGACGGAAAAGGTATCCCCATCGGAGAGTAGCTCCCTTTCCACAAACACCCACTGACGCATACGAACGCAACAAACACCCACGAACGCATACGAACGCAACCCCACACCAACGCACGCGAGCGCACCCCAACACCGATGTCCTCCACAACGCCCCCATCCCCAACACCGATGTCCTCCACAACACCGATGTCCTCCACAACACCGATGTCCTCCTCAACACCCCCATCCCCAACACCGATGTCCACCTCAACACCGATGTCCTCCCCAACACCTTCTTTTTTGCCGACTGACCGAGAACACAACCCGCTACCGTTGTTGGGGGCACGCCTTGATGCGCTTCGTCGATGGGTTCGCCCTGAATGGCGTATCGCAGATATCGGAACGGATCACGGCTTGCTTCCGCTGCACCTGCTCGCCCAAGGACACCCGAAAACGGTGATCGCTTGCGACAAAAACCCCGGTCCCATCGCCTTGGTACAAGCCAACCACCAACTTTATCTCCCCGAAGCCCCCTTGCAGATACGCCGTGGCGATGGTCTGTCTCCGCTCCAAGACGACGAGGTCGATGCTGTTATCCTCGCAGGGATGGGGCGAAACACCATCGAACGGCTTTTGAGTTCTCGCGATCTTCACAAAATGGGCCTGCGCTACGCTCTTCTCCAAAGCAACACCCAAGAAGAACTGCTGCGCCGCACGCTCCTACAATGGGGATGGCGTTTACTAGACGAATTCTTGGTCGAAGATCAACACCTCTTCTATCTCGGCCATCTCGTCGAGATCACCGACGCCTCCCCGCTCTCCGAACCGCTCCCGCCCGACCGATGGCTGTTTAGCCATGCTCTCCTACAACATCCACCCGCTCTGCTCAAACGCTTCTTTGCCCACAAATGCTCTTGGCTTGAAAAACAATGCGCCCTGAAACCCCTCGATCCGCCCCTTGAAAAAGGATGGCTCCCTCCCCATGCCTACCTACGCGCTCTCCTCGAACACATCGAACACATCGAACAATCCCATCACATCGAACAATCCCCTCACATCGAACACATCGAACACATCGAACACATCGAACACATCGAACAATCCCATCACATCGAACACATCGAACAATCCCATCACATCGAACACATCGAACAATCCCATCACATCGAACACATCGAACAATCCCCTCACATCGAACACATCGAACGCACCGAATAATCTCACCTCATCGGACACACCAAACACACCGAGCAATCCCCTCGCTTCGATTTCAAGAAGATTTAGATCTTGACAACTCGTCCCCCCCTCTCGCATGTTGTGGCTCTTTTGAGTGGAACAAAGGAAAAATCCTTTGTTTTCAGCCCAATCACTCAACAAAATTTAGTGTGGCGAAGAAAGAATTGCCGCAATTGACAACAAATCCCGTGTTCGCGGACTTTCAAGCGGAGCCGTCGTTGGTTTGAACAACGTCTGTGCTTCCCGCCCCTCACGGGGTCAAGGGGGCCGCGCTCCCTTGTGGGGCGTGGGGCAAAGCCCCACAACATACTCCGAACAAGCGATACCCACACGAAGCGACACCTACAGAAAGAAAGATTTTGGCGATGACGGTAGCAAACCTTTTGGCGCAAGGCGGATGGGCGATGTGGCCGATCTACCTGTGTTCGGTGCTTGCGCTCACGATCTTTGGACAGCGGCTTTGGCTGTATCGAAAGATCCGCGCAAACCGCCTGCCTTGGGTCGATCCGCTCTTGCAACGGATCGGAGCGATGCACTACAACGAAGCCGCCGAAGCGGCAGAAAAGATCGACCATCCTGTTGCACGGATCCTTGCGGCCTCTGCGCGCCTTGCGAGAACGCGCCCAGATCGAGTGGCTGCGGAAGCCCAACGTGTCGGGATGTTAGAGCTAAGCCAACATGATCACAACCTGCCTCTGCTCGCGCTGATATCACAGATCGCCCCCTTGTTGGGCCTTTTGGGAACGGTGGTTGGGATGGTGCAGCTATTCTTTGGTCTCCAAGGCGCAGGGATGTCCAATGTCAACGCAGCCGCCCTATCTTCGGGGATCTGGCAAGCGCTGTTGACAACTGCGGCAGGTCTCGTGGTCGCCGCCCCCACACTCGCAGGGCATCATTACCTCACAGGTCGCCTTGAAAACCTACGCCTCCAAATGCGCGATACCGTCGAGCGGATGCTTCATGTCTTGCCACCGATCGAAGAGCCTTGGCCCGATGAGGCCGCCCGTTCAAACAAGCCGGCCACCGCCCAAAACCTCGAAATTCACCCAGCGCGCTCTGCCCAGCCACCGATCGAGTCCAGCCATGTTTGATGCCCCCAAACGACCGGCCCCAGAAGTCGGACTCACGCCTCTGATCGATATCGTGTTTATCTTGCTGATCTTCGTCGTCCTCGCGGCCAACTTTGAACGCATACGTGGCCTCAAAGTCGAACTACCCACCGCTGAAAGCGCGCAATCGAGTCCCAAAAAACCCCTGATCCTTACCGTCGGAAAACGCGGCCAATACCAAGTCGACGGCCAAGACATCACCAAACAAGCCCTGCCTTCGGCCCTTGAAAAACTCCGCAAACAGCACAAAGACCTCGTCATCCGCGCCGATAGCAAAGTCGCGCTCCAACACGCTGTCTTCGTACTCGACCTCGCCGCCAAACTCCAGTTCCAATCGGTTTCGCTCGCCGCCGCCGATATCAAACCCACACAAACCCCCTAGACCTCCCTTCGGAAAGAAGTCATGCCTCCATCCACACACATCCCCTCCACACCACCTCATAAACGCGCCCACTCTTGGGCGACTTCGTTGATCTTTGCCTTGCTTGTCCACGGGCTTCTCGGTTGGCTCCCGCTTTCGATGGACATCCCACCCCCGCCACCTCCGCCGCTGCGAATTCAGATCGTTGCACGCCCCGTCCCTCCGCCCCCTCCGCCCCCCCCGCCGCGTCCTCGCACGCTTCCACGCCCCATCACCCCTCCCAAACCAGCCCCCAAGCGCAAGAGCCGCCGCCCACAACGCCCCCCCAAACGCCAGAGCCGACCCATCCCCCAACGTCCAGCCGTCCCTCCTCCTCCGCTCCCTCGCCCCATCACCACCTCGGCCCCTCGCCCCCAAGCCGTCCCCGTCTCACCTCCCACACCTCTTCAAGCCCTACGGGCCACACCTCCCACACCTCCCACACCTCCCACACCTCCCACACCCCCCACACCTCCCGTCGATCTCGGCCCTTATCGACGCGTCCTTGGACACGCCATCGAGCGCCACAAGCGCTATCCCCCCATGGCTCAACGCATGGGCCTCGAAGGACTCGTCGTTTTGCGCTTGCGCATCACTTCCCAAGGAAGCCTCGCAACACCCCCATCCATCGAACGTTCCAGCGGTTATGGTGTCCTTGATCAAGAAGCCGTTCGCATGGTCAGCGCGGCCCTCCCTCTGCCCATCCTCCCCACAGGCTTTCGCCGACCTTGGGCCGAATTCCGTATCCCCGTCCGCTTCGCTCTCGAAAATTAACCCAGCCCACAAAACAAACCCAACCGCGTTAGCCCTCTCTTGATTCGATGCGGTGTACTCGGCTCAAGGCGGTCTGTTCTCTTGACAGAAAACCGCGCATCAGTACCCTGTCAAAGAACATGCGGCCCAGACCAGCGCCACCCCCGACCATCATCAACCCATGCCGCTTGTTGCTTGATTCTGCCATCACTTCGCAAGAGTCTCCTTGCTGTAGCCCAAAAAGAAGCAACGCCATGATCGTCAAAGAAGGCACATCCATCGCAGGCGGAAAATACATCGTCGAAGCGCGCCTTGGAAAAGGTGGACAGGCCGAGGTCTGGAAGGCACAGCAACTTGGAGTCGGTGGATTCTCCAAAGACGTCGTCATCAAGATCGTCCACGCCAAAGCCCTCGAAACCCCCAAACTTCACGAGATCTTCCTCAACGAAGCCCACCTCGCCGCACAACTCCAACACCCCAACATCGTCGAGATCTACGACATCGGCCAACACAACGAACTCGACTACATCGTCATGGAACTCATCCGAGGCCAAGACCTCGGGCGCATCCTCGAAGATCACGTCCAAAAAACAGGACAACCTCTTCCTTGGACACTTGTCGCACAAATGATGATCGGCGTCTGCAAGGGCCTCTTCTACGCGCACACCAGCGTCGGGCGCGATGGCAAACCTCTTGACCTGATCCACCGCGACCTCAAACCCGAAAATATGCTCCTCACCGTCGATGGCTTCATCAAGATCATCGACTTCGGTATGGCCAAAGCCTCCAGCGTCCAACATAAAACCCAAACGGGCGTCATCAAAGGCACCCCTTCCTATATGTCCCCCGAACAGATCACCGCACGCCCCCAAGACCTCCGCTCCGACCTCTTCGCCCTTGGCATCATCATGTACGAACTCTGCACCGGACAACGCCCTTTTCTCGGTGATATGCTCCCCACCCTGATCTACGCCATCCTCGAAAATCAGCCCGAACCCCTCCGAAAACGCTCCCCCCGTATCCCCGCTTCCTTCGACCAATTGGTCCTCAAGCTCCTCGAAAAAAAACCCGACGACCGCTTTCAAGACGCTCGACAAGTTCTACGCGCACTCGAACAGATCATCCGACAAGACGCCCCCGCCGGCTTTCACCGCGATAGCCTCCTCCAATTCGCTCAACGATACGCACAGCCCAACCCTCTCCCCGCCCCTCCCGCCGATACCTCCCCAAGCGAACCCCTGATCGCCACCGACGCCACCCGACCCTCCTACACCCCTTCTCCCGCACCCATGCGCTTGTTCGACTCCCACACTCCCAACCCCATGCGCCAACCACCCGCACCCCTTGAAAGCCTCTTCCCCGAAGATGACGCCGCCATCGAACCCACCATGGCTGCACCTCTCGAAGAACTCCGCAAAGCCGCACAAAAACGACCCTCTTCCGAAGAGCATCGCACAACCCCCTCCAAAGAAGCCAAGATCAACCTCCCTTCTCATCTCCCCCCAGGCGCGGTCATCGGCATCCCCACCGATCAAACCCTCCGCGATTCCGTACTTCCTTCCGCTGAAAAAGACCAGTTGCGACATGTCTTGCGCAACTACGCCAAAGAAATCAACCCATCCTCCCCTCCCTCCGTGTCGAACTCCGCACCAACCAACCAACCCTCCGCCGAATCCGAATCCTCGACACCTTCCTCGATCATCTCCAAGATCATCGCTGTCTCGGCACTTCCGCCTCATCTACTCCCCAAATACGAACACTCCCGCCCCACCGACCCCAACGTCGCACTCCCCAACTTTACCTCCGAAGACACCGAATACATCACCGACGCCCAATCTTCCGACGCGCAACTCCCTCTCCCACCCTCTCCGCTCGCATCGACCCTCACTTCGGCACTCCCGCCCTCTCCGCTCGCATCGACCCTCACTTCGGCACTCCCGCCCTCTCCGCTCGCATCGCCCCTCACTTCGGCACTCCCACCCGCTCCGCCCGCATCGCCCCTCACTTCGGCACTCCCGCCCACTGCACCCGCACTTCCGCCCACTGCACCCGCACTCCCGCCCACTGCACCCGCACTCCCGCCCACTGCACCAACTCGCTCGTCCTCTTCGCTCTTTGGCGCCCCTCCCCCAAAAACCAATTCGCCTTCCTCTTCCCTGCTTGACGCCCTCTCCATGAACGTCAAACCCTCCAACGATCCACTCTCGTTTCTTGATGACTTTTCCGACCCTTTCTTGCAACCGCCCGCACCACCCGACGCCCTCGACTTCGACCTCTCTCTTGCTTCTCCAAACGCTGCCCATACAGCGCTTTCTTCCATCCCCCTGTCGCCCCTCCCCATCGGCCCCATCGGTCCCATCGATCCCATCGATCCCATCGATCCCCCCGCACAAGCAGCGCAAGATCCGCAAGAATCAACCCCAAACGACCCGACCCTCACGTCTGTCCTCGCAGCACCCGACACCGATCCGCCAACCCTTGCTCCTTCCGCAAAAACGCCCGACCCTCTCGCCGACACGTCCGATGTACCGCGTTATTCCGCTCCCGCTCTCCCAAATCCCCTCACACAAAGCCATTCCCACCTCCTCGCCTCGACGCTCACACAATCCCCGCTTCACAAACTCGGCTCTGCTGAACTTCCCACTTCCCTTCCTTCTCTCGGCTCCCCTGAACTTCCCGCACCCCTCCACAAACTCGGCTCCCCTGAACTTCCCTCGCCCCGCCCTTCGCTCGACTCCGCTGTAAGCCCCACTTCTCTTCCTTCGCTCGGTTCTGCGGAGCTTCTCTCGCCCCGCCCCTCACCCGTAAACCCCGAACCACGCCCAAATATCGCCACCGAGCTTGCCTTCCAAAGTACCGCACCGCTCATCGAAGGTATCTCTCCCGAAGTCGCTGCTGCTCTCCTCGCACCCAACACCTCCCCTCCCTCTCATGGCATCGATATCTCCGCAGCTTACCACATCACACACATCCATCCCTCCCAAAACAACGCCCACACTTCTTCAAAAAACCCTTCACCCTCCGCCTTTTCCAGCCTTTTTGAGAACAAAGACTACGAAGCAGACTACGAAGCAGACTACGAAGCAGAAGATGAAGAGCACGACCTCGCAGGCGAATCCACCAATATCCAACGCGCCCCACAAGCCAACACCCCACAACAAAATGGCGAAGACGACGATCCCGACGAAGCCCCCACCAACATCTCCCTGTCCCCCAAGCTCCCCTCCCCCTACGAAGATCCCCAAGACGAAGTGATCTTTAGCGATATCGCTTTCATGTCCCAAGGCGAACTCCCTGCGCTCTCTTTCCATTTTGCAGAATCGCCCGCTCCCTCCCGCGCAGACGAAGAAGCCGCAACCATCCGACAAGGAGTTTCCCCGCTCGCAGGAGCTGCTTACGATCCCAACCAACCCCCGCCTGAATACTACCGTTTGACGCAAACCGCTCCTCCCCGCGTCGCCCCCCAAAACCTTCCCCTCCCCAAACCACGCGATCCCGATGATCTCCGCGATAGCGGTGGAGAACACACCGTATTGGATGTTCGACTTATCGAGGCGATCCAACGAAGAAAACAACGCATCAAAATGCTCTGGATCGGCGGGAACATCCTTGTGATCTTGATTCTTGTGGGTATCATTCTTTTTCTGACATTGCGGTGAGGATATGACCCTAAAAGCTGGAGATGCCCTTGCAGACGGCTGCCTGATCTTGGGAAAGCCCCTCGCTCCCAAAAATCAAATCCAATTGTGGGTTGCCCAATACTTCCAACCCGACGCCCCTCCTGTCGAGGTCTTGCTTCGCTTAATCTTGCGCGAGCATCTCCAAGACGCCAAGCTCCACAACGCCCTCAACAACGAACTCGAACGCCTCGCAACGCTCCACCATCCCACCCTTTATCTTCCCATTCTTCACGGTGTCTCCGACGATTTTTTCTACCTCGTCACGCCCTTCTTTTCGGGGCACACCCTGCGCCAGATCATGTTCTCTCACCTCGCTCAGTATGATCTCCCCATCCCTTGGCACCACGCAGCGCGCATCCTCCTTGGACTCTGTGACGCCCTTCAATACGCCTACAGCAAAAATGAAAAACGCTCCGCTTATGCCGATCCCACCGAGATCTTCTTACACGGCAACCTCACCCCCGAACACATCGGCATCGATAAAGACGGTTCCACCTGCCTTCTCGACTTTGGGGTCGCCAAGATCTTTCGCCCTCGCTACGAAACCGAAAACGGCTTGCTCGAAGGACATCCCACCTACCTCTCCCCCGAACAAGTGACAACTCACGAACGCAGTCCTGCTTCCGAGATGTTCGCCCTCGGCACCATCCTCTTCGAGATGTGTGTCGGACAACCTCCTTATCCCCGTGTCTCTCTTGTCGAAACCCTTCGCGCCATCCAGATCGAACCTCCCCCTCCCATGATCTCCGAAAAACAAGCCATCCCCGTCCTCCTCCAAGAAATCTCCCTCTGCCTGCTCGAAAAACACCCCGACGACCGCTTCGCCTCGCCCGCTGCCCTCCAACGCGCCCTCCTGCGCGTCCTCGAAGAAGAAGCCCCCCAACACAACGACCAAACCCTCGCTCAATGGGTCCAACGTGTCCAGATCTCCGATGACCCCTTCCACAAAGACAACGAACTCGATCTCGACGAAGCCTCCCAATTCTTCGACGATCAAGTCCCCAATTCCCACGGCGTCCTCAAGATCAAGATCGAAGGACTCGCCGACGATCAAACCCGACCCTTCAATCCCGCGCTTGACGCCTACGCCTCCGCTGGAGCCAGTCTGCTCTCCCCTTCCCAACTTCCTAACGCCTTCGATGATGACGCAACCATCGCCAAAAACGCCCCCAAAGATGACATCACCGCTGTTCATCTCCCCGATCTACCCGTCGCGTTCGACGAAGATGACGGCGCACAAATGAACGTCGTCTTCCTCGACGAAGTGACTTCCCGCTTCTCTCCGCTGTTTACACCCGAACCCGGCACCCTCCCCCAAGTCCTCTCCTCCAACAGCACACCCGCCCCCCCCAGCCACGAAACCAACGCCCCCATCACTCCCGCCATCAGCGAAGCCACCTCCGCCGAAATCGATATCTTCCTCTCCCAAACTCCACCTCCATCCGCCTCCAAAACACTCCCCCCTCCCGAAACGCTTCGCCGCCCACACGCCCCTCACACACCCCCGCCCCTCGATCCGCCCGATGCCCAAACACAACCCGGCGTCCCTCATCCTTCGCCACCTCCCCATCTCCTCGCTGAGTCCGACTTCTCCACCGATGCCGAGATCAGCACCGTCAAGCCCCTCCCTCACTCCACCCCCCCCAAAGAGACCCTCTCCGCCCCCACTTCTTCGCCGAGCCTCGACGACACCTTCTCCTCTCCACCCTCCCGCTCTCCGTCCCCCCTCGTTCTCTCCCTTGCCATCGGCCTTTCGCTCTCGGCCTTGGCTGCTGTCGCTTGGTGGCTCGGATGGTTCCACCGCTGAACTTGCCTCTCCCCTTCCCTTTTCGTGCCCCTTTCCGTGTTGTCCGTGGACTATTCTTTGTTGCGGCCACCCCAATACTTTTCGAGCAAGATCTCGACAACTTCTTGGGCCGAACACAGCGCCCCTTCCATCGTCGACTCGAACTCGCTTGCAAGGTGTTCTCCTGCCAAGAAACAACGTCCATGCTTGGTTAAGAACCCATCGAAGACCGTCTCTTCGGAACCCACAGGATACACCGCCCATCCTCCGCCGCTCCAGCGATCGCCTGTCCAATCTTCCACCTCAACGCTCAAGATCTCCTCACCATCGGCCTTGAGCGTCGGTTCGACCAACGACAACAGATGCGTACACAACACTTCTTTGTCCATCTGACGGACCGTTTCGACGAGTGCTCCTGTGACATAAAAGGTCAAGATCCCGGATTCTCCTTGTTGTTGTTCTGTTGCGTGCCACACACACAGCGGATGATCCGAGATCAACCCGCCATTCCAACCTGCGGCCTCCCAAAAGCGACGAGCAAACTGCACATTCAGCTTCAACACCTTTCCGTATGCCACCCGATCGATCGCCTTTTGCAACGCATCGGGCCACGCAGGGTCGCTTTGAATCGTGCGCAATGACAGCGCAGGGACCGCCAAGATCACCGCTTTCCCTGAGATCGTGCGCGTCTCGCCATCGCACAGATACGACACCGAAACGCCCTCCTGATCCTGCGCGATCTCCCGCACCTCCGCTCTCAAGATCACCTGCTCTCCCAAGCTCTCCGCAAAGGCATCGGGCAGCCGCTGATTCCCCCCTTCTATCCGATACAACTCCTCATGGTAATCGCTCGGCCATCCTTCTTGACCCAGATCCAACGCATTGATCGCATCCAACTCCACCCCCTCAAACGGGATCAGCCGCATCCGTACATACTGCACCTGCTCGGGATATGCTTCGATCAAACGCAGCGCCGTCTCCACATTCAACAATCCGCCGCGCTCCGCTGCATCTTCTTCGCTCTGCGCATCGATCGCCCCAAACAACGGCATCAAACACGACTCTTCTAAATCCACACTAAAGAAATTACCCGACAATAGCTGGCTCACGGACTTCGGAAGATCCCCACGCTTCGGGCGAAGAAACGATGTCGTCTTCCCCAAAAACTGCACGCGATCATACGGACGCCCTACTGCGACACGCGAGATGCCGAATACATCGAGATAATGCGCCACCGCCTCATGCTCGGTGCTGACGTACTCCGCCCCTGCCTCGGCATATTGGCCACCTCGCCATCCATACGAAGTCTTTACTCTGCCTCCCACCCGCTCTCTCGCCTCCAACACACACACCGACAAACCTTGTTGCATCAGTTCCCAAGCAGCGCAAAGACCCGCCATCCCGGCCCCTACCACCACCACATCCACACCCGCGACTTCTGACGACTCTTGTTTTTCTCGCAACATCCCTGCACTCTCCGCTCTCTGCGCTTCGATCGATATTCTTATGCCGCAGGATGAACCCGATCACCCGATCCTCCGTAAGGCACCCCACGCGATTTTGTCACCCCCTTCTTTCCCCTTGTCAAGGGAAAAGTCGTCACCTCAAAAGGAGATCTTGATGCGTACCGAAGTCCTCATCCAAGAAAACGAACGCGGGCTGCTCTACAAAGACGGCAAACTCACCCGCTGGCTCGACACAGGCCGCCACACATGGTGGAATTTCGGAGCCACCTTTGATGTCCGCAAACTCAATCTGGATGAAGGCTATACCGCCCTGACACCCGAACTCGAACGCATCCTCCCCAAAGAAGCCGGCGATTGCATCGAACTCCAAAGCCACGAGATCGGCATCTTGATCCTCAACTACCGTAGCCACGCGCTTTTGCGCCCGGGACGCTACATCCTCTGGAAAGGGCGGCTCCCTGTCGATATCCGTCGCTACGACCTCAACACCTTGTTCCAAGATGTCCCCGAAGATCATCGGCGTTTGATCCCCGCCGATCTGCTCTTCAACCAAGGCGTCATGGCTTACCAACACGGCCTGCTCTACGTCAACGGAAAGTTCGAGCAACGTCTCGAAGGCGGAAACTACTCCCTCAGCGTCTGGCGGCGCAAACTCGACATCCGACTGATCGATCTACGCGAACAAGAGATCCAGATCGTCGGCCAAGAAGTCATGACCCGCGACAAAGTCTCTCTTCGACTCAACTTGATCATCAAGTACAAGATCCAAGATGCCCAACGCAGCGTCGAAAGCGTCGATAACCTCACCAACGCCCTCTACAGCGAAACCCAAATGATCGCTCGCGCCTTTATCGCTGGACACACCGTCGACGAACTGCTCGAAAACCGCACCGAGATCGCCATCTCCATGCGCAACGAACTCAGCCCCCGCGCCCTCGAATGGGGCGTCCAGATCATGCGCACCGATATCAAAGATGTCGTTCTTCCCGGCGAGATGAAACAGCTTCTCAACCGCGTCATCGAAGCCGAAAAAGAGGCATCCGCCAACAACATCCTCCGCCGCGAAGAGACCGCTGCCACACGCTCTCTCGCAAACACCGCCAAGATGTTGGAACGCAACCCCACCCTCCTGCGCCTCAAAGAGCTCGAAACGTGGAAAGAGATCGCTGGCAAAGTCCAAAAACTCACACTCATCGCCAACACCAACGAACTCTCCAACCTGCTCTCCCTCTCCCCCAACAACGAATCCAACGACGAATAACACCCCAACCTTGCTGCGATTGGGTCGATCTGTGGGGTATCACCCCATAGGCGTTAGGTGAAGCGGAGGAAAGCCCCCCACCCCGCCCTCCCCCGTGAACAGGGGAGGGAGCGAAAGTCGGAAGCATCGGGGATTTTGTTTTTTCATGACGCACGCTGTATGCACGACGCGCAGACGCTGCCCGTTCCAACTTCCCCCCGTTCACGGGGGGATTGAGGGGGGG
>JAKLKB010000121.1 GCA_023150835.1 Myxococcota bacterium | reverse complement strand
CCCCCAAGCTGGACGAGAACAAGCCAAACGTCGTCCTGCTCTTGTGTTGTCTCCCGCCAGCTACAACCAACTCAGCAGCCTTGTGATCGTTTGTCCCATCACAAGCCAAAAAACGAGAAGCCATTTCCTTGTCCTCCTGAGTCCGGGGATGAAAACCACAGGATGCGTGCTTTCCGACCAAGTCAAGAGTCTCGACTGGAGAGTGCGCCAAGCCTCTTTTATCGAAAAAGCGGACGATGAGATCGTCGAGGATGTTCGCGCAAAACTCGCCGCATTGCTTGGAATTTCTTGATTCGATGGCTTGGAATTTCTCGATTCAGCAAGTTTTCGAGGGATTCCAAAGGGGAGATGTGGGTTGTGTCTATCGGGTGATGTTCTTCCTCGTATCGCTCCACCAACAAGGCCAACGTATCGAGGTAGTCCTCTTCCAGATTGCTTAAAGGTTGTTGTTGGAACAAGCGGGTGATCTCTTTTTGCACAGCTTTGTATTGCGCTTCTGTGTGGATCACGCGAAGCAAGCGTGTCTTTGCAACGTCCTCGTAACTGCGTCGTTTTTTGCTCTCAAACATCGTCGTCCTTCCGATGGCCTTGATCATACTCAGCGCGGGTCATCATGCGCTGAATGTACCCCTCTTTCCTTGGATAGTTGATACGAGCTTTGTTGGGGTTGAGCGACTTTTTAAATTCATAAAATACCATAAAGTTTAACAAAATCATTGCTTTATAGCTATCTATCAAAGACAGCCCTCGTAAATGACATCGATGTCATTTCTGTTAATCACCGGGTCCGTGGTTCGAGTCCGCGTTGGGGAGCTTCAAAAGGTCGCACATCACACCCGATGTTGCGGCCTTTTTTCGTTTCTGTCTTCCACCCCCTCCCTCACACAATCCTCCCACAAAAATCACTCCCTTGCTTCCGCAATGTTTCAACACGATGTCGTTGATTTGATGGGGCGCTGCCCCACGCCCCGCAAGGGAACTGCGTCCCCTTGACCCCATGTTGGCGAAGAGAACACAGGTTTCTTTCACAGACGGCTCTGTCGCTTGAAATACTCCAAACACGAGGGGGGTTGGCTACTGTGTCACTTCTGTCCTATAATAAAGATCAAAATTTCTCTACTCTCTGTTGTGTTCTTTGACAAATCATCTTATTCGACCTTGACAACAAACTACACTTTGGTTCATGAAATAGATCTCGGCGAAGGCGTTGGTTTTTCGGTTTTCATCGAACCGATCAGACATCTTTGGGAGAGTCTCGCAAAGTGAGCACCACGGAAAAGAACCACCCCCTAACACAATTCGGATTCCGCTTTGAACGGGGTGGCCCGCACAATTCTCGTACGATGATGCTCGACGAACTTCGCTGCTTGCTGGCCTACGTAGACCGCCCTGATGCTGAACAATGCCACTACTTGCAAGCCATCACTGAACAAAACTGCTTGGGAAAGCGCTCCGAAAAAACCCGCTTTCTCTCTCGTCGCTATCTCGTCGAGCTTTATTCTCTTGATCCTGCCAAGGTTCTCTTTCGATCTCTTGTCTACTTTTGGAAACGGGATCACGCTGCACAACCTTTGTTGGCGCAGCTTTGCACTTATGTCCGAGATCCCTTGTTTCGTTCCACCGCACCGCCTCTGTTAGCCATCCCCGAAGGAACCATCGTTATATCCGAATCCTTTGAAGAATTTGTTGACAAACAAAAACCCGGTCGATTCAGCAAAGTCACCCTCCAATCCACAGCTCGGAATATCGCCGCAACATGGACAAAATCCGGTCATCTCTGCGGAAAAACCAGAAAAGTTCGAACGCGTGTCCATCCAACGTCTGCAAGCGTTGCTTACGCTTTACTCATCGGCTACTTAGCAGGCGCACGTGGACAAACTCTTTTCCAAACAGAATACATGAAGCTGCTTGATTGCGAACCCCATCAAGCCCTCGAACTCGCACAACAAGCCGCAGCCAAAGGCTGGCTCGTTCTCAAACATCTTGGCGACGTTGTCGAAGTCCTCTTCCCAAACTTGATCACCCAAGAAGAAATGGAGTGGCTTCGTGAGCAAAATTAAGCGATTGTTGCGCTCTTACGGTCAATTTATTTCTGTGCCTTGGCGCAATGATATCGCATCCGCCCAACGGGTGATCTTCTGCATCTACGACCAAAACGATGAACGAGCCTTGCGAGCCAATCTCGACGAGTTCGAACTGACCACACAACAAGCAGGACACGGCTGGATTGTTTACGACCTCACCGATACCTTTGCTGCATGGATGGCCGCGCAGCGGTACGCAAAAAGCTATTTCCAAAAACCTCATCATCTGTCCACACTATTGCCGAAATACCTTTCCTTCCTTACAGAAGACTTCTCTACATTTCTTCAAGAAAAAGAAATCGACACAAACTCTGTCGTGGCCCTCAAAGGCGTCGGATCCCTTTTTGGCTTGTTGAAAGTAAAAGAGGTCGTCGACCAATTCGCCCCAAGGGTCAAAGGACGGTTGGCGGTCTTTTTCCCGGGAAGCTATGAAAACAATAACTATCGACTTTTAGACGGCTACGACGGGTGGAATTACCTCGCTGTGCCGATCTCTGCAGACAGCGATGCTTAAAAAGGGGCGAGACGAACATGAAGAATCGAGATGTTTACCAAAAAGACCCGTCTACTCGAAAATTGGTGAACGAAGGTGTCGCAACCGTCAACGATGAAAAAACAAATCAAGCCCTCTCCGTGCTTCGCTATGAGCTTGAAACCTTTGTGTGCGATGGGCAGTACGAAAAAGGGATGGCGCACATCCTCGACACCTACTTGAAAAATATCGATCAATCCCAACAGCCCGGAGTTTGGATTAGTGGCTTTTACGGATCGGGCAAATCACACCTCGTCAAGATGCTCCGTGCGCTTTGGCTCGATACGGCCTTTGAGGATGGAGCCACCGCTCGCGGTATCGCCAACCTACCCCAAACCATACGCGACTATTTCAAAGAGTTGAACACACGAGCCAAACGATACGGCGGCTTGCACGCAGCCTCGGGCACGTTGGGTTCTGGTTCGAGTGCTAGTGTACGACTTGCTCTTGTAGGTATTATTCTGAAGTCTGCCGATCTGCCCGAACAATATCATCTTGCTCGCTTTGTCCTCTGGCTCAAAGAACAAGGTATTTACGAGCAAGTTCGCGGCTTTGTCGAGCAAGACGGTATCTCTTGGGAAGAGGAACTCGACAACTTCTACGTCGCCGAAAGACTCCACGATGCTCTCGCGCAGGCCAAACCAACGCTGTTTTCCTCCTCTGCGTCCTGTACTGACACGATGACGCATCTTTTTCCTTATGTCCCTGATATCTCTAGCGATGAAATGCTTAAAATCATTCGTCAAGCTTTGACAAAAATGGGTTCATTTCCTTTGACCTTGGTGATCCTTGACGAGATTCAACAGTTCATCGGAGACAATTTTGAACGGGCAGATGCTGTTCGAGAAGCCACCGAAGCCTGCTGTAAGGGTTTGGGGGGGCGATTGATTTTTATTGGAACCGGCCAATCTGCGATCTCGGGAACAGCAAACCTCAAACACCTGATGGGCAGGTTTACTGTCCGTGTCGAACTCTCCGATGCCGACGTGGATGCTGTGATTCGTAAAGTGATTCTGGCCAAAAAACCAGAAGCAAAAGCACCGATTGATCTGCTCTTACAAACAAATCTCGGCGAGATCTCTCGACACCTCGCAGACACAACCATCGGACATCATCAAAAAGATATACTCCATTTCCCACAAGACTATCCTCTTCTTCCTGTTCGTCGTCGTTTTTGGGAAAACACCCTTCGCGCTCTTGATCGGACCGGAACGGATAGCCAACTTCGCAATCAACTCAGTATGGTTCACAAGGCTATCCAAACCAACTTGAACGAACCGTTGGGTCATATTGTTCCTACCGATTATCTTTACTTCGACTCCGCTGAAAAGCTGCTCCAATCACATATTCTTCCGAAAAAAGTGTACGAAAAAACACTCACTTGGTATCAGGGCACAGACGAAGAACGACTGATGGCACGCGCCTGTGCCTTGGTCTTCCTCATCAACAAAGTCAACCATCAAAACAAGGAACTCGGTATCCGCGCCACCACGGATGCTCTTGCGGATCTCTTGGTGAAAGATCTCGCTCGCGGTAGCAGCAGCTTACGCAGCAAACTACCGAGCCTCCTCGACAAATGCGATCTATTGATCAAGGTCAAAGATGAGTACCGCATCCAAACCGAAGAAAGCACGGCTTGGAACGACGACTTTCTTCATCAGTATTCTGTGTTGTCCAACGATACCCACCACATCGAAGCCGAACGCGACGAACGCATCAAAAAGAAATTCGCTGAGATTCTACGCAAGATATCCCTCCTTCAAGGCGATTCCAAAGTTCTCCGCAAAATCTCCCCTTTCTATGGCTCCAAACCCCCCAACACAAACGAGATCCATCTCTGGATTCGTGACGGATGGGGAGCAGATGAAAAATCCGTCCAAGCAGACGCAAGACAGGCTGGACATACATCCCCCGTTGTTTTCGTATTTCTCCCCAAACGCTCGGCTGACGACCTTCGCCACCACCTGATCGAGTACAAAGCCGCCTCCGCTACGTTGGAAAAACGTAGCGCCTCTTCTCACTCCGACCCACAAGAGATCACCGATGCGCGGTCAGCGATGCAAACCATTCAGCAAACAGCCGACCACAGGATCCAAGAACTCCTCGAAGAAACCTTCTCCAACGCCAAAGTCTTTCAAGGCGGTGGCAACGAGATCTTCGGTAAGACTCTTGAAGAAATTCTACGTGAAGCCTCTGAAAACGCCTTGCAACGGCTGTATCCGCGATTTCATATCGCCGATCACAGCGGTTGGGCCAAAGTCTATGAAAAAGCCCACAAAGGCGCACCCGATGCACTCAAAGCTGTGGGGGATGATGGTGAACCCGACAAAAACCCCGTATGCAAGGCCCTTCTCGACGCTCTTGCAGGTGGCAAGACAGGTGCAGAGATCCGCGCTTCCTTTGAAGCTCCGCCCTTCGGATGGTCGCGTGACGCTGTGGATGGTGGCTTGCAAGTGCTTCTTGTCGCGGGGTTGATCCGCGCACAAGAAGAGCGCGGCCAAATCCCTGACCCAAAAGACCTTGATCGCAAGAGTATCGGCAAAGCGACGTTCAAAACAGAATCTGTGACGATCACAGCCCGCGAACTTCTCCACGTCCGCAAACTGCTGCAAAAAGCCGGTGTCACCGTCAAGCCAGGAGAAGAGTCCGCGTGCGCCAAGATCTTTTTGCAGCAAATGTTGGAACTCGCTGAACAAGCGGGCGGTGAAGCTCCCAAGCCGCCGAAACCCGAGACTTCGTCCCTGATCGACCTCCGCCGTACCTCGGGCAACGAACAGCTTTTCGCTCTGTACGAGCGGCGTGATGAATTCACCGACCTTCTCGATCTCTGGCGCGATCTGGCCGAGCGCATCGACAAACGCTGGCCCCACTGGCTCATCCTTCAACGTCTCGCGAAACACGCTTCCACACTCCCCGATGCAGCGGAACTGATCGCCCAATCTCACACGATCCAACAACAACGACAGCTTCTTGATGAACCCGACCCCGTCGCTCCGCTTGTCGCCAACCTCACCCAATTGCTACGCCAACAACTCAATCGCTTTGATGGCGAGTACGGCGAGCGTTACGCGCAGGGCCTCCAACGCTTGGCGGGCGACACTCATTGGTCGCAATTACAACCCGAACAACAACAACATCTGCTTTCCGCGCAGTCCCTCCAAGCATCCGCACGTCCCAAAGTCGCCGTACAATCGACCGAAGATGTTCTACACACCCTCGACCATTGCTCTCTTTCGATCTTTTCCGACCGCATCGCAGCCATCTCTGATCGCTTCGACAAAGTTCTTCAACATGCTGCGAAGATGTGTGAACCCCAAACGCAGTTTGTCCAGCTTCCACGTCGTACTTTAAAGAGCGAGGCGGAGATCGACGCTTGGCTTGATGAAGCCAAACAACAGCTTAAAACCGCCCTACAGAAGGGGCCTATCGCAATCTAATAACCCTCATGCGATCCAAGCAGCCCAAAGGAACGGACGGATGCAGCCATTAGACAAGAGCCTGAGAAGCCAACTGGAACGTACTGTCAAGAGCGCACGTGAGACCGCCGAAGCCGCCGCACGCGCTGCGCTCGAACAGATCGGTGTCGGAGAAGCCGCCCCCTTTGACCATCTCGACGAGAAAGAAAGAGATCTTCGCCGTAAACTGCGGATACACGGGCGACAATTGGGGGATCTGCGCCACGCCAAAAACGACACCCAAGAGATCGACCGCTTGATCGAAGAAGTCGCCTACGAACATTGGCATCGGATGCTCTTTGCCCGCTTTCTGGCTGAAAACGGACTGCTGATGTATCCCGACCCTGACGGGCCTGTGGCCGTCACGCTCGAAGAGTGCGAAGAACTCGCCCCCGAAGAAGGCGCGAGCAATGGTTGGGAACTGGCTGCTCGCTTTGCCGCTCGTATGTTGCCGCAGATCTTTCGGCTGGATTCGCCCGTCTTCTTGCTCACCTTGCCGCCAGAACACCAGCAAAAACTAGAACGCTTCGTGGCCGACCTGCCCTCCGAAGTCTTTGTCGCCTCCGATAGTCTCGGTTGGGTCTATCAATACTGGCAAGCCAAGAAAAAAGACGAAGTCAATGCCTCCGAAGTCAAGATCGGCGCACGAGAATTACCCGCCGTCACACAGCTTTTTACAGAACCTTATATGGTCAACTTCTTGCTCGATAACTCGCTTGGGGCTTGGTGGGCTGTACGAAGACTGACCCAAGAAGATCTCAAAAATGCCCAAAGTGAAGAAGAACTACGCCAAAAAGCCTCGATCTCGGGTGTCCCGCTCGACTTCTTGCGCTTTGTGCAACAAGAAGATGGCACATGGACACCTGCCGCTGGAACCTTCGATGCTTGGCCTACAAAGCTTTCCGAACTCAAAACCCTCGATCCTTGCTGTGGTTCGGGACACTTTCTTGTCGCGGCTTTTCTGATGTTGGTTCCGATCCGTATGGCCTGCGATGGCCTCTCTGCCAAACAGGCCGTCGATGCGGTACTTAGGGAAAACATTCACGGCCTCGAACTCGATCAGCGTTGCGTCGAACTCGCCGCCTTTGCCCTCGCCCTCGCTGCGTGGAATTTCCCCAACGCTGGCGGCTATCGCACGCTGCCAGAATTGCACATCGCCTGCTCTGGCCTCTCGATCAGCGTTGCCAAGGAAGAGTGGAAACAACTTGGCCTCCATAAAAAAAACCTCGCCATCGCCCTTGAATGGCTGCACGACGCTTTCCAAGATGCCCCGATTCTCGGCAGTTTGCTCGATCCCAAAAAAGAAGGCATGAGCGAGCAATTCATCCGTTGGAACGAAGTCGCCCGTGTCTTAGAACAAGCCTTACAACAAGAACCCACCGAAGAACAACAAGAAGCCGCCGTTGTTGCCCGAGGATTGGCCAAAGCGTCCACCTTGCTTAGTGGGCGTTATCATTGGATCTTCACCAACGTACCCTATCTCGCACGCGGCAAACAAAGCGAACGACTCCGCGACTTTTCCGAACGGCGCTATCCCGCCGCAAAGAACGACCTCGCCACCGTCTTCCTCGCTCGTTGCCTCCAACTCTGCGATGAAGGCGGCACCTCCAGCATCGTCCTCCCTCAAAATTGGCTCTTCCTGACCTCCTATAAAAAATTCCGCGAAATACTCTTGAAAGATCATACATGGCATCTGATCGCCCGCTTGGGGCCACAGGCGTTTCAAACCCCCATGTGGGACTTCAATGTCCAATTGCTCACCATCAGCCGAGGCAGCGCAACGAAAGACTTGGGCGCACTCTTTCGCAGCACCGAAACACATCACTTACTCCGTGGCCTCGATGTCTCCGAACAACGCACCGCCTCCGAAAAAGCCGCACTCTTGCGGAACGCCGATATCCAAAGCGTCGTCCAAGCAAACCAACTACAAAACCCTGATGCTCGGATAGCCTTCGAGGAAGTCTCGGGCGAATTGTTAAGCAAGTATGCTGTTGCTTTGAACGGTATGCATGGGGCTGATTCGTTTCATTTTCGTTTTCATTTTTGGGAAATTATCGATTTCTCGATTTGGCATTTCTTTCAAGCCACACACGAACAAACAGAGCATTTCGGCGGTAAGCAAAATACTTTTTATTGGGCTAATGATGGAATCTGTCATCGAGAAAATCCAAACGCTTATGTAAAAGGAGAAAGTATTTGGGGAAAACATGGTGTCGTCGTAAGTATGATGCGAGCTTTGCCAGCGACCCTTTACTCTGGTTCAAAGTTTGATATCAGTTGCACGCCGATCATACCTCATAATTTCGCCCATCTTCCTGCCATTTGGTGCTTTTGTGCTTCGCCCGCCTACAACGAAGCGGTGCGGCGCATTGATCAAAAGTTGAATGTGACGAATGCGACACTGGTCAAAGTGCCGTTTGATCTCGAACACTGGACGCAAGTTGCGGAAGAAAAATACCCCAAGGGTCTTCCGAAGCCGTACACGGATGATCCGACGCAATGGATTTTTCACGGTCATCCATGCGGCTCGGTGGTATGGGACGAAGAGGAGAAGTGGACGGTGGAGGGGCCGTTGCGTAGCGATGACACGGTGTTGCAAGTGGCGGTGGCTCGTCTGCTTGGTTATCGTTGGCCTGCCGAGTTGGATCCGCAGATGGAATTGGCGGACGAACAACGAGAATGGGTCAGACGATGCGAGGCGTTGCAGTCTTACGCAGAAAAAAGCGGCATCGTCTGCATTCCGGCGTTGCGTGGCGAAGCGTCCGCGTCGGATCGTTTGCTCAATCTCTTGGCGGCGGCGTACGGGGCTGCTTGGTCTAATGATACCCTTGCTGCGTTGCTGAAAAGCGCCGAGCATGCGGGAAAAACATTGGATACGTGGTTGCGGGAAAAATTCTTTACACAACATTGCAAGGTGTTCCAACAGCGGCCCTTCGTCTGGCACATCTGGGACGGTCTGCGCGACGGCTTCGCTGCGTTGGTCAACTACCACAAACTCGACACCAAACTGCTCGAAACCTTGATCTACACTTACTTGGGCGACTGGATCAGCCGTCAAAAACAAGAGATCGCAGGAGGCGTGGATGGTGCGCAAGAGCGCCTTGCTGCGGCAGAATCTCTCAAGAAAAAGCTCGAATGGATCTTGGAGGGAGAAGCCCCCTACGATATCTTTGTGCGCTGGAAACCATTGGAAAAACAGCCTGTGGGTTGGGAACCCGATCTCAATGATGGGGTTCGGCTCAATATCCGCCCGTTCTTGGCGGTTCCTGACGTGGGTAAAAAAGGCGCAGGCATCTTACGCGACAAACCCAATATCAAATGGGACAAAGACCGAGGAAAAGATGTGGAATCAGCCCCTTGGTTCCATGTCTTCAACGGCGACCGCATCAACGATCACCATCTCACTTTGGCTGAAAAACGCGCAGCACGGGAGGCAAACAGATGATCCGCTCCGTCAACAATTATCCGATCTCACAGCTTTTCGACATCGAAGCGAGGATCGTGTATGCGATCCCGCGCTACCAACGCGAATACACATGGGGCAAGACACAATGGGAAGCGTTGTTTGACGATGCGTTGGAAAATGATCCGGGTTATTTTCTCGGATCGATCATCTGCATCAATCAAACAACGGACGCACTCGCTGTGCAAAAGCTGGAGATCGTGGATGGTCAACAACGGATGACAACACTTTCGTTGTTGTTCGCGGCCCTGTATCAAGTTCTCAAAAGCCAAGAATCTGCTTTGGATGACTATCAGCGTTGGGAATTGATGAACTTAAAACGTAAATTGATTTTGCGCGAAAGCCCGCAACAGATGCGTTTGGTTCCTCAGATCCAAAATAACAACCACGACGATTATCGCGCTGTCTTGGGCGATAGCGGTGTCATGGATCCCTTTGCTCTGCCAGCGTACGCCTCGCGCCGCAAGCTCTTTCGTGCATATCGGTATTTTCAAGAACGCCTGCATCAGATGCTTCAAGAACAAGGAGCGTCGATCAAGAACGTGATCGACTTTTTGGGAAAGATCAACCACGCTTGTCTTGTAAAGATTGAGGTGTTTAGCCATTCGGATGCTTATACCCTGTTTGAGTCTTTGAACAATCGTGGGATGCCGCTGACCGCCATCGACTTGATCAAAAACAAACTTTTGGCGAGATTGGAGTCCGTTGAGCCGGGACAAGTCGACCATTATTTCGGTTTTTGGAGCAAATTGCTTGCGGATTTGGGGGATGATTACGCAATCCAAGAGCGATTTTTTCGGCAGTACTACAACGCTTTCAAAAATGAACTCAAATCTGTGATCCATGTTCCTATTGCAACGCGCTCAAACCTGATTCAGATCTACGAAAAACTCATTCATGAAAACGCGAAAGAGAGCTTGTTGCGGCTTTGTGCGGCGGGTCGTTTGTACTCGTTGTTGCTTACGCGCACGCACGACGAAGAACTTGCTGTTTTGGAAAAGCCGCTCAAAGACCTTGATCGCATCCAAGCCGCTCCAGCGTATTTGTTGCTGTTGTTCTTGTTGGTTCACAGAGAAAAGTTGCAGGTGGGCAGTACAGAGATTGCGGAGATCACGAATGCTTTGGTGCGTTTTTTTGTTCGACGCAATCTGACCGATACACCGCCAACACGGGATCTGACCCGTTTTTTTATGTCCATGTTGGACAAGATCGGCGACTTGCAAGGAAGCGCGCTGATATCGTTTATCGAGCAACAATTGGCTTCCGTTTCCGCCTCGGACGAACTCTTTCGGCAAAAATTGGAAGGGCCGATCTACGAGGAAAATGCATGGGTTGCGCGCTTTGTGTTGTGTGCGTTGGCAGAGCAAGGCATGACGCGAGAAACGTGGGTGGATCTGTGGCGGATGGACGGAAAGTTGTTTGTGTGGACAATCGAACATATCTTCCCGCAAGGAGAAAACATACCCCAGTCGTGGATTCATCGGATAGCCGATGGTGATGAAAAAAAAGCAAAAGAGATCCAACAAACACACGTTCACAAATTAGGTAATTTAACGATTTCTGGTTTCAACAGTGCGCTTGGAAACAAAGACTTTGAAGAAAAACGTGATCGTACAGACAAACAAGGTCTTCCGATCGGCTACAAAAACGGGCTTCGGCTCAATGAAGATCTGGCCAATGCGACAGACTGGAGCGCAGCGCAGATCGACGAGAGAACACAAAAGCTCGTCGAGCAAGCCATCCAATTGTTTCATTTGAGGGGAGTGAGCGCGTGAGGGTGATGGATAGCCTCGTTGAAGCGATTCGTGGTGCTGCCGTCTTCAATCCAGAAGTGCAGGTGGCTCCGGCTTGTATTCTTTGGACGGATCACGACCGTCAATGGGAGCCTGTCATCCCTGTCTTACAGAGCCAAATTCCCGAATTGATGGTTTTGGGGGACTATGCGCCAGAACAGCGCAAAGGGCCTGCGATCTGGTTGCGTTGTGTTGTTGCCGCTCGGATTCCAGAGATATCTTGGCCCAAAGAACGGCCTCCGATCTTTTACCTACCCGGCGTCAGCCGCCAAGATCTTAGAGCCATCGAGACTTGCCCAGCGCACTTGAAACCACTTGCGGAGCTTCAATACCGAGGCGTGATCTGGTCTCAGATTAATTCGAAAGACTGGACGATCTTGGCGTATCTCAAATCCGGGGACGGTGGGCTTGGGTTGGACGTGGCCCAAGACAATGACACCAAGAGCGCGATGCGGCTTGCAGTTCACCGAGTTTTGGACGAAGAGATCTCGCGGTTGAAAGGAAAGCGCCTTGACAAGGACGATTTCAACACGTTGCTGGCAGGTGGGGACTTGATGCGTGACGTGCTGCAATGGCTTGATCTCGGTGATGCATGGAAAGGAAGCCGCGATGACAACGAATGGAAGGCTTTTGGCGGACTCTGTCAGTCCCATTTTGGTTTTGATCCCGATAGCAAGGGCATTTTATCTGGATGCACCCAACTTGCAAAGCACGAGGGGCCGTGGCAAGCGGTGTGGGAACGCTACCGCGAAGCACCCCAGCGTTATCTAAATATCCCCAAATTGATTGGAAATTGTCTGATGCCGAAAGTCGACCTTTTTTCAGATGAAAAGGTTGTCGAAGGTTGGCCGCAGTGGAACAAAGAACAAGAGAACAGTCTGCGTCAGGATTTGTTGCGGCTTGCGAATGAACCGCCGCACCGTGCACGACAGCAGATCCTCGATCAGGAGAACACCCACGGACGCAGGCGCTCTTGGGTATGGGCCGAGATTGAGGAAGCGCCGTTGGCTTGTGCATTGGAACATCTGGCGGCCATCGCTGAGCTGACAAAAACAAGCCTTGCAGCAGGAACCATCGACGATATCGTCGCGGGCTATCGCGCTTTTGGATGGCGGGTCGATGACGCGATGCTTCGGGCCTTGGCGCACGTCGAGCGCGCTGCTGACGTTGACGCGGTGAAGGCCGCGATTCGCTCTGTGTACCTGCCTTGGTTGGAAGAGTCTGCTCGTTATCTTCAAAAAATCGTTGAACAATCTTCTTATTTAGGTGCAGGGGATCAGGCAAAAAGAGCCATTGAATACTGCGACGGCGACTGTGTGTTGTTTGTGGATGGGCTGCGTTTTGATGTAGGAAAACGTTTGGTTGAATCATTACAGGCCGATGGGTTCGATGTTTCGGAAGAGTTGGTTTGGGCAGCTTTACCGAGCGTCACCGCGACAGGGAAAGCGGCGGTCAGCCCCGTTCGGGACAAGATCCAAGGGCGCGAGAACACGCCCGACTTTGAGCCTGTTGTCGCGCAGACAGGCCAGTCATTGAAAGGTGGTCAGCCTCTCAAAAAGCTGTTGACGGACGCGGGATGGTCGATCATTGCGCGCACAGCGAGCGGCGATGGTCAAGGGATGGCATGGTGCGAAGTGGGGGATATCGATCACGAGGGACATGAACGTGGTTGGAAACTCGCCAAGCACGTTGGGGGGCTGGTGCAAGAGATCAGGGAGCGCATCGCCGAGCTTTTGGCTGCGGGTTGGAAGCGTGTTCGAGTCGTCACGGATCACGGGTGGCTTTTGTTGCCGGGGGGCTTGCCGAAGATAGAGCTACCGAGCGTCCTCACGGAAAACAAATGGGGGCGCTGTGCTTCTTTGAAGTCGGGAAGTTCAACAAAAGAGCGGCTTTATCCTTGGTTTTGGGATCCGCACCAGTTTTTTGCGCTTGCGGATGGGGTAAGCTGCTTTAAAAAAGGTGAAGAATATGCGCATGGTGGCTTAAGCTTACAAGAATGCTTGCTATCGCATTTGACGGTTACACACGGTACGTCTATGCAAACAAAGACATTCGTTCGATTTCGCGAGGTACAATGGAAAAACTTACGATGTAACGTCACTGTCGAAGGTGAGTATAAAGATTTATTCTTGGATATCCGCAGCCACGCAGGATCTCCATCGTCGAGCGTAATCGTCGGAGCCAAGAAGCCACCCAACGCGGATGGGAAGGCGTCTGTGGTTGTGGAGGATGAAGATCTGGAAGGGCGACACGTTGAGGTCGTTCTATTGGATGCAAAGGGAGTGCTTGTTGCGCAGGTCGCATCGAGCGTGGGTGGAGGTGAGAGATGATCGAGCTGGATGACATCGACAGAAAAGCGGCCTCCTTTCTGGAGGGGTACTTGGTGCGGAAAGATCTTGTTCGGACGTTTAGCCGCCAGTTTCCTGTGCCAACCTATGTGGTCGAATTTTTGTTGGGGCGTTATTGTGCGAGCATTCAACAAGACGAGATCGACGAAGGCTTGGAGGTGGTTCAACGGCAGCTCAAATCGCGAACCGTCAAGGCGGGGGAAGAAGAACTCTTTAAGGCACGTGCGCGAGAAAATGGCGAGGTCAAAGTCATTGATCTGATCACGGCCCGTTTGGATGCAAGGACAGATTCGTACATCGCGACTTTGCCAAGCCTACGTTTGAACGATGTGCGAATCGCTCCCTCGTTGGTCAATGAACACGAGCGGATGCTTACGGGTGGTTTTTACGCCGAGATCCGACTTTGTTATGATGCTTCGATTGCACAGGAAAGCCGAGGAAGACCCTTTGGTGTCGAATCTTTGAGAGAGATCCAACTGTCTCGGCGGGATGTATTGGATGTGTTGGAAAAGGCTCGAAAAGCATTTACCACAGCGGAATGGAAAGATTTCTTATTGCGATCTGTTGGGATAGAGCCGACGATATTGTCTGAGCGACAACGAGATGCGTTGCTTTTGCGGATGGTTCCTTTTGTGGAGCGGAATTACAACCTCGTTGAATTGGGGCCAAGAGGGACAGGGAAAAGTCATCTTTTTCAACAGATATCTCCTTATTCGCACTTGATATCTGGAGGAAAAGCGACTGTTGCTCGGATGTTTGTGAACAATGCAACAGGCCAGCGTGGTTTGGTTTGCCAATACGACGTGGTTTGTTTTGATGAAGTTTCAGGCGTTTCTTTCGATCAAAAAGACGGCGTAAATATTATGAAGGGCTACATGGAGTCGGGAGAGTTTAGCCGAGGGAAAGAAAGCATTCGTGCGGATGGAAGTATCGTGCTTGTCGGCAATTTTGAAGTGGATGTGGAACACCAACAAAGAATAGGGCATCTTTTCGGCCCGATGCCATCGGAGATGAAGGACGATACGGCATTTATGGATCGAATCCATGCCTTTTTGCCGGGCTGGGATGTGCCCAAGATTAGCAGAGATTTGTTGACGTCACATTTTGGTTTGGTGAGTGATTTTTTATCAGAGTGTTGGAGCCAACTTCGTAATCAAAGTCGTGTAAGTGTACTTCAAAATCGCGTGTTTTTTGGAGGTGCTCTTTCTGGTCGTGATACAAATGCTGTGAACAAAACGGTGAGTGGTTTGTTGAAGCTATTGTATCCGGGAGGTGGGGAGGTGCAGGACGAAGATCTCGAATGGGCTGTTCGTATTGGGATGGAGTCTCGTCGGAGGGTCAAAGAGCAGCAGAAACGCATCGGTGCTGCGGAGTTTCGCAACACGCACTTTAGTTATGTGATGGGGGCGGATGGTGTGGAAAAATTTGTTTCGACACCTGAATTACAAAGCGAAAACAGTATTGGGAGCGATCCATTGGAACCCGGTCAGGTGTGGACACTTTCGCCGGGGGGTGGCGAAGAACATGCCGGACTCTACCGCATCGAGGTCAACGAAGGCCCGGGCGCAGGTGTTAAGATCTTGAACAAGCCGATTCCACCGGCTTTTAAGGAGAGCATAAGCTACGCAGAGCAGAATCTGTATGCCCGCGCAAAACAATTGGTGGGAGACAAAGATCCGCGCCAGCACGAATTTACGGTACAGCTTCGGGCTTTTGACGCGTCCAAGTCTGGTGCCAAGGTGGGAGTTGCAGCGCTTCTGGCGTTGTGTACAGCGTTGTTGAAAAAAAGTGTGAAGGGTGGCTTAATCCTCGTGGGCGAGATGAATCTGGGTGGTTCGATGGAGCCGATCCATCAGCCTGTGACGCTCGCGGAGATCGCGGTGGAGAAAGGAGCCACAGCCCTATTGATGCCAGTCTCCTGTCGGCGGCAACTGTTCGACCTTTCCGACGAGATGGCGACAAAGATCGATATCCAGTTTTATTCGGATGCGAGAGATGCCTTGTTAAAAGCCATCGCGGAGTGATGTGCAATTCTGTTATTTTGTGAGCAGCAAGAAGAAACAAAAAGCGAAAGGAACCTTGTCATGCAAACCCAACCTATGCAAAGCCATTCCCCCGCCCCAAATAAACCAAGCACACCCCACCGAACCGTCGTCTGGGCGAGCCTTGCGTTGTTTGTCTTGGCTTGTTCGCTTCCCGCCCTCACGTTCGCGGAGAAACGGCCCGAAGTCTTTTTTGGCGGGTTGCTCTTGGGGTTCGGATGGATGGGTTCTTTTGTGGGGCAGTTCGGTTGGTTTGCAAATGTCTTTTACGGGTTTGCGATGCTGTCTTTGTTTTTCCGCCGCTGGTTGTTGGCGGCGATCTTGGGCTTGGTGGGCGTCGGGATCTCGTTTCATACATTTGCGCTGGTGAACCAACGTATCCCAAAAAATGAAGCAGCCACAAGCTATTACGGACCCGTTTCTTTTGGGCCGGCAGTGTATGTTTGGATCGCGAGTCTGGTTCTTTTGGTGGTCGGTGCTGTGTACGTAGGATGGTCATCCACTCCATCCACTCCATCCACTCCATCCACTCCATCTACCCCATCCACTCCACCTCATCCACCCGCCTCTTCTCGTTAAGCCCTTTTCGGAGCGACGCTGTTGACAAAACCCCCCGTGTTCGCGCTGCCTCAAGCGGAGCCGCCGTTGGTTTGAAAAACGACGATTCGCTCCGCCAATACGGGGTCAAGGGAGCCGCGCTCCCTTGTGGGGCGTGGGGTAAAACCCCACAAAAACCATCCCACCCTCCAAAAGTCCCGATGATTTGTAGGTTATACGAAATCCGCCCGTTGTGTGATCGTAAAAAGGTAGGGGCAACCCCCCGTGGCTGCCCAAGAATCGGGCGGTTCGCGAACCGCCCCTACATCATGCGATCATACCTTACGCGGAGATCGTATGACGGGGCAACACCCCACAAAAACCATCCCAACCCCCGTCGTCGTCAAAAAGTCCCGATAGCCGCTATCGTCAAAAAGTCCCGATAGCCGTTATTTTTGCATTAGGACGGTGAGGATACTTCGGGCGGGCAGAGATAAGAGAAAGGCGTTGGTGGTGGAAAGGGAGAGGGTGGGGCTTGCGGTGGGGGCGGTCAAGGTGCCTTCGAGCCTGTAGACAAGGGCTTTTTGGAAGGCCGAGGTGTGGGATATCTTGATGCTTGCGGTAAGTGTGCGGGTGGTCTTGTTGAGGATCACAAAGACCATGCGGTCGGGGTTGTTGGCGTCGGTACTGGCATACACCGAAGAGTCCGTTGTATTGGACGTTTGCGAAAAGATCGAGATATCGCCGAAACGCCCGTTGTTTCCGTCGAAGTTGCGATACGAGGCAAAAGCGGCGTAGATGGCGCGGTGATCGGTTTGACCAAGCTCCCAGAGAGTGGCCGCGAATAGGCCGTATTTTCCGAAGATGCCGAGGACATCGGCTTGCGCGAGCGCCCCTGAGATGTGCGCCCCCCCGCCGTAATAATACTCGGTGATGGCGAGTTTGGTTCCGGGATAAGAGGCGTTGATCTTGTCCATCAGACGGGGAAGAAGGCGGATGGGTTGTTGGATGACTTGGGTGATCCAGCTTTGTTCTTGGTAGTTGGGATCCCACAAAGAGCGGGGGGCTTGGATGCGTGCGTTGGCGTTGGCGGTGTCTGTGGTGTCTTCGGTGATGCGCTGCGTTCCGCGTGCTTCGGGATACCAATGCACATCAAGGACATCAAGCAGTCGCTTTCCTGCCTGCTGATGGGCTTTTTGTAGCTCTTTGAGATAGTAATCGAGAAAATCTCCGTGTTGACGGGCATCGGGTGCATCTTGGAGATTGACATAGCCCATCCATCCATAGTTGACAGGCCCAAAGACGAGCGCTGTGGGAACAACAGCCTTGATGCCTTTGGCGTAATCTACGGCCTTTTGCACGATCTCTGCGTAAGATACGGGGTTTGGATGGATGCGTGCGTGTGTGTGTGACCACAGATCAGGCTCGTTGTCGAGGGAGTAAAACAGCGTGCGCGTGGGGTCCGTCGTGGCATTCGGAAAAGTCTTGTTGAGCCAATGGACAAATTCGTCCTGATAGACTTTGTTGTCTGTTTTGCTGGGAGGAAGGGAAAAAGCGGCCCCTTTTTGTGGGAGGGAGGGATGGAAACGGCTTTGGAGATAGTTGGGGGTGTTTTGGACATCGCCTTGGGGAGTTTTGTCGGCGGAGACATAGCCGACGATGGGGATGGTGACGATCGCAGAAGCGCCCGCTTGGTGGGCTTTTTGGACATGGCTGCGCACCGCTTCTCCCGGGGTATCGCCACCGCCGAGGTATCCGTCGTTTTGATGAAAGTAATCGGAACCTGCGTTGGATGCGTTGTTTTCCCAGTTGTACGCGGTCCAGCGATTTCCTCCGAGGCGCATCAAGGTGAGATTGCGGGACTTGCCTTGCCAGTCGGGTTGGTTTGTGCCGTAGATGTAAGGAGATATCGGTTTGCGATCGCGTTGGCTGTGGATCTCGATGGCGATATCGCCTTGGCCGGGATCGCCCGGGATAAGAATGCTTTGGTCGGGGGATATCTCAGGCGTGGTTTCTGCTGTCCGTTCGGGAGATCTCTCGGGCGTTGGTTCAGCGCTCCCTTCGGAGGGAGTGGATTCGGGCCTAGGTTCGGAGGTTTCGGGCGTCGTTTCGGTGGTGGGTGAATCTTGGGGAGATGTGTCGGTGGGGAGGGATTCTGTCGGAAGCGTCTCGACTTGACGCTCTTCGGAAGAGGTGAGCTCTTGTGGGGTGTCTTGTGGAGAGCCGTCGTTGGGGGCTTCTTGTTGTGCGATCTCTTGGGTGGATTCTGGATCTTCGTTTTTTTCGGTGGGAGAGCGGCCATCGCATTGAACGAAAACCAACGCCCCACATAGCAAAAGCAACCAAACAAAGCGCTGCATGGTGTGTCCTTTCCTCGATCTGTCTGTGAGCATCATGCAGGCGTGACGATAGTTCGCTTGGTGTGTTGTGCCAAGAAGGGCCGTTGTTTTCGTTTCGCGGTGGGGCCGATGTATCGGTCTTATACGATCTTCGAGAGAAGCAAAGGGTTGGTGCGATCCGCTATGGGTGCCTTGTGGTTGGGCAGTCACGGGGGGCTGCCCCTACTTTTTCACTTATTTTACGGACAGATTTCGTATTACTTGTGAGGATGTCCTGCGATCGAGACCAGATTGATGCAATAACGGTTGCCTTTGTAGTCGGGGATGTTGTGGCCGAGATGAGTGCCATCGACGGAAACGCACTCGCCATCGGGCAAAACGCGGACGTAGGACCAATTGACTTCTTCATCCCGAAAGCTCGGCCATCCGTGTGCTTTGGACTCTTTCAAAAAAGCTTCAAAGCTCCGAACGATCGGGGCTTGGAACAGCGGCTTGCCTGAATTGGAATCGTAATAGATCACCGGTGCGGTGCGGTCGATCTCGGAAAGCCATGACGTTGATAAGAAATAGCCCGAGTGTTCGGCATAATGGCGATTAAAGTTGCAGATCCGATCCGCAAGTTTTGGATCACAGCCATAGCGTAGTTCGGATTGGACGGGTGTTTGCGAGGTTCCGTGTGCTTTGGTCGCCATGATCGACGCTTCGCCCATCACAGGGTACGCGCCGTCCTTGGGCTTCCAATCTGCGGGCGTTTGGCAGCCTTGAAACAAATCATCCGTCGGTGGCTGCTGTGTTTGTGGGCCGATGTATGCAAAACGCGGCACAGGCTGGTTTCCTTGTAGGACCGACTCTTGGAACATCGCCTTTGGCCGAACCCACAAACCGCGTTCTCCATACAACGCACGATACACCACCAGTTCTTCTTGTGTTTCGGAGTGCTTGGCGACACCGATCACTTCGTACTCTTTGCCTTTGTAGTGGCGATACAAGCCACGCAACGTCTCCATCTTGATCCCTTTCTTCAAAACAAGCCTCAAAAATCGCTTGACAGACGGTTGAGTCAGGTCTTGGATAGGATGCGCGGTGCTTAGACAGAGAACCGCTTGGTTGGAAAAAAACGTAAAAGGCAAAACGGATGAAAAAAGAAGCAGGTCTATCCACACGGTGCATTCATGCGGGAGATCGGCGGGATGCAAAGGGAGCGATCCACACCCCGCTGTACAACCACTCGACCTTCGGGTTTCCAAGCACACAGGCATTGCTAGACGTTGTGCAAGGGCGGACGCAAGGAAGTCTGTACACGCGCTACGGAATGAATCCAACGATCGTGTCAGTCGAAGAAAAGCTCGCAAGCATCGAAGGAGCCGAAGGGTCATTGGTCTTTGGTTCGGGGATGGCGGCGGAGTCTGCGACGTTTCTTGCGCATTGCAAGACAGGCGATCACATCGTCTGCATCGGAGATGTGTACGGAGGAACGTTCGAGCTATTGTCTTACAATCTTCCACAATTGGGTATTACGACCACGTTTCTTTTGGGCGATGAGTTGGGGCGTTTGGAAGAAGTGATCCATGACAAGACGCGGCTGGTGTTTTTTGAAACCCCCACCAATCCCAATATGGAAGTGTTCGATATCGCGTGGATCGCAGAGATCGCCAAACGACGGGGCATATTGACGGTGGTGGATAGTACCTTTGCCACTCCCGTGAATCAGCATCCGTTGGCGCTGGGGGCCGATCTTGTGATCCACAGCACAACCAAGTACATGGGCGGCCACAGCGATCTGACGGGCGGTGCGGTGATCGGGGCGACTGAACGGCTGCAACCGTTGGTCGTGTGGCGAAAAAATCTTGGGCAGGTGATGGCTCCCGAAGTGGCTTTTTTGTTGTCGCGCAGCTTGCGGACGTTGGCGGTAAGGGTGCGTGCGCAAAATCAAAGCGCGGCGATCTTGGCGGAGCGGTTGGCCAAGCATCCGCGTGTCGATCATGTGAATTATCCGGGGCTGTCGAGCCATCCACAGCATGAGATCGCCAAGCGTCAGATGCGGGGATTTGGTGGGATGTTGAGCTTTGTGTTCAAAGGTGACGCCCAGACCACCGCTGTAGCGGTTGACCGATTACGGCTTTTTTCGATCGCGCCGAGCTTGGGGGGCGTCGAGAGCCTTGTGACCCAGCCGATCACCACAACACACCACGGGCTAGACCCCGCAGAGCGGCTGCGTCGAGGGATCGTGGATGGGATGGTTCGGCTCTCTGTGGGCCTCGAAGATGTCGAGGATCTGTGGTCGGATCTCGATCAAGCTTTGGGGGCGTGAGGCATCAGCGAGAAAGAAGGCTAGGCGGGGGCAGCGACTTTGCGAGCGACGGCAAAAGCAGGGCGCTCGATGCAGCATTGCAGCCAATGCTTGACGGTGGGGAAATCATCAAAACCGAGTTCATGGGCTGCATCATAAAATCCGATCAATCCTTCGACCCAAGGGAAGGTCGCCATATCCACGATGCTGTAGCCGTAGGGTAAAAGAAACGGATGCTTCTTCAAGCGTTCTTCCAAAACGCCGAGCAATCGTCGCGTTTCGTGGGTGTAGCGTTCGAGCGGGTAGGGATGATCGCACTTTCCACGAGCAAACTTGTGAAAATGCCCAAACTGCCCAAACATCGGACCGATGTGGCCGACTTGAAAGAATAGCCATTGGAGGGCTTCGCTTTTTGCGATCGGATCGGAGGGCATGAACAGACTGGTTTTTTCGGCAAGGTAATACAGGATCGCGCCAGACTCCATGATGGCGATGGGTTGGCCGTTTGGGCCGTTGGGATCGAGCAACGTGGGGATCTTTCCGTTGGGGCTGATGGTGCGGTAAGCCTCGGAGTCTTGGTCGCCCTTGCCGATGTGGATGGTGTGAGCTTCATAAGGAAGCGCCATCTCTTCGAGTGCGAGCGATACTTTGATGCCGTTGGGGGTGGGGAATGAATACAGCTGGATCCGCTCGGGATGGCGAGGTGTCCAGCGGGACTGAACGGTGATCTGTGTCATGCAAAAGCCCCTTGTGTTGGGATGTATCGAGAACCGATGGAAAGCCGAGTCGGTGCGGGTATCACCTGTGGGCAAAGAAAGTCTGAGCGCACAGAGAAACTTGGCGCTCTCTTTTCCTCATCCCATCGAACAAATGGGAGGACGGCAGAAAGTCTGAGCGCACAGAGAAACCCCGTCGCCGTGCTTTCCGTGCTTTCCGTACTTTCCGTACTTTCCGTACTTTCCGTACTTTCCGTACTTTCCGTACTTTCCGTACTTTCCGTACTTTCCGTACTTTCCGTACTTTCCGTACTTTCCGTACTTTCCGTACTTTCCGTACTTTCCGTACTTT
>JAKLKB010000120.1 GCA_023150835.1 Myxococcota bacterium | reverse complement strand
CATCCGACGCCTCCCCCTCTCCCCCTCCCGTCTTCCCAACCAAGCCTGACTCCCCCTCCGTTGCCTCGCGCTGCGCCTCAGCACACAGGTGCATCCGTTCGCTTTGATGACGATGGTGAGACCCTGTCTCTTGAAGACGAACGCAAAGCGCCCACTCCACCTCCTCTTCCTCCAAAACAGCGTCCGACAGCTTCTCCGCCTCCTCTTCCAAAACAAGAATCCCATCCCAAAGAGTCCCAGCCCAACAAGGCCATGCCTCCTCCTGCGCCCTTTGCTGTTCCCTCAAGCACCACAGCCAACGTCCCGCCTCTTGGCTTACTCTCCACCAGCACTCCCTCCAACGTCAACGATGTCGGCGGAAGTCCGTTACTTGCGCCTCCCAAGCCGACCATCCCTCCACCTGCTGTTCCTCATCCCAATACGCGTGTTTCTCGTACAAATAACAATGTTCGTCGCGAACCACAGGAAAAATTCTCTCGCACAGGACTCATCTCGTTTTTTGTGGGTATGCTGGTGATCTTTTCGATCGGTGGTGTCGGGATTTACTTGAAGTTCGTTCATTTTCCCAAGATCCGCGCTCAAGAACTCGAAGCGCAACGTCTTGCGGCCCTTCAAAGCAAACAGACTCCCCCCCAAACCACAGGTTCGCCACTCTCCATTCTTCCCACCCCACCGACCAGTCCGATCGATCTAATGCCCGCAGAACGCACCTCTCCTGACGCAGGCGTTTCGGCGACTCCTCCTGTCCCCGTCCGCCCTCCCGAACCATCACGTGCCACACCTCCCGTACGAACGACCCCTCCCGCTCGAACAACGCCACCCCCGCGTCGTACGGATGATCCTCCTCTCCCGTCTCTTTTGCCTTCAACCCGTCATCCCGAAACTCGCGAGCCTGTCTCGCGTGAGCCTGTCTCACGTGAGCCTGTTTTGCGGACCCCTGAAACCCGCGAACCTGAAACCCGCGAGCCTGTCACAAGACGCCCGATATCCGATGCACAACGCGCAGCGATCCTTGCAAAACTCCCGACGATCCCACGCATCCAAACCACCCGATGCCCAGCAGGCATGGCTTATATCCGCGAAGGAGCGTTCCGTATGGGCAGCGCCTCCAACGACGAGATGCGATCTTTTGGTGAGCTTCCGCTTGTCCTCAAAAATACCAAAGATTATTGCATCGATCGCCACGAATACCCCGGACGTGGGCGAACCCCCAAAACCAATGTGTCTTGGGAAGCCGCCAACAACCTCTGCCAAAGCGTCGGAAAACGTCTTTGCGATGAGATCGAGTGGGAACGCGCTTGCAAAGGGGGCCGAAACATCCGTTATCCCTACGGCAACGATTTCAATGCGGAGATCTGCAACACCCGCACAAAGGACGGAAAAGATCGTCCCTTGCGCGCTGCGGGAGCCGCAAAACGCTGCAAAAGCCCTTACGGGATCTTTGATATGAGCGGAAACGCCGCAGAATGGACCTCTTCTCGTTTTCGTAACCGTGACTGGCGGATCATTCGTGGAGGAGCCGCCAATCGGCCCGACTGGGATGTGCGTTGTGCCAGTCGCGGAAACCTCCCGCCTTCTACCCAAAAACCAACCATCGGCTTTCGATGCTGCGCAGATCCCCGCTGATCTCTACGCAATACCACCTGCTGATCGCCCCCTTGCTCCCCTTGCTCCCCTTGCTCCCCTTGCTCCCCTTGCTCCCCTTGCTCCCTTTGCTCCCCTTGCTCCGCTTCTCCTGCTTCTTTCAACCCAGCTTTTCTGGACCCAGCCCTTTCTTCGACGTGATGTTCCTTGCGTGATATGTTCTGGTTTCTTGCCATACCTGCTTTCTTGATCGTCCTTTGCCGATACGGGCTTTCCAAAACAAGCCTCAAACGCACATCGTCAAAATTGCATAATTGCATACATGGGTGAATGAAAGACCTTGCCACGCGCATTGCCTTGGGTTATGTTAGCCGCGCTTGCCCCCCCTGTACCCGTTCCCAAGCCCCCGAAGACTGGGGTTTATTGGAGATTTCTCATGACAAAGATGGATGCTCTGGTTAAAGCACGACCAACCTTTTCTAGCCAAGTGCAAGAAGTGGAAGCGATCTTGCGCGAAGATGGCGAATTCACCGAGCAAGTCATCGCCCAAGAACTCAACTGGTTTTACAACAAGTTGGGGATCGACGATTACTACTTCCAAACCACGACTTCCGCGCAGATCGCACGGCACATCCAATCCCTTTACGCCGCCAAGATCCTCTCTCGTAGTGGTGGAAAAGATGTTGGACTCCAATTGATCAGCGAAAACGATGAGTTCGGCGTGATGTACGCTTGCCGTTCGGTTCATGCCGAGGCTGTTTCCTTCGAGCAGCGTATCCAAGAACGTTATCCTGATTATCGCTTGCAATCCTACCGAACCAGCCCTGTCGACGATCGAGGAACGCGCCTGCGCTTCTACTTTTTATCCCCTCCTGACTTTGTGAACCCCTACGCTGATCCCCAAGAAACCGACATCGAAAAGATCGCCAGCAAGATCTTTCTCAAAGTCACCCCCGAAACCACCATCCAACGCTATCAAAACCTCTTGAATCTTGCGGTGGATCGTCTCGGACCCGTGATCGATACCTCCGATAAGCCCGCCACCAACGAAAAACGCTTGATGATCGCTTTCCGTCGCAACAGCACGCACTCTTATTTTTCCGCGATCTCGGACCTTCTCAACTACTACGGACTCCACTCCAACCGTAAATACATCGAACACTTCTCCAACGGTATCGTGATCTTTAGTATCTACGTCCACAACGAATTCGACAAAGAGACCTTTGAGTCTCTTCTTCGTTCGCTTCCCACGCTCGGAACCACCGGCCTGCGGAATATGGTCGTCGATATGACCATCAACAATATCCGCGAAGAAACCAGCCTGATCTACGTCCTTCCGCGAACCTCCCTCACCCCGCTGTTTCAACAAAACAAACTTTCTGCCCAAGAGGTCTCTTATGCCTATGCAGGTTGGAAGTTTGCTCATCTCTTCTTGAGCCGAAATACCGAAGAGTACACCCGCCTGTCTTCCTTCCTTCAAAAAGATCCCACCTACATGAGCCTTCTTGGGCGGCTGCGTACCAGCCTCCAACGCGCAACCTTCAACGAAGGGCGCGTTCTCGACGCCATCATCAACAACACCGAACTGATCAAGGAACTGTACGAAGACTTTATGCGCTATCACTTCCGCGATCGCGCTCAGTCGATCCTTCCCTATGATCCGCAACACAACGCTGCCCTCGAACAGAAGATTAAAAAAACCGCTTCCAACGAAGAAGATCAGCAGATCCTTGCGGCCTTCCTGCAATTCAACCGCCACATCCTCAAGACCAACTTTTACAAAGACAGCAAGGTCGCTCTGGCTTTCCGCCTTGATCCCGCCTTCCTTTTGGGATCCGAGTATCCCGAAGTCCCCTTTGGGATCTTCTTTGTCGTAGGAAGCGAGTTTCGTGGCTTCCACATCCGTTTCCGCGATGTGGCACGCGGTGGTATCCGCATCGTTCGGTCCTCCAATCCCCAAGTCTTCGCACACAACGCCAACACCATCTTTGATGAAAACTACGGACTCGCCTTCACCCAACAAAACAAAAACAAAGATATCCCCGAAGGCGGTTCCAAAGGCACGATCCTGCTTTCGCTCGAACATCAAGACAAAGCCGAGATCGCCTTCAAAAAGTACATCGACAGCTTGCTCGATCTGATGATGCCCAGCGACAAGATGGTCGATCATTACGGAAAAACCGAAGTTCTCTTCCTTGGTCCCGATGAAGGCACCGCTGAGCTGATGGACTGGGCCTCTCTCCATGCCCGAAAACGCGGCTATCGCTTCTGGAAAGCCTTTACAACGGGCAAATCCATTCAATACGGCGGCATTCCCCATGACCTCTATGGCATGACCACGCGCTCCGTCCACCAATACGTCGTCGGTATCCTCGAAAAAGAAGGACTCGACGAACACAACGTCACCAAGATCCAAACAGGCGGCCCAGACGGTGACCTCGGCTCCAACGAGATCAAGATCTCTGCGGATTCTACGCTTGCTGTGGTGGATGGTAGTGGCGTTCTCTATGATCCCGATGGCATCGACCGACAAGAACTCTTGCGCCTCGCAAACGCCCGATTGATGGTCGAACACTTCAATCGCAACAAGATCTCCGCCCAAGGCTTCTTGATCCGCGTCACCGATCACGATATCCAGCTTCCCAACGGTACGGTTGTGGATAGCGGCTTGCGCTTCCGAAATGAATTCCACCTCTCTGATTACGCAACCGCCGACTTCTTCGTTCCTTGCGGCGGACGCCCCGAAGCTGTCAACACCAACAACGTTCATCGACTCTTTGACCAAAACGGAAAACCCAAGTTCAAGTACATTATCGAGGGCGCAAACCTCTTCCTCACCGAAGAAGCCCGCCTCAAGCTCGAAGAAGCCGGTGTGATCATCTACAAAGACGCTTCCGCCAACAAAGGCGGCGTCACCTCTTCTTCAAAAGAAGTTCTCGCTGCGCTTTCCTTTAACGACGAAGACTTCGCCCGCGATATGCAGATCAAAGAGGGTCAAGTTCCTGATTTTTATCGCGCTTATGTCGAAGAAGTTCAGCAACAGATCGAAGAAAACGCACGCCTCGAATTCCACGCCATCTGGAACGAACACGCCAAAACGGGCCGTCCCCGCACGACGATCACCAACAAACTTTCTGAAAAGATCAACCAACTCAACGATTTGATTCAGAACTCGTCCCTTTGGGACAACGCCTCTCTGCGTCAAACCATCCTCGCCGAAGCTTGTCCGCAAACGCTCCAACAAAAGCTCGGTCTCGACGGGATCCTCGCGAATGTCCCCGAAAACTACGTCCGCGCCATCTTTGGTGCGCACCTCGCCAGCCGTTATGTCTATCAGTTCGGACTCTCCGCTCCCGAATTCGCCTTCTTCGAATTCATTCAGCGCTACGTCAACCAACCCCCCTCCGCTTGATCGCTTTCGACCCATCCCCTTCGCTTGATCTCCCCACACCTGCGCAGTTTTTCAACAAACCTCGTGTTCGTATCCGTCCAAACGACAGATCCGTTGGTTTGAAACCCAAAGGCTCTCTTCGCCAATACGGGGTCAAGGGAGCGCGCTAAGGAAGTGGGGTGTGGGGAAAAGCCCCACAAAAACGAATCCCACCGTAACATCCGTGTTTAGAGGAAAAAGTCAGGGACAAGATCTTCTTCGGCAACGGTCGGATCGAGCTTGTAGTGCGAGAAGTCGGTGACGCCTTCTTGTCGGAGCAGATCTTCGTCGATGAAAAATTGGCCTGTGCATGTGCGGCTGTCGCGCAACAGCAGGTGGTAGGCTGCATCGGCCATGATCTCGGGTGTTCGGCACTTTTGGATGGCTTCATCTCCACCGAGTAAGTTTTGGACCGCCGCTGTGGCGATGGCGGTTTTGGGCCAGAGTGCGTTAAAGGCGATGCCTTGGTCTTTGAATTCTTCGGCCATGCCGAGGACACACATACTCATGCCGTACTTTGCCATCGTGTAGGCGACGTGGCTTCCGAACCATCGGGGATCGAGGTTCAGGGGCGGCGAGATGTTGAGGACGTGGGGGTTGGGGGCTTTGAGCAGGTGGGGGATGCAAAGCTTGGAGGTGAGGAAGGTTCCACGTATGTTGATCTGGTGCATCAGATCGTAGCGTTTCATCGAGGTTTCAAGGGTTCCTGTGAGGCTGATCGCGCTGGCGTTGTTGATCAAGATGTCGATGCCACCGAAGATATCGACGGCTTGGCTGATCGCGGCTTGGACTTGTTCCTCATCGCGGATATCGACCATGCAGGGGAGGGCTTTTCCGCCAAGAGCTTCGATCTCTTCGGCAGCAGAGTAGATGGTTCCGGGAAGTTTGGGGTGAGGCTCGGTGGTTTTGGCGGCGATCACGATATGGGCACCATCGCGGGCTGCGCGTTTGGCGATCGCAAGTCCGATTCCACGGCTGGCTCCTGTGATCAAGATCGTCTTGGCGTTGAGTGACATCTTTCCTCCATGTTCCTCGATTATCCGAGGTTTGTGTTTCGTGATCTGGTCTCGGCGGCTTCATCTTATGCGAGAACGCTTTTTTCGTGAACTACTTTCTAGTACAAAGATCGGGGGCTGCTGTTTGGTTGGGTGGTATCGGGTGAGGCGAGATCCGCCCGTTGTATGATCGTAAAGAGGGTGGCGCAGCCACCCGTGACTGCGCAATAACAGGGCGTCTACGCACGACCCTTTGTGTACGCATCACTCGGATCTCGTATGCGTGTGTCGAAGGAGGCTTGGATGGATGGTTTGCATGGATCGCGGTGGATCGGTCTGTTTGGGATGATTGGGTGGATCAGTCTGTTTGGGATGATCGGGTGTCAGACACCGATCAAGCCTGTGGTCGGGGAGTTTTCTGTCCTGACGTATAACGTCAAGGGCCTGCCTGCTATCGTCGAAGGTACGGGCGATCCTGCCACGCGGATGAAACTGATCTCCCCGATGCTCAACGATTACGGTATCGTCGGCATCCAAGAAAACTTTCAATACAACGACGAATTGATGTCGAAGGTGACGTTGCCTTCGCGCATCCACGCGAGCCGTGAGCCGCGAGATCGCGCCTATGGATCGGGGCTTTCGTTGTTGTCGCGCTTTTCGGCGATCGCGCAAGAGGATGCTGCATGGGAAAAATGCCACGGCATCGTGAGTAACGCCAACGATTGTTTGGCCTACAAAGGGTTTCAGCGCGTGCGTTTGCAGATCCAGCAAGAGCCGTCGATCGTGTTGGACGTGTATAATCTCCACGCGGACGCAGGGAGCGGAGCCGAAGATCAAGCCGCTCGGATGGCACAAGTCGAACAGCTACTTTCGGCGATCCAGAAGCAATCGGCAGGACAAGCGGTGCTTGTGATCGGCGATACCAACATGCGGGCGCTCAAAGCACGAGAAGGCGGAAAAACCGACGCAGAGCAGTTAACACGGTTGATCGAAGGAGCCGGTCTAACGGACAGTTGCAAACTGTTTCAGTGCGACAAAGACGCAGACAGCGAACACATCGATCGCGTTCTTTTTCGCCGATCTCCGGCCTTGCAGTTGGAGGCGAGCGAGTGGAAAACAGAAGCGCGCTTTGTGAACGAAAAAGCGGAAGCCTTGAGCGATCATCCCGCTGTGCTGGTGCGTTTTCGTTTTACCTATACCGCGCCTGTCGGAACATAGCTTGTGCGTGGGCTGGGGTGGATCGAAGGGGAGGGGATCTGGAGGATCTGTTTGCGGGCGTGACACAGATGTCGCAACCCCGTAGGGTTGTGCTGTTCGAAGCCTCCACCGAAAAGCGATGAACTCCTTGAAAGAAAAGCGAAATGGGGGCATACGCAAGAAACGTGGTTTGCTTTTTGCGTAAGGGGTCCAAGCGGAAGAATAAGGAAAGCATCGCTTGTGTTGCTTGTGTTTGTGGTGTCTGTTTTCGAAAAGCTTGTGTTTGTTTTTTTTGTGTTCGCAAAAACGCCCGATATATCTCTATATCGGGCGTTTTTCTTTTTGGCTCATGTTGTGTTTTGAGGTCTTCTAAGGTACCTCACGAGCGACGTTTT
This sequence comes from Myxococcota bacterium, assembly GCA_023150835.1. GTDB lineage: Bacteria > Myxococcota_C > UBA6777 > UBA6777 > UBA6777 > JAKLKB01. The sequence goes on along the minus strand of JAKLKB010000120.1, from coordinate 14,381 downwards.
TGATCGAGTGGGTCCGTTCAAACCAACGCCATGAGAGAGGTATCAAGAGGCAACACTCCTCAGCGAGGGCAACCACACATGGTTGCCCCTACGTGTTGGAGATCACACGGTGTTTTGTAGGGGCAGGCCCCCGTGCCTGCCCGATCTCTGTTGCGTCGGCGACCTCTTCATCGCCATCTGTTTTGAACGAACCCCAACAACAGGGCAAACCCCTGTGGTTGCCCCTACGTGTTGGAGATCACACGGTGTTTTGTAGGGGCAGACAGGTGTGCCTGCCCTCGCTCTGTTGCGTCGGTGACCTCTTCATCGCTATCTGTTTTGAACGAACCCCAACAACAGGGCAAACCCCTGTGGTTGCCCCTACGTGTTGGAAATCAAGGCGCGTATGGGGCGCTGCCCCACTCCCCGCAAGGGACTATCGCCCCTTGACCCCCGTGTTGGCGAAGAGAACGATGGGGTTTCACGCAGACGGCTCTGTCGCTTGGGCGGCTGCGAACACGGGGTTTTGACGCCGGCGTAGCTTTGATCAAATGCAGCGTTGTTGGAGCACAAAGCAGCGATCAGGGTTTTGGGACGGGCCGTTTTTGTTGAAAGTGAGCCGTCAGGGGTTTTGAGACGGGCCGTTTTTGTTGAAAGTGAGCCGTCAGGGGTTTTGGGACGGGCCGTTTTTGTTGAAAGTGAGCCGTCAGGGGTTTTGAGACGGGCCGTTTTTGTTGAAAGTGAGCCGTCAGGGTTTTGGGACGGGCCGTTTTTGTTGAAAGTGAGCCGTCAGGGGTTTTGAGACGGGCCGTTTTTGTTGAAAGTGAGCCGTCAGGGTTTTGGGACGGGCCGACGGTGAAAGAAACCTCGTGTTCGTGCCTTTTCAAGCGGAGCCGCTGTGGGTTTGGAAAACCTGTGCTCGTTCCGCCAAACACGGGGTCAAGGGAGCCGCGCTCCCTTGCGGGGTTTGGGGCAGCGCCCCATAAAAGAAAGGAGCGGGAGTCGCGACCCATAAAAGGAAGCGGGAGCAGCGCCCCATAAAAGAATCATGAGGCGATGGTAGAGGGAGAGCGAGGATGTGGATGTTGTTGTGGTCTTTTTGGGGACCGGGGATGCCTGTGTGGTTGGTGCATGGGGTCGAAGGGCGGGGGCAGCCGATCAAGCTACAAACGCTGACGCCTTACAGTGATGGGGAATATCGCAAGACGTTGGTTTTTACAGAAACACCAGCCCGTTCGGTCGTGGAGGGGAGGTGGTTAGAAGCGAGAGTGTGGGCCTTTACGGATGCACCGAGGTTGTGGACGAAGGTGGGTTATGGGCCGATTTTTCGGTTGTCGCGTTGGTATTTTGAGCGATGCAAGATCCGCTTGGTGGATGGGGGGTTTTCTGTGGTGCGGGGGGAGCGTTTGACGGAGAAAGGGCGGTTGCTTTTTGCGTTGCCTCGTTTTCGAGCGCCGAAGATGGGGGTGAGCGACACGTTGATCTTTTTGACGGGGGAGCTGTCGATTGCGTGGGGGATGCCAGTGCGTAACTATCGGCTGTTGGGTTATAGCTCGCGGGTGTTGTCGGATGGAGCGCAAGGGCGGAGGCTGCGTGCGGCGGTGTGGGTGCGATCCTCGATGATCTGGACGACGATGGCGCATGAGCTGGGGCATCGTTGGGGTTTGTTGCATATCGTTCGGCCCTACAATTTGATGTTGACGGGGGATGGTGTAAGAAGATCGGCGCAGATGTTGGGGACTTCGTTGCGGGGGTACTTTGAGCCTTCGCGTTTTCGTTTTACGCGGGCGCAGTGCGCGACGATGCGCTCGCGGTTAGAGGCGGAACAGAAGCGTCATCTCTTACATCGATCGAGGCCGTAGGAAGTCATTAACAGAAAAGGTGAGCGGTGATCGCGATGAGATGGAAGGATTGGCGAGTTGGGGTGGTGGTCGCCACGTTGTATTTTGCGGAAGGTTGGCCGTATATCTTGGTGAATACGGTTTCTGTGGTGCTGTTGAAAGACTTGGGGGTATCCAATATCTGGTTGGGGTTGACAAGTTTTTTTCACTTGCCTTGGGTACTCAAGATGTTGTGGTCGCCGTGGATCGACGGTTATGGCGAAAAGCGGGGATGGATCGTTTGGACACAGGTGTGGATGGCGCTGTTGTTGATGGCGGGGGCGTTGATCTTGCCGATGTCATGGGGGATTTGGGGGATCGTTGTTTTGTTTTTTGTGATTGCGTTTGTCTCGGCGACGCATGATATGGCGGTGGATGGTTGGTACATCCAAGCGCTCGATGAACAGACGCAGGCGGGATTTGTGGGTTTGCGTGTGATGATGTACCGCGTGGCGATGATCGCGGGATCGGGCGGTTTGGTGGTGTTGGCGGGGTTGTTAAAGCGTTGGGGTGCTTCGGCGGTTTGGAGTTGGTCGGTGGCGTTGTTGGCAGCGGGCCTATGGATGGGGCTTTTGGGCGGGTGGCATCTGTGGGGTGTGGAACGGAGCGTGGAGAGCGGTGGGTCGGGTGTTTCGGACGTAAGGTCTTTTTTTCGGCGTTATATTGAGCCGTTTGAGGCATTTTTTCGCCAAGAGGGGGCGGTGTGGATTGTCGGGTTTATTTTTTTGTATCGTTTGGGGGAAGCGTTGCTGTTGAAGATGGTGCAGCCTTTTTTGTTGGACAGCGCGAAGGCAGGGGGTTTGGCGTTGGGGACGGATACGGTGGGGGTGGTGTACGGAACGGTCGGGATGATCGCCTCGATCGGAGGGGGCATCATGGGTGGGGCGGCGATCGCCCGATGGGGATTACGGCGTTGTGTGTGGCCGATGATGTTGTTGATGAATGTTCCAGACCTGTTGTATATGGCCTTGGCATGGGGATTTGGTGGAGGGCATCTGTTTTGGGTGTATGTGTTTGTGGGTTTTGAACAGTGGGGATACGGTGTTGGGTTTTCGGTGTTTACGGTGATCTTGATGCGGGTGTCGCGCCAAAGTGCGTATCAGTCGGCGTTTTTTGCGATTGCTACGGCGTTGATGGCGTTGGGGCTGATGTTTCCCGGGGGGGTGAGTGGCTGGTTGCAGGGGATTGTGGGGTACGGTGCTTTTTTTGGTTTGGCGTTTTTGCTTTCGGGCGTGGGGATGTGGTCGGCGTGGATGCTACCGACGCGGTTGTGGGAAGAAGAAGAAAAAAGACGAGAAGAAGTTGCGGCTTGAGTCAAGGGACAAAAAGCGTGTATAACAAGGTAAGATGCCCCTTCACAAGAGGGCGATAACAAGGCACGATACCCTCCGCACGACGGGAGTCGAAGGCGAATCGTGCTTTGTTGGGAACTGGCAACAGGTTTGGGCCCGTTGTGGAACCTCCGAAATACGGGAGTCGAAGGCGAATTGTTGTTTGGGTGCGGTGTCAGAGGATACCGCGAGAAAGCGATATCGCAAGCGAAGCAATAGCGAGGCTTTTCGGGAGCGCAAGTGGCGATGCAATCGAAGACAACAACAGAGGATCGGGTGATCCCGATCGCTCTTGATCTGGGTCGCACTTTTTGGGTGATGGCGCGACTGGATGCGCAAGGACAACCCGAAGTGGCGAGTTTGGGGGATCGGGGTTTGATCGCCGCTGTGATCTCGTCTTACCAAGACGAGGTGTTGATCGGCCAACATTACAGTGAACCCGATGGGATCGAGCCGTTGATGGATATCTACAAAAGCCTGCAAGGAGATCCGCGTTCGGTCGGTGGGGACAGTCGATTTGTACGGGGCTATGGGGAGCGGATGGAAGTGTGTATGGGTGGGCAGTGGTACACCCCCGCAGAGTTGTTTGGTCGGCTGGTTGGGCATGTGGTGGGGATGGTGAAAGAGCATTGTTCGCCCAACGAACCGCTGCCGCTGGTGTTGGCGGTTCCCCCCGACGTATCGGCTACAGCGCAAAGTCAATTGCGCGATCTGCTCGAACAACACGAGGCGCGATTGGTGGGGTGGTGTTCGGCGCTGGAGGCGACGGCTCTGAGCGTGCGCGAACTGCGCGAACGCCCGCATCATCTGTCCTTGGTGGCGCATGTGGAGCGGGGCGCTTTTTCGATCGGGGTGGTGGAGATGGAAGGGGGATTTCCAACGCTGTTGCAGTCAAGGACGTTTGAATGGCCGTCGCAATCGCCTTTTCCGATCGAGCGGGTGCCGACGGCGATCGATGAATTGTTGTTGTTGTTGGAAGAACATCACGCACTGCGTCAAGACGATCTGCAAAGCGTGTTGGTCAGCGGCGAAGAAGCATGGGTACCGCATCTGGAATCGCTGGTGTTGCAAAAAGTCTCTTGTGATGGGATCGGGATCGAAAGGCCCCATCTCGCAACGGCGATGGGAGCGGCAGCTTTGGCGGGGATGTTGCGAGATGGCTTGTTTTTGCGCCCGTCTTTTCCGCAAGGAGAGATGTCGCAGTGGACCTTGCAAGGGGTCGGGACACCCGATGCCAAGTTGCGCGTTGTACGCGGGGGGACAGGTCAGGCGCAGATCGGTATGGACGGGCGGGTCGAGTTGCCGATACGTTTGCTTTCTGCGCAACATGAACGACTGATCGTTCAAGTGATCGCGCCAGGGCAAGCCCCGCGACGTGTCGAAGTTTCGTTGCCTGCTTCTGCACAAGAACCCTTGCGCCAAAGTAACGAACACGCCGCAGCGTCGGGTGGATCAATGGCTTCTATGCCTCAAGCCGGGGTCGAGTCCAAGGAGGTTGAGGAAGAGGCTCATGGTCGGATGACTTCGCGTCATGGCGGTTTGCGCAGCGTGTTGTCTTCTTCGGTGTGGTTGGAAGTGAATGAACCGCTTGAACGCATTGAGATGGCGCGGGCGTTTACATCTCTTCCTGTGCGCGTGGTCCAAACGATCCGATTTCAGGGGGCGCAGCAAACGCTTTCGATCCTTGAGGGCGAGGCCGATGCGCTGTCAGCGCCGTTGTTGTATGGCGCGATCTCTCTGGCCGATCTGGCGGCGTATGCTGTCGAAGGCGATGCGTTGGAGGCCGAGTTGATCTCGAACCAAGACGGATTGATCGAGTTGTGTGTGCGTCTTGTTCGTGAACCGAACCGCGAGATGGCAGCGGCTTGGCATCGCAAGCAAGGCCGTCCTTACCAAGGACCGGTCGAAGCAGATCGCGGAGGATCAAGCCGAACAACAGGGGCGCAACGGGCTTTGCGATCGAGTTCTTCCGAGCGTATTCCGTCGGTGGTCGGGTCGGGCCAAAGGGCGGCCTCTCGTGAAGATCTGGCGTCTGTTGCAAACGATCGAGAAGCTGGCCGTCGCCAAACTCCGCCGCTGAAAGAGCGGCTCACTTCGGAAGACAGCGCAAGTGCATCAATGCGCGCAGGTTCTTCCAAAAAAAACAAGACATCCGAACCGAGCGAATCAACGCAGCCTGATATGGAGGTTCCAGAAGAATTGCGAAACTACGACGACAAAAAGTCTCCTAAAGTGCCGCAACACGAGTCCCGTGCTTCTTCGTCGGGCCTTACGGCGATGAGTCCGCCGCCTGTGTCAACTTCTTCGTCCAACCTGCCTGCGGCAACACAACGCCCGTATCTATCGAGTCCTTCTTCGGGGAGCCTTTCGGCAGCCCAAGGCCCGCGAGGACACGCCTCTTCTCCGAGTCTCCCTTCGATTAGCCTCGGTCCCGCGTCGGGATTTGAGTCTGTGTTTGGAGAAGACGATCTCTCCAATCCATTTCATGCCGAAGGAGATGGCCGAACGATGGTGCTTTCGCGCAAAAGCCTGCTTGGCGAGGGCGACGGAGCGACCATGGTTTTCAACAAACAAGCCATCGGTTCGGCGCTTGCGGAAGAGAAAAGCAAGAGCCACATCGCCAAAACACAGACGACGCCAGCGTTTCAGCTACCCAAACCCGGTCTTCACGAAGCACGCGCACAACAAGAATTGGATCTGCCTCTTGAAGAAGAAGAACAACGGCGGCTCACGCTGTCTGTCCCCGGGCAGCGCATGAATCAATCGACGCAGTTTGAGCAGCGTGCAGTGTCGGTTTCGGAGAGCGAACGTCTCGGTTTTTCTACGTCGGCCTCCCAGCCATTCGAAGAAGTAAGCGATATGGATATCCTCGACGAAGTGAATGATGCTCTGTCGGGGCTTCGTGAGATGTCGAGCGCGCAAGGCCGTTTGCACGAAGAAGGAGAGATGACGCTCGTTTCTTCCAAAGCCAATCTCCAGCAGATGGTGCGTGAGCGCAATGCCCGCCTTCAAACGGACAAAACGGAACAACACCGTGCGGTGGATCCAACGGAACAGCATCTTGCGGTGGCTCGGACTGAGCAGCATCGTGCCGTTCCTGCCGAAGAACACACGAGATCGATGATGGGGTCCGATATCCGAGGCGGCGACACGGCAGGCGGTTTGGAACCAACGATGGACGAGCGGCTGTCGCCTTCTTATGCAAAGCAACCCAAAAGTGAATCTTCGATCTTGGGCCGTCTCGAACAAGCCTATCGTTTGGCAGCAGAGGCGCGTGCTTTGATCGAAGAAGCTGCGGAGGTGGCTTTTGTTGCGGAGCAAGCGGATCTCCAACACGCTCTCGCACAGGCCGCATTATCCGGGGAGATCGATACTGGAGATCGACGCGAAGTTCGCAAGGTGATCGAACTTGCGGGCCAGCTTTGCGAAGGGGAGCAAAGTCGGCTACCCAGCACGACGCGCAAAATTATTGTGCGGATGGTGGAGGAAGTCGAAGCCCAGTTGCAAAAAAATTCGCCGTTGGCTACACCGCTGGCTTTGCGTTTGGCCAATCGTATCTTTGAGGCGATACGGCGCGATCTGCGCCCGTGGTAGTGTTGGCGGTGCGGTATTTGTTTGAGTTGAGGGTGAGCAATCGTCTCTTTGAGGCGGTACGGCGCGATCGGCGCCTGTGGTCGCGTTGGCGGTGCGATGTTTGTTCGTGTTGAGGGTGAAGAGATGCCTTGTGCAGATCAGACAGAAGTTTTTGAGGTGTTGTTGGATGAAGAGGAGCGGATCGTGGACCTGCGTTTGTTTAAGCGGACGTGCGGGCAGGCTGTGGGGGGAGCGCAGATATTGGCCTACGTTCGGGGGCGTTCAGCAAACGAGATCTTGTCGCAGGGATTGGAGACGTGGGTTCTCGCGATATCTTCGTTGCGTTTGCATGAAGAATTTATGTTATTCAAGCAATTTTTTTCGTTGCGAGCGGCTTTGGGGGTGTGGTCAGGCCAACGAAGTGGTGAGCCGAGGCAGCCGTTTGTTTTAGAAGAATTAAGCTATGAAGAAGATGGCCGTTGTTTGATTGTGGGCCAGATCGAGGTGGCGTTGATCCACGAAGAGATCCGAGCGTGTGGCGGTTGTCGTTCTTGTGGTACAAAGCCACCCTCAAGCGAAGAGGCTTCGATGTTGCCCCACCCGTCTTGATGGGGTCATGCGAGTCGATGCGCTGCAAAGAAACACAAAGACGATCTGTCGGTCGATATGACAGGCGCGGATCACGGAAATAGAAGAGTTGCAAAGAAACCCGTTGTAGCGGGTTGTGGAGTCGTGGATGAATCACAACACACCGAGCTTACAAATTCTTGCGGTGGGCAACCAAGCAGATCAAATCGAGCGCTTGCGCGAGGCTTGTATGAGCATACAAGCGGAGTTTTTGCAGGTTTCTTCGCTGGCTTCGATCCCTTCGCGTGAGGTGTTTGATCCGTCGATCTGGGTATTGACCAGCGATATCCCACTTGCGCAGCGGATCGAAGTGGTGGGGCGATCTGGAGAACGAACGCGCCACGTTTTGTTTGTTGAACCCGATGAATGGGGCGATGTGGAGGCTGTGGCTGCCTTGGGAAGTGTGGCGTCAGGGGCTTGTGTCGCGGAGGTTCGTTTGCGTCTGCGAGAAACCTTGGAGCGCCTTGAAACGCGGCACGTTGCTCGTTTGGGGTCGCCGATGTTGGCACGTGGGGGGGCGTGGGAGCTTTTGCCAAACGCGGACTGGGGGACAGGACTGGACAATCGGGTGCGTTTTGTCCAAGAGATCAAAAAGAATCTGTCGCGTGCGCGCCGTTATAAGCGGCCTTTTTGCTGTATTTTGGCTTGTTTTGCGAACCACGCGGCGCTGAGTCAGGCGCTAGGCGAAGAAGCGGTCGATGAGATCGTCGAGGATCTTGCGGGGGTGTTGGAGATGAGCATCCGTGATGCGGATGTTGTTGCACGTGTTCAGGCCGATACATTCGGTCTTTTGTTGACAGAGACCAGTTTGCAAAACGCCCATGTGGTGATCCAGCGTATCACGCAGCGCGTACAAGACTATTCGCTTACGCAGCGGTTGCCCGAGCCTGCGGTGTTTTCTTTTGGCGTGTCGACGTTTGAAGGCGAACATTCGACGATCGAATCCATGCTCGAAGAAGCCAACGAACAGCTTTCTCCCGCATCCTCTGAAACCGACACCTCTCCTCTCTAACCCTTCGCACAGAGAAAAGTTGAAAACGCCATGCAGCACTTTCTGATCGAGAACAACGCGAAAACGTGGTTTGCCTTTGCCCAAGAAGGAAGCTCTATCCTTGGCCGTGATCCAAAGCAGGCGGATGTTGTGATCGAAGACGACTCGATCTCGCCGATCCATGCGCGGATTACCCATCGCGGAAACGATTGGAGGCTCGAAGATCTCGGAAGTTTGGAAGGAACTTACCTAAACAAAAAAGCCTTGCAGAGGGGGGAGGCTGCTGTTTTGGTGCATGGTGATCGGATCTCGGTGGGGTTTCGAGACTACTTTTTTTCGGCTTATCCGCCGCTGTCTCGAAGCGATATCGCTGTCCCTTCAGAGGAGATAACATTGCAGGAGATGGCACGCGGTGAGCGCCTTGAGAAGGACGATGCCGAGCATTCTGCTTGGTTGGTGCGGGCCTTGGAGCGATTTTTGGCGATAGACAAGGACAGGGAGCGTTATGTTCGCGATGTCATGGAGGTTTTTTCGCATCTGTTTTACCCTGCTCATCGGGTGTTTGCGTTTGAAGAAGAAGTGTGGTCGTCGGGATTACGCGAAGGAGACGCTTATACGGAGATGCTGTTGCACGAGGCGCGTTTTCAGACATCTGCGCTGGCGTTTCGCTCGGCTGTGTCCGAAGAGAGCGGATACCGTGCGATGTATGCACCGCTGGTTTTGCAAGACTTGGTGCGCGGCTACTTGTGTTTGATCGCGCCCGCCGAAGGGCGGCATTGGAGCGAACAAGAAGTCGGGTTCTTTGCTGCGTTGGTGCGTTTGCTTGGTCAAGGTTTTTCGACGTTGGCGTTGCTGCAACGCGCTCAAGAAGATCGTGAAGTCCTGCATCTTAATCTTGTAGGCATCGCCCCCGAGATGCAAAGCCTGAAGATACGGCTGTTACAGACCTCTCGCCAAGAACTGCCTGTGTTGGTTGTGGGAGAAGATGGCGTTGGAAAGAGCCGTATCGCAAGGGCGATCCACCAAGCCAGCACCCGCCGTCAATCTCCGTTGATGGTCTTGAATGCTGCGAACTTTCCAAAAGAATTGTTTGAGTTGGCTTTGTGTGGTGCGGTCGCAGAGCCACCTCACCAACCAAGCCCCCGCCAAGGAAAGGTCGAACTCGCCGAGGGCGGAAGCCTTTTGATCGAAGAGATCGGGGAGATCCCTTTGGGGATTCAACCCACACTGCTGGCGCTGGTCAAAAGCCAAGAGATCACGCCGATCGGTGCGTCCGAAGGGCGGCCTTGCGATGTGCGTTTGCTTGCGACGAGCAGCGTGACCTTCAACGAATTGCTTCAGCAACAACGCTTGATCCCCGAACTCGCCGAGATCTTCCAAAAGAATTGCATCCTCGTTCCGCCATTGAGACACCGTCGCGAAGATATCCCGCAGTTGTTTCGGGCCTTTTTGGCCCGATTGGGCGAAGAAGAGGGACTCCCAACAGCGGTTGTTTCGGACGAAGCCATTGCTTTGCTCAAGGATCACCGTTGGTCGATGAATATCCGCGAGTTACGGAGTGTTGTTGCGGGCTGTTTTTATGAATTAGATCCCGAACACCCGATTGTCGACGCCGATTTGGTTCGGCGGGTCTTGCAACAAAAAACCGCCGCTGCGAACGGACAGCACAGTCTTTTGGAGAAAGAAGTCCGCGCTTTGGAAGTGCGCCTGATCCAAGAGGCGGTCATGGCCGCCAACGATGATATCAACGAAGCTGCCGAGTCTTTGGGGATCAGTCTGGTGGTTTTGCGCCGAAAGATGCGGAAGTTAGGGATCGGGTGACAAGGCGCTGCTGTGCTTGTTGTGGGGGAAGGTGTGTGGCAGGGGCGGCGGTCGTTCACTGGCAGCGGTCGTTCACTGGCAGATATAGGGGGTTTGCGCGGGTGCGATGGAGGAGAGGATGCAGCGAAGATTTCCCGGGCATTTGGTTTGAATGGGTTGGCAGGGCAGGAAACAAGCGGAGGTATCGTCTTGGACGGTGCGGCAGAGGTAGCCTGCGTCAGCGCACTCGGTGTTGCATTGCTTGTGGCAAAAGCCCTTGCCTTGGGCAAAAACGCAGATCAATCCGTCGTTGCAGGGAAGTGATGCGGTGCATTCTTCGTGGAGTCCTGCGCGAGGTGGCTGTTGGGCTTTGGGCATACAGGCACCGGGGTTGGCGACTTCGGTATCGCAAAACTGGTTGTTGCCGCAATCGCTGTCGCGTTGGCAGCTTGCGCGGCATCGTGTCTGGTTGGAGAGACCGTCGCGGATGCAAAAACCACCTTCAAGGCAACCAAGCAGCGGCCCGCAAGGCTCTCCGACACGTTGCGTTGGACGGATGGTACGTTGGATGGGGATGGGCTTTCCGTCGATCACGCACGCGGCTTGATCGCCGACTTGGGTACAGGTGGTTCCGCGTGGGCAACGCTTGGGATTGCCGTCGCAGGCAGGCAGGCAGATCGGAGGCTTGCTGCCCGTTTTGATGCAGTAGTAAGTGTCGATACAAGGGTTGGTTGGAGAGCAGACCTCGTAGGGACCGGGTCGTTTGACTTGTTTGGCCGAAGGCATACAGACGCGAAACACGCCGACACGGGCGCATGAGAACCCTTGTTGGCAATGTTCGTTGCCTGTACACATCTGGCGGCAAGTACCGATCTTTTCGGGAGGAACGCGGATACAGTACATCCGTGCTTGGCATTGGACACCTTCGTTGCAGGCTTCTCCTAGGCCGGGAAGATTGCGGGGGATGGGGACGCTGATCTGGGTGACGTTGCCCGTCTTGTCTTTGGCTTCGACGACAAAAAAGAAGGGTTCGAGTTGAAGTTTTTTGGGATCGAGCCTGAATGCGTAGGGAGGCGTTTCCATCTGGGCCAAAACGGTGTCGCCTTGAAGGACGCGCACCCATTCGATGCCCGAAGCATCGGAGGCTTCGATCTCGATATCGATGGGTTCTTTGGGCATCCCTGTAAGCGTGGGGCTGATCCACCGAATCGTCGGTCCTTTGGTATCGGCTTTGACGATGCGCTCAAGCTTTGTGGTGTGGCCGAGTCTGTCGGTGAGTACAAAGGACAGCTTGGCTTGTCCGGTATCGCTCGATACGTTGAGGAGGATGGTTTGCGTTGAGGCGGTGGTTCCCGCAAGAAAGGAGCGTTGCCAAACGGGAGCTTCGTTTAAGAACAAACGTGCGGTGGCGAGGCCATTTGGATCTTCGAACAGCACTTTGAGGGTTTGCTGGCCGCTGAACTTCTTGTCTTCACGCAGCGAAGGTTCGAGGATCTCGATCTTGCCTTCGAGTTCCATCAGGCGTTTGTCGCGGCGACGGCAGCCCAAAGACAGGACGCACAAGGCAAGACAAGCCACCGAGAACAAAGAGAGACGGCGAGCAGAAAACAGCGTGAGCAACGAGGAGAACGAATAGGGCGGGAGATGTGGGTTGTGCATGGACAAAAAATCCCCTTTCGTAGAGTGTGCCACAGAGTGTACGGTTTGTGGTTGTAAAGGCAAGATGTAGGCAGAGGAGCGAAGGCTGGTGGTGAAGAAAGCGGCGTTCTCATCGTGGAAAGATATCGAGGAATGGTTGGGGGCGTTGGTGGATCTGGAGCAGATGGCAGGGCCTGCGCGGGGAGCCTTTGTTCGTTCGGAAAAGCCCGTGCAGCGGGTCTTGATGCGTGTAGGCTGTTGGCCCTATCCGATCCCTATGCTCCATCTGGTCGGAAGCAAGGGCAAAGGCTCGGTAGCGTGGATGTGTGAGCGTTTGTTGCAGGCGGGGGGATTGCGAACAGGCTTGTATCAGTCGCCGCATCTTGTGGAGAGGCGCGAACGGATTCGGATCGACGGAGAGATGGCGTCTGTCTCGCTGTGGGGCGAGGGCTTGGGCAGCTTGGCCGAGGCGGTGTTGGCGGAGGGTTTGAGTCGATTTGAAGCGGAAACGGCGCTTGCGTTTTGGCTGTTTGCGCGTGCGGGTGTGGAAGTGGTGATCTGTGAGGCGGGACTGGGTGGCGTGGGAGATGCGACTTCTGCTGTCAAGGCGCGCCTTGTGTGCTTGACTTCTGTCGAACAAGAACACACCGAGCTTTTGGGCGAAGATATCGCAGGGATCGCGTTGCAAAAGGCGGGTGTGATCGCAGAGGGAGGATTGCTTGCGGTGGGGCCGTTGCCGCATCAGGCGATGCGTGCGGTGTTGGGGCTTTGTCGAGAGCGCAGTGTGCGGCTTTTGGAGGTAGGGGTCGATCTGGCGGTGGTGCGAACGGAGCCTGTTTCAGATGGAACATGGGTGACTTGCGAAGGCGGAGATCGTCAGACGCGCACGCAACATCGGTTCTTTTTGTCGCTGTTGGGGTCGCATCAGCCGTACATGGCGGTCTTGGCGATCTTGGCGGTGCAGACCTTTGTGCGGCAAGTGATCGGCCAGTTGTGGTCGTGGTCTTGGGTCGAATCGCTTGGGAGTTTGTGTATCCCTGCACGACTGGAGTCTTTGCCTGCGGTCGATCGCTCGATCTTGCTCGATACAGCGCACACTCCGCGCTCCGTTCAAGCCTCTTTGGAGGCTTGCTTGATCCACAAGCAACAACCGCCCGCTTGCGTCTTGTTGGCCCTTTCTCAAGACAAGCGCCTTGTCGAGATCCTTGCGTTGGTTGCGAGCGTTTGCCCGCTGTTGATCTTGGTTCCTAATCCCGGGCCACGCGGCGTTTCGATGGAAACCCTGCGCGAAGTCGCACAAGCCGAACTGCCCACCCACATGGAGCTTTATCCCGATATCCCCTCCGCTTTTCAGGCGCTCCAACAGCACCTTCTGCCCAACGAAGTCGGTTTGATCACGGGTTCCTTTCGATTGGCGGGTGCGATCTTGTCTTTGCTCCGCTCTTGATTTGCCTTGCGTGTTGTGCTGGAGTCCAAAGCGTCTCTGGGTGTCGCCCGAAAGACTCTTTGGCCGTTCCAAAGCAGTTTTTTGAGCGAGGAAAGGTAGACCAAAAATGGGTTCCCCAAACAAACAACATCCGGGCGAGATCATCCGCCAACGCTTTCTGGAACCGTTGGGGATCGATGCATCCGTCCTCGCACAAAAGCTGAGACTTCAAGGAAAAGAAGTCGAAGAATTGTTGGAGAATCAACGAAATATCACGGCAGATTGGGCGTTTCGGTTGGGATTATATTTTGATGTTCCGTCGGAGTGGTGGTTAGAAATGCAAAACCGCTACGACTTGGAGCAGATCAACGATCGAGAGTCTTTGCGCAAAGAAATCCAACCCTACGAAGGTTTGGCAGGAATCATCGTGACGCCCAACGGAATTCAGCGCATCAAGCGAGGCGATCAAGAAACGCCGACAACGATATCCGTTGCGGTATCAAAAAATTTCGTCGAACGCCTGCGAGCACAAGCCAAACTTGGAGAACCACGCGAAGAAAGAAAAGTCGAAGAAGTCCAGTATGAAAACGGAGCCATTGCCTTAATAGGGATAGAAAAGTGAGTTTAAAAACCACACAAAAGATAGAGTCACTTGCGGAAGTCGTCGCTGCGCAGGTTCTCTTGGATGCGATCAATGTTTCGCAAAAATTGACAGAACTCGGGATTCCCCACGCTCTGATCGGAGGGCTTGCATGGTCATCCGCGTGCAACGAAGGACGTCGACTTTTTGGTGGGAGAAGAAGCCTTCCAAAGTGTGTTTCCGTTATTGATTTATCGCAAAGAACTTGAACCGATGGTGCGGATCGGCCAAGTCGACTTGATGGGAGTACCACCGAAACGTACCGCCTTATCCGATTTTTTGGTCATCCCAAAAGAAGAAGAAGTACCGCTTATCCCTGTCGAGGGGTTGATTTTAATGAAGCTGGATGCTGGTCGCTTACTGGTTAGCCCGTAAAGCCCAAGAGCTTTAGCCTTGGGATATAAGGGGTTTATACGCTTTAGCGGCTTTAGCCCATGTTCAGGGTTGACAAATCGAAGTTCATTGCCTAGTCTACCTCGAACAATACGTGACAGTC
>JAKLKB010000119.1 GCA_023150835.1 Myxococcota bacterium | reverse complement strand
GCTTGTTGGCCCCCCCACCCCAGCCCTCCCCCGTGAACAGGGGAGGGAGCGAAAGTCGGAAGCAGCGGGGATTTTGTTTTTTCATGACACACGCTGTATGCACGACGCGCAGACGCTGCCCGTTCCAACTTCCCCCCGTTGGCCGGGGGGATTGAGGGGGGGCGACAAAAGAAACGGCGATCAGGCTAGACTATCCGGTGTTTCCACCTTAACAAGGCGCGTATGGGGCAGCGCCCCAGCCCCAAAAGCCCCCTAGCCCCAAAAGTGCCCTACATCCAAAAGTGCCCTACATCCAAAAGCGCCTTACACGAAACCGGAGGGATGAGAGATGACAGAACGCGAACTATCGGCATCTGCGCAGATGCAACGCGCCAACGTGGATATGGACGGCCTGATGGAGGTTTTGGGCAAGAATCTGTATTCGACGCCGTTTGTGGCGGTGCGAGAATTGATTCAAAATGCCCATGATTCGTGTTTTCGGCGCAAGATCGAAGATCCTGCGTGCCAAGAAGAAGCTTTACGGATCGATGTGAGTGCTTCGACCACACGGTCTTGTTTGACGATCCAAGATCGTGGGGCGGGTCTGACGGAAGACGAGATCCACCGTTATCTTGCGACGGTGGGAGCGGGGTACACGCGCTTACTTCGCCAAGGAAGCCAGCGCGAAGAGTTGATCGGTGCGTTTGGGTTGGGCTTTTTGTCGGCGTATGTGATCGCGGAACGGGTGGATGTCTGGACGACATCGTTTCAGACGCCTGATCGGACGTGGCATTTTTCCAGTCGCAACGGGCAGCGTTATACCGTTGAGGCCGCCGAGAACGAAGAGGTGGGGACGCGTGTTGTGCTGCACTTGCGTCCGCGTTTTGCGACGTTGGCGCGGCTTGAGGCGGTGGCTGTTGTGTTGGAGCGTTATTGTTGTTTGCTGACGATCCCGATCCACGCGCCGCATCGGATCAATGGTGTGCGTCCGCCGTGGCGATTGGAAGAGGACACGCTCTCGGCGCTTCGTGTCAAGCGTCTGGAGATGGAATTTGCCAAGCGTTTTGAGCCGAATTTTGAGCCGCTTGCGACGATCTCGGTTTCCCCCCGAGAGGAGGCGGTTGCGCATGGGGTGTTGTGGGTACAAGATGGGGCCACCTACGGAAGTTCGGACAATCGGCGTGTGGTGTTGTTTGTTCGGGGGATGTTGATCACAGAAGATTCGCGTGAGCTTTTGCCGCGTTGGGCGGGGTTTGTGGGTGGAGTGATCGAGTGCAACCAGTTGACGCCGACAGCGAGCCGCGAAGATATCCAAGAAGACGAAGTCTTTGAAAAGCTTGCGGCGATGATCCAAGAGACGTTGATCGCGGGGCTGTCGCAGATCGCGACCCGTGAACCCGAGGCATGGCGGCGGATCTTGATGCGGCATAACGAAGCGCTGCTTGGGGCGGCGCTGTGTGATGAGCGCCTGTTTCTGCTGTTGCAAGACGAGCTGACTCTCCCTACATCCGAAGGCGAGATGACCTTGCCGATGCTGCGCAAACACAGCCAAGGCAAGATCTACGTCTCGACAAGCCAACAAGCAGGCTACGAAGAAGTCCTGTTTCGGGCTTTGTCGCGGCCTATTGTGCAAGGGTGGCGTTATGCGGCGCGGCCTTTTGTGCAGCGCGTTTGCGAAGTCCGTGGATTGGACTTGATCGAGCTTGGTACACGGCGCGGCGAAGAAGCCGTCTTTGCGGTCGAAGAAGTCTCGGCGACGATGCGGGCGATCTTTGCCGAAGTACTCGCACAAAACGACACCACGCTCTGTTTTGCGCGCTTTTTGCCAGACAGTCTTCCCGTGTTGCTTGTCACCAACCAAGAAGTCGCCCTGAAACGCAGGATCGAAGACGACGAAGCCGACAAACGGATCGCTTCGGGGGTGCTTTCTCTCGCACGCAAGTTTACGCAAAAGGTCAAAGAGGAACATCTCCATCGTCTCTATATCAATCTCAATTCTTCTTTGATCCAATCCATCCACGCGCTACCTCTCCCGCAACGCACACACGCGCTGCGGATGCTCAAAGCCCTCGCGCAGATGATGTCCCCTCGCGCACAGCGCGATACCCAAGCCGATCTCGGCGAAACGCTGCGGCTGTTTTGTTCTACCTTGGAAGAGATGTTGCCGCGTGCCTGAAACCCCATGCTCGCGCTACATCAAGCGGAGCCATCGCTGATCAGCCAAAGACTTGAGAGAGAGCGAGGTCGATCACGGAGTCAGGCATCTTGGAGAGCAGGAGTTGGGGGAGCTTTTCGGGGGTGATCAGGTAGCGGATCTTGGGGCGGGGGGCGTGGATGGCTTGGTAGATCACAAAGCCTACATCTTCGGCAGGGATCGCGTTTGAGTTGGCGCGTCCGATCATCATTTTACCGATTTTTTTGGCGCGTTCTTCAAAGACAGAGCCCGCATAAACCTCGGTGTTGGGGTCGGTTTTTCCCCAGATCGCGGTTTGGGTGGGACCGGGTTGGACGATCACGACCTTCATCCCAAGGGGACGGAGTTCGCGACGTAGGGCGTCGGAGTAGGCTTCGAGCGCAAACTTGCTCATGCAGTAGGGGCCAAGAAACGGCGTCACAAGACGAGCCGCGATGGAGCTGATGTTGACAACGCGGCCTTTGGCTTTGTGAAGCAACGGGAAAAGGGCTTGGGTGAGGTTGGTGATCCCAAAGACGTTGACTTCAAACTGGGCGCGCATCTCTTCTTCGGGGAGATCCATCAACGGGCCGCTGACGGAGATCCCAGCATTGTTGACCAGTGCGTCGAGCGAACCCGCCTCGGCTTCGAGTTTTTGGACGGCAGCTTGGATCTGTTCGCGGGAGGTGACATCCAGCAGCAGGGGGATGACATGGGGGATCTTGGCGAGTTCTTCCAGATCGCTTGTTTTTCTGGCGCAAGCATAGACGGTGTCTCCTGAGCCTGCGAGGATCTCGGTGGCACTGCGACCGATTCCTGTACTGGCTCCGGTGATCAGGATGCGTTTGTTGGTTTTGGCTTTGGGCACGATCAGACTCCTTCGTGGGTGGGGAGAGCAAAGATCTTCTCGACGAATGGACTGCGGATCAGATGGTGTGGGTCAGCTTGTTGTTTGAGGCGCATAATCGGCGAGCGTGTCGCCTCGAACATCGCACGCAAACAAGCGGGCGAAGCAAAGGCATTTTTGGTCAACCAAAGGCGACCTCCGCGTGCAAGGCAGCGTTCGCTCAATTGTTCGAGGACTGCGCGGGTTCGCTCAAATCGATCTCCACGCAAGTCGACAAAGGCCATTGTCACGGCAAATCCTGCACGTTGATAGTTGGGCGAAAACAAAAACGCATCCGCAGGCAAGTACAAAGCATCGGTTAACAACGGCCAGATCTGATGCGCTTGAAGTAGGGGGGCTGCTTCTTCTTTGAGAAATGCGCGCCCACCTTCGCCTTCAAAGACGAATCCTTGTTGGATCAGTGGGCTTGGGATGCCAAAAAACTCGGTGAATCGGCGCATCTTGCGTTGAGCGTCAAAGAAAAAGCTGTAGCCAAGCAAGGGATCGACAAAGGTTTGGTTGCGTGGGGCAAAGAAGCGGTAGATCATCCGCCAGATGCGTTGGCTAAACCACGAATGGCGCATCAACATCTCGGTCAAAACACGCAGCGGATGGTGTTGTCGGTGCGGAAAATACAACGGTCCTGTCGGCTTGTCGGTGTAACGAGAGCGAAAGATCATCCCTCGTTGATAGTGGGGCCCACACAACAACGGAGCCGAAACAGAGTCCCATCCATCGGGAGATCGGGTCCAGTCGCGCAGCCGATCAAAGATATCGTCGTATTGATCGAACTTATCGATCAGCGTTTCAACATTTCGGCGTTGATCGAGGCGCTGGAGCTTATAAGTGATCTCCGTGATCGCCCCAAAATAACCGAATCCTCCGATGGCTGCGTAAAACAGATCGGCATTCTGTTGACGGCTACAAGCCAGCATCTCCCCGCGTGGTGTCAACAAGCGAAACTGTAGGACATGCTCGCCTTCTCGCCCATGAATCGGGGACATCCGCGATACACCATTGCTTGAAAGCGTTCCTCCCACCGATATCATCGGGCTAGAGGGCATGATCGGAGTCATCCATCCCGTCGGCAAAAGGGCTCTCGCCACATCACCCCACAACGCACCGGGTTCGACGACCAAGGTTCCTTCTTGGGTGTCGATATGCTTGATCTGGCGCAAGGCTGAAAGCGAGACGCTCAGATCGTCGTGGAGTGCTTGGGTATCGAGTGAAAAGCCCGATGCGCGCAAACTCATCCGACGGCCTTGGTGTTGTGCCTGTGCAAAGATCGCGGCCAAGGCTTCGACGCTCGATGGTGTAAGGATCTCCGCCTCTGCGTGGTGAAATCCGCTATAACTGCGCAACCGCGTGCGCTTGGAGGGGATTTCTTGGAGGGGCGTGGTCGTTCCCTTGGTGGGTAAGAGATCGTCGCGTTTGATCGGTTGTTGCATGGCGGTTCTATCTTTGCTGTTTTCTCAAGAAAAGGCTGATGGTGTTGTCTGGGTGGTTTGCGCTTGACAGGGCGGCGTATCTTGCGCAAGGTGCTTGCGAAATAACAGGCCGAAGCGTTTCGATGCTGCGCTTATGGCTTAGATCCCGAGGGGCCGTCAAGAGGTGCGCGAAAAGTGCGTGGGCGCGTTTCGCCCTGTCTGTTCGTTCGGTTCGGTTGTTTCGATGTGTCGGGATGGATCAAAAAAGCGGTGCGGCTTTTTCCCTTTTTTTGGGTGGAAGGCCATCGCGGTGGAGGCGTGTGGATGTGGGTCTTGGTGACGGGGAGGAAGTCTTCCGATGAAAGACCTGCTCAAATCGCGATGGAGGCGTGTGGATGCGGGTCTTGGTGACGGGGGCCAACGGCTTTATTGGGAGTGCGTTGGTGCAAGCGTTGGTGGAGCGTGGGGATGAGGTGGCGTGTGTGTTGTTTCCGGGAACTTCGGCAACGTGGCTCGAAGGCCCGAGCGTGACGATGCTGCACGCCGATATCACCCAGCCCAACGAAGCCTTGCGGCAAGCCGTCGCCAAAAGTGAATGGATCTTCCATCTTGCGGGAGCGCGTATCGGTCTGACGCCCAAACATTTTTTTTCCGTCAATGCCGAAGGGACGCGCCGCTTGTTGGAGATCTGCCGAGCCTCGGCTCCTTCTCTTCGGCGTTTTGTGTTGGTATCGAGTGCGACGGTGTGTGGCCCGTCTCCCACAGGCCAAGCCGCCGACGAAACGACGGATCATCCGATCACTCCCTATGCCCAAAGCAAGCGAGAGGCCGAACGCATCGCGCTTGGAGCTTTTTCCGATGTCCCCGTGACGGTCGTTCGCCCAACAGCGATCTATGGACCCCGTACGACCGAGTGGGTGGATATGTTGAATCTTTGCGCTCAGTGGGGGCGTTATGCGATCTTTGGTTGGCTGCGGCCTGAGGCGCGGATGGATATGTGCCACGTCGACGATCTTGTTCGGGGAATGTTGCTTGCTGCTGAACATCCCCAATCTATCGGCGAGATCTTTCTTTTGGGTGGTGTCGATCGCTCTTGGTCCGAGATGGGGAAAACGGTCGCCCAAGCTCTCGGTGTTCGGGCCAAACCGTTGCGCCTTCCGATCCCATTGTTGTTTCTCGCTGCTGCGTTGACCCATCTTCTCAGCCTGATCCTGCGCAAACCCTTCGAGTTCAATCTCTGGCGTGCGGTCGACTTTTCTCAGCCTAATTGGACTTTTTCGAGCGAAAAGGCGCGGCGGATCTTGGGCTACACCCCGCAAGTCCCTTTTGAAGAAGGCGCTCAGCGCACCGTCGATTGGATGTGTCAAGCCAAATGGGTCAAGGCCCCCAAATCGAAAAACCTCTTGCGTTCGAATTAGTGAAGGCTGATAAAAAACTGTGAAGGAGATGGATGAATGCAGATCTTGGTGACGGGAGCCAACGGATTTATTGGGAGCGCGTTGGTGCAAGCGTTGGTGGAGCGCGGGGATGAAGTGACGTGCGTGTTGTTCCCAAAAACATCCGCAGAGTGGCTCGAAGGGCCGCAGGTCAAGATGTTGCACTGCGATATCACCCAACCCAACGAAGCCTTGCGGCAAGCGATCGCCCAAAGCGAATGGATCTTCCATCTTGCAGGGGCGCGCATCGGCTTGACGCCCAAACATTTTTTTCACGTCAACGCAGGCGGGACACGCCGATTGTTAGAACTGTGTCGACATGCCCCTTCTCTCCGACGTTTTGTGTTGGTTTCGAGCGCAACGGTCTCAGGGCCTTCTCCGACGGGAGTTTTGGCCGACGAGGAGAAACACGTCCCGATCACGCCGTATGCGCGCAGCAAACGCGAAGCAGAGTTGATCGCGCTACAAGAATTCTCGGATATCCCCGTCACGGTGATCCGTCCAACCGCGATCTATGGACCCCGAACCACCGAATGGATCGACCTGTTGAATCTTTGTATTTACGCAGGCCGCTACGCCACCTTTGGTTGGTGGCGTCCCGAAGCGCGGATGGATCTCTGCCATGTGGATGATCTCGTTCGTGGGATGTTGCTTGCTGCCGAACACCCCCAAGCCATCGGTGAGATCTTTGTCTTGGGCTGTTCGGGACTCACATGGTCGGAGATCGGCCAAGCCGTCACAAAAGCACTCGGCATACGCGCCAAACCGCTGCGTTTTCCGATCCCTGTCTTGTTTGTCGCAGCCACCTTTACGCATCTTTTGAGCCTGATCCTGCGCAAGCCCTTCGAGTTTAACTTTTGGCGTGCCGTCGACTTTTCTCAGCCCAATTGGACTTTTTCAAGCGAAAAAGCCCGTCGGATCTTGGGCTACGTCCCACAAGTCCCCTTCGACGAAGGCGCACAACGCACCGTCGACTGGATGTGTCAAGCCAAATGGGTTAAGGCTCCCAACACCAAAGCCCTACAGCCTCCGCCACAACCTCACTCCGCGCTCCCCGCCGCCACCGATCCCTATGCCCCCGAACACCAAAGCCCTACAACCTCCGCCGCAACCTTCTCTCACAAGCAATCCCTAAAACGCTGAAGCTTCCCAACACCCTACAGCTTCCGCCACAAGCAATCCTTAAAACGCTGAAACTTCCCAATACCCTTGAAAAAAGAGCGTTGTTTGCGTGTGATACACAAAAAACCGTGTCCGCGCCCTATCATGCGGCAGTGCTGTTTGTTTGAAAAACGGAAGTTCACTCCGCCAAATACGGGGTCAAGGGAGCCGCGCCCTTGGCAGTGGGGTATGGGGCAACGCCCCATACGCGCCTTGTTAAGGTGGAAACACCGGAGGGTCGAGGATGATCGCGGGGGGAAGTTGGAACGGGTAGCGTCTGCGTCTCGTGCATACAGCGTGCGTCACGAAAAAACAACATCCCCGCTGCTTCCGACTTTCGCTCCCTCCCCTGTTCACGGGGGAGGGCGGGGTGGGGGGCTTTCCTCCGCTTAACCTAACGCCTATGGGGCAACGCCCCACAAAAACAAGCCCGACTGCGTCACTTCGATCAGTCAAGGATCTCTGTGTGCCGTCCGATCTTGTAGGTTTTTCCGCGCCATGAGATGCGGTTGCTCCACGGCGACAACACCAGCAAAAAGAAGTGGAACACCGCAAACACCGGCAAAAGGAAGAACACAGACCACCGAAAAAACGGGCGTTCCATCCAATACGCATGGGCTTGATCGCGCAGCCAAACCAACAGCCAAGCCACCGCACAACCCACCAGCGAAGCCCTCGACCCACCCGACAACACCACCCACACGATCGCGGGTCCAAGCGGGGCCGCCAACGGTTCGATAAAATAAGCCGCCGTTGCTGTTCGCAAACGCACTCGCGCCCAGCGGATGTGGCGTTCCAGAAATTGCGCAAAGGTCCATTGGCGATTGTGCGTGTAGATCGGGCGTGTTCCATACACGATGCGAAAGCCTGCTTTCCGAAACCAGTTCGACGATATCTCGTCTTCTACGATGACTTTGTGAAGCGGGGAAAACCCCCCCAACTGGAGAAAGTGCTTCATCCGAAACAACGCCGACTTTCCCAGAACATAGGTGTGTCCTGCAAAAGCAGCCGCCACCGCAAAGCCGCCGAGGATGATCCCGTTGAGGAACATATTTTCGAGGGCGGCAGACCATGTTTCTTCGCCATCCCCGCAGACCATGTTGGTGGCGATCCCGACGCCCTCTTGATGGTACGAGCGGACCAGATCGGAGAGATAATCGGGGGGAACGCGCACATTGGAATCGCTAATCAACACCAGATCATAGCGCACATGGTTGGCGATCGTTTCGAGGTTGGCGACTTTGGGGTTGAGGCTGGGGGTGGGTTCTTGGGCAAAGAAACGCAGCGGCAGATCGGGATGTTCGAGCTGGATCTGCTCGACGACTTCTCGGGCTGGATCGTTGGGATCGGCTGCGGCAAAGACGAGTTCATAACGGGGATAATCTTGAACGCAAAAAGATCGGATATTCTCGGCAAGATCATCGTCGATGCCTTTGAGAGGTTTCATAATCGAAACCCCGGGCACCGACTCAGGAAGTGTTGCTGTATTGCGTCTGCGCGTCAGTCGGAAAACCGCCAGCATACTGGCAAACAGATACAGCGTCGAGATGGTGCAGATCCAAAAAAAGATCGTATCAAGCCGAGACATCGGTCTCTCCAAATCGAGGGATGTGGAAGGGAGTGTTGGCGCTCTTGATGAGGCCCGTCGAACCGTCCATGTTGTGAGGCCCGTCGAACCGTCAATTTTTCTTTTGGGCGTGTTTTTCAAGATACCACCGAGCGGTGCGTTGGACGCCTTCTTCCCACGATATCTTGGGTTTGTATCCGAGTTCTTTCTCTGCACGTGCAGGAAGAAAGTAAAAGTCTTTGCCCGCAAGTGATACTGTATAACGTGTGACGAAGGGTGGTTTTTTGATCCGCAGCGTTCGGTAGATGGTTTCGAGCATCCATCCGAGCGGATAGACCAACCAAAGCGGCGCGCTGAGGCGCACTGGTTTTCCACCGAGAGCCTTGATAAAGGCTTCGGAAAATGCACGCCACGTCAAGCGGTAATCGTCTGCGATGATGTAGGCATTTCCTGCGGCTTCTGGCTTTTGAGCCGCAAGGATCAGCGCGTGTGCGAGGTTGTCGATGTACACGGTCGAGACCAGAGCGCGGCCACCGTTGACGTAGGCCCATCCGCCTTGGTACATCGTGTCAAAGACGCGGATGTGTGTTTGATCGTTGGGTCCGTATGGAAAGGTGCCGGGGCGAATAATCACGACCTCGATCTTTCCTGCGTCATGGTAGCTTTTTAAGATCTGTTCTGCTTCGATCTTTGAACGCGCATAACCTTCAAATAAGAATCCGTCTTGTGGGGTCTCTTCGTGTCCGTCGGTGATCCCGTGAAAGTGGTGGATCGCAAGAGAGCTCATATAGACGATGCGCTTGACGCCTGCGGCGACGGCACCTTCGAGCAGATCGCGGGTTCCATCGACATTGATCCGCTTGTACACGGGCCACCAGTTCCATTCGTGCGTACAACTCGCAAGGTGGAAGATCACATCGATCCCTTTGCACGCTGATGCAAGTGCCGATGGATCGGTTAGATCCGCTTCAAATCGTTCGGCATCGATCCCTTCGAGCGTCGAAAAGTTGCCGCCGGGACGTACACAAGCCCGAACATCGTATCCTTCTTCTCGTAAAACCCGCGTCAGATTACTACCCATAAATCCATGCGCACCTGTGACCATTGTTTTCATCTATTTTTTCCTTTGTTCGAGAGACAATCGATGACGTTGCGATGCGATCTCACGGAGAGGCCCGTAAGATCGAAAAGAGATCGTTGCACAGGCCAAAGATCCAATGGAAGATCATCACATACCAAAAAGACCGTGTTCGTAGGGCGATCGCACCCCAAGCCATGCCTGCAAAGATCGCCGAAAAAGTTTCGGCAAACGGCTTGTCGTAGTGCATCAAGACGGAGGCCATCGTTTGGAACATGATCGAACCAAAGTCGCCAAGCCGATCGCGCAAGCCAAACTGCAAAAAGCCCCGAAACATCGCCTCCCAAGCGATATAAAAGGTCATATAAGTGAGCGCCCATTGGAGAAAGGTTTGGGTGTTTTTGGCGGCCATCTTGACGAGCGGGTAGGTGCGCAGGAGTTCGGGATCGTTGGAGCCAAGATAAAGCAAGGGGATGGCGATCGGTGTGACGATGGCGAGGGCTTTTAGGCCAAAACGCCAGTCTCCAAGGCCGAAACCAAAATCGCCAAGCGGAGCGCGGATCACAAACTTGATCAAGAGGATCGGAACAAGAACAAACAGCACGTTGGAGGCGGCAAATTGGTAAGCATAAGCGGCCCAAGGCCGATAAGCTGGGTCGGTGACGAGGTGGGCGTAGTGCTTGAGAAAAAAGGCGTGATTTCCTTGGTACATCGAAAGCACCATCAAGACGGGGGCTGCCAACAAAACGGTGGTGCTTTTGCGATCAAGGCCGCGAAACGGGGCGAGTAATTCTTGCATAGATATCCCTAGACATCGGGTTGGTTCAACAAGTCACCCGAAGGACGAGCCAGCCGAGTGCTTGTGGCGAGCATAGATACAGCGATCTCGGAAGCGACGCAAGGAGGGGCCTCGACACAAGGCGACAACAGCGGTACATCAGATCGCGCAAAGCAGCGATGTTGCTGCATGTAGCACCAAAGGAGCGGAGAATGCTGCGTTATCGTTTGTTGGGAAAGACGGGCCTGCGTGTCTCGGAGATCTGCTTGGGGACGATGAGTTTCGGCCAGCAGTGGGGCTTTGGAGCCGATGAATCAACGAGTCATCAAGTCTTGGATGCGTATGCAGCGCGGGGCGGGAACTTTTTGGATACGGCCAACAAGTATCATGGCGGAGAGACCGAAGAGATCGTGGGCAAGTGGTTGCGCGCAAAGCGCGATCGGATGGTGGTGGCGACCAAGTACACCTTGGCGATGAACCACGAAGATCCAAACACCGCAGGAAACCACCGAAAAAATATGGTGTTGTCGGTCGAGCACAGCCTCAAGCGCCTTCAGACCGATTATATCGACTTGTTGTGGGTGCATGCGTGGGATGACTACACGCCTTACGAAGAGACGATGCGAGGGTTGGATGATCTGATCCGTGCTGGAAAAGTCCTTTACATCGGCGTCAGCGATACACCTGCTTGGGTGGTTTCGGCGTCCAACACGTTGGCAGATCTGCGTGGGTGGACATCGTTTGTGGGATTACAGATCGAATACAGCTTGTTGGAACGCACACCTGAGCGCGAGTTGTTGCCGATGGCTGCGCACTTTGGGATGTCGGTGGTGGCGTGGGCTCCGCTTGGTGGGGGTGTGTTGACGGGCAAATACACGCGCACAGAATCGCCGAGCGATTCATTGCGCGCAGCGGGCAACGCCTCAAGAGGCCGCACCTCTGAGCGAAATATGGCGATTGCACGGGTGGTCGATGCTGTGGCCGATGAACTGGGCGTCTCGTCAGCGCAAGTGGCGAATGCGTGGGTGCAAGCACAGGGATATCGCTACATCCCGATCGTCGGGGCGCGCAAAGTCGATCAGATCGAAGACTCCCTTGGTTCGGCCTCGGTGGTGTTGCAGTCCGAGCATCTCCAACGCCTCGACGAAGTCAGCGCGATCAGCTTGGGCTTTCCCCATGACTTCCTCGCCTCGGATGGTGTGCGAAACCTCGTTCGCAGCGAGCTTCGCAGCCGCATCGACGGGCGCCCCTAACGATCGCGACGGATGGAGCGAGATGGGATGAGGCAAGAGGATATCTTACACACGTTGCGCTCTCCTTTTTCCGAGGGGATCGCTCGCGTGAGCGCGCTGTCTTCTTCTGTGGAAGATGCCGAAGTCCGTTGGCTGGGATGGATGGCTGCGCAGTCTCTTCCATTGGTGGTGTTGCGACCGCCGCAGCCGTGGTTTCCGTTGGCTCCGTTGGTGCATCTTTGCGCTTGTCACGGCGTGACGCCTCCACCAATCCAATCGGAAGAGATCGATATCCCCTCTCTTTGGTTGGGCGCATCCGTATGCTTGTCTCGGTGGTTTCTGCGTTTTGGAGAGGTCTTGCAAGCGTCTCCAACGGTGGCTTGGATCGAGGGGGCTGATCTGGATGCCCCGTTGTGGGGCGAATTCTTGCGGATGGCGTGCCTTGGTTATCTCAAGCTACCGATCCATTTCGTGTTTTTGTCCAAACAAGGGCAGACTGTTCACGCAGGGATGCAGCGATTGCGTGTGGAACCTCCTGTTGTACAAAGCCAACATATCTCGGATTATCGGGCGCTTTCGCGTGATGTGGCCGAAAGGTGGGGGCAACGCTTGTCGCGGCAGACCGCAGATTATCTCGGGCAAGCCTTGGTGTTTGGTGATCGTCTGGACGTGGCGGCGATGGGACGGCTGTCTCGGGCGAATCATATCCGAAGGCGCGCAGAACTCCGTCGTTGTGGGGTCTTGGATCAAGAGGGTGCTTTTGTCCAAGACCGCCTGCGTTTGGCTGCGCCAAGTTTCGCCTTGCGAAGCCAGCGTTGGCATCGTGCAGCATCGCGTTTCAGCGAAGGGACAGCCTGTCCGGCAGCCACACGGCTGTGGTTATCCCTTGCGGATCAAAGTCAGAGATCTTCTTGGGAGATAGAAGAGGATGCGATCGTTCGGGGGCTTTTGGAGCTTGGCTCTCCTGCGTGGGCGGCGGTGTTGGCTGTACGTGCGGAAGAGGGAGTGTCGGAGCGTTCGCGCTTGTGTGCGTACTTGTTGGCGCATCGTGAAGCCGAGCAGCCTGTCCCAAGCGTCGATGCGATGGGGCTTTCTGCTCCGTGCCGACAGATGGCGTTGATTCGTTCGATCGGAGCAAACAAAGAAGAGGGCATCGCGGCGCTCAATACAAGCCTCCAACAGCTTTCCACGCTGGACACTCCTTGGGCAGCGGCATTGGCGGCGTTGGAGATGGCGCGTTGGCATCTTGGGCAGGGCCGCTTGCGCATGGTGTTTCAGCTATTGTCGCCGTTTAAAGAGTCTGATTCATGGGCGGTCCGGTGGTGGTCGAGCTTGTTGTTGGCTGAGGTGTATTGTCGGCTGGAACGGCATGATCTTTCGCGCAATGCGATCGAACAAGCGATCGCGGTGGTGCCGAAACCGATGAGTCCCGTCTTGGTGGGGGAGATTCGGATGGCGACGGCGCGCTTGCTTGGGGCGTCGGGAGAATCCGAAGAAGCAGAAGTGCAGCTTGTCGAGGCGCGGGATGCCTTTCGTGCGGCGGGCGATGGCATACGCTTGGGCCGTTATCTGATGGCGGTTGGTGAGCTTTTCTGGCAGCGTGAAGCCTTTGAAGACGCACGCGGTTTGTTTGGAAAGTCGATTGATCTGTTTCGCCGTTATCGGGATGGGATCGGACTTTGGGAGGCGCAACTCAAGCTGGGCCTCGTCTTGAACCTTGCACCCGCGAACGCTTTGCTTTCGCGTTCTTAGTTTGGTGTATCTCCTTGTGCTGTTGAGGAAGGTTCGGCAGGGACGAAAGAAGCAGCGGGCGGGGTGGTTTGAACGGTCGCAGGTCGCAGCAGCGTATCGCGCAGCCGCCACCCTGTGCGCAAGGTCTGTGCGACGCTGTTGAGCGGTAGGTTGGGAGCGTCGATCAGCCCGATGGATTCATGTTCTTCGGGATCGAAGAGGGCTCCGCTCGTTGGCTGGATCGGGTGGATCTCTTGCTGGGCGAGGGCTTGGAGGAAGGTGTGCTGCAAGATCTCGATTCCTTGGGCGAGATCGTGCAGTGATGTGTCGGGCTGGTGTGTGCTTCGTTGGGCTTGTTCGAGTGCATCAAGTGCGGGGAGCAAGGCCAAAAGTAGCGGAATCACGGCTCGTTCGCGCTGCTTTTCCGCCTCGCGTTCTCGGCGTCGCAAGATGGCTTGGTGTTCGTCTTGTTGCGCAAGCAGTGTTTCGGTATGCTGTCGTCGGAATGCGTCAAGTTGTGCCTCATGCTGTTGCTTCTGCGCGAGCAAGACTTCTTGATGCTGACGCTCCATGCGCCGATACTTACGGCCTTGAAACCATCCGATGCCTATTGCAAAACCAAACGAAAGTAACGAGAACAGCCAAGGCAAGTAAGGAAGCATATCGATCATCTTGTCGTCTCCATCGCTCTTTTTGTCGGGGGTGATTCGTTCCGTGCGTATGCACCGAGTCTTTGGAGAAGAAGTCACTTAGAGGGCGAGGTTTTGGCAGGTGAGATCTTGGCGGGCTGTGTTTGCTGCGCGGGGGTGGGTCGCGGATCGGTCGGTTTTTGGGGGGAAGAGGAACGCATCGAAACCAAAATAAAAAATGCCCACACAAACACCAGAAAAAAAAGAAGACCGACACCGCCAAGCAATAAATACATCTCCATCGGTCCATCTTTTCTGGTAAAAAAAGACGAGAGGCTTTGCTTTTTTGACGAAGATGGAGAGGCGAGCGGGGACGAAGGTGCAGCGGAAGTGGCGGACGGAGGGATGGGTGTGGGCGCAGAAGATATCGAAGCAGCGGCAGGGAGGGCGTCAGAGGAAGGCGAAGCGTGGCGAGGGGGTTGGACGCGGTGGGGCAGGGGATGGGGCTTGGTATCGTCGGGGGTGGCTTTGGGAAGAGGGGAGACGCTTGAAGAGGCCGCAGGAAGGGCTTCACTCGAAGGAGAGGAGAGGTTGGGGCGGGAGAGTAACACGGTGGTTTCTTGGTCTGTTGGTGCGGCGGGCGACTGGTGGGCTTTTCGGCGTGCGTGGAGTGGGTGATTTGCATCGATTTGCAGCTCGACGGTTTGTTCGAGGGGGGCGTGATGGGGATCGTCGTGGCTTTGGGGAGATTGTTCGACGAAAGGCCCTGTAGGACGGGGGGGATGGTTGTGTGGTTTCTGAGACATCTTTGGGCTTCCTTTGGCGTATGTGAGTGGGCTTTTTGGGGGATTGCAGTTTAGGGCGGAGCATGCGCAGAGATGTGTTGTTCTTGGAGCCATTGTTGGATGCGCTGTTGAAGTTCTTCTTCGCTGCCAAGGGTGCCGTAGCGCAATGCTGCGTAATCAAGAAGCAGTTGTGCGGCCTGATGGACATGGGGGGGATATTCATCGCGGCGCAGACGGCGTGCGTAATGTTCGATGGTTTCGTGTTCTTGTTTGGGTAGGGTGGGATGGAGTGTGCGGAGGAGATCTTGGTAGGTGGCGAGCGGATCGCGGTAATGTGGGCCTGATTCGCCTGGTGATCGGGCTTTTTGGCGAAATCGACGCAGTACGCGGATCGCGATCCAGAGGGCGATGAAGGAAAAGATCAGCGTGAGGACTTGGGTGAGGGTGAGGCTGAGCAGCCATTCTTGGGCCTTGTCGAGCCAAACACGCAGGAGGTCGATGGTGCCGCCAAATAACGTCGAGCGATCGCGGTTGTGGGAGCGTAGCCCCGAAGCAGGAGTCGCATCAAAGGTTTGCCAGCCCTTGTTCGGGAGCCAGATCTCAGCCCAAGCATGGGCGTTTTTTTCGCGTACGATATAATAACCGCCCAAGGCGTTGTATTCGTACACAAGATAACCACCAATGACACGGGCAGGGAGGCCGATGCTTCGGGCGAGTAGCGCCAAGGCCGATGCAAAGTATTCGCAATGTCCTTGTTTGTTGTATTCGAGGAAGTCGATGATCGGTTCGAGGTGCGGTGGACGCTCGAAGGACAAAGAATAGCGGTATTCGGATTGAAGCTTGTGGACAAGGGCTTGGATCTTGGCGAGAGAGCTGGACTGTGCTTTCGTCCATGCCAAGGCCAGCGGCTGTAGGCGCTTTTCTATACCCCCGAAGAGGCGCAGATCGGCTTTGACAGGCGGTGCAAGGGCAGGGCTGCGTTGCTTGGTGAGTTGAAAGCTTAGGCGTTCGGGCATTTCTTTTTGGAGCGGGCGCAAGAGGCCCATCTCGTCCATATCGACATGGCCGCTCGGTGTAGAGAGATGGTCGATATCGAGCGGGGCAAAGTAGCGATAGCGTTCGCCTGCGATCCGCTCGACGGTGAGAGAAGACGCGAGGGGCCGAGTCGGCAGGCGATAGACTTTGGGAGAACGGGTGCGCGACGTACTCCAATGCTTGTTAAAGTAGCGGTTGTAGACGATGCCACGCAATCGAAGTGTGTCTGAGAAACGCCCATGTACGCGTAAGACAGCGCGCTCAGACTGTAGCATATTCGAGAGAGAGCCAACACGAAAGTACATACTAAAGCCGGTTTGTGCGCGGTTGAGGAAAGAATCGCTTACGCGCTGGGTGATCCACTGGTGTACAGGGGGGATGGCGAGCGTCAAGCCCGTAGCGACCAGCGTTGCTGTCAAAAAAGCGACCACAAGGAGCAGCTTGCGCCGCGAAGTGGTCTTGGGGAGAGCAGGACGAGAGGGATCAAGTGCAGCCAAGGCCAGAAGGGACACAAGGCTAAAGACCGTCACAAGGGCATGATAGAGATATCCAATGTGATCGCCACCGCAGGCCGTCACCACAAACAGCGGAAGAAACAAGGTGCTTGCATGACCGCCAAAGGGGTCATGAAAGCGTACCCGCAAACAGGCATACGCAAGCGACCAAAAACAAGCAAACGCACGAACCAACGCAAAACCTTCGGAGATCGGATGCTTGGGGGCAGGGCCGATGCTTACAGTCAGGATATATGCCGCAACCAGTCCGACAAGACCAAGGATGATCTCACCGATACGGTCGATCTCAAGGCGAAAAGGCAGCAGCGTGAGTCCAAGCAAGGCCAGCAGGGCGTAAGTCGCCGTCCATTGCCGAAAGGTCAACGCATACAGCAGGATCGCGATGGCAATGGACGCACGAAGCGGCCAGAGACTCGTTCTCATACAGCGATCTCCCGATTTTGCTGGATATCCTTGGCTTGAACAAGCGTTGCGCCGGCGGCTTGCGCATCAAGGAGAGGCGTCTCTCCCGCCACGAGGATCTTGCGACAGCGTGTGCCTTGTTGCTCGATCCAGTCGGTAAAGTGTTGACGCGATGGATCCCATCGTAGCGAGAGAAACAGCATACAAGACAGGCGATCGAGGTGCCCCATCAGTTGGGCTTGGAGAGTTTGGGCTTGGAAGCCTTGTTTGGGGACGACACACGCAAGCAGATCGAGGGCTTGTTCGAGAAAGCCTAGACTTCGCCCGAGAGTGAGTTGGTGGATGTCGTCGCCGATCACGAGGATATCCAAAAGCACTTCTCCTCGGCTAAGTTGGGCCGTAATCCCCGCAGCCAGCGAGAGCATCGCCTCAAAGATCGGATCATCGGCTTCCCCACCGTCGGTATCGATCACGATCCCGATGCGTGTAAAATACTCTTGCTGGTACTCTCGTACGACAGGAATCCCGATGCGCGCCCATGTTTTTGCATGAAGATCTCGGACGAGATCCCCGGGGCGATACGGTCGAACTCCGATAATCTCCCGCGACTCTCCTGTAATCGAGGCCAGCGCGACCCCGCCGGGTTGGTAGCGCATCACCGTATCGACATGGACGTTGGTGACGTGCGCGATACGCGGGATCACCAAAAAACGCAACGGCTCGCTGTAGACGGGCGGACCCAGACCAAACCCCAGCGGCGTGAGAGCGCGAACGCTCGCTGTTCCGAGGATGTGTTCGCCTCGTGCAACAAAACGCGCTTTGATCGGGCAGATCTGACTTTGGTCGGGTGCGAGATGTTCCACAAACGGACGTGGATTGAGATAACGCCCATCCCACGGCAGAAACGGGCGTTCGATCCGTAGGGCTTGATGAGGCTGTTCGCTGTGGTTGTGGATCTCGACGAGCAGATGGACTTCTTCGCCGACAGTCGCACGCTGCGGCCCTGTAAAGCGAAGCTGTACCCCATGCAAGATCAGCCCCCGACGCAACAGCAACGACGCAAAAAGCAGCCCCGTGACAACACTCCACATCACGTAGTATTGGGTGAACTCGACGTTGATACTCAACGCGGACAACATCACCCATCCGATCAACAGCCATTGGCCTTCGGTCGAAAACATAAAAAAGAAGTAGACCAACGCATAAGCATATCTCGCATACCAAGCACGCCGAATCCGCTCAAGCTCTTCGGGTTTTTTAGGAATAAGGATGTAGTTGAGTTTTGAAAGATTCATGTGGGAACCTTTTGTGTTGCGAGGATCGATTGCAGGACGTGTGCGGTGGTTTTGCCGCCATAGCGGGCTTGGTTGGAGAGGCGGATGCGGTGAGCGAGTACGGGGATCGTGAGCGCTTGGATATCATCGGGACTGGCGTAGGAGCGATCTTGTAAGAAAGCGCGGGCTTGGATGGCGCGAAAAAAGGAGAGGGTGGCGCGTGGACTGGCTCCGAGGGCCAGTTCTGTATGTTGCCGTGTGGCCTCGACGATGGCATGAAGGTAAAGAGCCACATCGCGTTCCACTCGGATATCTCGGACTTGTTGTTGGAGAGCGCGCAAGGTGTCGAGGCCCATCACAGGCTGGATATGATCGAGCGGATCGGTGGTTTGGCGATCAAAGAGCATCTTGATCTCGTCTTCTTTGCTTGGGTAGCCGAGGCTGATCCGCACGATGAATCGGTCAAGTTGCGCTTCGGGAAGGGGATAAGTGCCTTGGTGATCGACGGGGTTTTGGGTGGCGATCACGAAAAACGGCGAGGGGAGGGGGTGCGTTGTGCCGTCGATCGTCACTTGTCGTTCGTTCATGGCCTCAAGAAGAGCGGATTGTGTACGCGGCGAGGCGCGGTTGATCTCGTCGGCAAGCAGGAGGTGATGGAAGACAGGGCCTTGGTGGAAATGAAAGGTGCTGTCTTTGGGATTGAGGATCGTGGAGCCGAGGATATCGGAAGGAAGGAGATCGGGGGTAAATTGAACGCGGGCAAAGTCGAGATGGAGGGACTTGGCGAGGGTTTTGGCCAGTGTGGTTTTGCCGACCCCGGGGACATCTTCGAGCAAGACGTGTCCTCCGCTGAGGATGCCAAGGACGGTCAGCTCGACGCCTTCGCCTTGGGTGAGGACGACACGGCGGATCGAGGCGAGGATATCACGCAGGGCCGTTTGGGGGTCTGTCGGGGTGGGCTGTGTGTGCGTTGGTTGGGTCACTTGTGATCGGCTCCATGCTGTGGGGTTCAACCGAAGATCGGGGTTGGCGTCTTGCGCTTTACACGGCTTGATTCTTTCATCAAGCGGCCCAAAACATCAACCGGCTGCGAGCGTCCTGTGCGTGAGAGGCGTTGTAAGCAGCGGTCAAAACAGAGCAGGAGCAGATGGTGCGATACGAACGTCGAAACCCGAACACAGGAGAACTTTTACGTTCTTACGCCTTGGCAAGCCAAACAGAGATCGAACAAGCCTTGGCGCGGGGAGATGCGGCTTTTTCTGCGTGGCGCGCAGCTTCCTTTGCGCAACGTGCAGCGCCGATGCTTCGGTGTGCGGCGTTGCTCGAAGAGCGCGCAGAGACGTATGCTTATGAGATGGCGTTGGAGATGGGAAAGCCGCTTGCGGAGGGCGTCGCCGAAGCCAAGAAATGCGCGTGGGTTTGTCGTTATTATGCAGAAGAAGCCGAAGAGATGCTGCGCGAAGTCCCCCATCTTTCCGATGGTTCCGAGGCGTTTGTGTTGTACGAGCCGCTCGGTGTGGTGTTGGCGATTATGCCGTGGAACTTCCCATTTTGGCAGGTCTTTCGGTTTGCGGCTCCCACCTTGATGGCGGGAAACGTCGGGCTGCTCAAGCACGCTCCCAACACGCCCTATCTTGCGGAGCAGATCGTTTCTCTCCTACAAGACGCAGGGTTTCCCGAGGGAGTATTCCAACAATTGCGCCTGAGCAACGCGCAAGCCGCCGAAGTGATCGCCGATC
Organism: Myxococcota bacterium; assembly: GCA_023150835.1. Lineage (GTDB taxonomy): Bacteria > Myxococcota_C > UBA6777 > UBA6777 > UBA6777 > JAKLKB01. The sequence goes on along the minus strand of JAKLKB010000119.1, from coordinate 9,657 downwards.
CTCGTGTCGCGGCTGTGACGTTGACAGGCAGCACTCGCGCAGGAAAAGCTGTGGCCCGCGTGGGCGGAGAAGCTCTCAAACCGATGGTGATGGAACTCGGCGGCAGTGACCCGTTTGTGGTGTTCCCAGATGCTGATCTTGCGCGGGCCGCACAACACGGCGTGCGGTCGCGCTGCCTCAACAACGGCCAAAGCTGCATCGCGGCCAAGCGCTTCTTGATCCACCGCTCTATCGAGGCCCAATGGATCGATGCTTTGCGCGAAGGCATGGCTGCGCTGCGTGTGGGAAATGCTTGTGAGCCGACAACCCAGATCGGGCCGTTGGCTCGGGCTGATCTACGCGATTCCTTGGCGACGCAAGTACAAGCGCTCAAAGAGGCCGGAGCATCGGTGCTGTTTGAAGGAGACATCCCCAAGCCTCATGGGTTCTTTTTCCCGCCCATGATCTTGCGCGGAGTGGACCCACACCACCCCGCTTCACAAGAAGAACTTTTTGGACCTGTGATCACTCTTTATTCGTTCGAAAATGAAGAAGAAATGCTATATCTCGCCAACGCGACACCCTACGGGCTAGGAGCGAGTCTGTGGACACAAGACACCTCGCGAATACGTCGACTGGTCGGTCGCTTAAACGCTGGAAATGTGTTTTTCAATGGGATGGTCAAGTCCGATCCTCGCCTACCTTTCGGAGGAACGAAAGCTTCGGGCTTTGGCCGCGAACTCGGTCGCGAAGGCATCTTGGCCTTTGTGAACGTCAAAAGCGTTTGGGTGGGGTAGGCGACACGGTATCGTGTGACGCTTACTGCTTCTGCAAAGCAAAGCGGGCAAGGAATGAGTAGGCGACACGATATCGTGTGACGCTCACCCCTGTCCTTCGGACATCCTCTCGCCTTGCCATGAGGCCTTGCGAGCGTCGCAAGGTGAGAGGAAACCAGAGGGGTGATACGAGATCCGCCCATGGTGTGATCGCAATATGTAGGGGCAGCCCCCTGTGGCTGCCCGATCTCAGGGCGTCTGCAACGAATCGCGCTTACCTTTCGATCACACTTCTCTCCCATATCGTATGAGGGGTAAGAAGAGCGCGAATCTTGCCTTTTCTGCGTGGCTTGGCGCTATACCGAGCGCAGCGGAAAGCGCGATCGGGTGTGCAGCGTAAGAGCCTCTGCTTCAACTTCCAAGATCGCCCACCCTTCGGGCGTGTCCGCCAGATTGATAAATTGCGTTTTGTAGTAGTGATCTTCGAACGAACCTACAGGTGCGCGCTTTCCTCTCTCGGGTTCGGCCATATCGGGGATATCGAGCGCACGGAGCGAATCCTCGATCCATGCCTGTTCTTTTGCGCTCAGCCCACTCGTCTCGCGCTCTTGCTCCCACCGTCGACACAACGTCTCAAAAGCGGCTTGTGAACGACCCACGACTTCTTGCGGCTCGCAGATCGCAAACAGGCTGTAGGCATGGCAGATCGGGGGATCCATGTGTCCGCTCACCGAAAGATCGATCCCCAACACAAGACAAATTCGCTCGATCAAACGCGCTTCGCTTTTCGCGGGCGAAACATGGCTCACAAAGATCGTTGCACGCGGAGATTGCGTTTGTTGAAGATGCTTGAATTGCTCGATCAATCGGGCGTATTGTAACCAAGAAGCTCTAATCGTTCCGCCGTGTCCCGTGTATTCCGATGCAAACAGCTTGTCTCCTTCAAGATAAAAATTACCACCGACTCCCAAAAGAGCGATCCGGGTATTTCCTAAAAAAGGAGCATTGTTTTCATGCAAAAGATGGAGATTGGGGACTTGATAGGTGCCGTTGATCAGTTTTCGTATGACTTGATGATCGTCATGGTTCCCCCATACTGCATAAACAGGCACCGAAAATCGCGATTGCCCCGAAAGATACGGAACAAAGCCTTCGAGCATCTTGTGGGTGCGGATCACTTCGAGGGCTTGTTCTCGCCCCATCTCATACGATCTCTTACGTAGATCTCGGGGAAGATCGGAGTGTCGAATACGAAGTTGGAGCTCGCGTTGGGTGAGGCGATCAGGGCTTTCACCGTCGTAAAAGCCGAAGTCTCCGCAGTGGATGCAAGCATCAATGCGCTCGCTAAAAGCGAGTTCGTTGATGATCGCCAACTCGTTGTGGGTGTCTGTCAGCAAAAGCACGCGCATGGTCCGAAACCTCCGAAAGTAAAGCAACAAAGAAGCAGGGAACGGATCTCGGGGGCGCATACGGAGGCTGCGCTGTGCAGGTTCGCATTTTGAGCCGAACCCATCCGTTGGTAGAAGTGACGCCGCTGGTCTGGTGATGTGGGGTTCCACCCCACGCCCCGCAAGGGGTCGCGGCCCCCTTGACCCCGTATCGGCGAACAGAGCACAACTCTTTCAACACAACGGCACTGTCGCTTGGGCGTTCGCGAACGCGGCTTTTTTTGGCCACAAGTCACTCCTCCGTTGGTTTGGAGGCTGGGAGTCCAAAAGGTCGGGATGCACGCCACTTTTCGATGCAGCCGCTGCGTCACTCATCTGTTGGTTTGGAGGCTGGGAGCGCGTTCGATCAGGGAAGCGTTTGTAAGACTTCGTGAAGATCGGGGCGTTTGGGCCGAGGGATCGCTCCCTCTGGTTGTCCCACCCACACAAAGCCGATGATCTCGTGTTGTTCGCGTTCGATCCCAAGAAGTTGGTACGTCGATGCGGCGGTCGTCAGATCGCCCGTCCCCCATTTGGAGCCATAGCCCATCGCATGCAGCGCGAGGCTAAAGTTTTGGATCGAGCAAGCCACCGTCGCGTAATCTTCGCGCTGACGGACAGGATCTTTGCTTTGTGCGCAACAAAACACGACCATCGCAGCGGGATAGAGCAGTTTTTCGGAGAGTTGTTGATCCAGCTTGGCGAGTTCTTCTGGGCTTGCGGGTGTGGAGCGTGTTTGCAGCTTGGCTTGTTTGGCTTGTTCTTTCAGTTGTTGGCGTGTTTCGCGTCCAACGATCACAAACCGCCACGGGTAGGTTAGCCGATGGTTCGGAGCGTAGAGGGCTGTTTCCAGAGCCGTGAGCAAGATCTCCTGCGGGATCTCACTCGGTTGGTAGTTTTGTGTGGTGCGGCGCGTGCGTAGGGCTTCTAAGGCGTCCATCTTGTCCTCGATCGATGAAAAGAGACCGTGAACCGCGCAGGGTCCGAGGGGTTACGCGGCGGTTCTACATTGTGCGTTCGCCTTCGGAAAACGCAAGCGGAAACGCAACGTTTTCTCTACGTGGCGCTTCCTTGCGCAAAAAGTTGTTGACAGCCTCGGATCACTTCGCTATATACAAACCCCGACGATCCCCAATAGCTCAGTCGGTAGAGCAGGTGACTGTTAATCACCGGGTCCGTGGTTCGAGTCCGCGTTGGGGAGCTTCAAAAGGCCGCACATCAGACCCGATGTTGCGGCCTTTTTTCGTTTCTGGACATCTCTCTCTACTCGGTCAGCTTTCGTCAAAAAAGGTCACTTTTCGACACCCATTTTACCCCACTGCTACCCCACCCCAATTCCCTCACTTTCCACATCCCAACAAAGCTTTCAGGCGCGTTTCCCAACTAGACCCATACCCTCCCAACGTGGTTTGGCGAAACCAATCTCGTCATCTCAAAAAACTCCGAACAAAACCCACCCCTCAAGCGGCCTCCTCACCGTTGGCTGTATACATACATTCATTCATGGTATGGCATGGCATTGATGGTATGGCATGAATGTATGGCTCTTTGGGGTCAAAAAAATGTCCGTTCGCAAGCCTGTGTTGTTCCGCATGGAATGTTTCTGTTGCGGAAAGTCCAAAGCTCTTGCCGTTCTTGAAGACAAAAACAGAAAATTATACGCGACATGCTCCAATGGCTGCGGGACATTTTTTGCAGAAAACGGGATCGTGCGCTTTATCAAGCGCCTGTCCAACGCTTTCCGTCGATGGAGAGGGGTTTCTTGACTATCTGGAGATGGTGGAGAATGCCCGAAGAGGCCATGTCAAGGGCTTCGCTCCACTGTTGGCGCACCTCTACAAATACGCCGATGGCTTGGAGGCGTACCGCAACAAATGGGATGGCCAACTTGAAGGTGCTGCTTGGGAAAAAGTGCGAAACTGGCCGGAACCGTTACCAAGCCCCGAAGACTTGAGCAAGTACCTTCAACGACGCGGAGGGGGCGCTTTTTCAGTACGCCTATTCCGCGACGGCAAACCCTTGGACGGCTGCATCGTGCAGGTGGATGAGATCATGACCGAACCCCCAAAGAAAGCCATGTCGACCGATGATCTGGGGCCTCTGCTGAGAGGCAAAAAAGAGAGCGAGCTTCAGGACAAGATGTACGATATGGTCTTGCAAAGAATCGAAGGCGGCGATAGCAAAGGCGCAGTGGAGGCTTTTACCGCATATAATCACCGAGGAAGAGATGAAAGTCGAAGTCACCCAAGAGGAATACCAAAAGCTCGAAAAGATGGCCGAAGCGAACGAAGATCCAGCCAACATCATCGAGATCGTGAAGGCCAAGATCCCCGAAAACTTCCGAGCTATCGTGGGCTACATCCCTCCCGACGATTTGATGCAGATGTGCTTGAGCGAGATCCCCGAAACCTCTTTCCTGAAAACAGCGCGCGGACAACGCTGGATGAAGCAAGGGTTCATACAACTTCAACAAAGTCTCTGATCCCCCCATCCTTCAGCCGCTTCTGATCTGGTGAACCATGAAGCGGATATCGGAGATGATGCCGAGTGTCGGCGCAGTGTTGGTGCAAACCTCGTTCGGGATCGGTGAGGCTTTTCACCGACTGTTCGAGGTGATTGAGGTGCGACCGCTGCAGTTGTGTGCGAGGCTCCGAGAGATTCCATCCGCCGCCCATCCCGAACCGCAGGGGCCGCCGTTTTGGGTATCCCTCGAAGGCAGCGATCCAGTCGGGATCTTCACAATGAAAGAAGAGACGCCATGAAACGCAATACACGAGCAGTCTTTGCACAACTATCGCTCCATGAAGTCGTAGCCCTCGCAAATGAGGGATCACGTGCGGCATTTTGATACCTTTGCGAAGTCGTGCATCGCTGCGCGCTCTCTTACTCGACAAAACTCTGCCGCGAGTGGGATGAAGGCATCGATCCGATGGATGCGGCCCAGAGCGTGACGGAGTTGTTCTTGCGCCGAGGGCCTCGCATGTTGGCCCGCTTCGAGAAGAAAGGCGCGTGGCTCAAAAAATTCGTGCGCGACGGCGTGATCGGTCACTTTCGAGCAACGAGCAGAGCGCGGACTCTTGAATCGCACGCTGCTCTAGAAGATCAGGGGTCAAGCGACGACTTTGAGCGGATGGACAAACAGGTCGCGGCTCGATCCCTGCGAAGGGTTTTTGATCTGTGCGAGGACGATAAAAAGATCGCCGATGCGTTGTCGATGGGATTCACTTACCGCCAAATCGCTCGCGTGATGGGCATTTCCGCTACGTCAGTCTATGAGCGTGTTCGACTTTGGCGCGCCCGTGTGGAAACTCACCTCAACGAAAACCTCGACCTCTTGGAGATGGTTGCGTGAACTCTCTTCTGATCTCCCAACAACATCAGCTTCCTGACAAGGTTCGTCTGGTCGGGAAGGCGCGGGAGATCCTTGAGAACGCATGGTCTGGCAACACCAAGCGCGCATATCGCTCGATGTGGCAGTCATGGCAAGCGTGGCGAAAACAGCACGAAGTGGCCGAACCACCGACCGAAGAGGCGTTGATGTTGTACCTAACACATCTTGTCGAGCAAGAGAAAAAGCTACCCACGCTGAACGCAGCCCTCGTCGCCATCCGTCATGGGTATGAAGCTGCGCAAACTTCGCTGCCTCCGTTCTCTGGGTCATTTCAACTCTTCCGACAAGGTTTGCGCCGTCAACTGAAACACAAGCCGATACGCAAAAAGCCGATGACGCTGGGGGTTTTGGACCAAGGCTTGCGGAAGTGCTTTTGGGAACCTTGGGAACAGGCGTTGTTGCAATGGGGTTTTGCGACGGGCTTTCGTCGGAGTGAACTGGTCTCGCTTCGGTTGACTGACATCACATCGGAAGATCGGGGGTTATTGATCTCACTTGCCGCCTCCAAGACCAACCAAGAAGGAAAAGAAGAGACCATTGCGATCCCAACGGAATGGCGGGACTTTACGGCGTTGTTGGACTGGTACAAGCAGCGCCGAGAACAACACCAAGCCACGCAAGATGCGGGATGGTTGTTTCCTTCACCACGCGACGCAAACGCCCATGTATCCGAGAAAACATTTGTGCGGATCGTGAAACGGGCTGCGGAGGCGCAAGGTCTCAATGCTGCGGACTTTGCGGGGCATAGTTGTCGGGCAGGGTTGGCGACCAGTCTTGCCGAAGCCGATGTGGATATCCGACGGATTTCCCAGCAACTCCGCCACAAAGACCCTCTCCGCACCACCACCCGCTATATCCGTACCCACGAACAGTTCAGCAAGAATCCGCTCAAGGATCTTTGAGCATGAAAAAGCTACGGGCTTGGCAAGCCGCCGCATATCCTGTCGTGATGCGCGCTTGGCAGGCCCGAACGCATGGGCTTGTACGTGCAGCGACGGGGGGTGGGAAAAGCATCTTGCTTGCTCTCGTTGCGCGTAGCATCCCCTTGTCTTCCCGCAGCGAACGCATCGTCATCACGGCCCCCACGCAACAGATCGTGCGCCAACTGCAAAGCACCTTTCACGAGCTACAAACCCGCCACAGCGCCTTTTATGCCGAAGAAAAGGACATCTACCACCCGATCATCGTGACATGCAACAACAGCGTGGAAACGCTCTATCACACACTTGCGCGCAAAAAGCTCGATGTTACCGCATGGATAGCCGATGAATGTCACGGCACAGAGTCTCCCACAATGCAAGCGTGGGCGGAAAGTTGGCCCAACGCTTGGCGTTTGGGTTTTACGGCGACCCCTCACCGCGCCACGGACAAAGAACGCCTTACCCTCTACGATCATCTTCTTTACGAGTACACCGCCGAACAAGCTCTTGCAGACGGCGTGATCGTTCCGCCTTCCATCCTGCCGTACCGACGGGAGAAAAAGCAGCTTGATGAGGCTTGCATCGAGGCGATCTTGGGCGAACCGATGTTGCGTGGTTTGCCCGGACTGATCAGTGCTTGGAGCATCCCAGACGCCACGCAGTTCGCCCAAAAGCTTTCACGAGCGGGATGCCGTGCAGCCCCTATACACGGGGAACAACCACCAGATCTACAGAAACGACTGCTCGAAGCGCTGCGGCGCGGCAGCTTGGGGGCATTGGTTCATGTGAATCTATTGACCGAAGGGGCGGATCTGCCGTTCTTGCGCTGGCTCTGTATGCGTCGAGCCACCAAAGACCGTAACACCAGCCGCAACCGCTTTATCCAAGAAGTTGGTCGAGGACTGCGCTTCTATCCCGGGAAAAGCGAGTTTTTCATCATCGATCCGCACGATCTTTTCAACCGCCTTCAACTCACCTACGCCGCTGTTCTTGGCCAAGAGATCGAAGAAGAAACCGAAGAGGCCGAAGAGACCGAGGAAAAAAGAGTGTCTTTGGGTGGGGGAGGATATCAGGGAGAACGTCTTTCGGAGGGGGAGAGGATCGCTTCTCTTGAGATGACAGGGGCTTTGCGTGAGCGCCAAATCCTGCGGGCTATGGCCGTAAAGCTGCGTTTGCAGGGGAAGATACCACCAAGTCAAGGAAGGCGAGCCGCCCCTCCTACACAAGAGCAACTTCGCGCCTTGGGGATCGCGCTACGTGCTGCAAAACAGGCAGAGGGGCGGGTCGCACCCAGCTTGAAAGGGCTGCTTTCTGCATTGGCGAGGGAAGGCGTGCGCTCGGAACTGACGGCGGGTGATCTGGAAGACTTATTGGGGGTTCTTGCGGCCTTACGGGGAGGCTCGATACGGTGAGTCCCACGAGGCGCTGAAAGAAGTATGTAAGCGCGCTTGCTTTTCTCGCCCTTCACCAAAGACTTGTGCTCGATGGTTTCTTCAGCCGAGCTTTCATGTTCTTACGTGTTGTCATCGTAAGAGAAATACCTTTTGCGTATAAGTCATCGAGTCAATCTTGTGAAATATATCCGCGATCCCCGTAGATTCGGCCAAAAAGTCCCTGCATCATGCCGGTGGAAAGACTGCGAGCATCAACGTTGGCTCTTGTGATACGAAAAGACAGGATTTCGCCGATGTCGTTGACGACGAGATGCAACTTGAAGCCAAAAAAACAACCGATAGAATCCTTGCCCGTCCAGTCCTTCCCAAACGCCCCATAAAAATCGTCGACATGGCAAAAGATTTCGGTTCGATCCATGATCGTACCCTTGCTTTCTCTGGGGGGTCGTTTTGCAATGACACTTTGTCAGAGAAAACAAGTGGGTACAATTTTTTTCTTGCTCGAACTCACGTGTAATAACGTGCGCCGTGATAACCGAAGCCATTTTCTTCGTCCCGCTCCTTGCCAGTGTAGCGATAGCGTTTCTCGCTGACGTCGAGGGCGTTGTTGTTTGCGCGGTAAGAGGAAGTGCCAAAGGGATGGTACTCTTCATACGTGAGTACCCCAGCCGCCACGTCCTCGGTGACTTCGAGACTTGCGGAGCCAAGGTGGTCTCCCAACTGTAGCCGCCAAACAGACAACGGCGATGCTACAGCAGTTCCAGCGTCCACAGTTTTGGTGTCGATCAAGGCGATACGCTGTTGTTCTTCCATCGCGGACAAGCTCTCTCGCTCCATCTCTACGGTGACACCGTCACTTTGGAAGCTGCGATACACTTCCCTGTCCCCAAGATACAAGCGTTCGTTCTTCCTCGTAGGTGTCGCACCCGTGTTGGCTTGTCTTTCGGTGACTTTTCGCATGCGTTGTCCGCTTCCATCGTAGACATAGTATGTCGTTTCAGGAGTGCCATTTGTCACCACCTGTCGGCTGGTTGCGTGAAGTCGATCCAAAGCATCCCAGTTCATCGTCGGAAGATGCGGCATCAAGGTGAGGTTGCCGTGAGCTTCGTGTTCGTAGCGTGAGGGCAATTTTTTTACGGCTTCTTCCTTGCTTTGCGACGTCTTTGGATCTTATGAACGAATGAGGTATACCTCCGTCCATCATAAAGAGGTATGCCTTTCCACCTCTTGTAATCAAGAAGGAAGGAAAAGACTTTTTCTTGTGTTTGAATGGAGATTTCGCCTTGTCGAATTCTAATGAGCGTCAAAATCTCGGTTTGGAACTGTACATTAAAAATAGGATAGAGTTTATTCAACAAAAAATCAATCTCCTTAGCATCTCTCAAAAAAGGGTAGATATAATCTCCAATAGAAACTACATTCTGCATATTTCTTTCTTGATTTAAAGCTGATACAAGGAGAGCCATTGCTGTTTTGTTTTTTTGCGAGAGGGCAACATAAAGATTAAAACAGGAGAACCAGCGAATATTTGGCTTTTTCGACAAGGATAGTTTCTTTAGAACAGGAAGAAGGGTTTGAATAGGTTCGCCTTTTAAAAGAAGAGCATGCACAGCAAAAGAGCGTACCTCCTCAGAGCGAGATCGTAAAAGGCGCTTGAGATGCTTTTTAGGGAGCAGAGAGAGCGTACGAGCAATCTCTTTCCACAAAGCTTTTTCTACGACATAAAGCTCTTTTTCTCCTTTGACAAGATGTTGAAACGAACGAAGGATT
>JAKLKB010000118.1 GCA_023150835.1 Myxococcota bacterium | reverse complement strand
GAATCGAAAACGGTTGTTTTGACAACGACGGGAGGGTTTTTTGAATCGAAAACGGTTGTTTTGACAACGACGGGAGGGTTTTTTGAATCGAAAACGGTTGTTTTGACAACGACGGGACGATGTTTTGAACTGATGTTAGTGAGGGCTAGGTCGAGGAAGCTCCATGCTTTTTGGCGCATTAGAGCGGCTTATTGAAGTTGTGTGGGTTGTTTGTCGAGGTGAGCGAGGAAGCGAGCGCCATCGGTGGCGGCGCGTTGTATCATGTCGAGGGTGATCTTGGAGCGGCCTTCGGCCTCTTTCCAATTGTTTTTCCAGAGGTCGGCGAGTCGGACGAGAGCATCGGCGGCGTCTTGCCTTTGCGATATTGGTCTGTGAATGATGTGGGGAAAGGGCGTGCGGCGGGGTGGCTGTTGGTACGACAACGTCGGCAATGTGCGGGCGGCGCGGCGTTACCACTACACGCTGACGGACCGCTACCTCGGCATCGGTTTCCGTGTCGTCAGATCGAGCCCCTAGTTGCGGTTTACCGTTTTACCGTTTTACCGTTTGCGGCCCGAACCATCGGGGGTTTGAAGGCAACGCCCGTTTTTCAAATGAACAACGGTGCTGTTTGAGCAGTCTGCGAACACGGGGATTTTTAACGAGCCGGTTTGGTGGAATTTGTGTCGTGGTTTGTTGCATGGGAGGAGTGTTTGGATGGTAGAGAGCGCGTTGCTTGGAGAGCCGATACGTCGGTGGTTGGGTGTGCCGAAAGGTGCATTGTTTGAAGAGGCAGCACAGATCGTCTCGATCTTACGAAGGGCGGGATTTGCGGCTTATCTTGTGGGGGGATCGATTCGCGATATGTTGTTGGGAGAGCCGCCCAAAGATTACGATGTTGCGACCAGCGCAAAACCCGAAGAGACCGAGGCTTGGTTTCGCAAGCCACATTATCATACGGCGGACGTGGGCCGAGAATTCGGCACGATCATGGTGGTGCGTCATGGGCTGACGTTTGAAGTGACCACCTTTCGATCAGAAGGGCGTTATGAAGATGGGCGTCGTCCTACAGAGGTGACGTTTGATGGTGTGGATGTTCGCGAAGATGTGAAGCGGCGGGACTTTACGATCAATGGTTTGTTGTACGACCCGATCGCGGAGGAGGTGTTAGATTACGTCGGTGGGATCGAGGATTTGGACCGAAAGCGCTTGCGCACGATCGGCGATCCGTACGCACGATTTTCCGAGGATCGGCTGCGGATGTTGCGAGCGATCCGTTTTGTGGGGCGTTTGAATTTTACGATGGATCAAGCGACGTTTGAGGCGATCCAATCGATGGCGCATCGTATCGTCGAGGTGAGCGTGGAGCGCATCCAGCAAGAACTCACGAGGATGTTGACGGGCTTGTATCCTTGCTTGGCAGTGCGCTTGCTTGAAGAGACAGGGTTGTTTGCCCACATCTTGCCGAATACGTCGTCGGATCCGCTGCGATTGTTGCGTTTTCAAGCCTTCGAAGAATCGGCGTATCGGGATATCTCGATGGCTTTGGCGACGTTGCTGTCGCACGAGCCGTTGGATCGAGCAGAACAAGGGCTGCGTCATCTGCGTTTTTCTAACCCAGAGATCCGCGAAACGCTGGATCTTTTGGCGGGGGTTCGCCTGCTCCCGAGCCTCAGAGAGATGGGCATCGCAGAGCAAAAGCGCTTTTTGAGACGCCCGTTGATACAGAAGATCCTTGGGATTGCGCGGATCTTGGTGAAGGCCGAGGGCTTTCCTGAAGCGCCCATCGTCTTGGCACAAGAGCAACTTTCGTTGTGGGATGAGCAAGCTCTTTCGCCTCCGCGTCTTCTCGATGGCAACGCGCTCAAGCGGTTGGGGTATCGCTCAGGCCCACGCTTTAAGGAGATGCTTTTGGCGCTCGAAGATGCGCAACTGACGGGGGAGATCTGTGATGAGGCGTCCGCGCTTTCTTGGTTAGAACGCAGTTACCCCCGCGAAGAGTAGCCGTCAAGACAAAAGATCTTCTTTGCGCTGCGGTCGGCTTTGGGGTAGAACTGCAACGCGGAAGCGTGCAGGTTGCGCACGCGAAACGAAGTGCGAAAGGGGATCTTTGCCCATCGCATTGGGGATGATGTGTCGGATCATAAGAGAGGGTGTTGTGGAACCAAAAGAAACAAAAGATCAGGGAAGTGAGCCTTCCCGTTGGCCTAACGGCGCATATTCCGTCACACAGGATCTCTCCAAAGAGATGCTTTTGCGAAGGCAAGCACACACCGATGCCACGAATAGTGTCGAAGAGGCCGATGCCACCGAAGAAGCCGATGCTACCGAAGAGGCCGACCGCTTGTTGGAGCGCCAAGCGTTGTTGGAACGTGCGCAACGTCGAGGAGGTTGGGGTGGTTTTGTTTGGTCGATGACACCGCCGTCTTGGTTGCGGCAAGGACGCTTTTGGTGGACGGACTTTGTGCTGATCTTTGTGATCAACTTTCTTGTGCAGTTGATCTTGTATGCGCTGTGGACGGCGTTTTTTCCGCAGGCGAAGCCAAGCAGCGTGTTGGGTTATACAGGCTTGGTGTTGTTGTCGTTGGGTGGGCAGATCGTGATCGCGTGGTTGTATGTCCAGATCGGGCGGAATATCCGAGGGTTGACGTGGGAGGAGATGTTTTGGGGGTGGCCGACCTTGCGGATGACGTTGTGGTGGGTGCTGATCTTTTTTCCGTCGATGATGTTGTTTTCGTGGGTGTATGTCTTTGTTCTGGGTCAGTTGGGGATAGCATCCCCCAAACAAGCGGTGGCAGGGCTGTTTCATGCAAGCAATCCGATCTATCTGCATTTGTTGGCGATCGTGATGGTGGTGGTGGGAGCGCCGATCGCAGAAGAGCTGTTGTATCGGGGGGTTTTGTTTCACGCGCTTGAGCCGATGTGGGGGATGCAACGCGCCGCGTTGGGGAGTGGATTGATCTTTGGTTTGGTGCATCTGGAAATGGGAACGATCTTGCCGTTGGGATTTTTGGGCTATTTGTTGGCGCGTGCGTATGCGCAAAGCCGCTCCTTGTGGCTACCGATCTTTTTGCATAGCGTGAACAATTGGATCGCCTTGCTTGCGGTATATTTGGGAAAAACCTGAAAAAGCGAGGCGTTCCGCATAGGAGAGAGACCCGTGTTCGCGCACCTTCAAGCGACGGGGTCGTTGTTTTGAAACCCCTGTGATCTCTTCGCCAACACGGGGTCAAGGGGTTTGCAACCCCTTGCGGGGCGTGGGGCAGCGGCCCACTTCGCCTATCGAACTGCGAGATTCGGCCAAGGAAAGAAAAAGAAACAGGAGGGAACGATGCTTGCGGACGTGTTGACGTGCCTTTGGGTGACGATGGCGGCGGTTTTGGGATGGAAACGCCGAGCGGTGTATGAGGTGATGAGTTTGGTGGCGTTGGTGTTGGCCTATATTGGGGCGCGTTTGTTGGCGGGTCCGTTGGGGCCGATGGTTGGGGGGATAGCGAAGATCGGCCCGTTGGGTGGGCAGTTTTTGGCGACAGCGATCTTGTGGTTTGCGTTGTATGTGGGGCTGTTGTTCTTGATCAAGCGGATGCCGCGAGAAGCGGAGGCGGGTGTGCGGATCGAAGTGGACGACGAAGGCAACCCCGTTGTGCGAGGCGGTGTGATGCCGAAGATCGGTGGCTTGTTGTTGGGGGCGGTGCGTGGTTTGATCTTGTTTTTGGGGGTGGTATCGCTGTTGGTGGCCTTGATTCCGGTCTTTTTGTACAAGGATGGTCGTGGAACAGCGATGATCCAGCCAGCCTCCATTACGATGAAGCTACTGAAAGAACACGAACCTGTGTTGCGTGCGATGGAAGACACCGCGAAAGGACTGCGTGCGCTTCAACATCTGCGAGCCAATGCCACCGTGCGGGCGCGGGTGATGCGCCAACATCCCGAGTTAAAAGCGCTGTATGACAGCCCCAAGCTCCAGCGCATCCGCCAAGAGACGACGCTGCTGACCAAAGCCAACCAACGCCGCCAAGGTCGTCGTGATTCGACGTTGCTGTTGTGGTTATCACCGTACCAAGAGGCTGTTCGTGATCCAGAAGTCGTACAGGCGTTGGCGACCTTTGCACGACTGGCCCCCGCGCCATACGATCAGCACAAAGACAAAGGCGCGGCGAAAAAGCAGGACGGCGGGGCTTGAGGACGCGCAGGGATCGGGGGTTGTAACGGAGCGTGAAGAAGGAGCGTGGCTAGAGCGGAGTTCCAAAGACGGGTGAAAGTGCGGGCGGAAGGGGATCGGGGGTAGGAGTGGCAGCGATCAAGCCCTTGAGTAGGGCAGCAAAGGGTTCACGGCTTGCGTTGACGGCTTCGGTGACTTCTTCGTGGGTGAGTTCGGCGTGATGGTCGCCAGCGGCGAGATTGGCGACACAAGAGACGGCGGCGACTTGCATCTGTGCGTGGCGAGCCGCGATGGCTTCGAGGACAGTGGACATCCCGACGGCATCGGCTCCGATGGTGCGGAAAAAGCGGATTTCTGCGGGGGTTTCGTAGCTAGGGCCGAGGGTGGCGAGGTAGACGCCCTCACGAAGGGAGATGCCGTGTTCTAGGGCTACACGGCGGGCGACTTGTTGGAGGTTGGGGCTGTAGATGTGGGTCATATCGGGGAAACGGGGGCCAAAGTCTTGGAGGTTGGGGCCGACGAGTGGATTTTGGCAGGTGTAGTTGATGTGATCGGTGAGCATCATCAGGTCGCCTGCTTCAAAATCGCGGTTAATGCCGCCCGATGCGTTGGTGAGCAAGAGCGTATGTGCGCCGAGTTTGCGTAGGACACGGATCGGAAAGACCACTTCGTGGGGGGCGAAACCTTCGTAGAGATGGACGCGCCCGCAAAAGAAGGCGACTTTGCGCCCACCAAGTTCGCCAAGCACGAGCTTTCCAGCGTGTCCTTGGACGGAGGTGAGTGGAAAGCCTTCGATCTGTTCGTAGAGGATGGTGTTGGCTTGTTCGACTTCTTCGGCAAGATAGCCAAGTCCACTGCCAAGAACCACGCCGATCTCAGGGATCTGATCGCTGATCTGTCGGATGGAGCGGACGGCTGCATCGATTTGGTGCAAGTAGGCGGTAGCATCGAGAGGTGTAGTCACGGTGATTTCCCCTCCGTGGTGGGGTCGTTCGCGGGGAGAGTACAAGAGACGCGACATGACAAAGCGACAGGCGATGCGTGCGAACGACGGGTTGATGGGTTGTAGACGAACGGCGGCTCGGCAAGGTACGCAAAGGGTATCTGTATGAGCGCAAGACCGTTGATGGGTTGTAGACGAACGGCGGCTCGGCAAGGTACGCAAAGGGTATCTGTGTGAGCGCAAGACCGTTTGTGGGTTGTAGACGAACGGCGGCTCGCTGTTGTGTGAGCGATGCGGCCCGAAAGCCGGGGATGATTTACGGGCTGTTGGTTTCGCCGATCACACGTTCACGGATCAATTCGGGTGGTTCGATGGGTTCTTCTTGAAAGCGAAAGCTGCTGAGCAAGCCGTCTCGGATGGTCTCCATCTTGGCTTCGTCGTTGTAATAGACCGTGACAAGGTGGTCGCCGCGTTGCACTTTGGCCCCGACTTTGTTGTGGAAGATGAAACCGACCGCAGGATCGATGCCATCTTCCACGCGCTCACGACCTGCGCCGAGTTGGACCGCGAGTCTACCGACTTTTTCGCAGGAGATCGAACCGATATACCCGTCGCTTGGGCTGGTGAGTACGGTGACGCCTCGTGCTTGAGGCAATCGGCTGTAATCTTCGAGACTACGGGGATCGCCGCCTTGGGCCGTGACGATCTCTTGGAACTTGCGGAAGGCAGCGCCGTTGGCGATCAGTTCGTGGACGCGTTTGTGCGCATCGGTTAGGTCTTTGTCGCCGCGTGCCATCGCGATCATCTCGGCAGCAAGGTGAAAGGAAAGGTCACTGAGATCGTTGCGAACGCGACCGCGCAAGACTTCGCAGGACTCGACGACTTCGAGACTATTACCGATGTGAGTTCCAAGCGGCTGGTTCATATCGGTGAGCAGAGCGATCACTTCTTTGTGCATATAGAGGCCGATGGATACGAGTTTTTGTGCAAGTTCGCGGGCTTTATCGATATCTTTCATAAAGGCACCATCGCCAAACTTGACGTCAAGGACGAGGCCGTTGATATCTTCCGCGAGCTTTTTGCTCATAATGCTTGAAGCGATCAGGGGGATCGATTCGACGGTGGCCGTCACGTCGCGCAGTGCGTAGAGTTTGCGATCGGCAGGGACGAGGTTGCGGGTTTGGCCGGCCATGACAAAGCCGCAGGTTTGGAGGATCTCTTGGAAGCGTTCGGTGGGGAGGTTGGTCGAAAACCCCGGGATGGATTCGAGTTTGTCGAGGGTTCCGCCTGTGTGTCCGAGGCCGCGCCCACTGATCATCGGGACGTAGTATCCGGCGGCTGCAACGATCGGAGCAAGGATCAAAGAGGTCTTGTCGCCCACACCACCTGTCGAGTGCTTGTCGACTTTGTAGCCTTGTACTTTGGAAAGGTCGAAGACATCGCCTGATTCGAGCATCGCACGTGTCCACGCCATCAGTTCGTGATCCGACAAGCCGCGAAAAAAGATCGCCATCGCCATTGCCGAAGCTTGGTAGTCAGGGATGGTCTCGTTGGCGTAGCCTTGAATAAAGGTGCGGATCTCTTCGGAAGATAGGCGCTGTCCGTCTCTCTTTTTGCGGATTAACTCGTATACCGTCATAAAAAAACTCCAGATGCCACGGGTCTGATTGGGAAACCCAATGCTCCACATCCCGAAGGCGCGTGTAGAAAAGGTGGAGCGCACGCGAGCGGTGGCTTGCTTTGCCAAATCGCCGAATACAGCGGCTTCTTGTGTTTTGTCTGCCGCCAGCAAACAGAGCTATCGAAGAAAGGGCAAGAGAAGCGCAAGGTCCGATTGTATGTCGGGGGGGAGCGATGTCAAGCGCGCTTGTTTTTTCTGCGAGGTGTGCCACAATACGCCGTCGCGCAAGCATTCTTCGCAAAAAACGTCGAATCATTCGGTTGTTTGGGGGAGGGCTTGCCTAACGAAGAGACAAAGGAGCGCAGAACATTGCATCGCTTGGTTGGGTATGGATGGACGATTTTGGTGTTGTGCATGGCGTGGCCTTCGTGGGCGTCGGATGTGCAAGTGCAGCTTTTGGATATCGGGGCGGGTGAGGCCACGCTGATCCGTGCGGGAGGGCAAGATGTCCTGATCAACGCAGGGGCCGAGTCTTCCGCAAGTAGGCTGGTTAAGCTGTTAAAGGCCCAAGGCGTCCAACGACTGTCGCTGTTGGTGATCGTTCAGCACGATAGTTTGCGAGCAGGCGGATGCAAGGCGATCTTGGAGGCTTTTTCGGTGGAACGGTTTTTGGGGCCGCGTGGCGGGCGTCGAGGAGACGGCTACAAGGCGCTTTTGCGCAAATTGCGAAAACGGCGGATCTCTACGAAGCCCGCACGCAAAGGTGAGATCTTTTCGGTGGGGTCGGCTCAGTTGCGGGTCTTGGATTCTGGCACGAAGGGGCGCTCTTTGATCTTGCGGATCGAACAAGGTGTTTTTTCGGTGCTTTTCCTTGGCGCTTTGCGCGAAGACGGTGTGCGTGGGCTGTTGCGCAAACGTGCGGCGTTGCGCAGCGGTATCGTGAAACTGGCGGAATTTGGACGTGAGGCGTCGAATCCTGAAAACCTGCTGCGTGCAGTTGGTGCAAAAATGGCGGTGGCTTCGACTTCACAGCAAGGTGCGTTTACGCTTGCAGAAGAAGTCTCTGCGCGACTGCGTGGGATGCGCACAAAGATCGCAAGCGTTGCCCGCGAAGGGCATCTGTGGCTGCGTAGCGACGGGCGATCCGTCTGGATATCGACGGCCAAGCGCCACACACAAGGCTATGTCTTGTTGGAGCGATGGCAGGAACAAGCTCCTGTTATCGCATCGGATCAGTCGGAAACATCGGGAGCTACAGGAACGAACATCCGACTGGACGAACTGCCCTCTGACGATGATGCAGGCCGAGCCATCGCAAGCAGCCGCAACCAAGGGCCCGAAAAGCCAGCTCCTGCACCCCAAGCCATGCAAGAAGACGGATCGTGGTATCGCACACCTGCCTTGGGAAAAGACGTGATCAATCCTCCCCCTTTTCCCGCCACCAAAGGCTATATCGGCCACAAGAAGTCGCGCTTTTTTCATCGTGCAGATTGTCGTTCACGCCTGTTCATTCCTGAGGCCCAACGAGCGGCCTTTGCTTCGCGTGAGCGAGCCCTGCGCAAAGGGCGCGTTCCTGCGGGAGATTGCCATCCGTGATGCACAAAGCAGCATCGTGGAATCATCGAACCCACCGAAAGGAGAGAGCCATGCGTTTTTGGGTGGTTGGGTTGTGTAGTTTGCTGTGGTGTGAGGGCGGATCGGCGCAAACCAAAAAGCCCGATCTTGGGCTGTTGCAGATGCAGTGCGACGAAGCAGGGATGGCCTTACAATGCGCACAAGCAGGCGTCTTGTTGGAACAGAAAAAGCAGATCAAGCAGGCCGCGATCTATTACAAAAAAGCCTGTTTTGCGCAAATCAAGCCACAAGGTACGTCGTGTTATCTGTTGGCGCTGTTGCTGAGTGATCCCAAAGAAGCGTGGAGCTTGTATCAACGGGCTTGTTCGCTCAAAGAGCCCGACGGATGCACCAGTGCAGGCGAGTACGCGAACAAGTCCAGCGACCCGACGATCCGCCAAAAAGCAGCAGCGCTGTACCAACAAGGTTGTCATCTCGGAGACGGGCGTGGATGTCATCGGATGGCGCGGCTGTTGTTTGCACAAAAGCGCGAAGAGGCGGCGATCCCGTTGCTCAAACGCGCTTGCACACTCAAATACGCGCCCGGCTGCGGCTATCTCGGTTGGCATTATGAAACCAAGTCCAAAGATGCGGTGCGCGCAGAAAAGTTGTTCCGCATCGGTTGTGCGTTGCGTGGCGGAAGTATCGAATGCGCACGTTTGGGACTGTTGCTGATGCGCAAGGGACAACCCCGAGAGGCGTTGCGTTTCTTGCGGCGCTCGTGTCGACAAGGGTTTCGTCAGGGATGTCTGCGCGCCCGACAGTTGGGCAAAAGCATCGAACCCTCGCCCCGCCCATAAACTCTCCTACAAGCAACGTCCTCGTTCTTTGATCTGGAGCAGCGCGACACAGATATCCGAGGTATGCAACAACGACCTAATCCTTTGAGGTAAGAGTAGCGCGACACAGATATCTGGGGTATGATGCGCGGGTTGTTGATCATGTTGAAGCAGGAGAAGCGGCGATGACGCAACAAGAAAACCCACAGTCGATCCAAGAACAAACGCTGCGCATCTTGTTGGTGGTGGACGAACCTCAATTGCTTTCGCGTTTAGAATCTTCGTTTGAGCAGCATGGGTATGACGTGGAAACCGCCCAAGATGGGCGCGCTGCGTTGTGGTCGATCCGTCAAAAGCAACCGGATGTGGTGATCTGTGATTACCTGATGCCGTACATGGACGGCGGGGAATTGTTGTCGAAAGTTCGATCCCACGAGCGTTTTCGTTCGTTGCCCTTTGTGATGATCGGCGCACCTGAAGAAGCGGTCTTTGGTTCCGCACAAGAAGGCGCGGATCTCTTTTTGCCGAAACCAAGAGATCCAGAGTCGCTCGCCGATCTGTTGGCCCATGTACAAGCCTTGATCGAAGGTGGGACACACGAACCAAAGGTCGTCGCTGAACCCGGGCTCAAGGGCGATCTGGCGCATCTCTCGTTGCCTGATCTGATGCAGGTGCTTCATCAAAACCGACGCAGCGGCCGTTTGGAAGTCCACCAAGGCAAGCAACGCTATGTCTTTGTGTTGCGCGAAGGGGTGTTGTTGGAGGTGCGTGCGTATCCTGCGGGAATACGGGGGGAAAAAGCGCTTTTTCGTGCGTTGCAAAAAGAGGGCGGAGACTTCTTGTTCCACAGCGAGAGCGCAGAAGAACTCGCTGAGATCGGGGGGGATGCGGCCTTGGCGCAGTTGGAGTTTGCTTTGATGGAAGGCATCCGCCAGCGCGATGAATACGAGCTTTTGTTAAAGCGCCTACCGGGCCGCGACGTGCTGTTTTTGCGAACAGAAAAACCGTCTTCGATGGATCTCTCAGAGCTTGCACAATCGAGCTTGCAGGTGTTTCAAAAGACGGGCGAAGGCGTCTCTCTGCGATTTTTGCTCGACAAGTTGGAGGGTGCGACGGATCTGGCGGTGTTGGGATCTTTGTTGACTTTGCGTGACGAAGGATATCTGACGGCCAAAGCGTCCGAAGTCGCCTCCAGCGGGGCGTTAGAGGCTTTGCCTGTCGATCTTGAGCTGTTGGTCGACGCTCGCCGTCGCCCAGCCCCACGGCGACAAAAGCAGCCGTTGTTGTTGGAAGACTTTGCGCAAGCCTTGATCGCGTGCGATGAAGCCCGTGTAGTGCAGGTGATCGAAGCGGCTTTCCATGAAGGGGCCTCGGCAGAGTCCATCTATCGAAAGATGCTGGGCAGTGGGATCTGGCGGATCTTGCAAGGAGCAGCGGCACATGGAGGAACACTCCCTCCACCGCTTCCCGCGCTGCATGGTGTGTTGCGGATGGTGATGGAGCGGCTGTGGCCGTTTTTTGCGGGGCGACCGCCCATTCATGGGATGATCGTTTTGGGCCGTCCTGTCGGTGAGTCGGGATCGTCAGAGATGCTGGTGGACTTCTTGCGGGCGGCTGGATTCGGAGTGATCGATCTGGGGTCGCGGGTCACGCCGTCGCGCTTTTTGGAAGCGACGCTTTCGTCGGGTGCTTCGCTGCTTTGCTTGATGTTGCGCACCGAAGCGGGCGTGCAGATGACCTACTACATCCGCCAACTTTTGGATCGCCAAGGGATGCAAAAGATCCCGATCCTTGTGGGTGGACCATTCCTCAGTCGCTTTCCTGATCAGTTTCGTTTTACAGGGGCGGATGCTTTGGCTGATGATGCGCTGGATGTGATCCGAAAGACTTGTCAATTGTTGGACATCTCGATGGAAGAGACCGTCTGATCGGAGGCTTGGGATGGATGTTGTGGCGTGGTGTGCTTCTCTGATCGCCATCGATTCGATCAATCCGTTTCGTGCGCAACAGCAGCCCGATGGGACGTGGCAGATCGATGGAAACGAGGCGGCGATCTTGGCGACTTGTGGGGCGCATCTTCGTTCGGTCGGATGGGTGGTGCGCGAGCAAGATTGTGGAGGTGGGCGAAAGAATCTGATCGCAGAAAAAGGCCGTGGTGAGGGCGTGTTGGTGTTGTACGCCCACGTCGATACGGTCGAAGTCAAAGACGGGTGGACCTACGAACAAGCGTTGACGCCGCACAGAGGGGTTCGTTGGGTCGATGGCAAGCAAGAAGAAGTCTTGATCGGGTTGGGGGCCAACGATATGAAAGGCGGTGTGGCGGTCTTGATGCGGGTCGCTGCCCAGATCCAGCCGCAGCATATCAAATTGCGTTTGATCTTGGGCTGTGATGAGGAGTTCTGGTCGCTTGGGAGCCATGTCCTTTGTCAAGACCCGTCGTTGTGGGAAGATGTGATCGGCGTGATGGTTCCCGAAGTCGGAGAATCGGCTGTCCAGCCCGTCGCAGGGAGTTGTTTGGTGACTTTGGGACGCTGTGGCCGATGCGAGTTGGTGGTGGATGTGCCGGGTACAGGGGGGCATGGGGCGGAGCCTTATCGAGATGATCGTGTCAGCGCGATCTCGCAAGCAGCGCGGTTGGCTTTGTGGATCGAAGAAAAGTCTCGTGGCTACGCGCCCTATTTTCCTTTTTCGGGCAGTGCGCAGGCGGTACGTTCGAGCGTGTTGGTGACGCGGATCGAAGGCGGCATGGGGGCGCTTTCGATACCCGAACGTGCCAGACTGATCGTTAACCGCGTCTTGGTTCCGGGAGAAAACGCGCAACAAGCTTGTTCTCAGATGGAGCAGTGGATCGAAGAAGCTCTTGAAACGGGACTCTTGCGCCATGTCGAGCGTGGAGGATCTCTTGTGCGCCCCCATGTTTCCTTGCGCCCAAGACCAACGCCACCGCTGTTGCCTTATGTGGTCTCGCCCGAAGATCCGTTTGTTCGGACGGTACTCGCAGCCTTAGAGACCCACTGTCCTGTCGAATGGGGCATGGGCGTATCGGTCGCCGATGAAAACCGCTTCGGTGGCGAATTGCACAAGCCTGTTGTCGTCCTTGGGCCGCGTGGAGAAGAGGCCCACGCCCCCTTTGAATGGGTCAGCATCCCCAGTCTGCTACGTTTGGAAACCCTCTATCTTTCGGCCATCGCGGCCATCGATCAGCCCTCGTCTGTCCGATAATCTCTTCAAACCAACAACGCTACCGCTTGGGACTTGGATGGCTCCAAGCAAGAAAGGTTGAGCATGGTCGAACTACAAGCCTCTGATCCGCACGATCTCCAACGTTTTATCGAGGCGCAGGCGAATGTGTATGACATCGCCTTTGCGGAGATCTCGAATGGGAGGAAACGTTCGCATTGGATGTGGTATATTTTCCCGCAGATTGAGGGATTGGGGTATAGCGATATGGCGCAGCGGTACGCGATCTCAGGGGCGGAGGAAGCGCGAGCGTATCTCGAACACCCATTGCTTGGGGAGCGATTACAGCGGATCTGTGAGGTTGTTTTAGCGACGGAGGGACGTTCGATGTTCGATGTTTTTGGTTCCCCCGATGATCTAAAGCTTCGCTCATGCGCAACGCTTTTTTCTGCCATCTCGCCCGAAAACTCGGTGTTTCATCGGATCATCGAGAAGCATTACGAACAAGAGATGGATGCAAGAACCCTCGTGATCCTCGAAGCACAGCAGCGGCAAGCGTGAGGCATAAATACGAAAGACACGGGACGTTAAAACTTGATGTGGTAGTCGGCTTTTTTGTGTTTTTGGATCTGATCGGGATAGAAGGGGCGAGGACGGTACTGGCCTTTGTGCCAGAGGCGGAGTTGTTCGGAGGGTTTGAGGGGATCGCGGTCGATCTGGCGTCCAGCGAGGACGCCCCAAGAGCGGATGCGTCCGGGCCGCATCTCGGTGACGAGGCGATAAGAGGCCATGACTTCGCTGTAGAAGGGGCCTTTTCCGAGGCTACTGGCGGGGGAGACGGTTTCGGTGTCCCCGTAGACGGGCAAGGGCGGAGGATTCCACTGATCGGTGGTGTTGAGCAGGTGCTTCATGGTGAGCGAGTGGAAGCGTTTCCAATGCCATGTCTGGATGTTGGGGCTGAGGTGTTTTTTGAGTTGTTGCAAAGCAGCGGCAAAGCTTTTTTTGAGGATCTGCGGGGTGGTTTGGGTGTTGCCGGCTTTGAGTTGTCCGCGCAGCAGGGCCAAGATCGCAGCGGTGGGTGGGGCGACGCGGTCGGTTTGAAAAGCGGTCTTCTCGAAATGGTTGAGCCAAGTGCGGAAGATCGTGGGGGCGATCTGTTCGAGATCAGCGCGGCGATCCCAACGCTGAAGGATGCGGATGGCTTCGCTGGTAAGGGGATCGGGAAGGTCTTTGCCGAGGGCGAGATGAAGCTGCCCAAGCATCAAGTCGAGAAGGAAGTGGGCGTCGGGGACGTAGGTGTCGTTTTGGATGGCTTGGAATGTTTCGGGCGTATGTTTCGGACGAGCTTGTAAGAGGGTTTCGATGCGCTTGGCGCGGAAGCCGAGGGTAAAGGAATCGCCCGTATAAAAGGGATAGTTGGGGGGGAAGGTGCGGTTGTTGGCGGTGACGATGAAGCCGCGTTTGGGTTGGAGAAGGAAGGGGACTTCGTGGGGTTTGAGGAAGTCTTGCCAGAACTCGCGGGGATCTTCGGGGTTGATCAGGCCGCGTTGACCGGCCAAACGGCGTGGCAAGAGGCCGACTTGACGGTAGCCGATCTGCCCTTTTGTGTCGGCAAAGACCAAGTTAAAGCAAGGGGTTTGGACGTGCTGGAAGATGCGGTCGACATCTTGGGCATCTTTGGCTTTGAGAAGTTGGAAAAGGCCGATGAAGGGGTGGATGGTGAGGGAGAGGCCGCTCCATTGCAAAAGTAGCATACGCTCTTTGGGCCATGGGATGGGCAGGATCGGCCCAAGCGGAGTGGTGCGGAAGCGTTGCCAAAAGATCGGGACGTAGAAGGGGCCGCTACGTGCGTAGACGGTAGGGGAGATGTGCTGGCTTTGATAGGCTTTTTTGCCAAGATGGAAGCGGCCTTGGCGATCGAGTTTGATCGGGGTGAGATCGGCGACGTTGGTGTATCCGTTGGTGACGCCCCAAGAGACGTGTTCATTGTTTCCAGAGATCACGAAGGGACCGCCCGGGACGGCCACGCCCATCGCGTTGAAGTTTGGTGTGCGGATGTGGGCTTCGTGCCAAAAGGAGGGGATGGTGATGCGCAGGTGGGGGTCGTTGGCAAGCATGGCGTGTCCGTTTTGGCTGCGAGCAGGAGCGACGACCCAACTGTTGCTGCCTTGTCCGAGATTTGCGCGATCGGGTGGGAAAAAGGCGATGGCTTTGTCTAGGGCGCGCAATAGAGAGCCTCTTGCGCCGCGTGGCAGCGGAGATCTGCTTGGAGCGGGGTGGCTTGTTGGAGGTGTGTTGGGGGTTTGCGGAGACAGCGCAGGGCGACTTGTTGGGGGCGTGGGTCGGTGAAGGGCGGGGAGCGAAGCTGGAGAGGGCGGCTGTTGTAAGGCGGACGGACGTGGTGTCGGTGTTTGCGGGGAGGCCGAGCGTGGAGATGTCGGATTGATCGGTGTTTGAGGAGATATTGTGCGTGGATGTTTCGGATGGTTCGGACTTTGTGGCGAGATTTGGCGTGGAGCAGCGGGTTGAGAAGTCGAAGGGGTTGGTTGGGAGGGCGATGGAGCGGGTACAAGGGAATGTTCGCCTTGTTTGATGATGCTTTCATCGAACAGACGGTATTTTTTTGTGCCTTCGTAGAGTGCGTTGTATCGGTCTTCTCCGAGCAGGACGCGCAATCTTGCGTGAGACAGGTCGTCGAGGAAGCTTTTGTTGGTTTGGAAGAAGCTTTGGAGCAACATGACGACGACGGTATCTTGGAGGTTCCAAGGCTCGATGGGCTGACCATCACGCAAGGCATAAGGGCGCTGGATGTAAGGAGTGCGGCGAACTTTTTCAAAGGCATCGTTGACGCCCCAGACAAAAAAGCGCAGGAGACGGTGGGTTTCAGGGGATTGTGAGGGGAGGTTTTCGGTGAGGCGTTTGGCGACGGAGGCGATATCGAGTAGACGGAAGAAGAAGTCTTGGCGGACATACGAAAAGCCGTAGACTTCGGCCATCTTGCCATAAGCGGTTCGGCGCAAGAAGTCCATTTGCCAGACGCGGTCAGCGGCTTGTGTGTATCCCCAACAATAAAAGCCCGCAGGATCGGAGTCTGCTTGGATGTGGGGGACATCCCATTTGTCGCGGGTGATCTTGCATTGTCGTTGGATGCCGTCGGCATTTGGGGATTTTTCTTGTTTGGGCCAGACAGGTCTGCGTGTAAGGAACAGCAGAACAACGATCATGATCAAGAGGAGCCAAGGCCAGATCTTCCTTTTCATCGTACTTAAAGCCTCATGGGATGGGGTGAATGAACGCTACAATCTGTCGTTTCGCGCAGGTTGTGTTTCGGAGCGCAACGTTTTTTGGGCTGGCTTGTTTAGAAGCGACTCGGTTTGCAAACCCCCCGTGTTCGCGAAGGTTCAAGCGGCGCTGCTGTGGGTTTGAAAACGTCTATTCACTCCGCCAACACGGGGTCAAGGGGGCTAAGACCCCTTGCGGGGCGTGGGGTCGAACCCCACAAAACGAGTGAACAAGCCGTTGGGGGCGAGGGCTTGCTTTTGGGGGCCAGCGCGTATATGCAAGAGCGCGGCTATAGTAGCGAGGCAAAGGCATCTTGGAAAGAGGATCGTATGTCGCGGGTCGTGCAACGTGTTGAGTGGGTCGAAGAAACAGGCGGAGTGTTGGGGCTTTTGAAGCGGGAGGGGGATTGGCAGCGCGCAGACTGGCGTTGGCAGATGACACATCGGTTGACATCGCTGTCGGAGCTTCAGGCGTTGGTGAAAGGATTTGAACCATCGGATGGGCAGTTGCGCGTTTCGATGCGTTATCCTTTTGCGGTGACGCCGTATTATCTTTCGCTGATCGAGTCATTTACGCCCGAAGATCCGATCTTTCGGATGGCGATTCCGTTGGCCGAAGAAGAAGATGACGCACCAGCGTTGTTTCGTGATCCGCTTGCGGAGGAAGAAGAAGAACATCGGCCTGTTGCGGGATTGATCCACCGTTATCCTGATCGGGTGGTGCTGTTGATGAATGGTCTATGCCCTGTGTATTGTCGGCATTGTACACGCAAGCGTTTTGTGGGTATCGAGAAAGCAGCCGCAAGCAGCGAGCAGATCGAGGGGTGGGTGCGTTATTTGCGGGAGACGCCGAGTGTTCGAGATGTGATCTTGTCGGGGGGAGATCCGTTGACGCTGTCGGACGGGCGGCTTGAGCGCGTGATCGCGGCAGTTCGGTCGGTTCCAAGCGTTGAGATCATCCGTATCGGAACGCGCATCCCTGTGTTGATGCCGATGCGGATCACGCCCGAGTTTTGCGCGATGTTGGAACGCTATCATCCGATCTGGGTCGTCACGCATTTTAACCACCCACGCGAACTGACGCCGCAAGCGGCACAGGCTTGTGATCGTCTGTTGCGGGCGGGTGTCCCCGTCAACAACCAATCGGTCTTGTTGCGTGGGATCAACGATCATCCCGATATCCTCGAAGCGTTGTGTCGCAAGCTGCTGATGAATCGGATCAAGCCGTACTATCTCCACCAAAGCGATCTTGTCCAAGGGATCGAGCATCTGCGCACGCCGATCTCACGAGGAATTCAGATCATGGAAGCCTTGCGTGGTCGGTTGGGCGGTTTGGGGATTCCGCAGTATGTGATCGATCTTCCTCGTGGCGGTGGCAAAGTCCCGATCTTGCCGAACTACATCTTGAGTATGTCTCCCGAGTATACGGTGCTACGCAACTTTGAAGGGCGGATCGTCACGTATCCAGAACCGCGTATCTCGGCGGCTTCGATGGTTGGAGCGAACGCACAGGAAGCTGAAGGTGAACAAGGCAAGCGGGCGGGGATCGGTGGGCGGATGCGTGGCGGAGTGGCAGATCAGCTTGCGGGGTTGGATACCCGCCCGTTGGTTCCTCAAAAGCCCGATACTGGCGGAGCGCCAAAAGGCAGGAACGGAAACGCTGAAAAGACCGATACTGGCAGAGCGCCGAAAGGCAGAAGCGGAAACGCTTAATACTGGTAGAGCAGCTCGACATTCTTGGCTTGAAGTTTTCCTTCGTCACGTTCGGAATGGACGATGTCGAATTCAAAAATAAAGTCGCGGCTTGGAAGAAGAAACGGATCGAAGCCGGGGGGAAAGTCGGAGATATGAACAAAAGCTGTTTGGTAGGGAGAGGCTTGGTCGCGTGAGTCGGTGATCCAGATATCGGAGCCGATGCGATCGAGAAAACGCATAAAGCCAAAATTTTCTTTGAACGAGTAACAAGTGCCTCGAACGCGAGATTCTGCTTCGCCCCACGAGGCAGGCGAAGCTCGTTCGCGGTCGATCGGTAAGAGGTTGGGGATCAAATAACCTGACATAAAGAAGTCGGCCTCACGCCGCAGAGAAAGCGACACATTGCGAAAGGCCACGACTTCGACACGACAGCCCTTGTTTTGGAGGGCGCGCACCACCCGATCGAAGTCTCCGTCGCCTGTCACCAACAACACCCGATCGAGCGCTTCGGACTGAAGCAGCGCATCGACGGCCAGATCCAGATCGACGTTGGCCTTTGCGTAGCGTGTGCCGCGTTCGTTGAACCACTTGACTTTCTTTTCGATCACTTTGTAGCCGAGATCCCGCAACACAAGGTAAAAATCCAAAACGCGCTTTTTGTAAGGGCGGTCGCTTTGGGCGCGTTCTTCATCAAACGCGACATAAGCGTTCAATCGCACAGGATCCGCAGCGTCGCGGCAAGCGAATCGGCGCAAGATATCGTAGCGCATCCCAAAACCACCTGTGCGATTAATATTTTCGACATCAACAAAAACACCCACACGTGTCATTTTTTCTCCTTAGCATCTTGCGGGATCGTGGACCCTCTTGCTTGAGGGGTCGTGGGCATAGGAAACTTGACCGCTATTTGCGGCATTGTGATACAACGAAGGCTGCGGTGAGCGAATGTTCGGACACCTCGATGAGTATGATACGACGAATGGAACTCGCTGTGGTGGGGTTTCACCCCACGCCCCACAAGGGGTCACGGCCCCCTTGACCCCGTATTGGCGGAGCAGTCGTTGTTTTCCAAACCAACGACTGCTCCGCTTGAACGGCTTCGAACACGGGGGGTTTGAGGATCTGTGTTACCTTTCTTCACACGACGGACAGAGCATTTGATGATCTTTCAAACAAATCGAAACAATCGGACATTCTTTTCTGGTGTTGGTTTGCGTGTGGCTCTCGGGTTGTGGGTGCTGGGTTCTTGTGTGGGTTGGTACGCACAGACAGCCGCAGCAGAAACCGCGACGAGCTTTCGTGCGGAAGTGGTGCGCGGAGTGGTCTCGCGAGGCGAGATGGCCGTCGTGCGGTGGACTTTGGAGACGGACACACGGTATTATTCGGGGCTTCAATTCCCGAGCCATCGCGCTTTGCGCCGAAAAAAGACCGAACAGCAAGATCGGCAAGATGCCATATATCGTGCAGGCAAAGATCCAAGCACCCGATATACTTGGATCTTTACGGTGTCTTATCTCGCTCTACGCGATGGGGCGCATACACTACGCGCTGCCACTGTGCGCGTCAAGGGCAAACGCTACACAACCCCGCCCTTGCGCATCGAAGTCAAAGCCGCGATTGATCGTGCGCCAAGCGGCCCTCAACTCGATCTTCCCGCACAGATCGAGCCGAGCGGCGATTTCTTTTTGTTGCCTGTGATCTCTCCGCAACGCGCTTATGTCGGTCAACAGATCACCGTCTCGTTTTATTTTTTTCGGCGGGGGACATGCAGCGTCGCGTATGCGCAACTTCCCCGATTTGAGGGCTTTTGGGTCGAAGAGATCTTTCGTGCGCGTGCGCTTGCGACGTGGAAACATCGACACCTTGGCGACAAAGAATACGCCTACACCTTGGTTTCGCGTTATGCGCTGTTTGCTCTGCGGGATGGGGAGTTGTCGCTCGATTCGCTTGCGTTGCGGATTAATCCCCAAATGAACGGCGACCCAAGCAGCGAAGAGATCCGACGCAGCCCCGAACAAACTGTTTCGATCCTGCCCCATCCATCGGAAGAAAAGCCTCCACAGCTTCAATCGCAAGATGTCGGGCGCTTTCACCTTTCGCTCGCCTTGCCCTCGACGCCGTATCGCGTTGGACAAAGTATCCCCCTTCAGATCCGACTCCAAGGTATCGGAAACCTCAAGCAGATCAATCTACCTTCGCTTTCTCTTTCTTCTCAACTGCGCCAGATATCCGCACGAACAGAAGTCTCACTGTCTCCACAAGCCGCGCAGATCCAAGGAGAGATCGTGCGCTCGCTGTGGTTGCGCGCCGAAAAGTCCGGCGATTACACCATCCCTGCGCTGATCTGGTGGGCTTTTGATCCTTGGAAAAAGGTGTATGTGCGTTACGCCACAACACCGCAGTCGCTGTCGATTCAACCTGCCTTGCGCGCCCAAGTCTCGGCCTTGATCAAGCCGTCCTCTGCGGCCTTTGGCAAGAAGCCCGAACATCCGCTGTTTTCGCAGAGGCATCCGCTGTGGGTGTTGCTGTTTTTTTGTGTGGTGGTCGTGGGCGTTGTGCTGATCGCCCAATGGCGGCGCTTTCAGCGAGAGCGTTTTGTGCGGGCCGCGTTGGAGGCACAGCGCCAACAACAACACGACCACTACCTCCACGCCAAAAACCTGCTTGTCGAGTGGGCGACTACACGAAAACTGCCCGCAGATCCGCAAGGATTGTCGCGGATCGAGGCCACTTTTCACGAACTCTTACAAGCGCTGTTGTTGCGCCCAACACGTGCGCTCACACGCGACGAACTCCAAGCCTCTCTTCTGCGCGATCCCCTTGGACAAACGCTCCACCAAGATCTCCAGCCTTTGCTCCAACAATGCGATCTTGCGCGCTTTGCCCCTTGGCCTTGCCCCGATGCCGCTTCTCATATCCTGCATCATCTCTCTTCGCTGGTTCCTCGCTTGCCCGAAGAAGCCCCCTCTCCTCGTCCTCGCTGAGCTTGTCTCTCTCAACTTGCGCTTCACATCGACCTATGCTATCCACTGCCGACAGGCGCATTGATCCACGTCAAGGTTGAGCGGCTTGTCTTTGCCCGAAAGATGGGCATCTTTTTTGCCTGAAGCCCGATCGCGGATCAAACACCCCGAATCAAGAAGGGATATACCGATGTCACGTTTCTTTTTTGGCTCCTCTGCGGGTTCTTTGTTGTGGGCGAGTGTGTTGCTCTCGCCGCTTTTGATGGGGGCGAGTACATGCAATCTGCGTGGGCTGGAGAATCTACCCAAAGCCTCGAAAAAGCGCACTTACGCACAAAATGCCAAGCACTTTTACGAAACAGCCAACAAAGAACTCAAAGGCGGAAACTACGATCAAGCCCGCAAGATCTTTCGTCAGCTAAAAACGGCCTATCCTTTCAGCCGCTACGCAACGCTCTCAGAGATCGGCATCGCGGATAGCTTCTTTCATTCTGGAAAATATCTTCAAGCTGTCGATCTGTATCGGATCTTCGCCAAACTGCACCCTTCTCACAAAAAACATCCCTACGCGCAGTTCCAGATCGCACAATGCTACTTCAAGCAACGACCGTGGGAATGGTTTCTCATCCCGCCCAACCACGAAAAAGACTCGACCACCACCCGCCAAGCCATCGCTTCTTACAACGAGTTCATCACGCAATATCCCCACCACAAACTGGCGATCGAAGCCAAAAAAGAGTTGCGCATCTGTATCCAACAGCTCGCACAACACGAGATCTACGTCGCACAGTTTTATGCTTCTCGCGGCAAATACCAAGCGGTCGTGTGGCGGATGGCTCATCTCTTAAAGACCTACCCACTTGCGGACTTCAACGCCGAAGCCCGTTTGCGTATGGCCAAAGCCTACATCCAACTGAAAAAACCGCAAAAAGCCAAAGAAGCCCTCAAAGCCTTACTCGAAAAAGACCCCAAAAGCAAAGAAGCCAGCGAAGCCAAGAAGACCCTTGCCGAGGTCGAAACCGCGATCGCTGCCCTCGATAAAACACAAAAGCCCCGTGTCTTGACGGCTTCCGCTTCGGATGCCAAAAAAGAAGCGCCTTCTAAAACCACGCTCCCTCCCGCACCAAGCACCACCGCAACGCCCACCAAAACCAGCGCACCTATGTGAGCTCGCCGAGTTCTTCGGTCTCTCCCATCCCATCGACGTTTCGCCACATCGCTTTCTGAAAACGAACCCGATACACACTCGCTCCGTTTGTAGGCTCACCTTTTTTGATGTTCCCCAAGTATCGCACTCACGTGCGATCTCTCCCAACCATACAGAAGGATCAAGACGATGTCTCTGCTCGCTAAAATCTCCGAAGACCTCAAAACCTCGATGAAAGCCCGTGACGCCGAGCGCACCTCCACGCTCAAGATGATGCTGGCCGACCTCAAAAAAGAGCAAATCGACCTCAAACGCGAGCACAACGAAGAAGAAACCCTCGCTTTTCTTTCCAAACAAGCCAAGCGCCGACAAGAAAGCATCGACGCCTTCTCCCAAGCGGGACGCGTGGACCTTGCTGACAAGGAAAAAGCCGAACTCAAGATCATCGAAGGCTATCTTCCCCAACAACTCAGCCCCGAAGAAGCCCGTACCATCGTCCAAGACGCCATCGCCGCCCTCGGTGCTTCGACTGCCAAAGATGTCGGCAAGGTCATGAAAGAGATCATGCCCAAGCTGAAAGGCCGCTACCCCTCCAAAGATATCAAGCCTCTCGTCGACTCGATGCTCACAAGCTAATCCGAGATCCGCCCGTTATGTGATCGGGCCATGTAGGGGCAGCCCCCTGTGGCTGCCCGACCATCGGGCGTTTACACAAACTAATCCGAGATCCGCCCGTTATGTGGTCGAACCATGTAGGGGCAGTCCCCTGTGGCTGCCCGACCATCGGGCGTTTACACAAACTAATCCGAGATCCGCCCGTTATGTGGTCGAACCATGTAGGGGCAGTCC
>JAKLKB010000117.1 GCA_023150835.1 Myxococcota bacterium | reverse complement strand
AGAAAGAAAAAGCAGAAAGCGCGTTGAGAGTGCAGAAGCAAGAGAAGTTGGAGAGACGGGAGAGGTTGAAGAAGAAAGCGAGGTTGGAGAAGCAGGAAAGAGCGAGGGCGAGGAGAAGAAAGAGCGGACGCCATTCGATGAGATGATGAAGCGGTTGGCAGATGCGTATGGTGCGGAACTGGTGGGATATCTGGGGGGTATCGAGGGGATAGCGTCGTGTGAAGCGGTGGGCGGGGAAGTGGAGATGACGCATCGTTTGACGGATCGGGTGTATCGGGTGAAGACGCAGAAGGATGGGGAGGAAGAGAGCTTTTTGGTACATCTGGAGTTTGAATCGTCGTACAATCCTCGGATGGGTCGGCGTTTGGGGATGTATGGTTGGGGATTGTATGAAAAGGAAAAGTTACCGGTGATGCACATTGTCTGGCAGGTGGGTGTGGATGCGCCGTCGTATTGGCCAGAGGGCGCTTGGCAGCGAAGGTGCGAGGAAACGATGGTGTTGCAGGGGGAGCTACACGCCTCGGTGCGATGGAGAGAGGTGTGGTTGCCGGGGGGATATGATGCGGAGGCGTTCGTCAAAGAAGCGCCGATGTATCTGCTGCCTTTTGCGGCATTGATGAAAGGTGCGAAAAAACCCTTTATCAAACGGCTTGCAGAGGCCATTATGGGAAGTGAGGCGCAAGAAGATCGCAAGCAAGATCTGTTGGCGATGGCGGCGTTCTTTTTTGCGCGTGTCTTTGCGATATCGGAGATTTTGGAGGAGATTAAGATGAGTTGGTTGGAACAAAATCCTTTGATCGATTATGTGAAACAACAAGCCTTGCAGCAGGGTTTGCAGCAGGGTTTGCAGCAGGGTTTGCAGCAGGGTTTGCAGCAGGGACGAGAAGAAGAAAAGCGGGAGATGGCGTTGCGGCTGCTGGAGATGGGACTGGGGATGGAGCAGATCACGAAAGTGACGGGGCTGGCGGCGGAAGCGGTAGCGAAGCTGCAAGCGCAAGCGGTGGGAGAACCCACAGCGACGAAGGAAGAAGGCTGATCTGAGGGGGACAGGTGGCTGCATGGGTGGGAAGAAGAGGAAAGCGAGTGTGGCACCCGCAAGAAGACCTCTTCGCACGGTTTGTTGGTTGATTGTTTGAGGAGGAACGGATGGTTTATACGATATCCGAAAGATGTGTACGCGAAGGGTAGGTGCGATCCGCTGTAACTGCCCTGTTTTCGGGCAGCCACAGGGGGCTGCCCCTACGTTTTGCGATCACGCACCCTGTGGATTTCGTATGAGTCCTATGCTGAGAAAAAACCCCGTGTTCGCGGCCCTCCAAGCGAGAGCGTCGTTGTTTTGAAAAACGCCTGATCTCTTCGCCGATACGGGGTCAAGGGGCGATAGTCCCTTGTGGGGCGTGGGGTGAAACCCCATACGCGCCTTGTTAAGGTGGAAACCTCGTAGAGTCGGTCTTGATCGCCTTTTTTTTTCTCCCCCCCTCAATCCCCCCGTGAACGGGGGGAAGTTGGAACGGGCAGGCAGCGTCTGCATTTGGTGCATACAGCGTGCGTCATGAAAAAACAAAATCCCCGATGCTTCCGACTTTCGCTCCCTCCCCTGTTCACGGGGGAGGGCGGGGTGGGGGGCTTTCCTCCGCTTCACCTAACGCCTATGGGGTGAAACCCCACAAACACCATCGCAAAAATCCTCGCAAAAATCCTCGCAAAAACCGAAATGATGGCGTTGTTGTGTGAGCAGAGGGGAGCGGGTGAGAAATTTGCGTTTGGTTGGTGGTTGTGGTTTGTAGGGGGGATGACTTGATGCCATCTGTGCGGTGGGGTCGATGTTGTGGGGCTATGTTGAGTGGCCTCGTTGTGTAGACGCTGGATGTTTGGAGAGCGAAGGGATGCGAAAAATCGGAAGAATGGGGCGGAGCGTGGGCCTTGGATTCGTGGTTTGGTGTTTGAATGTTGTGGCCGCCCATGCAGCGGCCCCTTGCAAAGAAGCTCCCGAAGGGATGGTGTGCATCGTGGGGGGTAGCTTTACGCGGGGCCATGATAGCGAGCAGAACGCCAAACCAGCGGCCCAAGTGACCGTCGAGACCTTTTATCTGGACAAGCACGAAGTGACCAACGAAGCGTATGATCGTTGCGTCAAAGCGGGCGGTTGTTTTCGTCCGTTTGGTATCCCGATCAGCCCGTCTTTTTTGCAAAAAAAGAATCCTGTGACACATGTCACTTGGTACGATGCAGTGCGGTACTGCCGCTTTGTCGGAAAGCGCCTTGCGACCGAAGCGGAATGGGAACGGGCAGCACGCGGTCCCAACGGTACGGACTATCCTTGGGGCAAAGAAGCTCCGACGTGTCGGCGAGCCCACACTTCGCGCTGTGGCCCACGCCATCCTGTCGGAACCAAGGGGCGTGAAGCACAAGGTTTTGGTGTGTTTCATTTGTCGGGGAACGTCGCCGAGTGGGTGCAGGACTGGTACACCCCGTGTTATGGGGCTTGTGAAGGGGCTTGTGGTGAGGCTTGCCAAGGAAACGATCCCAAAGGCCCGTGTGGTGGGCGTGATGATTGCTCCACTTCGAGCCAAAAGATCTTGCGGGGTGGGTCGTTTCTGCGCGGCCCCAACGAGCTTGCTGCCTACACACGCAAAGCGGCAGACCCCAATCTTCCGAGCATGATGGCGGGTATTCGTTGTGCCTCAAGCACCCCGACGTTGGCGCAAACAGCGGGGACTTATCTGCATCTCAAGCCTCGCCCCGCGATCTCGACTCCCGCGACACCGCTTTCCGAACAGCACAACAAACTGTTTTGGAAGAGTCCCGAAGATGTCCTCGCCAACAAAAAACTGTGTCCCCGCGCAGGGCGCTCAGGCAGTGATTGTCGCGACCCCAACCACTACGTCACCTCCAATGAAAGCCATCCGTACTTGTGGCATCCCTATATCCAGAACTTGGGGGGAGGGTATGTCGGGATCGGGGCCGATCAAAACTATAACTTCATTGCGTGGGCGCGTTCGGAGTATGTGTGGCTGATGGATTATGACGCGGTGATCCCTTGGGTTCACAAGGTGCATCGCGCCTTTTTGTTGAAGGCGGAGACAGGCCAAGAATTCGTCAAGTACTACGATCCCAAACGTGCAAAGACCAGCCAAGCCTTGCTTGAAGAAACTTACAAAGAAGATCCTGATCGCAAGATGATCTTGCGGGCTTATGGGCGTTATCGCGGGAAATTCTTTCGGTACTTTAGCGAAAAGTTTGCGAAAGCCAAGACCTTTGCGAACAAAGAGCATTGGTTGATCACGCCGCGCCACTACGAGCATATCCGCAAGCTTCATCTGCTCGGTCGTTTTCGTGCGATGCCGGGGGACTTGTTGAAAGAGAGCAGCTTGCGCGGTGTGGCGAAGGCCGCCAAAGAGATGGGGATCGTGGTGCGGATGGCTTACTTTTCCAATGCGGAGGAGTACTGGCCCTACAGCCCGCATTATCGGGAGAGTTTTGAGATCATGCCGATGGACAACTTGAGTCTGATCATTCGGACGGTCTCGCATCCGCGTTGGGGATCGAAGAGCAAAAGTTACTTTCATTACAACATTCAGCACGGTCTAGCGTACAAGCGTTTGCTTGCGGAAAAAGCCAAGGATGGCTATAAAGGCTTTCGGCACAGAAATATCCGTCAGTTTATGGAGCGTTACCGCGTCGGCACAAGCCATCTCAATCTGACATTGATCCAGCTACCGCGTGAATAAAGCGCACAGGCGGGGGAAGATGAAGGTGGCGACGGCGGTGGCGTGGGACAGGTCGTAAGGGGTTTGATGAGCGCGATCTTAGAGATACAAGGGCAAGTCTTGTCGTTGCGTCAGGCGACGCAGGCCGATATCTCGGCGATATGCCGAATCGAGCGGATGGCACAGCCGCACCCGTGGTCATTAAAAGCCTTGGAGCCGGAGTTTACGCATCCTTGGTCGCGTTTTCGCTTGGCGGTATTGCGCGATCCTCTTGGTGGAGAAGAGATCCCTGTGGGGTATTGTTTGTCTTGGTTGTTGCCAAGCGAGTTGCATCTATTGAATGTGGCGGTGCTTCCGGCGTATCAGCGTATGGGGATCGGTCGGAAGATGCTGGAGGATGCGATACGGATTGCGCGAGAAGCGCGGGTGTTGGAGATCTTTTTGGAAGTGCGGATCTCGAATGTTGCAGCGATCGGCTTGTATCGGTCGTTTGGGTTTGAACAGGTGGGTCTGCGGAAAAAGTATTACGACAAGCCGATCGAGGATGCGTGGGTGTTTGTGTTGTCGATGGAGCCGAAGGGATGAGGGGATCGAGTGTTGTGCAGCGCATGGTCTTGCGGGAGTGGTCTTGGGTCGCGTTGCGGTTGTTGGCCGAAGGCGGAGTGGCCTCGGTGTGGCTGGTGGGGCCGCAAGACGATCCAAGTGTGCGTTATGCCTTAAAGACCTTGCGTTTTCCGTTTGATGCGGACGACGAGATCATCGCGATGTTTTGTGATGAGATTCGGATGATGGAGCGTTTGCAACATCCGCATCTGGCGTCGTATGTAGCGGGTTGTGAAGATCCCGCAGCGCCGTATCTTTTGATGGAGTATGTGCAAGGCTGTGATCTGGGTGTGTTGTTGCAGGAGACCCAACAGCGGGGCGTGCGTTGGCCTGCGCAAGCAGCGGTGTGTGTAGGGATACAGGTCTTGCGTGCGCTGTGTTACCTTCATCAAGCCGAAGTGTCCGAAGGAAAGAAGATATCGGTAGTGCATCGGGATCTTTCGCCGCCGAATCTGTTGGTGAGTACCGCAGGTTGGGTCAAAGTGGCGGACTTGGGGATCGCGGTGTCGGATGTGATCTTGCGGCAGACGGCGTGGGACTCGCTGCGCGGGCGTTTTGCGTACCTGTCGCCTGAGGCGGCTTGTGGGCGGCCTGTGGAGCCGCGATCGGATCTGTTTTCGTGGGGGTTGGTGATGTGGGAGATGTTGATGGGGCGGCGCTTGTTTGCAGGGATGTCACCAGAGCAGATCTTGGAGAGGTTGCCGGTGTTGCAGATGCCGCCGATGGTGGGGGTTGACTTGCCTTGGCGTGAGGAAGTGGAGCCGATCTTGGAGCGCGTATTGGAGCCAAGTTTGGAGGCGCGTGCCGAAAGTGCGGAAGTGGTGCTTGGGGAGTTGGAGGCATTGGCGCAACAAGCCGAAGAAGAAGGCGAGGCGTTTTTGAGGACGTGGGTTGCGCAGATAGAGAGGGAGCGTGGTGCAGATGTGGCAGTGGATTGATCGGGACGATATCTTTGCGGCGTGGTGGGCAAGTGTGCGCGAAGAACAAGAGTACGCTGTGGATACGGAAAGCGATGGGGTTCATAGCTACCGCCCACGGCTTTGTTTGATGCAAGTTGCGACACGCGGGCAGGTAGCGTTGTTGGATCTGCTGGCGCTTGGGGAAGCGTCGATCGCGATCTTGCGTGAATTTTTGTCGGATGCACAGCGCTTAAAAGTCTTTCATAGCGCAGTCAACGACCTTTTGAACCTGCAAAGAGATTATCAGATCCATGCGCAAGGGCTGTTTGATACGGAGATCGCGGCGGGATTTTTGGCGCTCCCCGGACGTGGATTGAGCGCTTTGTTGGAGCGTTTCTTTGGGTTGCAGATCACCAAGCAGTTTCAGACGTTGGATTGGTCGATACGCCCGTTGCCCGAAGAGGCGCTTGCTTACGCGGCTACGGATGTTCGCCATCTGCTCGAACTCAAGGACTTGCTGTTGGAACAGCTTGAAGAATGCGGTTGGTTGGATGCGGCATTAGAAGAGTCGCGCAACATCGCGCAACAAACCCACTACGAAGAGAAATTGTTTGATTCCAGCGGTTTTCTTCGGTTGAAGGGGGCCAAAGAACTCTCTGCGCGACAGCTTCAAACGTTGCACGCTTTGTATGTGGCCCGACATCTGATCTGCGAAGAGATCAACAAGGCCGCATTTTTGGTGGCTCCTGATCATGCTTTGATCGAGATGGCGGTACGAGAACCGCGAACAGTGAAGGAGCTTTCGGCCTTACGAGGGATGAAGCCTGCGCAGATCCGAGAGTATGGAGAACTGTTGATCGAGGCGGTGGTACGGAGCCAAGGGCCGCTGCGCCCTCTGCCAAAAAAGCCCAGAACGCAAAAAGGCCGTGTGTCAGAGTCTTCGTTGGACGTGGAGCATTTTGATCGACTGCGCGATTGGCGCAATGCGCTGGCAGAGGCAGAGGGGATCGAAGGGGGATTGTTGTTTTCGGGTCAGTTGTTGAAGAATTGTCTGCTTCATCGGCCACGCGATCTGGTGTCTTTGGCCAAAGTACCGGGGATGTCTGGGTGGCGCGTGCGGCGATATGGACGTGCGTTGCTGGATGCTTTGCAAAACTAAGGGGCTATCTTTTTGAGTGAAAAGCATTTATGTTCTGCCGACGTTTGAAGGTTGGAAGTGGAATGGGTTGGCACGTGATGCACGAGGGGGTGCAAGATGAGCCAGAAGATCAGCGACATCACAGATCGAAGAAGCCTTTGGGTGATCTTGATGTGGCTTTCATGGATCGGGATGTGGGCGCTGTATCTGCCGTTGTATCGGAATTTTGGCGCATTGGCAGGTTTATTGGCGGTGGTTCCTGTCGGATTGAGCGGCGGGATCGCAGGGCGGCGCGTGGGCTTGTTGGCAGCGATGGTGGCGATGGGGAATCAGACCACGTTGTTGTATCTTGCGGGCTATCCGAACGAGATCGTTCACCAGCCAAGTCTGTACCTTGCGGGGATGGCATTGTTTTCGTGGGTGGGTTTGTCGCTTGGACAGATGCACGCTTTGGGGGGGCGATTGCGGCGACAGTTAGAAGAGAGCGAGCAAACGAAGGCAGCCCTTGAGCAGATCGAGGAGCGACATCGGGCATTGTTGTACGCATTGCCGGATTGTTTGTTTCATGTGAGCGAAGACGCCCGAGTACGGGATGCCTTGAGTTGGCGGGATGTGTTTGATCCACAAAGCGCAGCGGAACGCCCTTGGCCCGTTGGGATCGATGAAAAGATGCAAGAGAAGATCGATCTTGTGCTGACCTCGCGGGTTGCACAACAGATGGAATACAGCGTCAAGCAGCGTCAAGCGGGAGAACACGCTTACGAGGCGCGGATCGTGGCCGTCCATCCCGAAGAAGCCTTGGTGATCGTACGCGATATCACCGCGCACAAAAA
The DNA here is from genome assembly GCA_023150835.1 of Myxococcota bacterium. Classification (GTDB taxonomy): domain Bacteria; phylum Myxococcota_C; class UBA6777; order UBA6777; family UBA6777; genus JAKLKB01. Next base: position 22,060 of record JAKLKB010000117.1, on the reverse strand, counting down.
TCTCGAACGAAAGCTACAACAAGCCCACGAAGAAGCTGTACAAGCCGCCGAAGAGCGCTCGGCATTTTTGGCGCGGATGAGTCACGAGATCCGCACGCCGTTGCATGGGATGTTGACGGCCTTGGAGCTGCTGCAAAACGAGCAACGACAATTGGACGACAACGAGCTGCTCCAGATCGTCCGTGAGTCGGGCCTGATGCTTCAGGATCTGGTCAACGATATCTTGGACTTTTCCAAGCTACAGGCGGGTCGCCTCGAACTTGAACAGGTCTCGTTTGATCTCCCCGACTTGATCGAGAGCGTCTTGTCGTTTTTTTGGCCCCAAGCGCACAACAAGTCACTGCCGTTGGTGGGTATGATCGACCCTGATCTTCCGCACCATATCTGGGGCGATCCGCTGCGTTTGCGGCAGATCTTGATGAACTTGATCGCCAACGCCTTAAAGTTTACCCAAGCAGGAGAGGTGTCCGTACATGCCGAACGCTTGGGCGAAGGCGTGCGTTTGAGTGTGCGCGACACAGGGATCGGCATCGAAGCCGAGGCCATCCCTCGGCTCTTTTCGATCTTTGAACAAGCTCATGCTTCGACAAGCCGCCACTTTGGAGGGACGGGCTTGGGCTTGGTGATCGCCAAACAACTGGCGGAGCGCATGGGGGGCCGGATCGAAGTGTCGAGTGTTCCCGATATCGGAAGTTGCTTTGCGGTGTGGTTGCCGTTGACGACCCAAAAACAGGGAAGTGGGTTGGTGTGGAATGGATCACCCACGCCTGCTTTGCCGCTGGTTGGGATCGAGAGTTGGGTGCCGCCACCGCGCATCTTGTGGGTGGATCGACTCGGAACGCGGCGTGTTTGGGCGAGGCGTTTGTTGTCGGCGTGGGGATGTATGTGTGAAAGCGTCGGGAGCCTCTACGAGGCGGAGGCGCGGTTGTTGTGGTCTGAACATGAGCCGACGGGAGTTTCGTTGTGTTGGATCGAGGCCGATGGCATGGAAGAACAGGCGTGGTCTTGGTTGGCGAGTTATGCGGAATCTCCCGTAGCTTCGCGTTGTGCGTATGTGGTATCGCTCTCGAATCCCCATTTTGTGCCGCGTTGGGCGGCGGCGCGTGCAGGGCTTTTTGTTTTTGAACGGCGCGTTCGCCAAGAAGAGATGCGGCGGGTTCTTTCGTTGGCGTTGGCTTGGCAAAAAGAGCAACGCCACGTCACGAGCAATCCCTATAAAAAAGCAGGAACCACCCCATCAAGCACTTCGATCCGCCTCGAACGCTCCGATCTGTTTCCTTCCTATCATCCGCAAGATCGCTGGGGCGAAGCCCACCCTTCGCTCGCAGCGATCTCCCATCTCTCCCCCTCGTCGATGTCGTCCCATCCTTCGGCTGTTTTGGCGCGCCAAGAACAGGCCGCTTACACAGAGAACGTCGGCCATCCCTCGGCGTTTGGCTCCCGCCACGCGGTAGATGCGTTGGCGTACAGCATCGGCCATACTCAAACGACGCTCTCGACAGAACAACAAAAGCATTCTATAACCACAGAACGTTTTTCTCCGCGTGGGGGTGGAGAAAGAACGGGGTATCCGACAAAACGTTTTGAGGGCGATCCTGCGAGGGGGCGGGGTTTGCAAACAAAAGACTTGCGCGTAGGGGAGAAGGAAGCACGAATGGAAAAGGCACCCCAGACACGCCCCCCCAAAAACAACAAATCAGACATCTCTTTTCTCCAACAAGATCAAGGAGAGGCACGATCTTCTGCGGAAAAAGCCGAGCATCCTCGTGTGTTGGTGGTCGAAGACAACTTGCTGAACCAGCGTGTGATGACGCTGACCCTCGATCGGCTGGGCTACGCGGTGGACTTGGCGTCGAATGGCCAAGAAGCCTTGTTTTGTTTGCAGCGGTCGTGTGATGTGCCTTACAAGGCCATCCTGATGGATTGTCAAATGCCCGAACTGGACGGTTATCAAACCACTGCGTTGATCCGACAACGCTTCGCAAAAGGACTTCCGATCATCGGAATGAGTGCAAGCGACCTCGAAGAAGACAAACAACGTGCGTTGGACGCAGGAATGGATGACTATCTGGCCAAGCCCGTCCGTCAAGAAACGCTTGCTCGTGCGTTGTCTGCATGGTGCTGCCCCAAAAAGCCCCAAACATCGGTGCTTGGTGGCTGATACCTTGGTGTTTCGAGTCTGATCAAAGGCGCAGGGGTCTTGGTTGCGGTCAACGGTTTAGAAACGCGATGCACTGCTGTGGGTTGGCAAAAGACGAGGTGTTCTCGGCTGCGGTCAAGGGTTTAGAAACGGACGTATAGGAGCGAAAGACGCGATGGCATGGGCGCGGTAGCGTCGTATGGATGCGGAGGCTGGCGTGGATCGAGAGTCGCGTGGGCGCTTGAGGCAGCTTTGTAAAGATGAAGAGGCCTACGAAGAGATGATGGCGCTGTTGGCGGAGGAACAAGCGCGTTGGCAGACAACCCCCAAACGCGAGTTGGACAGCGAAGAATTTCAGATCATGGCCGAGATATCGCCTGCTGCGACATTTGTATTGCATGATACGGAGCTGTTGTATGTCAATCCTGCGTTGGTTCGGTTGACGGGCTACACACGCGACGAGCTGATCGAAGGGGTTTTTTGGGAACTGATCGCCGAAGAGGAACGCGCCCAGCTTCACGATGCGTTGGTGTCTTTACGGCATCAATTTGGAGAGCGGCGTTTTGAGATCGCTTTTCAGCGGCGCGACGGTGGGATCGGTTGGTTGGATCTGACCTTGGCTCCGATCATTTTTAAGGGGCGCCGCTTGGTGTTGGGGACGGGGCTTGAGTCGACCGAACGCAAACGCGCCGAAGAAGCACTCGAAGAAAATCAAGCATGGATGCAGATGATCTTGGATAGCGCTCCGATCCATTTCTTTGTCTTCGATGGAGCGGGCGTGATCACGTTGGCGTTGGGGCGGAACCTTCATCAGATCGGCTGGAATAGCGCCGAGCTTGTGGGGCAGTCGATCGTATCCTTGGGCAACGAAACCATTCGCCATTGCGCGGAGCGTGTCTTGGGAGGGGAGGCGATCTTTACGATCCTTGAGATCGAAGGAGCGTTTTTTGAGGCGTATTATACGCCGCTTTTTGACGAAGAGGGGGCGGTGGTGGGCGGAGTCTCGGTGTCGACCGATGTCAGCGAGACCAAGCGCATCGAGCAAGAACTCCGCAAAGCCAAAGAAAGTGCAGAAGCCTCGAACAACGCCAAAAGCCAATTCTTGGCGAATATGAGCCACGAGTTGCGCACGCCACTCAACGCAATCATCGGGTACAGCGAGATGATGCAAGAGGATATCCAGCAGGGATGTTACGAAGATCTCGTGACCGATCTGGAAAAGATCAACGCCTCGGGCAAGCACTTGTTGGCGCTGGTCAACGATGTTCTCGATCTCTCGAAGATCGAGGCGGGGCGGATGGAATTGTTTATGGAGTTTGTGCGACTGCGCGACATGATCCATGACGTGATGACGACGATCCGACCGCTTGCAGAGAAAAATCAAAACCGCCTCTCGTTGAAGATGGAAGCCGAGCCCCAAGAGTTTTTGTGCGACCCAACCAAGGTGCGCCAAGTATTGCTCAATCTGTTGTCCAACGCTTGCAAGTTTACGCAACAGGGCGAGGTCAATTTGCGCATCAGCGAGATACGGCGTGGGGGACAACAGTGGGTGGTGTTTTCTGTCGAGGACACAGGCATCGGGATCGAACAGGAACAGCAAAAGCTGTTGTTTCGGGCTTTTTCTCAGGCAGATTCTTCGACAAGCCGAAAGTACGGCGGTACAGGGCTTGGGTTGGCGATCAGTCGGCATTTTTGCCGGATGATGGGGGGAGATATCGAAGTCGATAGCCTCCCGGGGAAAGGCTCGCGCTTTACGGTCTTTTTGCCGCAAAACCTCGCCGTCGATCTCGAACCTGCACCGCGCAGCCGAGAATCCAACGCATCTCTCGGCGATCCCGCACCTTCCGCTCCTCGTGTCGTGATCGGACTCGGAGCCAAGAGCGATCACCCACCTCTTTCTCCCCCTCTACCCACCGATCTGCGGCGCTCTTCGACCGAACATCAACCTCTACACTCTTCCTCTGAAACTTCGTCCCTACGGCGCTCTTCGACGGAAACCCCGACCCTGCGGCGTTCTTCGACGGAAACCCCGACCCTGCGGCGCTCTTCGACGGAAACCCCGACCCTACGGCGCTCTTCGACGGAAACCCCGACCCTGCGGCGTTCTTCGACCGAGCATGAATCCCTACACTCTTCGCCCGAAGCCTCGCCGCTGCAACGTTCTTCGCCCGAAACCTCGTCGCTGCAACGTTCTTCGCCCGAAACCTCGTCGCTGCAACGTTCTTCGCCCGAAACCTCGTCGCTGCAACGTTCTTCGCCCGAAACCTCGCCGCTGCAACGTTCTTCGCCCGAAACCTCGCCGCTGCAACGTTCTTCGCCCGAAACCCCGAACCAACGGCGCTCTTCGACCGAACAAGAGCCGTTGCAACGAGCGGCGGCGGAGTCCCCGCCAAAAGAATTGCGGCGAACCCACCCTGCCTTGCGCACAGGCGGATCCTCCGATCACAATAGCCGCATCTCAGCCGTTCCGCCTGCATCTTTTCGTGTCAATCGCTCGACTCCCTTTCCTTTGCCTTCCTTCCCACCCACAGAAGAGCAGCCCGCAGAACCCCTGACCTCTCCGACAAGTTCGCACCCCAACCCGATCAAAAAGACATCCGCCTTTTCGCTTCCCACTATCCAACCCGAACCGACCTTGCGCGGTACACGCATCTCAAATCCTGTCTTGTCGCTGCCTACGCTTTCTTTGCCGCCCCCCTCTTCTGCTTTGGTGGAACGAGAACCCTCGGTGGCTGTGGGGGGGGGACGAGAACCAACGGCGGCTGTGGGGGCGGGACGAGAACCAGCGGCGGCTGTGGGGGCGGGACGAGAACCAGCGGCGGCTGTGGGGGCGGAGAAGACGAAGTGGGGGAGCGGAGTGTTTGAGGCAAGCCACGTGGTTCGAGAAGGGGTGATGCCTGTTTCTGGAGCTACGTCTGCTGCGGAAGGGCAGGGGCATCCGATGCCGTTGGTGTTGGTGGTGGATGATGATCCTGCGATGTTGGATTTGATGACGCGGATCTTGACACGCGAAGGTTTTGGGGTGGCGCTTGCGCGGGATGGAGAAACGGCCCTTGAGATGGCTTCTGCTTTGCGACCACAGGTGATCACCTTGGATGTGATCTTGCCGGGTTTGGACGGATGGAGCGTACTCAAGCGTTTGAAGCAAGACAAAGCGCTTGCACGGATCCCTGTGTTGATCTTGTCGATGTTGGACAACAAGAGCCAAGGGTTTGCGTGGGGAGCTTCGGGTTATATGACCAAGCCCGTGGATCGGGGACTGTTGTTGCAGAATTTGCGGACGCTGTCTGTGAGTTCTGGGCAACAAAAAGTATTGATCATCGAGAGCAACGAGCGTTTGGGCCATCTGCTTTCGGAGCGGTTGCATGGGGTGGGTTGGTTTCCCGTGATCGCACGCAACGGAAATGAAGCGGTGAGCGCCTTAAATCGGGGAACTCCCGATGCGATCTTGATCGATGTGGCGGTGTCTTCGTTGGACAGTTTTGCTTTTTTACGTGCGATGCGCTCCAATCCGTTGTGGGGCGATATCCCGATCGCGCTGATTGTACAAAAGCGAGAGCAAGTGCAGCTTCAGGCGGGTCTTTTGGGCCTTGTGAGTGCGGTCTTTGATGATTCGGAGGAAAGTGTGTTGTTGCTGGGCGTGTGTGAATGGTTGTCGCGTTTGGAACGTCTTTCTTAGCAAGTGTGTTTGCGTTGGTTGCGATGCTTTGGAAAAAGCCGTCCCTTGTTGGCGAGGGTTGAGCGTCGTTCGAATAGACTCATCCATCGGATGATTTGGATGGGGCAGAGGTGACGAGATCGGTCGGATGCGTAAGTTGCTGTTGGTTGAAGATAACGAGATGAACCGAGATATGTTGACGCGGCGTTTGCAGCGACGCGGATTTGTGGTGCTGATCGCGCAGGACGGACTCGAAGGATTGCGGGTCGCAAAGGAGCATCTGCCGGATCTGATCTTGATGGATCTGAGCTTGCCGGGGTTGGATGGATGGGAAGCCACGCGAAGGCTCAAGGGCGACCCCGCGACGCAGCGCATCCCCGTGATCGCGTTGACCGCTCATGCGATGGCGGGTGATCGAGAAAAAGCGATGGAGGCCGGTTGTGACGATTATGACACCAAGCCGATCGAAATCGCCCGATTGATGGAAAAGATCCGTCGCTTTTTGCCTGACGTTGTTTAGCAAAAAACACGGGTATTCGGAGAGACAGCACGCACGTTCGGCGAACATAGGGCATCTGCGAGCAAGGAAGGCGAGACAAGATGGCTGCAACACAAAGCGAACGGCTTTTGGTGGTCGATGACAACGAGGTCAACCGCGATCTTTTGCGTCGTCGTCTTGGGAAGGCGGGGTATGTGGTGGACGAAGCGGAGGGGTATTCGAGCGCAGTGCGGAAGATGGATCAGCAGTGCTACGACTTGATCTTGTTGGACATTATGATGCCCGAGGTCAACGGGGTGGAGATGTTGCGACGTTTGCGCAAGCTCTACTCACAAAGCGAACTGCCGATCATCATGGTGACAGCCAAAGACGAGAGCGAAGGGCTGGGAGAAAGTCTGCAAGAAGGGGCCAACGACTACATCACAAAGCCCGTCGACTTTCCGATCGCGTTGGCGCGGATCAAGGCCCAGTTGATGCGAAAGCGCGCAGAGTCGGCCCTTAAAGAAAGTGAATCGCGCTTGCGCGATTTGTTTGAACACGCAAGCGATATGATCCATGTCAGCGATGAAGACGGGCGGATCTTGTACGCCAACAAAGTATGCTGTTCGATCTTGGGCTTGGTGCGAGAAGAAGTGGAAGGGGGCCAGATCGAGGCGTTGCTGCACCCCGATGAGATCGGGAATTATCGTGCGGTGATGGCGCGGTTGTTGGAGCACGAACAAAACGAGCGCTTTGAGACGCGGTTTGTGCGGCGTGACGGGGGGATCTTGGAAGTCGAAGGCAACGTGAGTTGTCGGCTTTACGACGGAAACAAGACGCTGCGTGGGATCTTTCGCGACATTACCGAACGCAAGCGCGTGGAGATGCTCAAGAATGAGTTTGTGTCGATCGTCTCCCACGAGTTGCGTACGCCATTGACCTCGATTATGGGGTCTTTGGGATTGATGGTGGGGGGCGTGGTTGGAGAACTGCCTTCTGCGGCTGTGGGGATGTTGGATATCGCGTACAAAAATAGTCAGCGTTTGTTGCGTTTGATCAACGATATCCTTGATATCGAGAAGATCGAATCGGGCAAGATGGATTTTTCTCTCAAACGCCACGCCCTGCGCGATCTGCTCGAACAAGCGATCGAATCGAACCGCGCTTACGCACAAAGCTTTGGCGTCACGCTCCAACTGGACGTTGCTGCGGGCTTTTGTGCAGAAGTTCTCGTCGACGGCGATCGCTTGATTCAGGTGTTGACCAATCTGCTGTCGAACGCGATCAAGTTTTCGCCGAAAGGCGGGGTGGTGCGTGTGCGGCTGCTTCCCGATCAAGATCGCGCTCTCGTCGAGGTGATCGATCAAGGCTCGGGGATCCCGCTTTCTTTTCAACCGCGTGTCTTTGAAAAATTTGCCCAAGCCGAAGCCTCAAGCACGCGCTTGAAAGGCGGTACGGGCCTTGGTTTAAGCATCGCACGAGCGATCATCGAACGCTTGCACGGCGATATCGGTTTTCGCTCTGGGGCGGGGATGGGAACCGTTTTCTTTTTTCGGTTGTCCAACCACGCCGCAGGACGCAACGTCTCGCCGAGCGCCTTTTAACAGCGACCCCTCCGTGTTCTCGCAAATAGGGGATCTTTGCTTTTTTGTGTGGAGTGGCGAGATGGACGCAGCCCTTGAACGGATCATGTATGTCGAAGACGAACCTGATATCCAAGCCATCGCTAAACTCGCTTTGGAAGCGATCGGTCGATTTACGGTGCATTTGTGCGATAGCGGAGCCTCTGCGCTCGCAGAGGTTGAGCGATTTGGACCCGATCTGATCTTGCTAGACGTGATGATGCCTGAGATGGATGGCCCCACGATGTTGCAAGTGCTGCGGACTCTGCCCGCCTTTGCACAGACCCCCGTGATCTTTATGACCGCCAAAGCACAAGCTCACGAGATCGAGCATTACAAAGCGCTCGGTGCGCTCGACGTGATCACCAAGCCCTTTGATCCGATGGCGTTGCCCCAACAGATCCGAGAGATCTGGATCCGGCACCAACACCACAACGGAGCAGCACATGTACTTATGGCCGTGGGAGAAAATACCTGACCATCTTTTGCATACCTTCGCTTGTGATTGTGCAGAACGGGCGTTGCGACGTTGTCGCCAGATCGGCATAACCCCCGATCCTCGGAGCCTCGAAGCCCTTCGCTACAAGCGGTTGTTTATCGAAGGAAAATGTTCCGAACAAGCCTTGCGTTATGCCTTCTATGCTGCGCAAGACGCCGCCCGTTCGGTCTACAAAGTCGCACGTGATGCCAGTTATGCCGCGATGAACGCCGCCCTCGAAGAAGCCCGTGAGTCGGCCTACGCCGTCAGCCGCGATGCGCTTTGTGACGCTGCTCGTCATGGGCTCAAACAAGAAGAGATCTTGTGGCAAGTCGATCAGATCAACCGCATCCTGACCGAGTTTATGTTTAAGCGCGAATCCTTGTTGCTTTTGCTTCGGCAACGCAACGTCCAGCAACAAGACGGAACCCTCGCACGCTTTCAACGCCATCTCGAAGAAGTGCTGTTTTAAGCGGACAGATCGGGCTGCTTTCTTTAGGCAGCGGGTTCGTGTTGAAAGTGATCGACGCAGATGCGGCAACAGAAGCCGTCGCCGCGAAAAAGCTATCATTCAGGCAGCGGGTTCGTGTTGAAGGTGGGGCGGGACGGCGGTGACAAGGGTGGTGAGCTGCTCTTGCAAGGGGAGGCTGCGTCGAAGGGCATGGAGAGCGGCATCGTAGTTGGGGCCGAGCATACCGTTGGGAAAACACAAGTGCTTGTGTTCATCGCGTTGAACGATGCCGTGGAGGATGGCGCGTTGGAGGAGATCGGCGCAGGAGTCGATGCCTTCGCCATAACGGATCGTGAGGTGGGCTTCTTGGTAGGGGGGGGCGGATTTGTTTTTGAGGACGCGAGCGAGGATGTGCTGGCCGAGGATGCGGTCGTTTTGGAGCAAGTGGCCTTTGTGGACAAGTTCGAGGCGGATCGAGGCGTAGAACTTGAGGGCGTGGCCGCCCGGGGTGGTTTCGCGGAGGACTTGGGCGGCTTGGGGGTGATAGCGGAGTTGGTTGAGAAAAAGTAGGGTGGTGGGTGTATGGTGCAGGAGGCTGCTTAAACGCCGAAGGGTTCGGCTCAATAGCTGTGCTTGGAGGAAGATCTGTTCGGTTTGGCCTTGGGTGTCGATCTCGATCTGGGGGGCGAGCGCGGCGATCGAATCGAGAACGATCATCCCGACTTGTCGGCTTTGGACGAGTGTTTCGATCGTGCCGAGGGCTTGTTCGGCGCTGCTGGGTTTGACGATCAAGAGGTCGTTGAGTCGGACCCCCAAGACGCCTGCGTAGCAAAGATCGAGACCGTGTTCGGCGTCGATGTAAACAGCCAATCCACCGGCTTGTTGGCAGGACTGGATCGCGTGGAGGGCCAAGGTAGATTTGCCGACGCCGGCATCGCCAAAGATCTCGATCATGCGGCCTTTTGGATAGCCGCCCACACCGAGGGCTTGATCGAGTCCCCACGAACCGCTCGACCAGACGGCAGGAAGGGGGGATTCGGGGGCGGATTGGAGCAAGCCTTGCCCAAATTGTTGTTCAAGGCCCACAAGAAAGCGTTTGAGGGTATTCCATTTGCTTGTTAGCATGGGGAGGTTTCCTTTTGGGTTCAGGCGGCCAGTCGGCGATCCAAAGTGCGGTATTGGATGGCTTCGGCGATGTGGTGGCTATGGATGTGTTCTTCGTTTGCGAGATCGGCGATGGTTCGGGCGACTTTGAGGATGCGATCGAAGGCGCGAGCGCTCATGCCGAATTGTTGGGTGGCGCGTTCGAGAAGGCGGATGGCGTCTTGTTGGATCGGGCAGTGTTGACGGAGTTCTTTGGCTTGCATCTGGCTGTTGACTTGGTGGGGGGTGTCGGCGAAGCGTTCGGCTTGGCGTTGGCGGGCTGCGATCACACGGGCGCGGACGGTGGCCGAGCTTTCTCCGAGGCGATCTTCGCGCAGATCTTGGAAGGGGACGGCGGGGACTTCGACGTGCAAGTCGATGCGATCGAGCAATGGGCCGGATATGCGGCCTTGATAGCGGTTGACATCAAGCTGACCACAGCGGCAGTTGTGGCCGTGATGACCGCAGGGACAGGGATTCATGGCCGCAACGAGCAAAAAATTACATGGGTAGCGCAGCGTTGAAGAGACCCGCGAGATCGTGACGCTGCGTTCTTCGATGGGCTGGCGCAGGACATCGAGCACGTTGCGCCGAAACTCGGGTAGCTCATCAAGAAACAAGATCCCGTGGTGAGCGAGCGATATCTCACCGGGGCGCGGCACACTACCACCACCCACCAGACCTGCTTCGGAGATCGTATGATGGGGGGCGCGAAAAGGGCGTTGGGACATCAATCCATGCTCTTGAAGCAAGCCACACACGCTGTAGATCTTGGTGGTTTCGAGGGATTCTTGAAAACACAGCGGAGGCAACAGCGTTGCGAGACGTCGCGCAAGCATGGTCTTTCCACAGCCCGGAGGGCCGATCATCAGGAGGTTATGGAGTCCTGCTGCGGCGATCTCCAAAGCGCGCTTGACATGCTCCTGACCGCGTACGTCTTGCAGATCGATCGGCCAGCGCGCATCCGCAGGATCGCCCACCGAAAGGGTCTCCCAAGCCTCCATCTGCAACTCACCCATCAAGAAATCCACCAACTCCCCAAGAGAAGAACATCCGTAGACTTCCAATCCTTCGACCGCAACCGCTTCGGGGGCATTTTCGCGGGGAAGCACGATCGCACGCAGACCTTCTTGTCGCGCCATCACCGCGATCGGCAAAGCCCCACGTATCGGGCGAAGATCGCCATTGAGCGCCAACTCTCCGACAAACAGGATATCTTGAAACGCCGAGGGCGGGAGCACGCCCAACGCGGCCAACAGCCCCAAGGCGATCGGAAGATCAAAGGCCGCTCCTTCTTTGCGGATATCCGCAGGAGCCAGATTGACCGTGATCCGCCGTGTGTGCAAAGGGTACGGAAAACCCGCATTTTTGAGTGCTGAACGCACTCGCACGCGGCTCTCTCGCACCGCACCGTCGGCCAATCCAACCAGATCAAACGTTGGATGCCCGTTGGATACATCCACTTCCACTTCCAAACGGTACGCATCGATCCCCAAGACTGCGCCCGACAAGACACAAACATCCATCTCTGCCTCCTTTTTTCCCGATGCCTCTGTGCATATTGATGAGACCTGTTCACGTTTTCGTGATGCCTTTGTGTGTTTGGGTGAGGCTTGTTCACGTTTTCGTGATGCCTTTTCGCTGTTTGCGGATCGGCAAGGTTCATCGGGCGTTATCGCAAGACGTGTGCGCATCGCAATGACAAGACGATCTTCTCGATACGATGGGAATCTTGGCTGCTTGGTGAGTGATGGGCGGTCGGTGGAGTTGAGAGATCACACGGATGGGTCTGTCTTTTGGGAGCGGCGATGGGTCGTCGAAAAAGCAGACGTCGCCACCTTTTCCGTGAACCTTTGCGATCTATTCCGAAAAAGCGTTGCTTGCGGACTCACACGATATCCTATGGGGGCAGCCCCCATAGGCGTTAGGTGAAGCGGAGGAAAGCCCCCCACCCCGCCCTCCCCCGTGAACAGGGGAGGGAGCGAAAGTCGGAAGCCTCGGGGATTTTGTTTTTTCATGACGCACGCTGTATGCACGAGACGCAGACGCTGCCCGTTCCAACTTCCCCCCGTTCACGGGGGGATTGAGGGGGGGGGGAGAAAAAAAAAAGGCGATCAAGACCGACTCTACGAGGTTTCCACCTTAACAAGGCGCGTATGGGGGCAGCCCCTACATTTTGTGATGTGTCGAATTATTCTTCGTCTTCGTGGGAGCGGGGGGGTTTGACGATGCGGAGGGAAGAGAGAGCGAGGCTGAGTTTCATTTCGTCTTGGGTGGAGAAGACGTTTTTTTGGAGGGCTTTGGTGGCGTCGAGGAGTTCCTCGTCTTTGGAGTGTTCGAGGATCTCGTTGATCAGTTCGCGGGTACGGGGTTTGAGGCCGAGTTTGGCGTAGGCGAGAGCGAGGTTGTAGTGCCAGCGGTAATCTCCGGGGGTGGCGTATTGGATAGCGCGTTCGAAACAGCCGGTGGATTCTTTGTTTTTGAGTCGGTCGTCGACTTGCAAGAGGACGATGCCGAGGTTGGCGTGGGCGCGGGGTTCTTGGGGGGCGCATTCAACGGCTTTTCGATAGGCGGCTTCGGCTTGGTCGTAGAGTTTGACGGCTTCGTAGAGGTTGCCGAGTTGGTAATGTCCTTGCCAGTCTTTGGGATTGATCGCGACGGCGCGTTTGCTTGCGGCTTCGGATCGTTCGAGGTCTTGGGTGAGGATGTAGAAACTGGCGAGGTTGAGCCAAGCTTGGTAGTAGTCGGGGATTTTTTCGACGACGCGCTCAAGGTACTGAACCGCGTTGGCGATCTTGCCGGAAGCTGCGCAGACAGCGGCGGCTTTTTGTAGGAGGGCGGGGTGTTCTTCGACGGTGTTCATCCCAAGGTTGAGGGCTTGGAGGGCGTGTTCTGGATCGCCTGCTTTCATGAGGACATCGGCGATCGTGGCGTAGATATCGAGCCGTTTGGGGGCGATCTTCATGGCGTGTTGAAAAGACAAGACGGCATCGCCGTATTGTCCGAGGTGGGTTTGGGCCATCCCAAGGGCATAATAGGCGTCATAGCTTTTGGGATCGAGTTGGGTGGCTTGTTGCAAGAAGGGGATGGCCTTGGCGTTGTCGTGGGTTGCAGCCAAACATCGGCCATAATTGTACTGAGCGAGGTAGTCTTTGGGGCCGAAGGCCGCGCCTTGTTCGAGAGAGCGGAGGGCTTTGGGCAGATCGCCTTGGGTCTCACAGAGCAGACCGCGCAAGGTGTGAAGTTGCGGATGTTCGGGTTCCATGCGTTCGACGCCCATCAAAAAGGATTCGGCGTCTGCGGTTTGGTTGATAAAGAGGGCAGAACGGGCGAGGGCCAACAACGCGGTGATATCGGTTGGATTTTCTTCGATGACTTTGAGGTACATCTGGGTGGCTTCGGGGATCTTGCCTTGGTGGAGCAAGATATCGCCTTGTCGCAAAAGGGCTTGAAGATCGATCCCTTTGGCTTGTGCGGCTTGCAGAAAGAGTGCGCGGGCTTCGGGGGCATTGCGTTCTTTGAGTTTGGCTTGTGCCTGTCGTTTGAGAGCCTCGTAGTTCGACACGATCAACCTCCTGCGAGTGTTGGGGGCAGAAAAGAATGTAGCGTGGGTATCATGCCGCATAATGGGGGATGCGTGCAAGAGAAGAGATGAGCGCACAAGTGGGGTGGACGAGCGAAGAAAGATCGATGAGTGCGGAAGGATAGGGGCAGACGGGTAGAGTGGGGGGCGAGATCATAGAGAGAGTGGGGGTGGATCACCAACCGCTGAAAAATTCTTTGACAGCATTTCCGGCATTGGAGATACCGTCGCCGATGGCGTTGCCGACGTTGGAGATGGCGTTGCCGACGGCTTGAGCGCCTTGGGACACGGCGTTACCGACGGCTTGGACACCATCACCGATGGCGTTGCCGACGGCTTGGACACCATCGCGAACGGTGTTCACAGCGTTTTGACCGATGGCAGCGGCATCACCGATATCGAGGCGACCGTTGTTGTTGGCATCGAGTGTGTTGACGACGGCTTGAGCGCCTTCGCGGGCGAGGCCAACAGCGGCGTTGCCGATGGCACCGACATCGACGGTGATGGAGACGTCAGCACCAGCGCCGATGCCGAGTGCCGCGCCGATTCCGCCGCTGATGGTGAGTTTTCCGTCATCGAATCCGATCGCACCTTGGGCGCGGGCTTCTGCGCCAGCGCTGGCGTAGGCGGAGCCTGTAACGGAGAAGGGTCCGACATGGATAGTGGCGTCTGCTTCGGCTTTGACGACGGCAGAAGCGCCGACTTCGCCTTCGATGATGGCGGTGGGCGGGTTGCCGGTGATCTGGACGCGGCCACTTGCGGAGGCTTCGGCTTGGGCGGCGACGCGAGCGTTTGCGTCGATGCCAGCGGTCATATCGACGCCGCCGATGGTGACAGGGGGTGTGGTGTAAGTGCCGTGAACATCGGCGGAGACTTCAGCACCGATAGCGACGCGACCTTGGGCATTGAGGCCATTGAGATCGAGACTGGCTTGGCCTTCGGCGGTGGCGTACACTTCGGCACGAGCGCCTGCGCTGCCTGCGACGGTGCCATAAGCGCCGGTGGCTTGTCCTGCGGTTTCAGCGTACACACCAGCGCGGGCTTCGGCGTTGCCTTGGGCATGGACGCCGTCGGTTCCGACGGTGACGGAGCCTTGGGCGTTGGCTTGTGCGCGAGCGCCCACAAAGGTGCTGCCGTTGTCGATCAGGGCAGCTTGGGATTGGGAACTGACGGAGCCTTCGGCGAGGGTGGTGCGCAAGCCAAGGTTTTCGGCGGCGTAGTTTCCGGCATTTTGGAGGGTTTGGAGGTTTTCAGCGCGTTGTGCGTAGGCTTCGCGTTGTGCGGCGTATTCGGGGGTTCCGCGTTGTGCGGCGTTGTAATCGTGGGTCACGCTGGTGTTGACCGAGGCGGAACGATTGTATTGGTAATCGACGCCGCGACTGTTGGAGGAACTGTTGTAGGTGGTTTGGTTGGTGTAGCTGCCTTGGGCTTGTTGGTTGATGGTGGTTGCGCCGTAGTTTCGGGTGATGTTGGCGCTAAAGTCTTGTTGGGTGATCTGACCATTGCGGCCAAATTGGGTGTCAAGTTGGGCCGATCCTTCGAGGTTTCGGCCTTGGATCTGTGCGGTTGTCGAGTTGGACTGAGGACGACCGTTGACGTATTGTGTGTTGCTTTGGGTGGTGATCTGGGGGCGGGAGAATTGGGGTTGAGCGAAATTGGGGCGGGAGTGGCCCGTTTCAAAGGAGTTGCCGCTGCTGCGTGTGGTGGGAGTCGAAGAGGGAGCGCTGTTGCGGTTGGTTTGTTGGGCCTGTTGGGCCTGTTGGGTGCGCTGAATATTGTTGTTATTATCCGAACGACGGACGCTCATGGCATCTCCTTACATTTGGGTGGCAAGATGTTTTGTAGAGGTTGTGCTTGGGTTGTTTGGCGGCTTGTTATGAAACAGCCACAAAACAGCTTTGGCAGATCTTCATCATGGAGTATCGTCTGGTATTACGCAGAGTTTCTTAAAAAATCGAAGCGCATTAACGAACGGAAGGTTTGGCGTGGGAAAAGTGTGACAGATGGGGCCGATGTTTAGGTGAATGGAGTTGTTTGGTTAAGAAGACAAGGCGAGGGCAGGATGTGGGAAAAGTTGCAAGACGAATTGAAGGGTGCGAGCAAAGCGACGGATGCCGCGATCTTGGGGCGTTTTTTCAAGACAGGAGCGGGAGAGTATGGGGAGGGTGATCAGTTTCGTGGGATCAAGATGCCTGTGATTCGTCGGATAGTGCGGGCTTATCGGGCTTTGCCAGAAGATCAGATCGAGTGGTTGTTGGCATCGGCGTATCACGAAGATCGGATGTTGGGTGTGTTGATGTGGGTGGATCGTTTTGAACGTGGAGACGAAGAGACAAAGCAGCGGATATACGGTCGTTATATCGACTCGACAGCGCGGATCAACAATTGGGATCTGATCGATCTGAGTGCGCCGCATATTGTGGGGGCATATTTGCGAAATCGGGATCATGGGCCGCTGTTTGAGTGGGCGCGATCGGCTTCGTTGTGGGAGCGGCGGATCGCGATGTTGGCATGTTTTGCGTTGATTCGTGGGGGAGAGTTTGCGACGGCGCTGGCGATCGCGGAGGTGTTGTTGGAGGACAAGCACGACTTGATCCACAAGGCGGTAGGGTGGATGTTGCGCGAGATCGGAAAACGCGATCTTGCCGTGATGGAGGGCTTTTTGGGGACGCGCTACAAAAAGATGCCGCGAACGATGCTGCGTTATGCCATCGAAAAGCTCGAAGAACCGCAGCGTCAAGCATACTTAAAAGGGAGCATATGATCGGGCCGATGGGTGGGTGATCGGGGCGTTTTTTCGAAAAATCCCCGTATTTGCGTAAGTTCAAGCGAGAGCGTCGTTGGTTTGAAAAACAGTGATCTCTTCGCCAAATACGGGGTCAAGGGGGCTGTCACTCCTTGTGGGGTGTGGGGAAAAGCCCCATACGCGCCTTGTTAAGGTGGAAACCTCGTAGAGTCGGTCTTGATCGCCTTTTGGCAGCGTCTGCATTTCGTGCATACAGCGTGCGTCATGAAAAAACAAAATCCCCGATGCTTCCGACTTTCGCTCCCTCCCCTGTTCACGGGGGAGGGCGGGGTGGGGGGCTTTCCTCCGCTTCACCTAACGCCTATGGGGAAAAGCCCCACAACAACGACTGAACTGTGCGAGTCCTATGTTGAGAGAAGTCGGTGAGTTATTGCATGAAGAGAGGTGTATTGTCCGCGCCGACGCGCAAGCCGACGAAGAATCCCCAACGGACGCCTGCGCCTTCTTGGAAGAGCAGCTTTTCTTGGGGGTTGATGATGCGGTGTTGATCGACTTGACGGATGCGCACACCAAAGTCGAGGAAGATCGGCCCCCAGATCGCATCGTTGCGTGTGCTCCAAAAGCTGGCGCGGCCTTCTTTGCGCCCAAAGAGGCTAAAGAGATCGATCTGTCCTTTGAGTTGACCTTCCCAGAAGCGACCTTCCCAAAGGGCCGAAGATACGCAGCCACAGCTATTTTTCTTCTTTTCGGGCTGCAACAGGCTTTGTTCTTGTTGGTACTGGCCGCGAGCCACAAAGCGCAACACGCGTGCAAAGGAAAGCTGGGCTTCGGCGTAGGCGCGGAAACTTTGGAAGTCCCATTGAAGCATCTGTCCGCCGACGGAAAGGCTGAAACCTACAGGAGCGACCGCATCATCTGGGACTTGGAAGCCGATCTTGAGAGAAGGCAGAAGGATCTGGAGTGCTTCGGGGGTGAGTGTGGTTTTGGGGAGGTTTTGGGCGACCAGCGCTTCGTTGAGATCATTGAGCGACCAGCGAACATCGCGGTACGTCACAAATCCTGCTTGCATCCCAAAGTACTTGTTTTTTCCGAAAAAGTAGAAATGGCCCCACTCATTCTTTTCCAACCAATCGTATGGGCGGGTCCAGTGGGTTTTCCAGCCTTCGTTGTCCATTTGAAGCAGTTTGAAGCCGCTACCAAAGGTGTTTCCGTTGGGGGTGCGTCCAGCAAAACTGACCGTTAGTGCGCTGATATCCATCGCAAGGTGTTGGTTTTGAGGGTCATACCATGTGCCTGCGGTTCCGAGATCGAAGCGAAAAGCAAAGCGAGGCTCTTTGCGGTAGATCGGGGGACGGTGATAAGGGCGGTGATAGCGGCGGTGATGATAACGGCGATAGTGGTACTGTTGCTGTTGATAGGCGTGCTGCATCCGAAGGCGGAGGTAGTGCTGGATCATCTGATAGTGGTACTGCATCCGTTGGCGATGGTACGAGAGCATCCGCAGGTTTTGTTGATAGACGTAGTAAGGTGGGGGGCTTTGGGGTTCATCGTGGCGGAGCATCCGCTGTTTGTAAAGAAACTGCCCGCGATGGTAGAGCATACGGTTGCGGTGGTGTTGGAGTTGCGTTGCGTACAGCCCACCGTAGGGGATGTTGGGAGCGTAAGGGGGCGGGGCATAACGCACGACGCTGTGGGCGACGTAGCGGCCCTGTTGGCGTTGTTGGAAGGTGTAAACACGTTGCTGATAATGTTGGCGGATCTGAGGTTCGGACATGGCCTCACAGCCGATGCCTTGGCAAGAAAAAGTGGGGAGGTGATAGCCGCTCGGATCGGGCGGAGCGGGGGCATATTGGGGAGGGGGGGCAGCTTGTGCGGGGGCTGTCCGTGCGTTGAGCCAACACAGCGTGCCAAGCGAGACAAGCCAAGCAGCGCGAAACAACAGACAAACACGAGAGCAAAGAGACATCTTGGGCCTCCAAGGATTTCAGGGTCGGTTGGGCTTCCGTTGTGCGACAAACGCAGCAGAGGGGGCAGGGCTTACAGGGAGGGAAAAAGTTTTTTGGGGCGGAGACATCAGGAGTGCGTTTTTGGAGGGGAGAGAAGGGAGATGGCGGGCTAATTTACTTTGCAGTTTTGGTGATTTAGCGAGTAGTGGGTTGTCAAGTAGAACCGTTGACAGTGGAGTTGCGTCTGTGTTATCCGCATGGCACACAAGGCGCGTTGTGGGGCGACATCGTGATCGACAAGGGTTCGATCACGCGATTCCACAAGAAAGAACGCGAGAAAGACAAGGCGAATGTTGCGTGGCTTGATGGTGAGAACTTTGTTTGTGCGATGTGTGATCTTGGTTGGGTTGGGGTTGATGGTGTCATGGGAGAGCGGATGCGCAACCGGCCCATGTATCGCGTATTTTCAAGAACTCAAACGAAAGTGTCAGATCAACTTTGGCGGCGGAACTTCCCCTGAGGGTTCCAAATTAGATGAGTACATCGTGCAGCCTTTTTCAGCCTGCCAGATCCAGATCTGTGAGCGCGCTTCGATCAACGAGATCGATTGTAGCGACCCCGAAACGCACATCCCGGGCGGACGGGACGGTCGATTTGAGACTTGCCAAGATACACTCCCCAACTAGCCTTCCATGCTCTCCCTCACCCAACAGGTATCACAACGAACCCCTCCATACATGGGCGATATGGGATGATCCATCTCTGCCTACTACCCCTTCTCGACTCTCACAGAAGCGAATCCTTGGGGGGAGTGGGTTTGGCCCATATCGAACGAGAAAACATACAGGATAAAACGATGCGACCCTCCGCTGAATCCAACCCCACAAAAAACAAAAACCTTGTAAAAAAAGCGGACGCCTCGGTTCGCCAAGCCGAAGCTACAAAAACCGCCGAACAAGGGGGCGTTGGGACAGATGCGCCCTCTCTGGATACGGAACCTGCGCATTTTATCATCGCTTCACCTGAAACAGACCCGAGCGCCGAAGCCACCAAAGCAAGTCCCCATCCTGCTTTTTTTCGGATGGAAGCTTCCGCTTTTTCCTTTGATCAAGAAGCGCTCGAAGCGTTGGAGTGGTCGAAGATTACGCGATTTTTGGCGTCGCTGTGTCGCACGTCATGGGGGCAATTGCTTGCGGAGCGGTTGCCCTTTTTTTCGACGCGAGCCGCGATTCAACGCGAGTACAAGCAGATCGAAGAAGGTTTGTTTTTGTTGCACGAATACGGCGAAGAGATCCCGATGGGAAACATCCCTGAGATGAGTGCTGCGCTATTGCGTCTCGACAAAGGCGGACATCTCGAAGGGGCCGACCTTTTGGAGATCGCTCGTGCGCTGCAAGTTGCCAGTGAAGTCCGCAATTTTTTGGAAACGTACAAGGACGAAGCAGCGGCTTTGTGGGAGCGGGGGGAGTTGCTGTCGCCGCTTGCACGTTTGCGCCGTGAGATCGAGCGTGCGATCGATGAACACGGCCAATTGCGCGAAGACGCTTCGTGGGAATTGGGGGCGTTGCGTGCCGAAGTTCGGGCTTGTCACGAGCGGCTGCGCCGAAAGCTTCAAGACTACCTTACTTCTGCTCAAAGCAAATACTTGACCGACACCTATTATACGCTGCGCGAAGATCGCTATGTGTTACCCGTCAAAGCCTCCGAACGTGGGCGGTTTCCGGGGATCGTGTATGGATCGTCGGGGAGTGGGGCAACCATCTACATCGAGCCGCAGCCGCTTGTCGAACTCAATAACGCCCTACGCATGGCCGAAAACGACGTGGCCCAAGAAGAACTGCGCATCTTGATGCAGTTAAGCGCGCAAGTCGCAACGGAGCTTCAAACGTTCCTGTCGAATCTGGAGATCCTGCGCGATATCGATGTGGTACAGGCCAAGATCCGTTTTGCGGAGCGGCTGGATGCGTCGGTTCCGTCGCTTGCGCCTGCCGAAGAAGGAGGCGTGTTTGTTCTCAAACAAGCGCGTCATCCGTTGTTGGTTCTGAAAGGGGTTCAGGTGGTCGCCAACGATATCATGCTTGGCGAGCAAGCGCGGGTGCTGATCATCAGCGGTCCGAACACAGGCGGAAAGACCGTGAATCTCAAGACGATGGGCCTGTGTGCATTGATGGCGCGTGCAGCGTTGCCGATCCCTGCGCGAGAAGGAAGCCAAGTCCCGTTGTTTCGGGAGATCTTTACAGATATCGGAGACCAACAAAGTATCGAACAGGATCTATCGACGTTTTCGGCACAGATCGTCAAGATCCGTCAGATCTTGGATCGCGCCGATCGCGCAACCCTCGTACTGATCGACGAGATCATCGTAGGCACCGATCCCCAACAAGGGTCTGTGTTGGCTGCTTCGATCTTGCATACGTTGCAAACAACACAAGCCTTCGTGGCTGTGACAACGCATTACGAGTATCTCAAAGCCCTTCCTTACGAGGATTCTGGTTTTGAAAATGCGAGTGTGGGTTTTGATCTGCAAACGTTGTCGCCGACGTATCGGTTGTATCTAGGAACGCCCGGGACATCGAGTGCGTTGGATATCGCTCGTCGCTTGGGACTGAATGAAGCGGTTTGTCGTCGTGCGGAGTCGATGTTGTCGGCATCGACGGATCGCTTTGAGACGTTGGTGGCGCGACTGGAACAGCAGTACGCCGAGCTTTATGAGGAGCGCGATCGGGCCGAACGTGCGCGCAAAAAGCTTGAGCGCGAGTTGCTAGAAGTCCAGCAAAAACAAGAAAAGCTGGATCGAACGCGAGAGCGTGTGTTGGCAGGCGAAGAGGACGCTGTACGAAAAGAGCTTCGCGAGGCCCGTGATAGCTTGCGTGAGATGATCCACCACCTGCAAAAAAAGCAGGGATCGTGGGAAGAGATCCAACGCTCCGAAAAGCTGATCAAAGAAGCCGAAGAACGCGCCAGAAAGGCCATTCAAAAGTCCCGTCCCACCGCCCCCGAACCCCTCCCTGCGCATCTGCTTAAACCCGGAACCAAGATCTTTCTTCCCAACATGAAAGCCCAAGCCGAGATCATCGAAGCCCCCAACGCGCAAGGCGAAGTGGTGGTCCAGATCGGCACGCTGCGGATGCGTGTGGCGGCCAACGCGGTGCGTCCCCCCCAAGCCGCTCTCAAAGTTCAACAAGCCACCAAAACGCCCCAACGAAGGACTCGCAGACCGAGCACCTCGGTTGAACCAGTCGTCGAAGGCGAAGAGTCCAGCCGTTTTGTTGCGGTTCAAACCTCCTCGAATACCTGCGACCTGCGCGGTATGCGGGTGGATGAAGCCCTTGATCTCGCAGAAAACTTTTTAGACAAAGCCTACAAAGAAGAGATGGGCGCGGCGTATTTGATCCACGGACACGGCACAGGGGCCTTGCGTGAAGCCATCCGCGACTTTTGTCGCACCTCGTCTTATGTGATCTCTTTTCGCCCGGGAGATGGCGAAGAAGGCGGAAATGGTGTGACTGTTGTGCAGCTTTCTCCCTAATTGGTTTGAAAAACGTCTGTTCGTCCCGTCCATACGGGGTCAAGGGAGCCGCGCTAAGGGGGCGGGGTATGGGGCAGCGCCCCATAGGCGTTAGGTTAAGGTGAAAACCTCGTAGAGTCGGTCTTGATCGCCTTTTCTTTTTTTCTCCCCCCCCTCAATCCCCCCGTGAACGGGGGGAAGTTGGAACGGGCAGCGTCTGCATTTCGTGCATACAGCGTGCGTCATGAAAAAACAAAATCCCCGAGGCTTCCGACTTTCGCTCCCTCCCCTGTTCACGGGGGAGGGC
>JAKLKB010000116.1 GCA_023150835.1 Myxococcota bacterium | reverse complement strand
TGTTTCAACGAACAAGATTCGTTTCAATTGTCCAGCCTTTTTCGTGATTTGGCATTAGTTGGTCCAAGTGCCACAGGGGGCTGCCCCTACATTTTTACGATCACACATTACGCGGAGATATCGCGTTCAGATATCGCTGCGTTAGACACCCTCTTGCTCGGATGTCGTATGACAGGTTGGTTTGGGTGGTGTGGAGTGCCAAAAGAAGGTGATGACAGGTTTTTGGGGTGGTGGTGGGTGCCAAAAGAAGGCGAAGACGGGTTGGTTTTGTGGGATCAGGTTCTTCCCTTTGATGAGGCGTTATGCGAAAAGGGAGGGGCGTTTAAGGATTTAGGTAAGGAACAGAAGCAGATGTCGCGTGCGTTGAGTGCGGTGCGTGTGTTTCGGAGTAGTGACCTTGACAGAAAAGGAGAGGGAGCGATGGCAAAGGCCAAGAAGCAGAAAGGCTTGAAAGAAGAGAGCCAAGAGACGCGAAAGGTACAAACAGAGGGAGCGGAGGCGGAGGAAGCTCAAAAGCCTGTAAGCGCAGAGGCATCAGAAGCCAAAGCAGAGGCGGAGGAAGACCCAAAGAGCGCAAGCGCGGAGGTATCGGAAGCGGAAGAAGACGAAGAACCAGCGCAAGAGGCAAAGGAAGCGCTCGAAGTGCTGTTGCCAGAGATATGTCGGTTGAAGAAGGCAGAGGTGGAGCAGGTTCGGTTGAGTGGAGGGCGAGTTTCGGGGTATGCGCAGCGGGTGGAAGTGCTGTATCAGGATGCGTTGTCGGGATTGCGGAAGCATTTCAAGATCCTGCCGGAGGGAGAACTGGGTCAGTTGCGAGTGGCAGCGTTGGCCTTTTGGCGGGCAAGGCGAGACGTGGCGTTAATCGATCCGAGATCACAGACACTGCGCAAGAGGTACGAAGAAGCAGGGGAATTGAAGGGACGGGTGGTGGATGTGTTGAAGGTGGTGGGTCGAGGGGATGCCGATGTACAGCGAGTGTTGGAGGAAGTTCGCCCGGGGGCAGGCTACGAAGATCGAGCGGATGATCTGAAAGATCTGCATTCGGCGGTGAAGCGTTATCGGAGCGTGCTTTTGAAGAAGGAGCTGTTGACGGAGGAGGAGATGGACGCGATGCCAAGGCTGGCAGAGTCGCTGTTGGCACCGTCGAAGGAAAAAGCAGCGTTGGAGAAAGCGCGCCTATTGCGGGATCAGGCGTGGACGTATTTTGTGCGCATTCAACGAGAGATGGCGCGGTATCTGCGATTTATTTACGACGGTCAGCCAGAGGTTCTTGCACAGATCGAACTGCACGCGACCACACCCACGACAAGCGCGAAAAAAGCCAGTAACAAAAGCGGCAAGGGTCAAGCCAAGAAGCAAAAGGACGCGAAGGCTTCTGAGAAGCCAGCGAATCCGACAGATCCGAACCATCCGACGCCAGACGCAAATTGAGAAGAGGGGTGTCAAGCAGAGCAGGGAGGGAAGGGCAGGGAAGGTCGGGCAGGGCACACGCGCAAGCGACAAAGCAAGCGGGAGCAGAGGCAGAGCGTGCCGCGCTCTTCTTGCCCCCTCACTGTTCGTTGGCAGGGCGAGGTCCCTCGTGATAGGTTGCGAGCGGTAGGTGGCCGAGAAGTGAGAGGAGAGGAGGCGGATATGTGGGCGTTTTGGAAGGTGGTTGTTTGGGTGAGTTTGTGGTGCGGGTTGGTAGGAGAAGCATGGGGGAAGGGGGTTGTGGAATGGGAGGTGGAGATCGTGGAGGCGGAGATTCGGTCGACGAAAGCGAACGGGAAGAAATGGGATTGGGGATTTCCTTGGAAGCAGGCACCAGATCCGTTTGTGGTGATCGAGGGAGGGGGGCAAAAGTTCCAGACCCGTGTGGTGATGGATAGCTATCGCCCTCAATGGAAGCAAACGGTGATTTTTCGTCTGCCAGCGAAGACGCGGATGCACATACGGATGATCGACAAAGACAGGCATTTTGATGATCTGATCGGGCAGATGGACGCGGAGATGGGGCAATTAGAAGCGAAAGAAGATTGGTCTTTTGGACAAGTGGCAAGGCTGCGGTTGAAAGTGAAGAGAAAACACGAGACGCCGATGGCGTGGGTGGAACGGGCGATCAAAAGGCTAGAGCGCGTAGCACTCACAAATGAACAGAAAGAGCGTCTGTTGGCGTTGGGTCGGCAGTTTGATGTTCCGTACGCGAAGACTCATACGGAGAAGCAGGAAGCGGCAGCGCGTTTGAGCGTGCAGCTTGGCGCAAAGTACCGTGACAACGAAAAGATCGAACAGCTTCAAAAGAAAGTGAACGAGCTAGAAAGCAAGCTTTTGGGGCTTTGGCAATCGATGCGCTCAGAGGTTCAAAAGCTGCTGCGGTCGGATCAATGGCAAGTGTTGTGAAGTTAAAGGATGGGTGTGTGGCGGTGTTTTGGAGCGCGTGAGGTTTTGAGGAAGAGGAGGTGGTGAGATGGAGGGTTTGGAAGCGCGGAAGTTGTTGCGTTTGCGAAAAGAGTATACGGAAGAGGAGTTGGTTGAGGGTTATCGGAGAGAATACGAGCGGATGCAGCGATTGTTGAGGGATGCAGACGACGAGGAAGCGCGGGAACGAAGAGTTGGAGAGACGGTGGATGAGGTGTTGGAAAAGCTTGGAACTTTGATGTGATCGGGCGATGTGCTTTCAAGCGGAGATCTGAAGAACGGGGGTGGAAGGCTGCATTTTGACAGCCGTGGCGACGGTTTTCAACATATGTCCGAACGCCAAAGGACCGGCAGAATCGAAGGGTATCTTTTCTTCGAGCTGCTGTACGGTTTGTGGCGCTTCTGTGCTTTTTTGTTCTTCCATCGTTTGAGCAAACTTAGAGAGAACAAGCAGACGTAGCTGGATCTCCACAGCTTTTCCCATACTTGAAGGATTGTTTTCTTTGGCTTCCCATTTGAGTACGGCAGGATGGGTCACGCCCAGCTCCGAGCCAAGCTGAGAAAGAGTCAACTCCATCCACAGTCGAAGGAATCTGACTTCGTTGCCCGTCAAGCGTCCGGGCTTCAAGATCAACCCTGCGATGACAGCAAAGCGGAGATGATTTGCATTGATCATCGGGACTTCTTCCCCTCGGATGATGCGGGATTTGACACCGCGAAGCTCAACAGGGAATCCGAAGCGTGTATCGAGCCATACTTTTTCTTCCATTTCTTTTGACCTCATCATGTCGCTTTGATTTCAATTGCAGTCACGATCAATAAAGTTTCTTCAAGCTCAGAAAGCTCAAAAGCAACAGCAATCCGAAGATCTCGCCCATCTATCGTTCTTCCACGCAGGGCATAATTCCACTCTTTTAGATTTTCTTTGTATTCGTCTTTTGATTTTTCGTGAAAGCCTCCCAAAATAATTTGCCCGACCTCTGGATCGGTAATCTGCCTCTCTTCTTGTCGCAGGAGAGCATGAGGCATAAAGACAACGTCACCATTTGTCCAGCAAGCTCTTGCTCTTCCAAGAGGATTTTCAATCTTTGGGCGATGTTTCTTCGCCATTCAACCCAGCCTCCGTGTTTTTTGCTCGCCTTGTGTAACTGAGTTACATTCGGAAACGATATCGCAAGTTGAGCGAGAGAAGTCAAGTCGAGGACTCTCCAAGGCAGCGTAGAAACTTTTCAAAGCGTATTCAGTTGTCTTTGTTCTCTGGCGTCGTTCTTGGAATCGGTGGTGCGGTGGACTAAGGTTTTTGTACGCACAAAGGAGAGGAGCGTTCAATATGACGAGAAAGAAGGTTTGTGCTGTTTTGTGTACGTTGGGAGCGAGTGGTGTCGTATTAGGGGGAAGGGTGTGAGGGGAGGTGCTTGTGGAGAAACCGCAGCCAGTTGTGGGAGACGAAGCCTTGGATGTCGTGGTCGCTCCAGCCGTGAAGTGCAAGGGCATCGCAGATCTTGATAAAGTCGCGGGGGGCTTGGATGCTGAGGGGAAGGGCATTTGCGCCGTATCCGCCATCGAGATCGCTGCCGAGGCCGATGCCATCGCGGCGTTGCATACGTTCGCACAGGGCTTCGATCTGCGCGATGGCGTCATCAAGGGAGGCGCGTTGTTTGAGTCCGTTGGGGTGGAGAAATTGGCTGAGTAGGTTGAGGCCGATGATGCCGCCGCGTTGGCTGATGGCGCGGATCAAGGAATCGGGGAGGTGGCGTTGATCTTGGCTGTGGAGGGCGGTGCGGCTGCTTGAATGGCTGGCGATGATGGGGCCGTCGGAGAGGTCGAGGAGTTGTTCGGCGGCTTGGTCGCAGAGGTGGGAGAGATCGTGGATGATGCCGTGTTGGTCGAGGGCATGGACGAGATCGCGGCCTTCGGTGGTGAGAGGGCCGGGTCGGGCGTTTCCGCCCGCGTATCGGGTGCCTTGGTTCCATGCCATGCCGACGAGGCGAAGTCCTTGGGTATGCCACCAAGCGACTTCTTCGGGATGACGGATCGGATCAGCGCCTTCCATCGAAAGCAAGACTTGTGGTCGTGTGGAGGTCTGATCGAGGTGTTCGCGGTGAGTGATCAAGTCGATGACACGGGTCTTTTGCCAGATCTGGTACATGGTGAGTTGACGTAGGCCGGCTAGGTGTGCGCCTTCGACGGAATCTTCGCGAGGGTAGCCGCAAGGGCCAGAAAAGTTGGGTGCAGTAAAGATCGTGCCGATGCAGCGGACGATATGGCCTTGCTGCATACTGGGGAAGGTGAGGGAGGCGGGCTGTGGTGGTCCTTGGGCATCTTCGGGGGGGACGAGCATATCGCGTCCCATCAGGGCCAAGCAAGCGAGGTCAAGGTGTCCATCAAACCATTGTGGGGCGTTCATCGGCGATGTTTCTTTCGGTGGTATCGGACGTTGCGTGGATAGTTTCTTGGAGGGCGGAGAAGGAGAAAAAAGGGTGGAAGCAAGAGCGGCTTCTTTTCGCCACCAAGGGCTTGTTGTATGGTCGGTTGAATTCGTCACGCTGCATCTTCGATGTCAACGGGGCATAAGCCTTGGGCCTCGGATGAAGCGTCAACGGGCGGTTTGGTCGGGTCGTCTGGTTCGTTGAGTGCAGGAACGGCTCGTCAAAAACCCCCGTGTTCGCGGAAGTTCAAGCGGCAGAGTTGCTTGTTTGAAAAAACAAAGATCACCCGCCAACACGGGACCAAGGGAGCGAGGCTCCCTTGCGGGGTGTGGTACCTCGCCCCACAAAACAAACCAAATGCGCAAGTCCTGATACAGAGCAAAGAAACAAGATGCGGCGAAAAAGAAAAAGTCATGGGGTGTTTTGGATCGTGATGTGGAGCTTCGGATGGGGCCTTTTGCAGGGGGGTTGTGCGTTCATGTTCAAAGAGAAAGAAGACGACGAGCAGACATTGCGACAGGTGGCCAAAGGAGTGGCGGTGAGGCAGAGTTATGCACACGTCGAAGGGCCGTTGGTGCTGCGAGGTGGGCCGATCGTGAAGCAGACCTTTGAAGTGGAGGCGGGGTATTGTTATCGCTTGGGGGTGGCGTGGCCGAATGCGTTTCCTGTGTATTCGGCGGTGTTGTTTTTGAAGGATGCGCAGGGGAAACGCAGCAACGCCTACCTTGCAAGGCATCGTCGAGCGCTGTTGTTTGGTTCGGATGCTACGGTATTTTGTGCAGATCGGACAGGGAAAGTGCTTGTGCAGATCGCGACGATGAATCAAGCCCAAAGTGCTTTGTTGAATGTCCAAGGCAGCTATGCGTTGGCGTTGGCAAAGCGTCAAGAACTGGCGAGCGAGCGCCTTTTGCGTCAACAAGCGGCATGGGTGCAACAGCAACGCGCCAAAGAACGCCGCGCTGCGCAGGAGGGTGGATCTTGATGAGGTGCAAGCTGCGGGATGGGCTGCGTCTTTGGGCGAGGTTGATCGGGATCGGCTTGGTTTGTGGGTTGGGGTTGTGGAGTTGCCGCTTTTTTGTGCCGGTGGAAGAATACGACGCGAACAAGCGGATGGAGTTGTTGCCTCCGCAGGTATTGCTTGAGCCTGCGGCAGTACAACAAAAAGCGCGCTATTCGTTTGTGTTTTTTGCGGATATCCAAGTGGACGAGCGGTTGGTGGCGGCGTTGCGTGCGCCAGCGATCGAGGTGCTGGGTGCGTATCTGAAGAACAACCCTGTGGATTTTTTGATCTCAGGGGGCGACAACACCCAGAGCGGAACCTCCGAAGAATACGGCTTTGTGGATCGGGAGATGAAAAAGCTAGGACTACCGATCTTTTGGTGTGCGGGGAACCACGACTTTTTCGGGGATGGCTGGCGGCTATGGCGCGATTATTATGGAACGACGGTACGTTTGCTCAAGTTGCCACACACAAGCCTCTACATTCTTGACAACGCAACGGGAACCTTTGGGCAAGCGCAGCGGTTGTGGTTGGAACAACAACTCAAGCAAGACACGGCCACGCATCGGATCGCCGTAATGCACTTCCCGATATATGGGGATTTGGATTATGTGCTGGAGAGCCATTCTTTTTCGCGAGAGGAACAGACCTTTGCTGCGTTGTTTGAGCGGTACAACGTGAAGCATGTTTTGATGGGCCACAGCCACCTGTACCGGAGCGTGTCGATCAACGGCATCCGCTACATTACAGCCTCGGCGCTCAAAGAGAACAGCCCAAGCAAGATGATCTTGCGCGTCGATGTCGACGCCAAGGAAGTCAAAACCACTCTCGTTCCGATCGAAGTGGAAGGATACCTCAAGTGGAAGGTGCAAACGCCTTAGCGTGAGAAAGAACAAACGATGGGTAGTCTGTGCGGTGCTAGGTGGTTATGGGTGTTTGCGGTGGGTGTGTGGATATCGGTGCTTGGGGGCGTCTGTGTGTACGCTCAACCGCCAAAAACCACGATGTCCACAGGAAAAACAGCGGGGGTGGAACCCGTATCTTTGGCGAAAAAGCCGATAAATGGAGGAAAAAAGGCGACAGTTGGACCTGCCTCTGTGGCGGAAAAGCCGCTATCGTCAGGAAATCCCACAACGGCGAAGCCTGCCTCTGTGGCGGAAAAGCCGCTATCGGCAGGAAAGCCCACAACGGCGAAGCCTGCCTCTGTGGCGGAAAAGCCGCTATCGTCAGGAAAGCCCGCAACGATGGGCCCTGCGCCTGTGGCGGAAAAGCCGCTATCGGCAGGAAAGCCCGCAACGATGGGTCCTGCGCCTGTGGCGGATCGTCCAGAGATGCCGGATAGTGAGCGTTTGCCGATTGCGTTTGTGGATTTTCTTTGGCCGCGTAAGGGGGCGATTGCACGGTGGGAGTTGCAGATCGGAGCGCAGTTGTTGCAAGCGGTACATGATGCGTATTCGCCGTTGAATCTGCCGTTTTCTTTGGGGGTGCGGTTGACGGCGTATGATGCGATTAAGCGTTTTCGATGGCGGCCGTTTTCGTTGTTTTTGGCATTTGAAGAAAATGGTCGAGCGGATCGTTATGACACGGTGAACTACGGCTACAACATCTTTGATGTGGATGTGGCGGTGCATGTGCATCCGCAGATCCATTTTTATTATGATCTGAGCATCTTGCGCAGCGGTGCGGAGATGCACGTCTCGGATGCAGGATTAAGTGTGAGGATGGGGGTACGGATCCCATTTTGGTTTCGGGATGCAAGGCCGTATCAGTACGATATGAATCACTTGCATCTGGTGTTGTTGCCGATTAGTGCGACACTTTTGGGGGCAACGAATCGCGACAATCTCAGCGGTTTTAATGCGATCACACCTGCGCTCAATGGCCACGTTGGGCTAGAATGGTATATGACGCCGTTGCCGTGGCTGGGCGTTCATGCCCAAGCCTACGCGCATCTGAACTTTAACCTCGAACAGACCTTGCTGTTGCGGGGGCGAGCGGGTGTGGACTTTTCTTTGGGTCGCGCTGTTTCGGTGCGTCTCGCCATGATCGGTCAATGGTATCCCAACCCTCCGCCGATCCGAACCAACCTGTACACGTTGTACTTTTTGCAGTTCCCTTCCTTTGGTGCGGAGTTGGTTGTGGATATCCGCTTTTCTGAGTGGTTGAAAAACACCGCAGGAGGTGCGCGATGAGCCTGTTGCGGCGGTGGTTCAGATCTTTGTGTGGTCAAGTGCAAAGGTCTCGGTGGATTGGGCATCTTGGCGAGGCTTGGAGTGAGTCTCGGTGGATTGGGCGCTGGATGGGGTGGCTCGGTCGGGGCGGATCTGTCGGGGGGCGATGGTGTGTTTGTTGGGGGTGTGTGTTGGTGTGTGTGGGTGAAGTTGAAGCAGCGGAGCCGACGACAAAGCCAGCGAAGCGTTTTCAACACGCTTTCGAGGGTCGTTTGCATATCACGTCGGATCATACGGGGTTAGACAGCGGGGTGGCCCCTGAGGTTCAATATCGTTTTCGGATGGATCGGATATTGGATCTTCGGGCGGGGATTCGTTATGCGCCGCCCGGGGCGGGAGATGCGTTGCGGTATTATGTGGGCGGTTTTGTGCATATCCCGTTGCCGTTGGTGCGGGACGGTTCGTTGGGGATCTTGATGATGCACAACAGCTACGGGGATATCCAAAAAGGCGAGAACAGCGTGTTGTTTTTGCATCATGTGGACACGCGCTATTTTGCGTTTGATGGTGGGCTGGTTTTGCGGATGGAGTTGACGCGGCCAGAAGTGTATCGCAATCCGCTGTATTTTGGGACCGAATATCTCGAAGTGTTTTATGTGTACGATATGCGGGTGAAGATCGACTTTAGGTTTCCAAAGCTCGGAGGGAGCGTGTTGGAGATCGGGGCGGGGATCATGAATTTTTTAGACAACGAAGTGTTGGGTCCAGCGACGGGGGGATATCGTTTGTATGCTTCGTGGGATCAGCCGGGTGTGGGTCGGTTTGAAGCGATGGGCGGGATGTACAGTTACGGATTTTGGGCATTTGCGGGTTATTATGGTCGGTGGTTTTTGCGCTTTTCTTATACTTATGCGTTGGATGTGTAGCGATGAGGATGACTCGTTCGAAAGTCTCGACGGTGCATCTGTCTCAAGCCGTACAAGAACCTGCGGCGATGATGCGGATCATCGGTGGGCGGCGTTCTCCGATCGAGGATGTGTATGCGTCGTTGCTGCAAAGCAAGTGGCGTTGGCTGTTTGTGTTGGCGGCTTGCTTTTATTTTGCGATCAATGCGGTGTTTGCGACGGCGTATTGGTTGATCCCACAGAGTTTGCAAGGCAGCAAAGGGGGATGGTTGGATGCGTTTTTTTTTAGTGTGCAGACCTTTTCGACGATCGGCTATGGGGTGATCTCACCGCAAGGGGTATGGGCGAATCTGATCGTTACGATCGAGGCGTTGGTGGGGATCGTGTGCGTGGCGATGACGACGGGGCTGATCTTTGCGAAGTTTGCGCGGCCTACAGCGCGGGTGTTGTTTAGTCGGTGCATGGTGATCCATGAGCGCGATGGCGTTCCCTGCTTGGTGTTTCGGCTTGCCAATCGGCGTGGATCCAACATCATCGAGGCCAATCTTTCGATGACGGTGTTGCTCGACGAGCGGACAAAAGAGGGCGATGTGATGAAGCGCTTGCACGATATGAAGCTGCAACGCAGCACATCTCCGCTGTTTTTGTTGAGTTGGACGGTGATCCATCCGATCAATCAAGAGAGTCCGTTGTATGGTATGAGCTTTGAAGAGATGAAACGCTCGGATATGCGGATCTTTTTGTCCTTGACGGGGATCGACGGTGTGTTGGCACAGACGGTTCACGCTTATTTTTTGTATACGGCATCGGATATCTTGTGGAATCGGCGATTTGTGGACGTGATCGAGCGTCTCCCAGATGGGCGTACGCAGCTAGACTTGCGGCCTTTTCACGAAACACTCCCTTGTGATGGGCCTTTGCGCATAGGGGATCCGTCGTCGTAACGTGCGCAGCAAGGGGACGCGAGCGTGTGGTATGCGGAGGTCTGCAACTTGACGCTGTAGGTGAAGGCTGTTAACCTCGCAACGTTTTTTGCCGCGTGTGCGGTGGTGTCGGATGGTTTTGAAGGGATCGACTCTTGTGGGTGAGTATGTCACAAAACACGCAGTACGTTCTTTGGGCGTGTGTTGTTGGGCGTGTTTCTTTTTTTTGGGAGAGAAGGGAGCGTCGCGTTGGTGAGGGATTTCTTTGTTCGATTTTGGGGCGTACGCGGAAGCATCCCTTGTCCGGGGCCAGAGACGCTGCGCTATGGCGGAAATACTTCTTGTGTGGAAGTGCGATTTAACGAGCATCTGTTGATCTTTGATGCGGGCAGCGGTCTCAAGCGGCTTGGTGATGTCTTGACGTTACCGTCGCCTCATCCGTTTTATCTGTTTTTTTCGCATACGCATCTTGACCATATCTACGGCTTGCCGTTTTTTGCGCCTGTGTACCATCCGACGACACAGATCCAAGTGTGGGCAGGGCATCTCGCCGAAGGCCAAGATCTGCGTTCTGTGGTGCATCGGATTATTGCGCATCCGTTTTTTCCTGTGGATCCCGAGGCGATGTCTGCGCAGCTTTCTTTCCACGATTTTCGAGCGGGTGATTCTCTCCAACTGATCGAAGGCTTGACGATCCGTACAGCTCCGCTTCACCATCCCGGCGGTGCGACGGGTTATCGCGTCGAAGCGGGTGGCCGATCGGTCTGCTACATCACCGACACCGAACACCGACACGACGGGATCGATCAAGCCATCCTTGATCTGGTCCGAGGGACCGATATCTTGATCTATGACAGCACATACACAGACGAAGAATACCCCCGTTTTGTCGGATGGGGCCACTCGACATGGCAAGAAGGCGTTCGGCTTGCAAAAGCTGCACAAGCCCGAATGTTGGTCACTTTTCATCATGATCCGACACATGATGACGACTTTCTCGATCAGGTCCAAGCCGAGATGGATATCGCTCTGCCGGGCGCACGCGTCGCTCGCGAAGGGATGGTCTTGCGCCTCTGATCGTCTACGAATGGTCTTGCGCCTCTGATCGTCTACGATCTGCGTTCCTTGAACTTTTGGCCCATTGCTTTGGATAAGGACATTTTCTGATGAACAAAGACGTCGAGATCCTTCTGAAGATCCCAGCCTTTAGTACCCTCTCCGAAGAGGAAGCCGAGCGCCTCGTCGAAAAGGCCAACCGAAGGAGCTTTGCACCCAACGAAGCTGTGTTGCGCAAAGGCGAAGACGGCGATGCGATGTACGTGATCATGGAAGGGGCAGTGTTGATCCCGATCCTTGATGCGGATGGTGCGGTGCGTTTTACGGCACGCCTTGAAGCAGGCAACGTCTTTGGTGAGATGGCCCTGTTGACGGGGGAAAAGCGCTCGGCAGATGTGATCGTTGTTGGGGATAGCAAGTGCGTCTGTCTTGAGATGAAGAAGCAAGAAGTCGACTTGCTGTTGCGACAACATCCCGCCATCGCCCGCTTTTTGACCGAGATCTTGTCGAAGCGCCTTCTTGAATCCGAAAAGATGCGCCAAGTCGGCAAGTACACGTTGGTGAGTCGGCTCGGGCGCGGGGGGACAGCCATCGTCTTCAACGGCCAGCACCAAACCCTCGATCGCCAAGTCGCCGTCAAGATGCTCGATCACTCGCTTAGCTACAACATCTCCTTCGTCAAGCGCTTCCAAGCCGAAGCACAACTGATCGCAAACCTTTCGCATGAAAATATCGTGCAAGTGTACGACGCCGAAGAAGCCTATGGTACGTACTTTATCGTGATGGAAAAACTCCAAGGCCAGAACCTTGGTGAACACATCCAACTCAAGGGCAAGACCTCTTTTGATGAGGCCCGCGAGATCCTTGTTCAAACCGCCTCCGCGCTCCAATACGCCCATGAACACAAGGTTGTCCACCGCGATATCAAACCTGCCAACATCTTTCTCGAAAGCACTGGCCGCGTCAAACTGATGGACTTTGGGATCGCCCAAGCCCCGCGTGTTGAAAAAGATGCCGATATCTCCGATGGTTTTATGGGAACACCCGGATACGTCGCCCCCGAACAGATCGCTGGAAAACCCTTTGACCATCGTGTCGATATCTACGCTCTCGGGGTCGTCGCGTTTATTATGCTCACCGCCAAAAAGCCCTTCCCTGCGCCCAATTCGACCAAAGTTTTACAAATGCAGCTTCACACGCCCTCTTTGGATATCACCCGCGTTGTGGAAAATGCCCCAGACGATCTTGCTGCGTTTGTGCGCCGCGCCACCGCCAACGATCCCGATCAGCGTTTTCCCGATTGTTCGGCGATCCTTCAACACTTTGCGCATCATCGCTCGGTGCGCGGTCTCTCCGAAGTTCGCGCACAAACCCTCACCCTGCTGTATACCCCCGAAGATGCCGATGCGATCCAAAAGATCCTGCATGACGCTTGTCAGAAACTTACGGCCAAAACCCATGCTCGCGTGTTTTTGAGCGCTGACGTCAATGACCCGCCCCGAAAGGGAGCGGGCTTGTGAGAGCAAGCCTTGGCTTTCGGAGCAGAACAGACACCGATGTCGTTGGATGGTTTTTGTGGGGTCGGTGCGATTTGCTGTAGACGCCCTGTAATAGGGCAGCCACAGGGGGCTGCCCCTACATTTTTCGTGTACACGATGAGCGGATTTTGTATGAGTCCCGCACGAGGCCAAAGGAACGATGCCCGTTTCGCCTTAGCCGTTTTGGGGCTGTGTGGCAAGCCAAGCGGGGAGGGCGCTGATGCGCTCGTACCAG
The DNA here is from genome assembly GCA_023150835.1 of Myxococcota bacterium. Classification (GTDB taxonomy): domain Bacteria; phylum Myxococcota_C; class UBA6777; order UBA6777; family UBA6777; genus JAKLKB01. The sequence continues at coordinate 23,455 of JAKLKB010000116.1, read as the reverse complement.
CGTTGGATGTGGGGGTAGGTTTCGAGTGGGATACGGGAGACGGTGGCGTACGTGAGATCGGCAGCGATGGAGAGGTCGGCGAGGGTGAGTTGATCGCCGACAAGGTAGTCGTGTTTGGCGAGGTGTGTGTTCATGATGCCGGCTGCTCGGTTAAAACGGGACAGCGCTTCTTGGACTTTTGTCGGGTCGGGTTCTTGGCCGCGCATCCCTTTGAGCAGATATTCGACGAGCAGGCCGCTACAGGCGAGGCCGAATTGGGCCGTCTCCCAAAATTGCCAGCGTGTGATATCGGCGCGCAGTCGGAGATCTTCGGGCCACAGGGAGTTGGGCTTTTGTGAGGCGAGGTATTGCATGATGGCGTTGCTTTCGGTCAAAACGAAGTCGCCATCTTGCAAAGCAGGGACGCCTCCAAAGGGATTCATCGCAAGATACTCGGGCTTACGGGTTGCGCCTTGGAACAGATCGACTTCGCAGATCTCGACATCCAAAGAAAGGTGTTTGATCAGCGCGAGAACACGGCGCACATTGTGCGAGGCGGGGTGACAGTACAGTTTCACGAGATACTCCTAGAAATTACGCGGTTGGATGGTTCCGTTTGGGTGTATAGTACAAAAAAAGGGGCTTGTGAAGTGCGGTAGATCGTTGTACAGCGGGGCATCGTACGTTCGGAAGGGCGGCGGTCCGCCGCTGCTCTCGCGTGGGTTGTGTCGGCACGGCGCATTCGAATCCAACCCAAGCCCCCATCCAACAAGCCACGCGATATCCGAGAGATGTGCGCGAAGGGTAGGCGCGATCCGCTGTAGACGCCCTGTTTTTGGGCAGCCGTGCCACAGGGGGCTGCCCCCATACGCGCCTTGTTAAGGTGGAAACCTCGTAGAGTCGGTCTTGATCGCCTTTTTTTTCTCCCCCCTTGGAACGGGCAGCGTCTGCATTTGGTGCATACAGCGTGCGTCATGAAAAAACAAAATCCCCGATGCTTCCGACTTTCGCTCCCTCCCCTGTTCACGGGGGAGGGCGGGGTGGGGGGCTTTCCTCCGCTTCACAAGGCGCCTATGGGGCTGCCCCTACATATTGGCGCATACGATGGGCGGATCTCGTATCACTTCAAACAGAAAGGATCGAACCTTGAACGAAAAGATCGCCGCTTTGCGGGAAGAATACACACGAGAGCAACTGGACGAGTCATCCGTACATCCCAACCCATTCGATCAATTTGGTTACTGGTTCCAAGAAGCCCTTCAAGCCGAAGTCCACGAACCCAACGCGATGGTGCTTGCCACCGCCGATGCAACAGGCCGCCCAACCGCCCGTGTGGTCTTGCTCAAAGGGTTCGATCAAAAAGGCTTCGTATTTTTTACCAACTACAACAGCCACAAAGGGCAGCAGATGGCGGAAAATCCGTATGCTTCGTTGGTGTTTTGGTGGTCGGCCTTGCAACGACAAGTGCGTATCGACGGGCGGATCCAAAAAGTCTCGGCGATCGAGTCGGATGAATACTTTCGTACACGCCCAAAAGCCAGTCAGATCGGGGCGTGGGCCTCTCCCCAAAGTGCGGTCTTGCCCAATCGCCAAGCCCTCGAACAACGCGAGCGCGAGATCGCTGATCAATACGCCCACACCGAGCTTGTGCCGCGCCCTCCGCATTGGGGCGGTTATCGCCTCGAACCCGAGGCCATCGAGTTTTGGCAAGGTCGCCCCAGTCGCTTGCACGACCGCGTCAACTATCGCCGCGAGGGTGAAGGTTGGGTCCTCGAACGCCTTGCGCCATGATGCCCGTTCGTTGGTTTGCGCCTACACGACATACCTTGTCCAAAAGTCCGAACACACCGCCCTGATCGGTTTTGTCCTTGTGTTCGGGGCGTACAGAGTCATACGATATCCGAGTGATGCACACAGCAAAGGGAAGTACGTAGGCACCCGATTCTAGGGCAGCCACAGGGTGCTGCACCGACCTCTTTACGCACACAACGGGCGGATTTCGTATCACCCCACACAAAAAGGAGAGCGCCCTTGCAATCGCTGGTTTTTCAATGTGCTATCGTCGTGCTTTTTCTGGTGGTGTTTGGGGAGGCTTCGCTGTCCAAGCTGCTTGGCGGCGGGGTTCCTGATTGGTTTCGCGAGCAATTTGCGAAGAGTTGGCTGGGTCGTTTGGCTCCGCTGCCCTTGTTGTGGTGGACGATCGCGTTGATCGAGCTGGTGGTGGCGGTGCTGTTTGTTTTGGCTGCCTTGAGTTTTGGGGTGAGCGCGCTTGGGACGCCGCGCTATTGGATGAGTTGGGGACTTCTTGGGGCGATCTTTTTGTTTTCCATCCTGTGCTTTGGTCAGCGTGTGACCTTTGATTTTGCGGGGGCTGCCAATTCTTTTTATTACGCCAGTCTGACTGCGATCCTCTGGTATATCCTGCAATCCCCTAAGCTCTAGGAACGGAGCGCATCCGCCCGAACCTCTGACCTTCAATCCTCCGATCCGACCGCTGAGAACGGCTACCGCCCTGACGTGGAGGGGCGGTACAAAATTCGCAAGCCTCCGCACGCCGTGTTATCTCCATCCTGAAGCAGACGCCGAAGTCCGCAGGATCTTTCTTCTTTTGTGTATTTTGTGTGCAACGGTGTTGCAGAAACGATACATACGGCCCTCAACAGGGAGCGCGAGCCGATGCGGTTTTTTTCCTTCCCTCTAGCGATCTCGCACCTTTGCCGACGCAATCCGTGGACAACGTTGATCGCAGCCTTGATCTTTTCGGGCTTTTGTTTGTGGTGGTCCACAAAACTCGAACTCAAAAATGACTTTTTGACCTTGCTTCCGAAGGATCTGCCCTCTTCCAAGACGCTCAAGCGTGTGATCGAAGCCAACGATGGTCTCGGCTATCAGGCTGTGATCGCAACGTCTCCCGATGCAAAACAAAACGAAGCGTATCTGCTGGCTTTGCGCGACCGTTTGACGGAGCTTTTTGCGCCGCCTCCGAGCACCATCGAAGCGGCGCTCGATGATCAATATGAGCGGATGCACGGGATGTTGCGCGATATCTTCCACCTTTCTCGTTATCCAGATGCTTACATCCAGTCCCAAGTTTCCGCATGGCTGCGCCATTTTGAAAAGACGCCGATGGTGATCTTTGCGTATCATCGGATGGAACGAGCGTTTTTTGAAAAGCATCAGTTGCTTTATTTGGGCGTCGATGATCTCGGCAAGCTCTATGATCGGCTACGGCAAAAGATCCGCTATGAGATGCGCAAAAAACAGTCATCGTTGGATCTGATCGGCAAAGAGGCGAAAGATCCGGGGTTTGATTACAAAGATATCGAAGACAGATACCGCGATCGCAGCGAAGGATTTCCCGAAGCGATGCGGGTGGATCAAGGCGGCAACGTCCATTCGGCCTTGGTGATCCGCCCGCGTGGTGTCTCGACGGATCTGGACTTTGGCAAGCAATTTATCCCGGACCTGATGAGGCTCGCCAAAGAAGTCGATGCGAAACGCTTTCATCCGAAGATGGAAGTGACCTATAGCGGGGGATTTTTGGCGGCCCTTCAAGAATACGACGGGATACGCCGTGAACTCTTTCAATCGTTTGGAGCGACGGCAGGGATCTTGATGCTGCTGTTGTTTTTGTTTTTTCGGCGCAAGCGGTCGTTGTGGTTGATCCCGATCCCGCTGGGGATGGGTTTGTTGTGGACGATGGGCCTGACCTATCTGATGATCGGTTATCTCAACACGCTGACGGGGTTTATTGCGGTGTTGTTGTTGGGGTTGGGGATCGATTATGGGATCTACTTGTTGGATCGTTATCTCGAAGAGCGCAAAAAAGGCCACAGCATCGACGAATCGCTCGAACACACCTTTCGTTGGACGGGTTTGGCGATCGCGGTGGGAGCGGCAACCACAGCAGCGGGCTTTTTTGCGCTGATGATCAGCCGCTTTCGGGGATTTTCGCAGTTTGGTTTGATCGGGGGCGTGGGTGTTTTCTTGTGTTTGTTGGCGATGTGTACCGTGATGCCTGCGATGATCGCGATCTTTGAGCATCGGGGGCCGATGGCTGGGGCTGTTTCGGTGATCCGAACGCGCCATTGGGGTCATGACTTCCCGTTCTCTCGGAGCGTCATGTTTCTGGGGATCGTGACTGTTGTGGCTTTTTTGGTGCTTTTGCCTCGGCTGCCTTTTGAGTACGATTTCACCAAGTTGTCTTTCCAACAAGGCGGGCTGCGCGAGCAAAACCAGCGATGGGAAAAATTCAAAAAGATCTCCCGCCAAGACACCAGTCCTGTCGTGTACATCACAGACAATCAACCCGATACCAAGACACTCCAAGAACGGATTATGAAGCGCGCACGCACCGAATACCAGCAACGCAAACAGGCCGATGTTCGGGTCAAAGCAACGCTGAGCGCTCTGGATCTCGTTCCTTCCGAACAACAGGCCAAACTGCAATGGCTACGCAAGATCAAGCGTTATCTCGACAGCCAAGATATCGAAGACGATGATATCAAGGACGCCAAACAACGCCAGCAGCTTCGTGATTTTCGCAAGATGCTCAATGCCTCTGCCTTTGGTGTGCGCGATCTTCCCCTGTTTATACAGCGCGATCTCGTCTTGTACGAGAAAAATGATTACCGCAGGATCAACGGGTATCTTGTCACGGTAGAACACACCATGAAAACCTCGAATGGTTGGCATGCGGTGCAATTAAGCGAGATCTTGCAGCCGATGAAAGTCGGCGGGATGACCTATTCCCCGTCGGGAGAAGCGATCGTCTTGGCGCGGATCATCGAGTACCTTCAACGCGACAGTCCTGTGGTGATCTTGGCGAGTTTGTTGTTGGTGGCGCTGTTGGTGTTTGTGAGTTTGCGTTCGCTGCGACTGACGCTGATGTCCTTGTGGCCGTTGTTGTTGGGCCTGTTTGGTTTGGTGATCATCCAAGTGGTGTTCCACCTGCCGATCAATCTCTTTAACATCGTGGTGATCCCGTCGTTGCTGGGGATCGGTGTCGACTCGGGTGTGCATCTGATCCATCGCTATCACGAAGAACCCGAACTGGGGACGCTGGGTGTGCAGCTTGAGATGGGAGGTCCGATCTTTATGGCGTCGTTGACGACCGTCATCAGCTTTGCTTCGCTGATCTTTTCGGATCATATCGGGCTGCGCAGTATGGGATGGACCGCAGTAATCGGCCTGATCACCCTGCTGTTTGGCTGCCTTGTCTTTCTTCCTGCCCTGATGGAAGTGTTTTTCCGACGCTGGCCGCTACCCAAGATGACTGAAAACGAATAGTCCGTAGGATAGGTGATGGGGCTTTGCCACCCTAGGCGTTAGGTGAAGCCACAGATGGCCCCTCTTACATGGGTACAAAACGCGGGCATCACGCAGAGGATATCGAAAAGAAGAGTCCACGGAATGTACGGAAAGCACGGAATGTACGAAAAGTACGAAAAGTACGGAATGTACGAAAAGTACGAAAAGTACGGAAAGTACGGAAAGTACGGAATGTACGGAATGTACGGAATGTACGGAATGTACGGAATGTACGGAATGTACGGAATGTACGGAATGTACGGAATGTACGGAATGTACGGAATGTACGGAAATGAGCAGAGGTCTCTCAAATCAACGGCTCTGTCGCGTGGAGTGGCGCGAACGCGGGTTTTTTTGCAATATGTTGCGTAGAGTCGTTTATGGGTTGTTTTGTTTTTGCTGTTGTGCGGCGCGCATTTGGGGGACGGTGAGCGTGGAGCCGTCGGGACTCCAGCCGGGGCGGCCAAAGAGATAACGCAGGCGCACAGACAAGGGGTTGGATTTGAGGGCGTCTTGGAGGATGGCGAACCATTCGTGGAAAGCGATCTGGAAGGGGTTGAAGGTCGCGAGTGGCTTGAGGATGCCGTATTCGCAAGGCTCGTTGGGGTCTTCGGCTTCAAAAGTGCCGAATATCCGATCCCAGAGGATCAAGATCCCCCCATAATTTTTGTCGAGGTAGTTGAGATTGGTGGCGTGGTGGACGCGGTGGTGGGAAGGGGTATTGAGGATCCATTCGAGAGGTCCGAGGCGATCGATGGCTTCGGTGTGGATCCAGAACTGATAGACAAGGCTGATGCCTGCTTGGAAGGCGATCAGGGCGGGATGAAAGCCGAGAAAGGCCAAAGGAAGCCAAAGCAGCCATCCCCCCGAGAGAAACCCCGTCCATGTTTGGCGCAGTGCGGTGGAAAGGTTGTAGTGTTGGGAGGAATGGTGATTGACGTGAGCCGCCCACAGCCATCGGGATTCGTGGCTGATGCGGTGAAACCAGTAGTAGCAGAGATCTTCGGCGAAAAAGATCAGGACAAAGGCCCACCAAGCAAAGGGGACGGTCCATAGGCGGTATTGGTACACCCAAACGCTGACGGCAAGAGTGATGAATCCTGTGAGTAGTTTGGTCAAGAGATTGCCAAAGCCCATCAATAGGCTGGCGATGGTGTCACGGATCTCATATTCGGCCTTGTGACGGAGCTTTCCGATCAACATCTCCAAGATGATTAGCGCCACAAAGCCCGGGATCGCGTATTGAACTGGATCGGGTAGGTGGATCGGTGGCATGGTCTTTTTTCTCCTACGCAGCGCCCCATGATGCGACGGTTTCGCACAAACGGGCAGCCTGTGCTTGTTGATCTTCGCGCAATGTATCGCAAAAACGCCCTCGATCAAAAGATCGGATGCGTAGATCGAGACAAAGCGGGGGTCCTTGGATGCGCAAAGAGCGGATACTTGAGCGCCCATAGCTGCGCAAGTTGAGGTGTAGACCATGCACAAACAACACCCAGATCTGTTGGCTTTTGCGGTCAAGGGCAAAAGCCATGGTTTGGCAGAGGGCGAGAGCTTCGGGCGTTTCACCGATCGCTGCATGAAAACGATCGCGGATCTCCTGCTCTTGCGGCATCTCTCGGGTTTTGGTTTGGCCTAAAACATAATGTAGCATAACGATGATCACGATCCCGCCTGCTGCTAGGCCCAAAAACAACGGATTCATCAAGACTCCTTTGTCTGTGTGTCGATGGGTTCCACACATTGGCGATTTTGGGTGATGGCGTTGAAGAGCTTTCGCTCCTGTTCGAGCCATGCTTGGATGATCTCTTCGTCGACGTGATGGGCGCGCAAAGTCTGTTCGACGATCCACAGGCGGCGATGAAATTGGCCGGCATTGATGCGATGAGGCCGATGCGCCGAGCCGATCGGACGGCCTTGATAGGTATGTGGGCCGCCAAGGTGTTGGCTTGCGTGTTCCAATTCGTGCTGGATCAAGCGGTTGCGATCGATCTTGGTAAAGAAAAAACCGATGATCAGATCATCATAAAAGCGCCCAACGAATTGTTCGACGATGCGACGGAGGGCAGGCTCCCCACCGATGCGCTCGTAATCGCTCGGAAAGGCTGAAGTCAGGGGTGTGTTTTCGGGTGGGTGCGGTTGGGTCATGCGTTTTTTCCTTGGCGTAAGAGTGGATTGTTTTTGTGAGCGACGCAGTGCGTGGGGGGCGTCGTCTTTGGATAGAGATGGCGTATGAGGATGTTTGTGTCGAGGGGCAGAGGCGCGCCATCTTTCGCTGTGGGGATGTGTGGTGTAGGATGACGTGCCTTTCTGCATGAAGGGCGTACATTGAATTGAAATGCGATCAAGAACACCGAAGATAGGAGGTTTGGATGACGCCTGAAGTCCACGTGATCTCACACCCACTGATCCAGCACAAGTTGACGATTATGCGGCGAAAAGAGACCAGTACAGCGAGCTTTCGTCGATTGCTCAGCGAGGTGAGTTTGCTGTTGGGGTACGAGGTGACACGCGATCTGCCTCTGGTGATGGAGGAGATTGAAACACCGTTGGCCCCGATGCAAGCACCGTTGCTTGAGGGGAAAAAGATCTTGATCGTGTCGATCTTGCGGGCAGGGACGGGGATCTTAGACGGTCTGTTGCAGTTGATGCCTTCTGCGCGGGTGGGTCATCTTGGTTTGTATCGGGATCCTGCGACGTTGCAGCCTGTGGAATACTATTTCAAGATCCCCGAAGACATTACAGAGCGTGCGGTGATCGTGGTCGATCCGATGTTGGCGACAGGCCATTCAGCAGCCGCAGCGGTCGAACGGATCAAAGCGCGCAAACCGCGCAATATCAAGTTTTTGTGTTTGCTTGCAGCGCCCGAAGGCTTGGCCTATTTCCACAAGCACCATCCCGATACACCCGTGTATACGGCAGCCGTGGACGAATACCTCAACGATCATGGCTACATCGTGCCGGGGCTAGGCGATGCAGGAGATCGGATCTTTGGGACCAAGTGACGCCGCGCAAGGGTCATGTTGGGAGGCGCAAAGGCGCAACAGGGCAGAGCAGCGTGCGTTTGTGGAGATGGATCGAGCGGGCCGCAAGGAGAAGATCGGATGGGGATGCAAGAAGCAAAACAAAAGCAACCGAACGTTCGATGGTTTGGACGTGTTGTGTTGTGGTCGATGTTTTTCTGTTTGGGTTGGGGCGTGGGGGCTTGCGGCGGGCCGATCGAGTGTGAACCCTGCAAAGAAGGTTCAACGCGCTGTGATCCTCAGCAGAAGGGAGTTTTGCATTGCGAGAAGATCCCAGAGCGCGCTTGTTCGGGTTGGATCTTGCGGGCTTGTGGGAGCGGGATGCGCTGCACGACCACAAACCAAGGGGCGTTGTGTTTGCTTCAAGCAGGATGTCCGGGGGCCTGTGTTGCGGGAACAACCAAGTGCCAAGGCGAAGAAGTGATGTTATGCCAAAAAGAGGCGACCGCAGACTGTCCCGATTGGAAGCCGTATCGGATGTGTCCTGCGGGAGCGGCTTGCAAAGACGGTGTGTGTCAAGGCGTCGCAGGATGCGTAGGGACTTGCCAAGATGGTGCGGTGCGCTGCGAAGCAAACAGCGTGCAAGTCTGCGCCAAACAACCGGGCTTGTCGTGTCCGATCTGGAACACCACCCAACGCTGCACAAGCAACCAAACTTGCGAAGAAGGGCGCTGCAAAGGAACAGGAGGCTGCACTTCTTCTTGTCAAAAAGATGAAAAACGCTGTGTGCAAAATGGGGTGCAAGCTTGTGAAGATCCCGGGAATGGTTGTTATCAGTGGGGAGCGACGGCGGCTTGTGCGACGGGTGAGTTGTGTCAGGGCGGGATCTGCTCGAAGTCTTGTTTGAATGTCTGCACCGTGGGAGCGACCCAATGTTTGGGGGCGGGTTATCAAACGTGCGCCAAGGATATCGACACAAACTGCCCAATATGGGGTGTGGTGGTGGATTGTCCTGCGGGGCAGACTTGTAAGGCCGGAAAGTGCGAAGCAGCGACGTGTCAGAATGCTTGTCAAAGTGGGCAGACGCGTTGTGCAGGCGCACAGATCGAGCGCTGTGAGCGCGATGGGAGCGGGTGTTATGCTTGGAGCGCGGCGGCTTGTCCTGTCGGGCAAAGCTGCCGCGACAACAAGTGCCAAGTCGCTTGTAATGACGCCTGCACAGCGGGAGCAAGTCGTTGTGCAGGGGCCACCGATGTGGAGACGTGCGCCAAAGATGCGAATGGCTGCCTTGTATGGAAGAAAGGGCCTTGTGCGGCGGGACAGATCTGCGAAAACAACGCTTGCAAGGGCGCTTGTCAAGATGCGTGTACAGCGGCGGCAACCCGTTGTGCGGGGGCGCAGATCGAGCGTTGCGAAAAAGCAACCAGCGGCTGCACCGAATGGAAGGCCAGCGCTTGTCCGAGCGGCCAAAGCTGCCAAGGAAATACCTGTGCGTCGGCCTGTCCGAATCCCTGTACCAGCGGGGCAACGCGTTGTGCCGCCAACGATATCGAGGCGTGTCAAGCCGATGCGACGGGCTGTTTCAAGTGGGTCAAACAATCTTCTTGTAGCGGCGGAAACGTATGCAGCGGGGGAAGCTGTGTAAAGCCGACGGATCCAGCCCTTCGCACCGATCAAGAAGTCTGCACGCGATGGAAGGCGGACTTCCCCATCACAAGCCAAGCCAACTTTCAAAGCGCCGGAGGGTGCGACCCCGGAACCATCTCACAAGCTTCGATCGATGATGCCATCCGCCGCGTCAGCCTGTATCGCTATCTCGTTGGATTGCCCGGTGTCACCGAGCAAACCACGCTCAAACAGCAGATGCAAGAATGCGCGGTCCTTCAAGCCAACAACGACGGACCCGGCGCGGGTCCCAATCCACACAGTCCGCCGAGTACATGGAATTGCTATACCTCGGGTGGAGCCGCAGGATCAGGATCGAGTAACCTTTCGTGGGGCGTCGGCCATCCCGCTGAAACTGTCACACAGTACATCGCGGATCGCGGCACCCCCTCCCTCGGGCATCGCCTCTGGATCATCTCTCCCGGGATGGGCAAGACGGCCTTCGGCTTGGCGACTGGATCGGGCCGCTGGCGCGTTGCTTCGTGTATGTACTCTTTTGATCGCTCTGGAACCGGCCAAGTCGACTACGTCGCTTTTCCACCCGCTGGACCCGTCCCGATACAAGCCATGGGCTCGGGCTATTCCGTCGTCGATCTCTGGTCCTTCACAAGCTCCAAGTACTCGACTTCTGCGGTGTCTTCCGTCACTCTCACCCGAAAAAGCGACAACGACGTTCAAACCCTTACCACCGGTCGCATCTCAGGTTATGGACACCCCAGCGGGATCACGTTTAAGCCCCGTCTGCCCCTTGCTGGCGAATCCTACACCGTTCAGATCGGCACTGTCTTTTCTTATGATGTGCGTTTCTTTGATTGCAAATAGAGCGTGAAGGGACACAATTCGGTTTGGGATACGTGGGGCTTTGCCCCATACGCGCCTTGTTAAGGTGGAAACCTCGTAGAGTCGGTCTTGATCGCCTTTTTTTTCTCCCCCCCTCAATCCCCCCGGCCAACGGGGGGAAGTTGGAACGGGCAGCGTCTGCATCTCGTGCATACAGCGTGCGTCATGAAAAAACAACATCCCCGCTGCTTCCGACTTTCGCTCCCTCCCCTGTTCACGGGGGAGGGCTGGGGTGGGGGGGCCAACAAGCGCTTAACCTAACGCCTATGGGGCAGCGCCCCACGCCCCACAAGGGAGCTTTGCCCCCTTGACCCCGTGTTGGCGGGGTGATCGATGGTGTTTCAAGCAAACAGCACAGCCGCTTGAAGTTTTGCGAACACGGCTTTTGAACACGGCTTTTGTTGTCAACAGGCGGCTCTTTGTGTGTTCGGTTTGTGCGTTTTTCCAAACGAAAAACAGCGCATGTGACACGAGATCCGCCCGTTGTGTGATCGTAAGGATGTAGTGGCAGACACAGGGGTCTGCCCAAGAGTCGGGCGTCTACGTACTCTCCTTTGTGTACACATCACTCGGATATCGTATTCGTTTTGTCTTGAGGGTGTAAACGATGGCAAATTATGTCAAAAAGAGGCTCTTGCTGGTTTTTTTAGGGACGGTTGTTTTTTGTGTTTCTTTGGTGGGATGCCGTTCTCGGGTGTGTACATCGCACTTTGTTTGTCAAGGGTACGGCTGCCGCGATCTGATGTGCTTAACCGAATGCACGAAAAATGAGGAGTGCGATCAGACCCCACGAGCGGGGGCCAACAACACTTCGATCCCAAGCGGGTATGTCTGCAACGCAGGGGCTTGTGTGTGCGATAAAAACCAACCCGATGCGCATTGCCACCGCGTCTGTTTCCAAGCCGCCGATTGCAACAAGATCACCGACCCAAAAACGGGAGCGGTGATGTCCACCAAAAAAGGCTTTGTCTGCCAAGATCCCAGCAAAGGCGATATCCCAAGCGAATCGATCCCCGGACAATGCCTCTGTCCCGCAGGGACGACTTGCAATTGATGTTTTTCGGAATGCTTCAGCATACAACACGCAGACCCCACGCTGCGCAACGCACACGAGAAAACACATGGCACGTTTGTTTGTTGCCCTATTGCTCGGACTTTTTGGTTGCTTGCACCGTTTTTCTTTTGCTCAAACTCCCCCACACACGGGAAAATCAACCCCCAACGTTGGGGACACAGCCACCCCAAAACAGAATCCCGCCAAGGCCGATGCCTCTACTCGAACGAAGACCTCTCCCATCTCCCCACCCTCGATATCGACGCAAACCCCTGTGCTGCCGTTGGTTGCATCGCAGAGACACGACGAGCTGACGCTGCTTTATCACACCGATCTGGGGGGGCGTTGGCGGTCGTTCTTTTGCCCGAAGAAAAAGGATGAAACCCAAGAAGAAACACCGCCCGATATGGCGAACCTCCTTGGATTGATCCAGTCGATACGCCAAGAACACGCGAAACAGGGCTTGCTCAAGCCGTTGCTGTTTTCGACAGGGGACAGCTTCGCGCCTGATCGTTCGGCGCGTTATATCCTCCATCTTGGGGCACAAACGGGGGCCGCTTTTTTGGCCAAATACCTCGCGCTCATGGAGTACGACGTGTTGGGGATCGGGGCGGCGGACTTTGGAACGGAGTTGCGTCAGATCAAGCTGATGTTGGAGGCCGCACGAGCGGCGGGTGTGCGTTTCTCGCTGGCCAACGTCAAGAAGATCCCGTCGGAGCATCCGCTCGATGCGTTGAAAGAGCAACCGACCCAAGTCGCTCCTTCGACCTTTGTGATCCAGCGTGGGCCTTGGCGCATCGGAGTGTTTCATCTAAGTCCCGAGTCCATGCCTGAGGGGGCGCAAGAACCGAGCGCTCGGAAGATCACGTTGGTTGCGCCCGATGATTTCGCCAAAGAGCGCGTCAAAGAACTGCGCGAAAAGCACAAAGCGGATATCGTGGTGGTGCTTTCGGATCTCGAAGTCGGCGACTCCAACGGCAGTCACGCACGCAAGTTGGCCTCCGAAGTCGAAGGGATCGACGTGATCGTGGCCAGTCGAATGTCCAAAGGCAAGGCAACAGGGATGATCACGCATTACGCCGAAAATGGCGCGGTGACGTGGATCGTGGGCGGGCGTCCACACGGCGCACAGCTTGGTCAGTTGCGTTGGTCGTTGCGCCGCAAAGACGGAAAAGTCCAGATCGACCGCGTGGATCATCGTTTTTTCGCCGCCGAAGAAAAGCACACTCATGCACGTCTGCGAGCAGAATTATTGCGGTGGGAAAAAACCTACTGCCAAAACTGGGGCGCACCGCTTGGAAACGGGCGGATACAAGGCGATGATGGCATGAGTGAAGAGCAGTTTCGGCAGTATGTGTTGGACTGGCTGCGGCTGCAAGGGCAGGCAGAAGTGGCGTTTTTGCCAGCGTCGGCATTTGGAGGGGGCGTCTTTCCGATCAAGCAGCATATCAGCATGGATGATCTGTTTCGGGCCATCCCTCGGGAAGAACCGCTTGCGATCCTCACCCTGACAGGAAAAGACCTGACGGCCCTGATCGAAACCTCCGAATCTGCGGGGCCTACGTCCAAGCCATTTTCTTTTGTGGGCGTGTCCTCAAGCAATGTGAATGGTCGAAAGATCGAGGAAAAGCTGCATTATCATCTTGTCACCACCCAAAGCATCGCAATGGGCGAACACCCCAAACTGGCGAAGTCTGCGATCTTGCGGATGTCGGTGTTGACGCGGGCGGGCGGTTATCCGCTGTTGTTGCGGCAAGCCTTGGTCGATCATTTTCGTTTTCATCAATTCAAGGGATTTCGACGCGACCCCAAAAAGACCGATCTGGCGGGAGAACAAGTGATCCCCCATCACGGCAAACTCCAAGATATCGAGGCCAAGCCGACGTGGACGTTCAACTTCTCTTTCCAAGCGGGCTTTACGGCGCTCAGCATCGAGCCGATCAATATCAATGTGGTCTACACCCAACACGAAGAGTTTAATGGCGGATTCTACGAGAAGTTCAATGCCCAAGGCCAGCTTCAAAGCTCCCTCAAGATGGAGACTTCTCAACATCTGTGGGTGACGGAACTCCATATCAATTATGCCTTGGATACGAGCATTCAGTGGAGCAAAGGCCCGCCCGCAGGTCCGATCGATCCGCGCATCTATCAGGAAAGCACCGACCAAGTGACGTTGAAAACCCAGTACCACTGGCATTTTTTGAAGAATGTGTTCAAAGATACCAAGTGGGAAGTGGCCTCGCCTTTTATCGAGGCGCTGCTTGAGACGGAAACCACCACCACCCAACGTCCCGATCTTTCGCCGCAAAAGTTCTTTGAAAACAGCGGAAGCACCGAGATATTCCATCACTTCGAGACTCGCGCCAAGTTGGGGCTTAGCTTTCAATACGACTCCAAGATCACCATGCGGCTCGGTGGGGTCTGGCGCAAAGAATGGGCGCCCGGCTTGACCTTGAAAGATCCTGTGAATATCCCTGCGCGTGTCAACCTCGATAGCTCTTTGGGGTTTTCGGTCGATTATGAGGTGGAGGGGTGGACATTCGTAAAGCTTGGGCAGGTTCCGTTGACGCTCAAGTCCAAAGCCGAGTACAACATGACGTTTGTGATCGGTCAGGGCAAAGACGGTCTCAACTTGCACGACTTTCGCTGGAATAATGAGCTTCGCATCGGGATCACCAGTGGCCTTTTTCTTGCGCTGGGATTTCGCATGATCGTCTTTCGTGGCATCTTTCGGCCCCTCAACAACAACCCCGAAAAGAAGTTCATCCACGGCCCTGTGGCTTTTCGTTTTGATCCGAGCCTTTCGTTTGGTTTTCAATGGGGCGCACGCCACCAAGATCGTTAGCGTTGCTTTTGCGACAGGGTTCTTGGTCACGGTTGCGCCGTGTTCAGAGAAATACATCGGGCGTGAAACTCATGACTTATTTGGACGAATTAAAAGAGAAGTTGACGCGACCAGCGTCGTTTCAGTACGACGCGATCGACCTTTTTGCTGGATGTGGAGGACTGGCTCTCGGCTTTGAGGCATGTGGCATTCGTACGAGTGGATACGAAATGGAATCCGATTACGCGAACACCTACTCACTCAACCTGAACGGCCCCTGCAAACGCAAGCGGCTCGATCTTGGAGAAGAGTATTCTCCTGCTCAAATCGTGATCGGTGGCCCCCCCTGTCAGCCATTCAGCGTCGGAGGAAAGCAACTGGGCCTCCAAGACCCGAGGGACGGTTTTCCCATTTTCGTCGAAGCTATCAAGAAAGTCGATCCTGATATTTGGATGTTTGAGAATGTGCGTGGTCTTTTGTATCGAAACAAGCGTTATTTTGAAGAGATCCTAGCCCGACTTAAAGAATTGAATTATGTGGTTGAATATCGGTTGCTTAACGCTGTTGGATTTGGTGTCCCTCAAAATCGAGAGCGACTCGTTGTTGTTGGGCATCGTGGGGATTTTCAGTTCCCGAAGGAAACTTCTGCTCGGGTGACGGCTGGTGAAGCCCTCGGTGAATTGGCTGTCTCAATTCCGAATGATGCCAAGTTTCTTACCGCAAGAATGGACGAGTACGTCGCCAATTATGAGAAGGCATCCAAATGTGTCACCCCGCGCGACCTTCACCTCGACCGCCCGGCACGAACCCTTACCTGTAGAAACTTGGCGGGTGCAACCGGAGATATGCATCGGCTGCGCCTCCCAGACGGCAGGAGGAGAAGAATCACCGTTCGTGAAGCTGCGCGCCTTCAGAGTTTTCCTGACTGGTTTGAGTTCTCTGGAACAGAAACAAGCCAATACTACCAGGTCGGCAACGCAGTGCCTCCTTTGTTCGCTTACGCAATCGCCTGTTCCGTTGTCGAATACTTGAAGTCAGATCATCGTTTTTCAAACTCCGAAATTATGCATCGGAACTTACCTGTACAACCAGAACTTTTCGCAATGGAATCGCGAGGAGGGTAATGCTTGACACCTGATTTTATCCCTACGACCAAAAAATCGGACTCGACGAAGAAAGTCATCAACGAGGCTCTTCATATCCTCAACAGCTTAGGCATTCCGTTCGACGGTTTAACTGAGCGCCGTCTTGAGCGGATGGCGATGGCGTTTTTGGCGGTTCTTGATGTGAAGTGCTCGATAGACTGGCCAAAAGCCAAGCAAAGTGGAGACGGATGGACTCCCCAAACAAGGCAGATGATCGACTACATCAACAGCCACTTTGGCGAATCTATATCGAGTGGATCGTACGACGATATCCGCCGTAAAGATTTGAAGTTGGCTACAGTCGCAGGGATCGTCGAACGTAGTGCAAACGATCCAAATGCGGCGACAAACAACCCGACGCGAGGTTATGCTTTGAGTCCTCGATACATCGACGTCGTCCGCTCGTACGGCAACGAGGGGTGGGAAAAAGATGTTGACGAACTTCTTGCCCAGACAGGCACGTTGCGCGATAGGCTCTCTTCTCAAAGAGAGATAAAAAGGGTGAGCGTATCGCTTCCAAGCGGGCAAAAATTGGAGTTTTCACCCGGCAAACACAACGAGTTGCAGAAGGCTATCATTGAGGAGTTTCTTCCTCGCTACGGTTTTGAGTGCGAGGTGCTCTATGTTGGCGACACGGCAAAGAAACTGCTTCTGTGCGACGAGCGTCAATTGGCGGCGTTGTCCTTCTTTGAAATCGCACACGATGAACTCCCCGATGTTCTTGCGTACAGTTCGTCGAAGAACTGGCTATTTTTGATCGAAGCAGTCCATAGTTCAGGCCCGATCACACCCGTGAGGCTTGAAGAACTCAAACGCCTAACCACAGACTGTACAGCCGAGATCGTGTACATCACCGCATTTCTTGACCGAGCAACGTTTCGGAAGTTCGCACCAGATATCGCATGGGAAACCGAAGTTTGGATCGCCGATTCTCCAGACCATCTAATCCATTTCAACGGAGGCAAGTTTTTGGGTCCGTACAAAGAATAGGGTGGGCTACGCATACAGGGGATCCCATGTCTGGCGACGCTTGTTTCGTGCCGAAGGAGGAGCGCAAATGTCTGTTGTTCGACCGCCGCTGCTGATCCAAGCCAAAGATCCCGCACCTGTCGGGGCTGTGTGGCGGCTCACGCCTTTGGACGAGGTGAACCAAGCGTTGATCATCCGAGGGACGTGGATCTTTGATGCGCTGTTGGATGTGGAGCGCCTCAAGGAGACATTGGGGTTGTTGCTGTCGGATTATCCGCATCTTGCGGGGCGGATGAAACAAGGGGTTGGCATCGCACTCGACAACGCAGGGGTGCCGTTTCATACAGCGGAGCGGTTCGATATCAAGATCGCGGATATCGAGGCGGATCATACGTTGGCACAGTCTTTTGCTAGGCCGCCTGACAAAAAAGCTTTTCGGCGCGGAAAAGAAGCGGGGATCGCGATCTGTGTAAGCTCTCTCCATGACGGTACGGTGCTGAGCGTGTGTTCTTCGCATGCTTTGATGGATGGAAACAGCTTTTACACGATGGTGGCAAACTGGGGGCGGCTTTACGCTGGAAAGTCGATGGTTGCGCCATGTTTGGATCAATCGTTGGTACAAGTCTTCCAGCCGACAGAGCCGTTGCTGTCCAAAAAAGAAGTCCGCGAACGCGTCGTTGCAGCGGGCTGGATCAAGCCAAGCTTTCTCAAGCTGATGTCGGGCTTGCCCCTGTTTTTATTCGGTGGGATCTTGCAGCGCACACGACCGATCTTTTTATCGCAAGAGGCCCTCGCAGGGCTGCGCAAACGCACCGAAGAGACAGCAGGAAAAGAGATCGGCTTGTATGCGTTGTTGTGTGCGCATCTTTCTCGAAGCTGTGCGCAGCTTTTTCATGCGTCAGCTTCGGTGGCGTGCGGTCAAGTCAGCGTCTTGGATGGGCGAGAGCGGCTTGCAGGGATCCCCCCCGAATTTGTGGGGAATGCTTCGTTTGTGGCGAGTGGTGGGGCGTTTCGCTCGGATGAGCCTTTGGTGGATATCGCAGCGCGCACACAAGAAGCATTGGCCCCGTCGTTGGCGCGGCCCTCTCCGAAGCTGATGGATGATCTGCGCTTGACCCTTCAATTGATGCGGCATCGCGGCTTGTTTTATCTGCCCTATGATCTCGCGGCGATCTACAACTACCGCCCCTCGGTGTTCTATGTGAATAACTTTTCAAAGTTCCCGATCTACGGGGTGGACTTTGGGGATTGTGCGCGCTCCCTGCATCCTGTGTTGGTGATCCCGCACAATCTCCCCGATCCGATCTTGATCTGGCCGGCCCCACCCGCGAAAGGCGGTCTCGAAGTGTATCTGACGGGCTTTTTGGCGCGGGGCGCACACAAACAGCCGATAGATGGCGCGTGGTGGCGATCTTTGCGCCTCGAACCATCGCGCTAGACAGCGAGCCGCAGCGTGTTTCTTGTGAGGGGTGCGGGGTGGATGGTCTTTGTGGGTTGGATGGTCTTTGTGGGGTTCCACCCCACGCCCCGCAAGGGAGCGCGGCTCCCTTGACCCCGTATAGACGGGGTGAACAGAGATATCCAAACAAACAGCGGTGCCGTTTGAAGGAGTGCGAACACGGGGTTTGGTGGGTGGCGTGTTTCGTGTCGGGGTCGGATCGGTTGGATGGGTTATAGGGGGGGCGGATTTTTTTTAGGTTGGCGTTCAAAGCGTGCGATGGCTTCGATGTGATAGGTTTGGGGGAAGAGGTCGACAAACCACAGATGAGCGAGGCGCCATCCGCCGCGAGCGAGAGGGAGAGCGTCTCTGCCCAAGGATGCGGGGTGACAGGCGACGTAAAGCAATTCGTCACCCGGGGCGCGTGCAAGGGCATTTGCGACGCTGAGATGCAAACCACCCCGGGGCGGGTCGACGATCAAGGTGTGATCGTGTTGTGTGGTGGGTAGGAGATCGAGGGCTTCTTCGACGCGGGCGGCGTGGTAGGTGGTGTGGTGGATGCCGTTGCGTTGGGCATTTTGGCGGGCATCTTCGACGGCTTGGGGGATCTCTTCGATGCCGATGATCTGATCGAAACGTTGGTGGAGATAAAGTCCGATCGAGCCGATGCCGCAATAAAGATCGTACAAGCGCCGATGGGAGGACGTGATCGCGTCGCCAAGGGTATCGTAAAGCAGTTTTGCGCCGAGGGTGGAAGTTTGAAAAAAGGACTGGATCGAGAGTTGGAAGCCGATGGATCCGAGGCGTTCGTGGAGCCAATGTCGGCCCCATACCTGACGGATCGAGCCTTGAGCGGCATCACCCACCGAGTCATTTTCAAACCAGACGATCCCTGCGAGGCGATGGTTGAAAGCGAGCGAGGCGTGTTGAAGGGCATCTGCAAGCCGCGATACTGCCGCTTCTTGTTCGGGGGTTTGGGCGGGAGCCGTGTAGAGTCCGATCAGATGTTCTCCGCTGGCGAATCCTTCGCGCAAGAGCAGATGACGCCAGAAGCCCGTGTGAGTACGTGGATCCCAAGTCGGCGGAGCATCGGGTGTTAGGGCTTGTTGGCGAACGATGGCGAGCAGTTGGTTGGCGGGTTCGCTGATCAGTTCGCAGCGGGCCGCATCGACGATCTTGTCGAATCGACCGGGGGCATGGAAGCCAAGGTAACGGCCATCAAACGGCAAGCCTGCATCAAGATCCGTCTTGTCGAGGAAGCGCTGTGCGCCGAAAGTGAGTTCGACTTTGTTTCGGTAAGCGTAGGCTTGTTCAGGGCCGCGTGTTGGGTGGATCGTGACTTGTTGTGCAAGCTCTTCGCTGGAAAGGTTCATGGCACGGGCGATATCGTTGATGGCGGTTCGTTGTTTGGCGGTGCGCTG
This sequence comes from Myxococcota bacterium, assembly GCA_023150835.1. Lineage (GTDB taxonomy): Bacteria > Myxococcota_C > UBA6777 > UBA6777 > UBA6777 > JAKLKB01. The sequence goes on along the minus strand of JAKLKB010000116.1, from coordinate 3,847 downwards.
CGCGTGTAGCTGGAGTCCTTGGAGTGTGCAGCCCCCACACATCTCAAACACCGCACAGCGCGGTGTTTCGGCGGATGCGGGATAACGAACGATGCGCAACGGAACGGCCTCCCACAAGCCCTTGCGTTTGCGACGGGCGCGGACTTCGACGACTGTATCGGGTGGGACACCACGTATCTCGATGGGATCGCCATCGGGAGCGATCGCGATGCCGATCCCTTTTCGGCCAAGCGCGGTGACTTCGACTTCAAACACTTCTTCGTTGCGTGGCTTTCGTTTGCCCATGATGCGTTTACTCTCCTTGGGGTTTGCCTTTGTGCTTTGCTTTTGTACACTACAAGCGCTCCGAGGGCGAAGTGGTTTGTTTTTGATGAACTGTGTCGTACGATATTCGGGTCGTATGTGATCGCGATGTTGGTGCGCTCCGCTGTAATTGCCCTGTTTTTGGGCAGCCACAGGGGGCTGCTGCGCTGTAATTGCCCTGTTTTTGGGCAGCCACAGGGGGCTGCTCCGGTGTAATGGCCCTGTTTTTGGGCAGCCACAGAGGGCTGCTCCGATGTAATGGCCCTGTTTTTGGGCAGCCACAGGGGGCTGCTCCGGTGTAATGGCCCTGTTTTTGGGCAGCCACAGGGGGCTGCTCCGGTGTAATGGCCCTGTTTTTGGGCAGCCACATGGGGCTGCTTCGGTGTAATGGCCCTGTTTTTGGGCAGCCACAGGGGGCTGCCCCTACGTTTGACGATCACACACCCTGCGGATTTCGTGTCACTCCTACACGGAAAGGAAAAGGTATGTCTGTTTTGCGTGCGTTGTGGTTGCGCCCCGTCTTGGGGTGGATCGTTGGAGGGATGGTGTTTTGCGGGGCGTGGTCTGGGGGAAGGTATGGAGGGGTCAAGTGGCTTGGGGCAGGGTGGCTCGGGGGTCGAGCATGGGCAGAACGTCCGTCTTCGCGGCCTGTGGGGGACGTTGTTCGACTTGTACCGTCACATCCTGTAAAGGCGCGGCCTGTGGGGGAGGTTATTCGACCTGTGCAGCGGCCTGTGGGGGAGGTTATTCGACCCGTGCAGCGGCCTGTGGGGCAGCATCCTTCTCTGCGAGGTGGGGCGGTGGCGGGGTCGGAGAAAGAAGACTTTTTGACACGTTACGCAAAGACCTTTCGTTTTCGGATGGGAAAGCCGAGCCATTTTTCGTTTACGGAGGACGGGAAGCAATTGTTGTTTTTGCGTTCGGGTCCACGGAGCTTTGTGCGGAGTCTGTATGCGTTGGATCTGACGACGGGCAGAGAGCGGGTGTTGTTGACCGCAGAGACGCTGCTTGCGGGTGTACGGGAGAATTTAAGCGCTGAAGAAAAGGCGCGGCGTGAACGGCTGCGTTTGGCGGCGCGTGGTTTGGTCTCGTATCGGATGGCCCCTGACGGTGGTTCTTTGTTGTTGCCGTTGTCAGGCAAGTTGTATCTGTATGATCGGGCGAGTGGGCGGGTGCGCGTCTTGGATAGCAAGGCGGGGTATCCGATCGATGCGCGGTTTTCGCCTGATGGGAAACAGATCGCTGTGGTGCGTGGGGGAGATCTGTACGTCGTGGAGATCGCGACAGGAAAAGAGCGGCGTCTGACAAAGCGCACAGAAGGCATCACCCATGCGACGGCGGAGTTTGTTGCACAAGAAGAGATGGGGCGGATGCGTGGTTATTGGTGGTCGCCTGACAGTCGGCAGATCTTGTACCAACAGACGGATGAACGCGGTGTGGAGTGGATCTATTTGCCCAACGCAGCGCAGCCGCAGAGCAAGCCGCACAAGCAGCGTTATCCGCGCCCGGGCAAGGCCAATGCGATCGTGCGGTTGGGGTTATTGGATCTGGCGAGCGGAAAGACCCGTTGGATCGAGTGGGATCGCAAGAGCTTTCCGTATCTCAATACCGTTCGTTGGTCAAAAGGTGCGCCGTTGACGCTGCTTGTTCAAGATCGTCTACAGCGTCATGCGCAGCTTTTGGCGGTGGATACGACGACAGGAGCGTTGCGGATGTTGCTCGAAGAGCGCGATGCAGCGTGGTTAAACATCGATCAGAGTGTTCCGCATTGGTTGCCAAATGGTCGGTCCTTTTTGTGGTCGAGCGAGCGAGGTGGGGGATGGCAACTCGAACTGCGCGATGCCAAGGGCGCGTTTGTGCGGGTCTTGACGCCGCGTGCGATGGGCTATCGGCGGCTGCTTGCGGTGGACGCTGTGCGTGGGACGGCTTATCTCTCCGCAAGCCCCGAACCGACCGAAGGGCATCTGTATCGCGTGGCGTTGCAGGGCGAACAATGGCGGATGCAACGCCTGACTTACAAAGCGGGTGTTCATTCGGGGCATTTCGGTCACGGAAAATCGGCCTTGTTGTATGTTCTGACGGCTGCGACGATGGAAGCAAGCACCTCTTACACCGTTCGGCGTTTGGACCCGCCGCTTGGGAGTCCCACACTCAAACTTGCCGAACGAGCGAAGTCTTCGCCGAGTATGCCCAAACCTGCCTACCGCTCGATGCCTCCGCTGAGTATGCCCAAACCTGCCTACCGTCCCATCCTTGTTCAGGGTTCGCCATCTTCTAAAACGCCGATGCCTCCGACCTCTGCGGATAAAAAATCCTCGACACAAACAACAACGCCTCCACGCGATGCTTTTGCGCGTGGTGAGGTGATCGCCCAGATCGCGGATAGATCGGAAGATCCGAAGGTGATCCCCAACGTTCGTTTGCTCAAGGTTGGAGAACAAGCCTTGCGCGCTGCGGTGATCTTTCCCAAAGGGTTTCAAGCCCACTTGCGTTATCCCACGTTGTTGTATGTGTACGCAGGTCCGGGGTATCGGATGGTGAATGCGGTGCGCGGTCACTTTTTGTTTGCGCAATGGCTGGCCGATCGAGGCTTTTTGGTGGTGAGTGTTGATGGTCGCGGAACGCCCGGGCGGACACGTGCGTGGGAGCGCGCCATCCAAGGGGACTTTATCGCCAAGCCGCTCGAAGATCAGATCACGGGCCTTCGAGAAGTCGCTAAGCTGATCCCGCAGATCGATCTGCATCGAGTGGGGGTGTATGGCTGGTCTTTTGGCGGATACTTCTCGGTGATGGCGACGTTGCGCCGCCCTGATGTCTTTCATGCTGGTGTGGCAGGTGCGCCCGTCACGGATTGGATGGACTACGACACCCATTACACCGAACGGTTTCTTGGTTTGCCACAACAAGATCCCCAAGCTTACGCCCGTTCCAATGCCCTGCTCGATGCCTCCAAACTCAATCGACCGTTGTTGTTGATACACGGAACCGCCGATGACAACGTCTTTTTCCTTCATTCGCTCAAGCTGTCTCACGCATTTTTGCTCGCCCAAAAAGATCACGAATTTCTCCCCCTCTCCAATATGACGCACATGGTACGCCGCGCTCGTCCCTTGCGTGCCCTGAACGACCGACTGATCCGCTTCTTTCAACACCACCTCGGACCACCTCGCCCTCGCTAAGCCACAACATCGCGTTTGACACAGAGGACTGACGCAGCGGCCCAAAGAAGCCGTGTTCGCGACACTTCAAGCGACAGAGCCGTTTGCTTGAAAAACCTATGCTGTCTTCGCCCCTCACGGGGTCAAGGGGGCTTCGCTCCCTTGTGGGGTGTGGGGTGAAACCCCATACGCGCCTTGTTAAGGTGGAAACCTCGTAGAGTCGGTCTTGATCGCCTTTTTTTTCTCCCCCCCCTCAATCCCCCCGTGAACGGGGGGAAGTTGGAACGGGCAGCGTCTGCGTCTCGTGCAAACAGCGTGCGTCATGAAAAAACAAAATCCCCGCTGCTTCCGACTTTCGCTCCCTCCCCTGTTCACGGGGGAGGGCG
>JAKLKB010000115.1 GCA_023150835.1 Myxococcota bacterium | reverse complement strand
TCGTATGATGAGGGGGGGGGTTGTTAGCGGGGGTTGTTGTATTCGCCAGCGTGGAGCCAGCCGAGGATGACGTTGATGTAGTGGAATTCGTTCATGACGGTTTCTTTTCGGACACCGGGCTTGAGGGTGGAGCCGTCATTTTCGTAGTACTGATCCTTGAGGTTTTTGAGCAGCTCGTAGCCGGCAGAGAAGAACTTGGGTGCATCAGAGAAGGTGGGGCCACGGTTTTCAGCGCGGACAGCGTAGTAGATGCGGTTGCTGCCGGGTTCGACGATCTCGACGTACTGTTTGGGATCTTGGCGGATGGCTTCGGGAACGTCGGGAGATTCGGCGCGTCCGCGTACAGCGATCTTCATGGCTTCGTTGAAGCGTTGGTCGTCGGTTTCGCGGGAGAAGTAGACTGCGCCGATGAATCCGACAAGAAGGCGTGCGGTGTATTGTTCGTTGGGATCGAGGGGGGTGGTGAAGTTGTAGACAGGGGCAGGATCGATCAAGTCGTTGCTGCCGCCGAGTCGGATGGGTTCACGCAAGGATATCTTGCCATCCGCGCCGAGCATCGGTGCGTAGGCTTCGGGGCGTTCGGCGAGGAAGCCGCCGAGGATGTTGTTGACGTAGGTTCCGTAGAGAGCAGTGAAGTTGATCAGATAGCTTCGGGCATCGGCGGTGCTATCAACCCCGATAAAGCGGGTGTAGGGGTCACCAAGCGCCATCGCAGCGAGGTATTTGTCCCACCAAGCACCGAGGCTAACGGGCTTCCAGTAGAATTCGTAGCCGTAGGTGTCGCGGTCATAAGCGCCGAGCATCGGGCGTCCGACACCAAAGGGGACGTCGAGGAATTCAGGGCCTTTGCTTGTACAAGCGTTGTTGGATTGATGGGTAAAGACGTTGCGCGTGCCGACTTGCGTGCGTTTGTAACATCCAGAGTCGGGGGTTTGCATGACGTGAGAGAAGAAGTTGAGTGCAGCGATGGATGCGATAAAGCCGGATTCACCGCAACGTGGGTCTTGGTACCAGTTGCCGTTGCAGGCTTTTTCAAAGCGTTGTGCAATGAAACCGTCGTTGACGAAGTGTTTGTATTGAAAGGCGATGGGCATAAAGTAGCGGTCATAGATGCGGCTGATGTAGGAGCCGACATCGACGCCAAAGGTCAAGCGACCGCGTTTGTAGGCGTTGAAGATGTAATAGCTAAAGTAGCGTTGGGTGGTATCACGGACGCGCTCGTAAGGATCGGCCCCTTGGTCAAAGCGATTGCAGTCGGATTGTCCTTGGTGGACTTCGTCGCTGCAAAAGCGATAAGGGATCTCGATCAAGGCGTTGTCTTTGGCGAGTTCATCGAGAGTTGCGATCTCGCGTTGTTTGAGAGCATCGATCTGTTCGTTGACGGGTTTGTTTCCAGCGATCACACGGGGGAGTTGGGTGTAGTGCCAAGTATCGGGGGCGAGTTGGGCTTGGGCATCGGCGCGGGAGAGTTGGGTGGTGCCTTTTTTGAAGACTTCGACAGCATCGGCGTATCCGTAGAGGATGGCGGCGCGATCATAGCGTCCAAGGCCGTGTAGATCGCTCGCAAAGCCCGAACCGTAGTCCATGATCGAGCTGTATTGGTATTCGTGGAGACCTTTTTGGATGGCGTCGTTGAGCAGTTTGGCGTCTTTTTCAGCGTAGCGATAAAAAGGAAGGGGGGCGTTTTCACCTTCGGGGATGGTTTTGGCGCGGAGTTCCCAGTATTTGTCGTGATAGTTGAGGGCGTCAGCGGAGGCAGAGAAGTTGTGGCGGAGGCCGACGTTGTGGCCGAATTCGTGGAGAGTGACGGCGAGGAAGATCTCTTTGCGAAGTTGTGCATAGACTTTTTCGTAATCGATTTTCCCGTTGACAGCAAAGGCCCCTTTCATTTTGAGAGCTCGTGCGAGGACGCCGTCGTCGACAAAGTCGGTCATCATGACGTTGCGTGTCGAGAGCCGTTCCATGCGCTGACGGGACCAATCGAAGAATTGGCGGGTGGCGATGCGTTGGGGTCCGTAGAGTTTTTGGATCTCGGGGGTGATCTGACCGCTTGGGGAAAAGAGTTGTAGATTGAAGGCTTGGAAGATCTCGCCACCGATCACCCCTGCGGAAGAGGGGCTATCTTCGAGGCGTTTGAGTTTTTCGGCGACCCAATCGTAGCTGGCTTGGCCGGTACGGACTTGCTCTTTGAGCAGGGCCATGCGTTCACGGATGTTTTGGGAGTGCTTGTCGAGGGCAGGCTTCATTCCGCCATGCCAATGGATATGGCCGTGTACACCGAGTTTTTGTTGATTGGCGAGGTAGTTTTGAAGGTCTTTTCCAAGGCCGATATCTTCGGTTTTGGCGTCGCCGTTGATCAAGCGAACGATATCTGTGGCGTAAGCGGTGTAGCTATCGAGTGCGCCGCCGTAGATGTAGGCGTTTGCGGCGACGACTTCGCCTGTGAGGGGATCGACGGTGGAAGGCCCGTAGCCAAGGGGAGATGCGCGGTGTGGGCGGTTGACCCAGTAGAGGAAACTATAACGGATATCGCCGATCTGGGGGTTGTCACCGGGCTTTCCACAGATGGCGGGGTCGCCTTCTTGGATGGGGTTGTTGAGGCAGAGGACAAAGATATCGCCTTGGTCTTTGCCAGAGCGGATCTGTACGGCTTCACGGAAGAATTGGTTCCATTGGCGGATTACTTCGGAGGCTTCGGCCTTGAGTTCAGCGGGATATTGGTCGTTGAGGTGGTAGGCGAATTGTCGGACCTTACAGTCGGCATGAGAGAGGCGAGTGTTGGGCTTGGCGCATTGTGCTTCATCGCGCCAGATCGGCCAGCGGTTCATGGTGCGGTTGGTGTTGTTTTCGAGGATGCCGCGCCCACGGTCGTAAGTGTAGCTGATTTGGCGGAAGTAGCCGAATTTGGCCATACGTTTGTCGTCATAGGGTTTGGCTTGGTAATCGGTGCGGGCGACACGCTTGAAAGAGGCGCGTACTTTGATGGTTTGGCCCATGCAGTCGCGTGTGATCTCGGAATACAACCAACAAGTCGGGACCGGTCGGCCATAATAGGCCGACAATTCAGGGTGAACTTCGGGTTGGATGGTGAGTTTTTGAACGATATCAACGTAATCTTCGCCGATCTTGGCGCGGTCTTTGTTGTTGACTTCGTTTTCGGGGATGTAATAGCTCACAGGTTGTTGGGAGACGTTGGACGCGACAAAAGCAAAATCTGCGATCAGGTTTTGTCCAAAGTCCACGCGAAAATGTTCGCGTTGATCCCAAGGCCGATCCATGGTGTTTTCGATGATGACGTTGTTTTGTTCGCCTGTGGCGGGGTTATAACTGCGTTGGATATCAAAGTGGCTTTCGATGCGAAAGGCGGCGATCGGCGTGCCTTCGTATTCGGTGCCGGGGCGTTGGCTGGGTTTGTCTGTGTTAAGGACATATTCTCTTGAGCGATAAGCATAAAGAAAGCGTTCGGTAATCTTCCAGACGATCTTTTCGGTTTGGCTTTCTTCGCCAACAAAGCTTGCGCCTGTGCCGTAGGGGACTTCGATCACGGTTTGTCGGAAGTACCATTCGCGAGGTGTGCCGTCTTCGTTGGTGGGTCGGAAGATGGATTTTTTGAGGGCGCGTGGTTGTGTGCGGTCGATATCGGGGAGATCTTGGGCGCAGCCGACGCTTGCGATGATCCCGCCCACGACAAAGGGCAGGAGCAAGAGCCATTGGAGGGTTTTTCGTTTCATGTTTTCCTCGTTTCTTACGTCTAGGGTACAAAGTGCTGTGGCCTGAGAGATGGCCGATTCAAGGGCAAAACCGTGTGTTTAGTAAGAGCCAACGATGCGAAGGTAGAAGGTGGTGACGTTGTCGTTGGCGGTGAATACGTTGAGAAAGGGGATGCGTAGGCCGTTGTTTTTGTCGGTGAGAGGCATCTGCATGGAGATGGCTCCGAGGGCGAACTGGAGGTAGGGCAAGGCCGCCCAGTTGAGGGAGATATCGCCCATCGTGAAGTCGAGGCGACCGACGAGATCGGCTTTGACGTTGCCGTTGACGGTGGGGATGGTGGCGCGGTAGGCGTCGTCAGGGGAGGGATATTTGAAGGCGTTGAAGATGGAGAAGGCGAAGCCAAGAGAAAGTCCCTTGTAGAGGGTGAAGTTGAGGGCGAAGGAGTTTCGTACGAGCCAAGAGATATTGCGCGTACCCGGCATGGGGACAAGTCCGATGGAAAGATCGATATTTTCTCTGGTGCTTTGGCGAAGCAGCACAGAAGGGAGATCGGCTTGGCTTTGATCGAAGACGGGGCTGGTGTAGCGGTTGAAGTCTTTGCTGAGTCCGATAGCATAGCTAACAGAAACAGGTCCGAAGCTACCGTTGAGCGTGCCTGCGACGGTGGTGCGCAGGTAACGAGTGGCGACTTGTGAAGCGAGAGAGGTGGGGAGCTGCATTCCGAGGGAGATGCGGGTGCTTACATGTTTGCCAAGGCTCGTGGCCCAAGCGGCGGCGAGGGTGACGTCGCGTGGGAAAAAGCGGCGTCCTGATTCGTTGTCGGGTTGGGTGTATTCGACATCAAAGCCCCAGAGGGCGACGAAGGAGAAGTATTTCCATGCGCGCACAGAAGCGGAGAGGTCGAGTGATTGGGCGAAGTAGTGGTTTTTGTAAGAGGAGGCAGCAAATGATCCCGTTCCAAGCGAGGAAGTGATCGCAGCGGAGAGGTTGTAGGGTTTGACGGTGGCTTGGGTGGATTTGCGGAGGTTGTTGGAGGCGGGATCATCGGGGTTGAGGGCTTGTGCGAAGACAGCGGAGGGGAGGATCCAGAAGACAGCCGCGAGGAGGTGGTGTCGTTGGAGCCTGAAAAGAGCGAGAGACATGAGAAGAGTCCTTCCATCAAAAGAAGCGGTTTGGAGGCCGATGGACCGAAGGATCGGTTAGAGCATCGGCGATTTGCGTAAGGCACGAAGCAAGGCCAAGGAGAAGCACGAACAGATCGCATCCCAAAGCGTTCGGGCGTCTGTTTGAAGCGGGCATCGTTGGAGTGTTGGGTTCCATGCCAGATGTTGATCGCTAGGTCTAGGCCGTGTTTTGGTTTTATCGTGAGATCGCGGGAATAATTTTATAAGTAAATGATCTTATTTGATTTTGTTTGCCGTACAACGATTGAACGCAGATCAGAAGCGAACTTTTTGGGGAGCGGGGCGTTGTGTGCGCGTTGCTTGCGCTTTTTTTCTTTCAACGATCCCAAAGCGGATACCCCAAAACAAAAAATGCTGAATCAAAAAACGTTTTTGTATGAGAGCCTTTCGTTGCCTGCGAACGTTCTGTCGTATGAGGCAGGGCGGCGGCTTTCAGCTTATGCAGCGCCGCGTTATGTGCGTGAGATCAACCTTTGGTCTTTTGCTGTGCAGCCCTTTGCAGAAGACGGGCGTTGTTCGTATGTGCCGATCGCAGAGAGCCACCAACAGATCCCCAACGACGGCCACCACAAAGGCCAGTTGACGTATTCGACGCAGAATGCTTGGCACCGTGTGGTGTGGGAGGGCCACTCGATGGAGTTGGTTGCGTTTCAATGGAGTGCGGGGTACAGCACCGAAGATCGGGTGTTTTTGATTGCTCCGAGCGAAGCGATCGCGGACGATTTTGTGCGCGTGGTGTGTGCGTGGAACGAAGAGGTTCGTGCGGAGATTCTTGTGTTTCATGAGGGTTCTTGGTTCAAGGATGAGGAGTTGTACCAAGCCACACAAGACGTTCGTTTTGATGATATCGTCCTACCTCCGAGCCTTGCAGAGGCGTTGCAGCGCGATCTTTGGGGGTTTTTTCATGCACAAGAACAATACGAACATTACAAGATCCCGTGGAAGCGAGGTGTTTTGTTGTATGGTCCTCCCGGGAATGGCAAAACCCACGCGATCAAAGCGATTCTTAACACTGTCCAAAAGCCCCGTCTCTACGTCAAAAGCTTTGAATCAGGTTGTTGTACGGCACACGAAAATATGCGTCGTGTTTTTGAGCGAGCGCGTGAAGTCTCGCCGTGTGTGCTGATCTTTGAGGATCTTGATTCGCTGCTCAACGATAAAAATCGCTCTTTTTTCTTGAACGAGTTGGATGGATTTTCAAGCAATCACGGGATCTTGGCTTTGGCAACGACCAACCATATCGAGCGTTTGGATGTGGCTTTGGTCAAGCGTCCAAGTCGCTTTGATCGCAAGTATCTTTTTGATATTCCCGGATACAACGAGCGATTGCGGTACATTGGCCGTTGGAATGATCGGCTTGAACCTGCGTTGCGTGTCGATCTTTCGGCGCAGACAGAGCTCGCAAGTCAAACGGATGGTTTTTCTTATGCTTTTATCAAGGAGTTGTTTGTTTCGGGGATTATGGCGTGGATTCAACAGGCCGAAGATGGGGCGATGCACACCGTCTTGCGCGAACAATGCGCCCTTTTGCGTGAACAGATCCATCTTCAAGATACGGACAACAGCCCCAAAGATTCGGAGTGAAGCTCGGATACGATAGCCATGAGGAGCGTACACAAAGGGTCGATGTGATCCGTTGTAAAATTTCGAGATCTCGCAAAGCATTTTGATCCAGAGGGCCTCTTTCGTCATGCCTTTTTGGGAGCGGACGTTTGGGGCGGCTTCGTCAGTCAGAAAAAATGAGGAAAGCCAAAAAGACAGAGGACATCTGGGTGTTGGGTGAGAGCATCCAAGAGATCGTGGAGTCTTGGGTAGGCTTGGTTGCGGGTGACTTTGGTCTATGACGGGTTGGTGAGTGTCGAGCATGGAGAAAAACAAGCGGATACGCCGAGTGTTGGGATGGTTTTTTTTGGTGGGTGTGCCGTGGTGGTCGGCTTGCTTGGGGGGAAGTGTTGATCTGTCAGGGTGGCCTTGTTCCAAAGAGTCCGATTGTGGGTTCTTTGCGACGTATCGTTGTGCAAGTGGCCGATGCTCGAAGATTTGCAAAGCAGACACCGAATGTCCGTCGGGGCGGCGTTGTGTAGAAGAAAGCTGCGTTTTGATCCCTGTTTCTTGCAAACAAGACAAGGATTGTGTTGAGAAACAGCGCTGTTTGAGCGAGTTATGCTGTCCCGAAGAAAGCACACGTTTGTGCAATAACGCTTGTGCCGATACGCGAAGCGATCCGCAAAACTGCGGTGGTTGCGGGTCCAAGTGCCTTGCGGAAGAGGCGTGCCGAGGCGGTATCTGCATCAAAACAGGCGAGTCCAGCGATGCAGGCGAAGTCCAGTCCGAGCAAGAGCCTGTTTCGGAGGCCCAAGAGTCCATCCCCGAACAAGAATCCCCTACGCCCGAAGAACCGCTCTTTGAGCCGATGCCCGCTTGTCAAGGCAGTGAGACACGGGATTGTTATACGGGGGCCTCTGCGACGCGTGGTGTGGGCGAGTGCAAACAAGGCATCCAACGCTGTGTAGGAGGGCGGTGGTCCACGACGTGCGAAAACGAGATCACGCCAAAGCCCGAGGCTTGCGACAACAAAGACAACAATTGCGACGGCAAGGTGGATGAATCGCTTTCACGGCCTTGTTATTCGGGTCCGTTTAATACGGACACGCGGGGGATCTGCCGATCGGGTGAGCAGAAGTGTACGGCGGGGCAATGGGGGGCTTGTGAAGGCGAAGTCAAACCCCAAGCAGAGGCTTGCAATGGGATGGACAACGATTGCGACGGGCGCTTGCTGGACGAGCAACAACCGCCGTGTAGCGCTGGTCCGCGAGATCATGGCGAGGTGTGTTCTCTTGACCCAAGCCGCGTCGCAACGGAAGGTTGCAAAGAAAACTTGTATTGTGTACGCGATCAGACCGCAGGGAAGGGCGTTTGCTTGCGCCCTTGTTCTGCGCAATCTCAGTGCCTTTCCCTTGCGGATACCAAATGTGAAAACGTGCAAAGTACCAACGAAAAATTTTGTGTGTACCCTTGCTCAAGCGGTGCGCCGAAGTGTCCAATGGGTTTGGTATGTGCCGCTTCTGCGGGGCGTTGTGTCGCAGCCCCGTAAAACGGACGGATGATACGATATCCAAGTGATCTGTGATCGAAGGAGAGCGCGAAGACGCCCGATTGTTGGGCAGCCACGCCTGTCTGCCCCTACATTTTTACGATCACGCAACGGGCGGATTTCGTATGACACCCCACGAAAACCATCGAACTGCGTAAGTCCTATACTGGTTGACAGAAGGCACGAGGATCACTCGGAAAGGATGCGGAGCGAAGGATCTTCTTTGTGAGGAAGGAGGAGTTGGGGGGTAAAGGCATCAAAGGTGGGGGAGCGTGGGTGATCGACCCAAAGGACGTAGGGTTTGTCGTGTGATTCGATGCGCAAGATGGCGCTGGCGATCCGCGTTTGAAGGGGATCGGAGGGGGGAAGTGTGGATTGGAGTTTGCGCAGTGCGGTGAGGGTTTGGAGCATCTCGTTGGGTTCGATGGTTCCGCGAGAGAGGGCATAGGCGATGTTGTGGCGTAGCGTGGTGGAGGCGGTGGGAAGGGCGTTTAGAAGTTCGACGACGGCTTTGGAACCGATGCGGCGGAGTGCAAAGACGGCGTTGCGTTGGAGGAAAGGATCGTTGTCTTTGAGCAGCCAACCAAGTTTGGGTGCGGCGGAAGCTGCCTTGTGTCCGAGCCATCCGAGAGCATGGGCGGCGGCAGAGCGTACGGCGGTGGAATTGTCGGAGAGTAGGCGTTGGAGTGCGGGGATGGAGGGGACGCCATGTTCGCCGAGTTCGCTATAGGCGATGGCAGCGGCCTGTCGGAGCTTTGGAAGGGGATGGATCAAGGCACGCTCAAGCAGAGTCCGAAGTGTGGTGAGAGAAGGTTCTTTGGGTGCGTTTTGAGGGAAGACAGAGGTTGTAAAGGACGGTAGAGCGGGCAAGATGAGCAGAAGAAGCGTTGGGGTTGCTTTGTCGGCGAGAGTAAGGAGTGTTTGGAAGGTTTGCTTGTTGAACCCGATGTATCGGAGGGTACGGAGGATGTGCTTTTGCTCGGTGGGAGGGGCTTTGGGGAGGCGTTGAAGCAAGGCGGGGAGATGGGGCGTTGCTTTGGCTGCGGACCATCCGAGGGCATCGATGGCGGCGAGGCGAACGGCTGTTTCGGATTCTCGGTGGAGCAAGCTGTGGAGGGCATGGACGCTATCGTCATCAAGGTGTGTAGCGAGCCATCCAAGCGAAAGGACGGCTTGGTAGCGCACGATCTGTTCGTTGTCGCGCAGCGCCAAACGCAGAGCTTGGAGGGTTTTGGGGGCGGGCGATTGAAGAAGACCAAGTTGCAAAAGGCATGCGTTGCGTGCTTGTGCGCTGGTGTCGTTGCATGGGTCTTGAGAGATGGATGCAGATGGCGGTTGAGTGGCCCGAAGTGCGGTCCCAAGGGCTTTGTGGAAGGCGGTTTCGTGTGGTTTGGTGCGTAGGCTTTGGAGTGTTTTGTGGGCTTCTTGGGCTTTGGGGCCGATCTGGGCGAGGCACAAGAGGGCTTCTGCGGCGGTAAGGCGAAGTCGGCTTTGCGCGGCTCGCAGCAGCGATGCGAGGGGAGGGCGGGGAAGATGTGCGAGGCGTTCGCGGAGTGCTTCGCGAACCATCTCGGAGGGATCTTCGAGCAAGGTCAGGAGCCGCTTGATCTGTTCGGAAGATGGGGTCGTTTGAATCTGTAGAAAAAGTTGGAGGGCGATGCGTCGAACGTGTGGGCGGTGATCGCTTAGTAGGCGCAGAAGCTGTGGGATGATCGAGAGAGGGCGTAGGCCCAATAAAGCGGCGGCGGCTTCTTGTCGGACATCCCATGTATCGTCTTGGAGGCAAGCAAGCAGATCGGGGATGGCGATGCGTGCGGTCTCTCCGATCGATGCGAAGGTTGTGGCAGCGATCTTTCGGATGTACCACAATCGGTCTTGGAGAAGTTGGCGAAGGCGCGGAGCTGCCGAAGCAGCGAGGTTTCCGAGGCTGCGAAGCGCTAACAATGCGTACATTCGGGCTTTGTCGCTATCATCGTGAAGGGCTTTTTGGAGGGCCGAAAGTAGGGGGTCTTGGAGCTTGGGTTGTTGTTGGAGGATCTTGGGTCCAAGCTGCATCAAACACCACGCTGTATAGGCGCGGATGCCCGATACTTCGTCGTTCATGGCGAGCAAGAGGATTTCGCCAGCAGGAGGGCCGATCTGTTTGAGGGCTTCGACGGTTTTTTGACGGATCTTGTCGGAGGTTGAGCGCAACATGGCACGCAATGCAGGCAGTGCGGAAGGGCCGATGTGACCGAGGGCTGCAACGGCATGGTAGGCTTTTTCAAGTGGTTGTGGTTTGGCAAGCAAGGCTTGGAGGGGAGCGATGGCAGGGGTTCCGATCTCACCAAGAGCGTAAGAGGCTTTGATGCGGATCTCTTCGTTTTCATCGCCGATGGCTTGGATGAGTTCGGGAATGGCTGCGGTGTCGCCGATCTTTCCGAAGGCTTGGACGATCTCAAGGCGCACGTTGGGGTCATTGTCGATCTCAAAGCGCCTGCGCAACGCAGGGATCGCTTTTTGCGCGGTCTTGCCCATCTTTGCGAGAGCTTGGGCGGCTTGGATGCGTCGCACATAATAGGTACTTTCGAGCTGTTGGAGCTGTCCTTCTACGCTGTTTTTGTCGATGCAACCGAACCATACGGTCGCAAAGAACATCCATAACAGGCCGAAACGAAGAGAGGGGTCGCCGTCTCGGAGGTTTCGAGCTCTTTTTCTGGCGTCTTGTGCAGGGGGCAAGGGCTTGCGGGTGACTTGCGCTGGATGTGCAAAGCGGTGTGTGTGCATTGTGGAACTCCGAAAGCTTCGGTGGGTCGTGTTGTGCTTCGTGGTATCAGACAGACAGCGAAACGGGCGAAGGGTTTCAACCTTGGTGAATCAACTTGCGTTGCTTTCACTGAGGATAGATACTCGGTACGCAAGGCTTGTTCAATGTAGCGAGCCGTTTGAACCTGCTCGAAGCTCGGCCCTAAAGAGCCGAGTCGTTGACTTGAGCCGAACGTCTTTGGTTGTGCGTGTATGAGTCGTTAAGGGGCGATACAACGACCATTTTGGCATGTTGCGTCACGAGGGCAAGCGTTGTGACATGCGCCACAATGTCGGTCTGTTTTGAGCAGATCGAAGCATCCGCCCAAACAAGCGGAGGCGGTGTCTTGGGGGCAATTCGCCACACAACGGCCCGCTGCACAAACATTCCCACCCGCACAGCGATTTTGGCATAAACCACAATGCAGTACATCGTGTTGGAGATCGACGCAAAGGCCGTTGCATAGGGTCGTTTGGGGCGGACAGCTACAACGTCCCGCGATACAGACTTGTCCTGCTGTGCAAGCATTTCCGCATATCCCGCAATGTGCGTTCGCACTTTGGAGGTCGAAGCATCCGCCCGAACAGTTTGTAGATGAGGCACTCGGGCAAGACGCCACACACACACCCGCCGCACAGAATTGTCCTGATGGGCAGGCGCTGTTGCATCTGCCGCAGTGTTGGGCGTCTGCTTGGGGATCGATGCAGTTGCCCCCGCACTCCGAACGGTCGGATGGACAAACACAACGGCCTTTGTTGCAAAGAAGACCGCTGGGGCAGGCTTTGTTGCATCCGCCACAATGCAGCGGGTTGGACTGAAGATCCACACATCCACCTTCGCACAAGTCGGTTGCGTCAGGCGGACACGCCGCCACACAATCCCCATTTGCACAAGACTTTCCGATCTCACAGGTATTGCCGCACGTTCCGCAGTGTGTACGGCGACTTTTGGGATCGATGCACAAACCTCCGCAAAAGAGCTGCTCCGCAGGGCAGGGCGATACACACAAACTGCGCTGGCATCGCGTTGTTGGAGCGCAGGCGTTGTTGCAACTTCCGCAGTGTGCGGCGTCGTTGCTGCGATCCACACAGCGCCCGCCACAGTCGTCTTGCGGCGGGGTACAGATCGGCACACAAACACCTTGACGGCAGGTTTCGCTTGTTTTGCACACGCCACCACAAGCACCACAATGTGCGGTATCTGTTTGAAGATCCACGCAAGCCTTGTTGCAATCGGTGTATCCTGCGACACAAAGACACGCCCCTTCGACACAACGCTTTCCTTGCGGGCAAGCTGTCTTGGCATCGCATTCGACTGTCGGAGTTGGCGGGCAGCCCATGATGTTGAGCCAGCCAAAGCAACTAAGCCACAGAACTGTCCGAAAACCAAACCAACCCTGTTGCGTGAGGCGCTTCGATCCTTGTGGCGGATGGAACGATAGGTTCGGAGGTTCCGAGTTCATTGAAAAGACAAAACGATCCATGAGAAATCCTACCCAACAAACAAGAGAACAACCAAGCAAAGCGAGGGCTTGATCTGTGTTATAAAAGGCGTGACGATCTTTTCTTTTGATAGATTTGTCACTGATGGACAAAAACCTCGTGTTCGCGCCCGTTACGAGCGACAGCGTTGTTGGTGTGAAAAACGATGATCTCTTCGCCAACACGGGGGTCAAGGGGACGAAGTTCCCTTGCGGGGTGTGGGGTCGCACCCTACAAAACCGAATCCAACCGCGCAAGCCCTCATGGATAGCACAATTCTGCACAAAGCGCAGTACCATCCAAAGAGGCGGTGGAGAAATAAAGGGCAGAAGGGTGAGAGCGATGCGAAAAGATCCTTTGGGATTTCCGATCGAAGAAGACAAGCCACACCAAGATCGCAGAAACAACGATCCACGCGATCTGCAAGGCAATGCAAAAGGCGGCCTGCACGATTTGCAAGGCGGTGGAAAAGGCGGACTGCGCGATCTACAGGAGGGTTCGCTTCCGGGAGATTTCAGTTTTAAAGTGACGCATGAACCTGCGACGTATGACGAGGAGAAGATCCCGTTGAAGTGGGCGGTGTGTGGCTTGTTGGGAGGGGGGTTGTGGTCTGGGTTTTTGCTTTTTGGTGCGTGGGATCTGAATCTCAAGATCCAGCTTTTTGCGTTGAGTCTTTTGGTGGGTGCTTTGGTGTATAATTCGCGGCTGTACGGGATCTTTGGTTTTGGCCCGTCGGTCTTGGATGCGTATGTGGTGCCTGTTGTGGAGGATGAAGAGTTTCGGGGCGAACCGACGCGGATCTCCAAGTGGTTTCGGTTGGTGTTTTCGTTTGCAGAAGCGCCAGTTCCCGAAGCAGAGGGAGAGATGCACCAAGAGCAAGTCGAGCAACGCGAGCGCAAGGCGACGTTGCGGGGATTTGTGGAGTGGATGATCTTGATCCTTGGACTTGGGTGGTCTTTTGAGCGGACGATCGCGTACGCTGCGCCCGATGGACCGTACTTTTATGAGATCTTTGCGGTGCATTGTGTGATGTTGTGGGTGGGGGTGTTGTTTTGGGGAGCAATGTGGCTGTTTCTTCGCCAAGACGACGATTGGTATCGTCGCCGCCAACATACCGAAGCGCTGAACTTCTTGATCTGTCGGTGGTGTTTGGTGTTTTTTAGTTCTTGGTTTGTTGTGCTGCTGTTTGCTTTGGATTGAGGAGGGGAGATGCAAAAAGATACGTTTGGTTTTTGGGTGGTTGCGATCTTGGTGATCCCATTTGGTTTTGGGCTGTGGCTTGGGATACGTTCGGACTTTGTGCGTGTCTGTGTCAGCGACGCAGAATGCGGGGGGGGCGTATGTTTGCAGGGGTCGTGCTTTTTAACGCAGCGATGTGGTTGGGCGCGCAAGGATCTGGCGGACTGTCCGCCAGATGCGGTTTGTGATCTGCAAAAGGGTTATTGTTATCAGGATCGATACCGCTACAGCAACTGGATCTGGTTTCATCCCGGCTATGCTTCGTATCGCTCGCAGCAACGGGCGAATCTGGTCAGGTGGCAAGCCTATCAACGAGGGGGGCGGCTGGTGCAGTATCGTGCGAGGGGCGGCGGTGGCTTTCGAGGCGGTGGATTGGGCTTTGGAAAGTGAGGCGCGTCTTTTTGTCGGCTGCATCACTTCGATGGAGATCAGGGGAGACGATAAAAGGGGGATGGATTCTAGACCTTGGAGATCCTTGTGTTTTGTGGCGCAGTTGCGCACGAAAGGAGGATCGAGATGGAGCGGGTTTGGCGTTTGCGGGGTTGGTTGTTTGTGATCGGTGTGTGGGCGGTGGTTGCGGTGGGATGCCGTTGTGACGGAGGCCCCCCCACGGAGTCTAGCGCGGAAGGTGTGGGAGAAGAACGCGACGGAGACAGTGGGGTTTCCAAAGACGGCATCGAAGGTGTGAGCGAGGGGGCGAACGAAAGCCCCGTAGATGGGGTGGCTGGGGAGCCGAGGGCGTGTACGCATCCTTGTGATTGCAAGCAAGGGGAAGGGTGTGAGGGCGGCGTATGCAACCAAGTGGCGGTGGCGGTGTATTGTTGCGATAAGGCGGGCTGCGTGGTGGGGGAGGCGTGTCGCTCTCCGCGAACAGGCAGCGGAATATGCGGTGAGGCTGGGCGTGTTTGCAAGAGCGTGTGTGATTGTGCGGTGGGGCTTTCTTGCGAAGGTGGGCAGTGCTCGAAGCTAGGCCAAAAGGTGGTGTGTTGTTCGCGTCCAGAGGAGTGTAAACAAGGAGCGTGTCAGCGAAGTGACGGTAGCTTGGGCGTTTGCGGAGAAAAGCCTGCGTGTCAAAAGACCTGCGATTGTCCACAAGGCGAGGCGTGTGTGCAGGGCCGTTGTGTGGGGGGAGAGTCGCCCGTGTATTGTTGTTCGAAGGCGGGTTGTCCTGCGGGAGCGGCTTGCAAAACGCCCGATGATTCGGACGGAAAGTGTGCGCCAGCGCCTGCTTGTATCAAAGATCGCGATTGCGGCATCTCGGGTTGTGAGCAAGGCCCGCAAGGATGCGCCGAAGTCTTGGCGCGCTGCGTCGATGCAAAGTGCGATGTCCAACGCACCCCCAAAAAAGGCGGATGCGACAAGGACGCAGGGAAGTGTGTTGAGGGGCCTGCTTGTCAAAAAGATCAGGACTGCCCGACCCGCCCTTGTCAACAGATCGGCAAGCTGTGCGAAAAGTCCGATGGACGGTGTATCGGTGGCGTCTGCGTGACGAAAACAACGCAAGATGTCGGGCTTTGTGGTTTGGGGACAGGGCTGTGCGCTCCACCCCAAAGCTGCGCGACGTTGTGCGATTGTCCACAGGGTCAGTACTGTGTCGAGGGCAAGTGCTTTAAGTCTTCTTTTCCCGGATATTGTTGTGAGAACCCGGGCTGTCCGGGTGGTGCGACGTGCTACACTTCGGCGAGTGCTGCGGGGAAGTGTCCGTTGCTGTGCGTTTCGCCGTGTGATTGTCCCGAAGGCTACGACTGTTCCAACGGCAAGTGCTTTCGCGGCCCCGCGCCGATGTATTGTTGTGACAACGCCCAAGGCTGTCCACCCACAGCGACGTGCAAAGACAAGACAGGCTCTGTTGCGATCTGCCCGCAACGACCGCGTCCTTGTCGGAGTGCTTGCGATTGTGTTCAAGGCGAGGCTTGTACAGGCGGGCAATGCAAAACCAGCGCACAACCGGCTTTTTGTTGTGACAAAGAAGGCTGTCCCCAAGGGCAAGGCTGCGAAAACAAGACGATGCAATCGGGCTTTTGCCCTGCACCCTGCAACACGCTTTGCGATTGTCCCCAAGGAGCGACTTGTATCAATGGCCTTTGCAATCAAGATCCCGGGCTTGGAGGGGCGTATTGTTGCTCCAATGCAGGTTGTCCGTTGGATCAATTCTGCTACCAAGCCAACGGTCAGGTCGGGCAGTGCGCAGCGCGTCGTTGCCAATCTCCGTGTGATTGCGCGCAAGGCGAAGATTGCCGCAGCGGTATCTGTTTGACGACCAGTCCGCCCGTCTATTGTTGCGGTCAATCGGGCTGTCCCCAAGGCGAGCGTTGTCGCAACGCAAGCAATCAGTGGGCGACTTGCACCCCCCAATCGACCTGCGCTTCGCCGTGTGACTGTCCCCAAGGCGACGATTGTTATCGCGGCCAATGTATCGGCACTTTCCCTGCGGTCTATTGTTGCGACAAAGTCGGATGTCCTCAAGGGCAGGCTTGTTTTAACGCTCAAAACCAAGCCGCCCTTTGCCCCACAGCGTCCTGTCAAAGTGCGTGCGATTGTCCCAACCAAGGGCAATCTTGCGTGCGCGGGCGCTGCACGATCGTCACTTCTGGATCGCGGATCTATTGTTGCGACAAGCCCTTCTGTCCTCCCGGGAATCGCTGCGAAGATGCCCAAGGTCAGTTGGCCTACTGTTCCCAACAAAGCTGCCTGAATGCTTGTGATTGCAACCAAGGTGAAGACTGCCAAAATGGAGTGTGCGTCTACGTCCAACCCCCCGTCTTGTGTTGCTCCAAACCCTTTTGCCAGCCGAACGCCCCTTGTGTCCGTCCTGATGGAACACAAAGCGCTTGTGGACGCCCTTAAACTCGCTCCCCCCCTTACCCCCCAACGCGATCTTCTAACACAAAGCGCTTGTGGACGCCCTTAAACTCGGCCTCCTTCGTTTGGGGGAAGTGGGGTCGGGCTGGGGCTGATTTGGGGGGGGAAACGCAAAAAAGCCCACAAGATCCGTACTCGTGGGCTTTTTGTCTTTGCGAAATCGTCTAGCCAAGAGAGGCGACGCTTACATCATCCGAACATGGATCATCCGAACATGGATCATCCGAAGATGGATCATCCGAACACCGGTGAGCGCGAGAGGATCACCAAGGGTTGTTCCAGTTACCCCAACGGAAGCGGCAGCCCCAATCGCGGTAGTTGCCACGCGCAACGTTGACGTTTGCGTACCAATTGTTGACTTTGCGGCGAAGGTGGCGACAACGGGGATGTCTCCAGCCGAGGGCAGCTTGGCAGTTGTTCCAGCGGTTGATGTAGTCGTTGCGGATGCCGCGCCAACGGTTGACACGAACACCGAGCTTTGCGCATTGTTGGTTGGCATACGCGCCGGGGGCAGGAGCGGGAGCGGGGGCCCAAGGGTCATTCCATGTACCCCATGCAAAGCGGCAACCCCACGCACTGTAGTTGTTGCGTGCGACGTTGACGTTTTGCTGCCATGCGATGACGGTGCTGCGGATACGCTGACAACGAGGGTGGGACCAGCCGAGGACGGCTTTGCAGCGGTTCCAGCGATTGATGTGGCGGTTGCGCTCTACTGACCAGACGCTGACTTGATTGGCGAGTTGAGCACAGCGACGACGGCGATAACGCTGCGCGTCGGCATCGTTGGGGGAATAGAGGAAGGCGAAGGCGAGCGCGCCCAGAATGGACGCTGTGAAGAGCATCTTCTTCATGTCAGGAACTCCTGTTCTATGTTTTGCGGTCGCGGGGCTTATCGGACCTTTTGTCGCGTTGATTGCTCTCTGCGATCTGATGGCATTAGACTCACAGGATCAAAAAATCTTCAACACAAAAATAAGGGTGCATGGAGCTTTGTAGGGGAGGTGAGGTGTTTGGAGCAAGCAACGTGAGGATTGGAGGGGATTAGGGCAGAAACAGGAGGACGAAAAAGGCGCATCCACCGAGCATCAGGGTTGCGGCGAACAGAGTGGAAAGAGTGCTGAGGACGGGGTGTCGGTTGATAAAGTGGGCAAAGCCTGTGGCAGCGCGCTTGTTGAGTGTGACGGGGCATTGGATATGCGCGTAGCCGTCTTCGATGCGTTGGAGGCGGTGGATGATCTCGGCGATGG
Source organism: Myxococcota bacterium (assembly GCA_023150835.1). Taxonomy (GTDB): domain Bacteria; phylum Myxococcota_C; class UBA6777; order UBA6777; family UBA6777; genus JAKLKB01. The sequence goes on along the minus strand of JAKLKB010000115.1, from coordinate 4,952 downwards.
TTTGGGGCCGTTTGGCGGGATCTTTTTGAAATCCCCACAGCAGGAACCAGTGGAGGTCCGCAGGGATGGGGGGTTGTGTGGTGTGGCGATTGAGCAGGGGATTTTTGGGTTCGCGTTGGAGGATACCACGCAAGAGTTCTTCGAGGGATGCGGCCCCTTCGAGATAATGGTGCAGGGTAAGAAATTCATAGAAGACGACAAACAGGCTGTAGATATCGCTGCGTTCGTCGAGTTTGTCGTTGTGTCCGAGGGCTTGTTCGGGGGACATATACATGGGGGTGCCGAGCAGGGTGTCGTTGCGGGTTTGGAACAGTCGTTCGCGGGAGCCGCCGTCGGCTTCGAGGCGTTGGGCGATATCGTGATCGAGTTGATCGAGGAAGCCTTGGATCTGTGCGTTGGGTGGGGTGATTTGGCGGATGCGCTTGGCGATCCCCCAGTCCATGACGACGACCTCACCAAAGGGGCCGACCATGATATTGGCGGGTTTGAGATCGCGGTGGATCACCCCGTGACTATGGGCAAATTGCATCGCACGCAAGATCTCCATACAGATGCGGGCGCGATATTCAAAGCTATATTTCGCGTGGTATTCGGCGTCTCCTGCTTGGAGGCGTTCGATGATGTGTTCGATCGTTACGCCTTGGATATGCTTCATCACAAAGTAATATCGGCCTTCTTCATCGACACCTACATCGTGGATCGGGATAATGTTGGGGTGTTCGAGGCTGCCGACGGTGCGGATCTCTTCGGCAAAACGCAGCAGAGTCGAAGGAGAGTGCAGTGATTTTTTGAGGCGTTTGATGGCGACCATGCGGTGGATATCGTTGTCGCGTGCGAGTTCGACTTCGCCGACGGCTCCTTCGCCGAGTGTTTTTTTGAATTCGTAGCGATCTTTGTTGGATTGGATGAGTGTGGGGCTTCCTGCGCGTAGATCGACTTCGGGAAGAACGGTTGTGCGTTTCGCGATCAACATCGCTTCGTTGGTGACTTGCGAAGGCGAGGGCGCTTTCAGGCTTGCCTCGGAGAGGCCACGTGTTTCGGGGGATTTGACGGAGGATGAGATGGGTTCGTCGAGTGTGGTTGCGTGGATCATGGGCGGGATGGGTTCGTCGAGTGTGGTTGTGCGGATCGTGGGTGGGATGGGTTCGTCGAATGTGGTTGCGTGGATCATGGGTGGGATCGGGGCAAAGTCTGCGAGGTGAGTGTGAGCGGTGTCTTCGTGCGGGGGAAGAAAAGAGGAGGGGGGTTGGAGCGCGGGTTCTTCCCAAGCGCGTGTGCCGAGTCGGGCGGCGCGGTGGTTTGGGTGGGGAGGTGTTTCTTCGAGGAAGATATCTTGGAAGAGTGCGGAGATCTGGGCTTCTTCGTGGGGTGAGAGGGTTTCGTTAACGGTGTCGGAGGGGGCGGATGGGTGGGCATCTTGGCCGATCAAGAGGCTCGGATCGAGCGGGAGCAGGAGCGCACCGCCTGCGATGGTTTGTTTGGCCTGCTTGATAGCGGCTTTGCGGGCGTTGGCGGCTTGGGTGTCTTCGCCGACAAGCGCCAGCGGGTTGACGACCAGTGGCGTGTTGTGCATGAGGGTTTGCTTGTTGGGGTGGTGGGGTCTTGGCTTTTCGGGCTGGTGCGTCATTTGGGCCGTCCTTGATTCGAGGGCGTTTTGTGAAAAAACAAAACAATGGAAAGAGTTTACGCACAAGAGATGCGTGAGGGAAGGGGATGGTTGCGAATTGGCGTGCTTGGGTTTGTGGGGATGATCTTGGCAATTCAAGAAAAGGGCGCTAAGGTGGCGCGCCAGTACCCGTTCACGCGGGTTGGCGGAGGGTTTGTCATCCAACTGCGTCAGTTCGATGCGGAGAAAAAGCCGATGGAAAAAGTGCCTGTTTTGCGTGTGGTGTTAACGGGCGGTCCTTGTGGTGGGAAGAGTACGTCGATGTCGCACATCGCCGAGCGTATGCAAGGGATGGGATTCCAAGTGTATCGCGTCCCTGAGACGGCCTCGTTGTTGTTGGGCAGTGGGGTGTCGGTCCAAGGCAGTACGGTGGAGCAGTTGGTGGTGTTGCAAGAAGGGATCTTGCGGGTGATGATGGCGCTCGAAGATGCGGTGTTTGCGATCGCACGCGCATCAGGGAGGCCGGCGATCGTGATCGCAGATCGCGGAACGATGGATGCTTCGGCGTATATGCCTGCGGGGGCTTGGACAGCCTTGCTCGACGAGCATGGTTGGACAACACCTTGGCTGCGCGATCGCCGTTATGAAGCGGTGATCCACCTCGTGACAGCGGCGGATGGAGCCGAGGCTTTTTACACCACCGAAAACAACGCGGTGCGTACGGAAACGCCTGAGCTTGCGCGAATGTTGGATCGCAAGGTGCGTGATGCGTGGGTCGGGCATCCTTGTTTGCGCGTGATCGACAACTCCACAGACTTTCAAGAAAAAGTTCAGCGCGTTGTCGCCGCTGTCTGCAACGTCGTCGGGATGCCTGCCCCCCAAAAAGTCGACCGCAAATTCCTGTTGGCCCGAGGCACTCAACCCAAGTCTTTGCCTGTTCACTTCCAAGAGTTGGAGATCGACCAAACGTATCTGACCAGCCCCGCAGGTGCAAAGGCGCGGATACAACGACGTGGAGAACGCGGTTCTTACGTCTACACCCACAAGATGAAGCGCACCACCACCGACGGAAAACGTGTCGAGGTCGAATATCCCCTGAGTGGCCGCGAATACATCGCCATGTTGGCCGAATCCGATCCCCGACGCACCACCCTCAAAAAGATCCGCCGCGTCTTCTTGTGGAAGAACCATTACTTTGAGTGGGATACCTATCTCGAACCCGAAAGACACCGTCATATCGAGATGTTGAAAGTCGAAGTGCCTAGCTTGCTATCCCCCCTCGAACTCCCGCCTTTTTTGCAAGTCGAAAGCGAAGTGACCGGCTTTGAGTCGTATCGTGGAGCCACCATGTCCTTGCTCGAAGATGCCCGCCCTTCGGGTTCTTTTGATGTGATCGGAACCTGAACGTCTGCGAACACGACTTTGGGGAGGGGGTTGTGTGGAAGCGAAGCACACTGCTTTTGTCGAGAAGGGTTGTTGTTGGGTGGAGAGACGGGGTTTGTGGGGTGGGAAAACAGCGGTGAGACGAAAGGAAAGAAGATGCGCCCCCGACAGGAATCGAACCTGCGACTTACAAGGATTAGGAATCCTCAGCTCTATCCCCTGAGCTACGGGAGCAAGGGTGGGTTGTGTCAACACACAACGATCTCACCCATAAAAAGTTCGCTGAGTATGCGAAGCCACGCAATCGCTGTCAATGTTTTTTCTCTGTGAGGATTATTCGAAATCCGCCCATCGTGTACACGGAAGATGTAGGGGCAGCCCCCCGTGACTGCCCAACCACAGGGCGTCTACAACAAATCGTGCCGACGTTTCGAGTACAGATTTCTCGGAGATCGTAGCGATTTGGGGGCTAGGCTTGGGGGGTCGGCGTGCTGGGTTTGCGGAAGTGTTGTGCAAAGATCGCCAAGATCGTGATGCCTGTGAGCGGCATCATAAAATACAGCATCGCGTTGTTGAAGGTCGCAAGGGCAGGGTGTTTCATGGTCACCAAGACGATGTAAGCGGTGTAAGCGATGTAATAGCTAAACAACACGAACCCTTCGGTGCGGCTGATCACGCCGTTTGAGAAAAAGATCGGCATACATACCGCCGCCACCGCGATCATCACAGGGATATCGAAGTACAAGATGGATGTTGCGACCTCCAGCCCGCGACCCGGGGAAAGCGCCCCCGCAAAGCCCAACACGCCCATGATGTTAAAGATGTTGCTTCCAACGACGTTTCCGACCGCGATATCGCGCTCACCTCGGACTGCCGCTACCACCGACGTGACGACTTCGGGTAGCGAAGTTCCGATCGCAACGATCGTGATCCCGATGATGACTTCGCTGACTCCCAACGCCTTGGCGACCGTCACCGCCGCGACCACAAACCAATGCGAACCAAGTACCAACAGGCCAAGTCCCACCACCAAGAAAGCCACATTCTTCAGCCAGTGGTGCTTTTCTTCTTCGGGAACCCCAAACTCGCCCTCATATTCGGCTTTGATTGCGGCGGTTTCTTTGCGGCTTTGATAAATCGAGTACACCACATAGCTGACCAGCCCCGCAAGAAAGAGCAGTCCATCTGTGCGGCTGATCACGCCATCCCACGATACCACGAAAGTCAGTATCGAAAGCCCGATCATCAGCGGTACATCAAAACGCACAAGCTGCTGATCCACGATCAATGGTACGATGATCGCCGACAATCCAAGAATAAAGAGCACATTAAACACATTGCTGCCGATCACGTTGCCCAGAGCAATCCCCGCTTTCCCTGCAAGGGCTGAATTGACGCTGACGGCCAACTCGGGCGCGCTCGTTCCAAACGCAACGACCGTCAGACCGATCACCAAGGAAGACACCCCCACAGCCGCTGCCAAGCGCGAGGCTCCCTTGACCAGCAGATCCGCGCCTCCAACCAAGCACACCAGTCCGCCCACGAAATACAAGATCGTCATCAGTACCATCCGAAACTCCATCCTGTTGCAAAGGTTGAGATCCCTGACACAACGCCCGAAGCCTCCCTTATTTTGGCGGGATCGGCGTCGTACCTATTTGCTATCGTCCTCTTCGTCTTCTCCTTGGTCTTGTAGCAGGTCTTCGGGCAGCATGGCAAGGATGTGCTGCCTCTCTGTGTTGGAGGAAGGGCGTCCTACGTCGACTCTTTTCTCATGACCACGATGTACTCGTTTTGCATGGTGTGGTCTTTCTCGCCTGCGACGTTGCTTGGGCTGTTTTTGCTTGGCATCCCAAAGTGCTTTGAGGGAGAAGTGATCCTCGAAAAAGGCAGATCAAAGTGCTTTGAGGGAGAAGTGATCCTCGAAAAAGGCAGATCAAAGTGCTTTGAGGGAGAAGTGATC
>JAKLKB010000114.1:22728-29501 GCA_023150835.1 Myxococcota bacterium | reverse complement strand
CAAGGATAGGGCGGTTCGCGAACCGCCCCTACATCATGCGATCATACATTACGCGGAGATCGTATCATCCCCCCTCATCATCACCTCCCTCGAACGGCTCCACGCTGGCGAACACAACAGCCTCTTCCGCCCTGTTCGCCCGCTCCGTTCCTTCCGCCCTGTTCGCCCGCTCCGTTCCTTCCGCCCTGTTCGCCCCTTCCGCCCCTTCCGCCCCTTCCGCCCCTTCCGCCCCTTCCGCCCCTTCCGCCCCTTCCGCCCGCTCCGCCTCTTCCCGTTTCTTTTTCTGTGTTTTCCGTGCCTTCCGTGGACTCACTCTTCTTTTTCCGCCAACAACTCTTCTTCCGTCAGAGGAAAACGCTCAAAGACCACCTGCATGAGGGCGGGCAGAAACACCAACGAGCCAAAGAAGCACGCAAACAAGCCGATCACAGCGACCTCTCCGATGCTCCGAATCCCCCGATGATGCGCAAAAAACATGGACGCAAAGCTGACCAACGTTGTCACAGAAGCCACGATGATCGCGCCTCGCAACTCATGCAGCACCCCGCGTATCCCCAAACTCACACGCTCTCGATAACGATGCAACAGATGCACACCTGCATCGATCCCGATCCCCAACAACGACGGCAGCACCACCATATTAAAGATGTTCAACCGCACATCAAAAAGCACCAGCACCAACGCCATCCCCAACATCCCCGAAAGCAACGGCCACAGCGACATCAACGCAAGGCGGAGGTTCCGTAAGTCCAACCAAACCAACAAAAAGGATGTCAAAAAGCTCGCCAAGATCGCCACCAAGCTATCAAGATTAATCAAGCGCATCAACTCTCCTGCGATGATCGGCCCTCCTGACGGCAGATAGACGCGACCATCTACCTCTAGACTTTTTAACAGATTATCTACTTGGATCACTCTTCTTCCATGCGAATAATCTGCGTCACTTTGTACGATCACCAAGTATCCTCTGATCCGATTTGGTTGTTTGGCATCCACCAACACCAGATCATTGCGCACATAATCGGGCAGATCCAGCACCGTGTACGGTTTCGTCTCCAACATTTTCTTATAGCGCTGGTACGTCTTTTTGACTTCACCTTGCACCCACTCCTCGATATCTCGCTTTTTCAAAAAAGCTTGGATCTCTTGAAGAATTTTGTACTTCTCTTGCTGGTGTTCTGGAACAAATGTCAACGCACTAAAGGCCCCTTTGACCAACACTCGCCCCTGCTCGTCGCGATGCTTCGACCATGCCGAACGCATCTGCTCGATCCGCTCGACCAAACGTCGCGCTTCTTTTTCGCTCTCGATCAAGTACACGATCGGATTCATATTTTGCATCGGATACAACGCAGCAAAGCGCTCCCATTCGCGCTCATGCTCAACCAATCCGCGATCTTGAAAAGACAATTTCTTCATGTGGTACTCAAAAGGTATTCGTGAATACGAATACGCCACACTAACCACCAACAACGCCGCCACAACCACCCAACTGCGCGCAAATGCAACAGGCCGTGTATCCGAGATATCTTCCGTTCGAGGATGCAAACTCGCTTTGCGCGGCCACCAACGATGCTCTAACGCCAACAAAGCAGGAAGGATCGTGATCATCGTCAAAAGACAACACATCACCCCGACGCTTGCGATCACACCAAATTGCGAAAACCCTGTAAAACGACACACGATAAGAGAAAAAAACGCCATCGCTGTCGTCAACGCTGAGGTCGCGATGGCTTTACCCGTCCACAGATAACACGACTGGATGGCCTGAAAAAAATCACCGATTTCGTCATATTCTTGGCGAAATCGCTGCAAAAAATAAACACCATAATCGATCCCCAACCCCAAGATCACCACGCCAATAAATCCGGTGGCCGTCGTCAAAAACCCAATCCACAGATAAGCAAAGGCAAAAGCCCACAGCGCCCCCATCGCCAAAGGAATTCCCAACAACCAAAGCGCCCCAAACTCACGAAAAAAAGCAAATAAGATCAACAGCAACAACACTGCCGTCAAGATCCCTGTGGAACTCAAATCCCGCGATATCCCGAAAAACTCGTGGACTGCGTTGGTATAAGAACCCAACAATTGAACTCGCAATTGGCTTTGATAACGCGATGGCTCCAACGCTGCGACGGTCCTCTCAAGCTCTTCCACAAAAGCCCGCGCAAAAAATAGATCTGTATGATTCCCATTTGGACGAATGATCAACGCTGTATAGAACAAATCCCCTTCGCGTACTTCCAACAAACCGCTATTTTGTTGAAAAGAATTCGCTTTGTATTTTTTCTCGATATCTTGCAAGTCCAACCCGGGATCATCATCCCCCATCAAGTCTACATAACCCGGCTGCCGCTTGCGAACTTCATAACGCACCTTTTTTTGAATGCGTTGCTGCACTTCTCTCAGATCCTTGACGCTCAAAAAGTATAGCTGGCGTTGGCGTAGTGCTTCGGTGTCATACCCAAAAAAAGCATACGAGATCAAAGGTTTTGCCGCCGAGGGTCGAGAGGTCGCAAGACTTTTCCTCTTTTGTTCTTCCTCTTCTTGCTTGGCAGGCTTTTCTTGTTGTGCGGTATGTTCTACAGGCAGCGTCTTTTTTTGCAACGCTGCACGCAGATCTCTTAAAAAAGATCGGTTCTTTTCTTTGCTTGGCGAACGAACCACGACGGACTGTGTGCCCAAGCCTCCTGTTTCTTTGATGATGCGGCGGATGGTTTTGACTTGCTCCATGCCTGCGGGCAACAACTCGACGAGATCGTTGTGCAACGCCAAACGCTGCGCCAACAACCCAGCGATCACCGTAAGAACCATCCCCAACAACAAGACCCACATCGGATGCCGAACACTCCAAGACGCCAGCACCAACGGGAAACGATAGATCCGCATCGACACACTCTTCCTTGCAAAAGGGATCCGTGATCCACAAAACCACACAAAAACAAACAACTAAAAGAAATCACCGCCGCCACAACACGGCCAGCGCGACACTAGCAAAGCCACCCCAAAGAATCAACTTCACGGCTCCTCAACCCGAACAAACCTACACTTTCGTTCGGCTGCTTCGCCCGAATACCATCGACTCTCTTGCTCTTGTCACACATCGCGCTATCATGCGTTGGAAAACATTCTTCTATGTACTTGCATCCAAAGAAGAAACCCTGCCCTCCAAGGCCAAGGATAAAAGTATGCGTTCCAGATCTTGCCTCTTCGTTTTTTGTGTTCTTTTTCTCAGCCCGAGCTGCACAACCCCGTCTGAAACAGGCACGCCTTGCAGCTACAACAGCGAATGCAGCAACGGAAAGCTGTGCAACAACGGCGCGTGCGCTTGCCCTGCCTCCCAAAAAGACTGCGGTGGTGCCTGCGTCACCACAGACAACAATCCCCAACACTGCGGCATCTGCGGCAAAACGTGCGCGACAGGAGAAGCCTGTGAACAAGGCGCTTGCAAAGGCTCACAAAAGACCTGTCCCGAAGGCTCTCTCGCTTGCGGGAAAGAGTGTATCGATCCTCAAAACACCGACGACCACTGCGGAACTTGTGGAACAGCCTGTGGTTCCGCCGAGAAATGCCGAGGAGGCCAATGCACCTGTGTGAAAGAGTGGGCCAAATGCACAGATACCTGCGTTCACCTCGGGTCGAACAAAGAACACTGCGGATCGTGTGGGGCAGCGTGCGACAGGGGACTCCTTTGCGATCAAGGCCAATGCGTCGCCTCTTGTAGCGGTCAAAGCAGCCTGTGTTTCGGAGATTGCGTACTTCTCACGTCAAACCAACTCCATTGTGGAGCGTGCGGAAACGCCTGTAAACCCGGTCAAATCTGCCAAAACGGTCTCTGCGCCTGCCCCCAAGGTTCGGGGGACTGTGAAGGCCGCTGCACCGACTTCCAAAGCAATAATCTTCACTGCGGTTCCTGTGGAAACACCTGCCCCGGTGGGCAAAAATGCCAAAACGGGCAATGCGTGATCACTTGCTCTGCCACCCAACCCACCGCCTGTTCCGGGGCCTGCGTCAATACAGCCAACGATCCGCTGCATTGCGGGGGCTGCAATCGCGTCTGTGGCAGCGCCGAACGCTGCGACGGCGGATCATGCCAATGCCCCCAAGGATCGGCACGTTGCGACGATCGCTGCGTCCAGACCACAAACAACAACGCCCACTGTGGTGCTTGCGGCAAGGCTTGCCCTACAAGCGCATCCTGCCTCAATAGCCAATGTGCTTGCCGTATCCCGCTCCGTCTTTGCGGCGAGGGCTGTGTCGACGTGCTCAAAGACCCCCGTCATTGTGGAGCTTGTGGGAACACCTGCAAAACAGGCGATTTCTGCCAAGACGGCCTATGTAAGAGCGGATCGGACTGCAAGCCTCCCAAACAAAACTGCAGCGGAAACTGCATCGACCCTCTCATCGATCCCGCCCACTGCGGTGGATGCGGCAAAGCCTGCTCCAAAAGCCAAACCTGTGTCAACGGTATCTGCCAAACCACCGCGAATTGCCCTCCTCCACAAACTGACTGCAACGGGCAATGCGTCAGCTTACAAACCGACGCCAAACATTGCGGTGGGTGCGGAAAAGCCTGCGCTGCCGACCAGATCTGCCGTTCAGGAGTCTGCGAAAAGACCTGCCCCACAGGACAAACTCTCTGTAGTGGTGTGTGCGTTAGCTTACAAAGCGATGCCAAACATTGCGGTGGGTGCGGGAAAGCTTGCGCTGCGGACCAGATCTGCAACAACAGCGTGTGTACTTGTCCGAGTTCTACGAGTTTGTGCAGCGGCGTATGCGTTGATACCAAAACAAACGTGCAACATTGCGGCGGTTGTGGCAAAGCCTGTACAAGCGGTCGCATCTGCCGAAATGGCGAATGTGCCTCGTCTTGCACCGCCCCATTCACCCAATGCAGCAGCGTTGCGTGCGTGGATCTCAAAACGGATCGCGCTCACTGCGGTGCCTGCAACGTCCCCTGCCCCACAGGGCAAAACTGCACCAACAGCGTTTGCGCTTGCCCGACAGGCTTGTACAACTGCAACGGAACTTGCGTGGATCGAACCAGCAGCAACGCGCATTGCGGGATATGCAATCGCTCGTGTACCGGCGGAAAAACCTGCACCAACGGCGTTTGTAGCTGCCCAAGCGGACAGACCGAGTGCATCGGCACTTGCGTCGATCGAATGAGCAACAATAGCCACTGCGGTCAATGCGGTGTCAGATGCCTCACAGGAAAAACTTGCACCAACGGAACGTGCGCCTGCTCAAGCGGAACCGCCCTATGCAACGGCTCTTGTGTCAACCTATCCAACGACCCCAATCATTGCGGGGCCTGCAACACTCCCTGCCCAAGCGGTGGCTATTGTCAAAGCAGCCTCTGTCGCTGCAACTCTGGGCTTACGTTGTGCGGCTCGCAATGCGTCAACCGCCAAACCAATCCCAACCATTGCGGCACCTGCAACAACGTCTGCGGTGGAGGAAAGACCTGTAGTAGTGGCCAATGCACCTGCCCGAGCGGACAGACCGATTGCAACGGCACCTGCAAAGATCTTCAAACAGACTCCGCAAACTGCGGTCAATGCGGCAAGGTCTGCCCAACAGGGGCCACCTGTCAAAGCGGATCCTGTGGTTGCAGCCAAAGCCTGACCCTGTGCGGCTCGCAATGCGTTAATCGCCAAACCGATGCCAACCACTGCGGTGCTTGCAACAACGTCTGCAGCGGAGGAAAGATCTGTAGCAGCGGTCAGTGCGTCTGTTCGAGCGGACAAACCGATTGCAGCGGCACCTGCAAAAACCTCCAAACTGACTCCACAAACTGCGGCACCTGCGGCAAGATCTGCCCATCAGGCTCCACTTGCCAAAACGGAACCTGTGTTTGCTCGGGCGGAAAACTCCTTTGCAACGACACTTGCGTCGACAAAAACACCGACAAGAGCCATTGTGGGGCCTGCAACAACGCTTGTCTCGGGGTTCGAGTCTGTGTCAACGCTGTTTGTGAGTGTCCTTTTCCCTACGAACAGTGCAACTCGATGTGTGTGAACACCCTTATCAGCACCCTTCATTGCGGCGCGTGCGGAAACAGGTGCGGCATCAACCATTTTTGTGACAACGGTGTCTGTTGCCCAGAAGGGCAAAGTTGCCTCCCCCCCTGATCTCCCCAAGATTCAACGCTTTTCGACTCCTTCTTCTTCCCACACGTCGACTTCTCCTAGATCGATCTCACACCCCTTTTCCCAAAGTACCCAAAGAGCCTTCTCACCAGACTTTGCAAACGAATTTCCTCCTGCTCTCAACCAACGCAGTCTCGCACCCACCCCCGAACGCGCCAAAGCCTGTATCCCCCGATCTCCCACTTCGTTCTCTGCGATATCCAACGCGCTCAGCCCCTTAAGGCTCGCAGCATCTGCCAACAAACGCGCCCCCTTATCTGTCAATCCAACTTCCTGCAACACCCACTCTTCCACACCCCCGATCCAAGGCATCCCCAACAACACCTCGATCCCTTCGTCTCCGAGCGCATTTCCAGACAAACCCAACCGACGCAGCCCACCCCATCTGACTTTTTCCAGTCCACGCAACGAAGCAGCCTCGGCTCCCACGCGAGACAGCCACAACTCCTGCATCTTCGGAAGCTCCCCACACTCCGCAAAGATCGCTCCAAGCTCGTGTCCGATCGGATTTTCTCCCAACGTCAGACCTTCGATCTCGGATCGATCCAGCCCCCCAAGCAACGCACGCAGCCCTTCCCCCCCCACATCAGCCCCGTGTATCCGCAGAAAGCGCACGCTGCC
>JAKLKB010000114.1:0-22714 GCA_023150835.1 Myxococcota bacterium | reverse complement strand
CACGCTGCCAAGAAACGGCGAACCGCCCAACACACTCGCTCCTTCATCCCCGATCACACCGCCATCCAACCCCAAAAACTGCGTCTCCGATAGCCCCGTCCACCCGGCCAAAGCGCGCAAGCCTTCCAAACCAAGCCCATGACCGTCCAAAAAAAGCTCCCTCGCCCCTCTTGTCTCCGAAGCCACCAACGATCGCAACGATGCCCCTGTGATCTGGTTTTCCGAAACATCGAGCGTATCGAACAACACACCGCCCTTCCCAAGCCCCGACCAATCCGCCTCTCCCGCCTCACAAGCCGCAAGCCGCAAGCTCCGTACCTCTCTCACAACTTCCGAGCCAAGCAGCACCGCGATCCCCTCGGACCCAAGAGGGTTTCCACACAAACTCAGATCACGCAAACAAGCGCCACTCCCCGCCAAGCCTTCGGCCATCGCCTTGACCTCTCCGACCTCAAGACCCAGATCTTCGGCCCACAACACCGACATCTTCGACCATTTCCCCCGAAACAAGGCCCTCAACGCCTCTTCGTCTAAACCATTTTCACTAATATCCAAGCGTTCGACACCTTCCACCCACTCCGCTCCGGCCAAAAGATCGCACAGCCCCACAGACAACCTCGACCCACGCAGCCCCAACACCCGCAAACCTTTTAACGATGCCCCTGCCAACGCCATCACCGCCTTCTCATCCAGCGGTTCTTGCAACGTCAACTCTTCCCAACTCCCCCGATGCGGACTCTCCAACAACGCCTTCAGCCCTTTTCCATCCACACCATTCTCGATCAAACTCAGATAACGTATCCGCCCCATCTCCCGCATCTTTCCCAACTCACGCAACAACGCATTCCCTTCTTCGCTCTCCGACAGAGTCAGGCCACAGATCCCCGATAATACAGGCGTACGCAAAAAACGACCCAACATCTCTTTCTGCGCAAAATCCCCTCGCAGCACCAAACTTCGCGCCAATCGCAACGCTCTCGGCGCTTCTCCTTCCAACACCCTCACCAACCACCGCAACGGCGCAACCCTCATCCCATCCGACCAGCCCCCCGCCACCAACGCCCCCTCAAGCGCCTCGATATCCACATCTTTCTCTCTCTGCCGCCCCAACCACGCCCACAACCCCTCCCACACTTCTTCGCTCGGTCCCTTTGACAATCTCTCTTCCCATCGTCCTGTCACGTCTCGCTCCGCTCTCGTTTGCTTCGGCAACGGCAAACAAACCTTCTCGATCGCCTGTTCCCACGCCAAAAAACAGCACACTACCACGCCCATCACCCCACACACAACGCCTGTCGGCATCGCTCCACAACTTGACGCCGATCAGCCCCTCCTCGCAACTTTTCAGCAAAACAAAAGCGCCGCCACACCGCGCATGGCGATTTCGCTTGACGTCTGCTCTTTCTTTGTTTATTTCATAGTTGACTGACGGGTCAACCAAATGATCAACCAGTCAATACGATCAAAAATCATGGAGAACAAAGGTGGGCAAAGACAAACTGCAAGAACAGTGGGCTTCGTTGCGCCGAGAGCAGATCTTGGATGCAGCAGCGCGGGTATTTTCCGAGCGAGGTTTTCACCAAGCACGTTCGCGTGATGTAGCGGAAGAAGCGGGAGTCTCGAACGGGACGGTGTATAACTATTTCAAAAGCAAAGAAGATATCCTTTTGGGGCTGTTGGATCGATTGAACGAGACAGCAAGCCGAGAGGCCCAGATGACGGCGCTGGTGGATGGGGAATTTCGGACGATGGCGGAGACGTTATTGGCGCATCGATTGGAGGTCTTGTGGAAAGAGCAAGCGCTGTTGCGGGCGGTGTTACCGGAACTTCTCTCAAACCAAGCGATGCGCGAAGACTATTTTTCGCGGATCGTGGGGCCAAGTTTGGAGATCGCGACGTCAGCGTTTGAAGCGATGCGGGAGACTGGACAGATCAACACCGAAGATGCGGCGTTAACGGTGCGCCTTGTCGCGGGATCTGTCGTGGGAGTGCTGCTTTTACGCTTATTGGGGGATGAAGTCTTAGAAGAGAAACGAGCAGATTTACCAAAAGCATGGGGAAAACTGCTTTTTGAGCCTCTCTGGAACGACAAAGCAAACAAGCGAAAAGAGAAGCGAAAGGAGCGAACAGATGATTGAGATCAAAGCGCTTTCTTATACTTATGCGGGGCGAAGCGAAGCCACATTGCACGGTTTGGACTTTGCGATCCAAGAAGGCGAGATCTTCGGCTTTTTGGGTCCAAGCGGCTCAGGAAAAAGCACGACACAGAAGATCCTGATCGGCTTGCTCAAAGGTTATAAAGGGCAGGCGCGTTTTTTGGAGCGTGAGATCAGCGGATGGGGCGAGGCGTTGTATGAAGAGATCGGTGTGGCATTTGAGGTGCCGCGCTTGTTTCAAAAGCTGACAGCGAGAGAAAACCTGCGCTATTTCGGGGCGCTGTATCGTGGTCCTTGCACGGACGGGGATGCGTTGCTTGCGCGCTTCGGATTATCCGAAGATGCGGATACGTTGGTCAGCCAATTTTCCAAAGGGATGCGCAGCCGCTTGAACGTGGCTCGGGCGTTGCTGCACAAGCCGCGCCTGCTGTTTCTTGACGAACCCACTTCGGGACTCGACCCAAGCAACGTACAAAGCATGAAAGAGTGTCTTCGAGAACAACAACAGGCGGGAACAACGGTCTTTTTGACGACACACGATATGCACGTCGCCGAAGAGGTCTGTGATCGCGTCGCGTTTCTCGTGGACGGCCACATCCGCCTCATCGACAAGCCACGCGAACTCAAACTGCGTCACGGGCAAAAAGCCATCCGCCTCGAATACACCGAGCAAGATCAACTTCAACACGCCGAGTTCCCGATGAACCACTTGGCAGAAAATACCGAATTCCAGAGGCTATTGCGCCATCCCGGCCTACAAACCATCCACACCCAAGAAACTTCGCTGGATCGGATCTTTATGGAAGTCACAGGCCACACCTTGCACGCCTAGCAAACGAAAACAGCCGGTACAACCAAGGATAGGAGTTACGCAGTAGCCCAAAAAAGCCGTGTTCGCACCCGTCCAAGCGAGAGCTTCGTTGGTTTGAAAAACGATGATCTGTTCGCCAACACGGGGTCAAGGGGCGAGAGTCCCTTGCGGGGCGTGGGGTGAAGCCCCACAAAACCCTCCAACTGCGTAGTTTTCCGAAAAAAAGAAAAAAAAGAAAGCAAAAAGAGGATTTCAATGAGACGCTTTTGGGCAAGTCTGCGCTGGGAGATCGTGCTACAAATTCGGCATGGATTTTATGCGGTCAGTGCGATCACGGCCTTGGTTTGGGTGGCTTTGGGATGGCCGCTTTTGCAAGCGACAAAATGGCCGTTGCTACGGGTGATTCCGTTGTTTTTATTTGTGAACGTCTTGATCACCACATTTTATTTTGTGGCAGGGATCGTCTTGTTGGAAAAAAGTGAGGGTTCGTTGTGGGCTTTGGTCACGACGCCGTTGCGCAAACACGAGTATTTATCGGCCAAATGCGCAACATTGGGCGGCCTTGCGATCATCGAGAGCCTACTTGTTGCGTTGATCTGCGCGGGTTCTCTAGGGCGTTGGATATTCTTATTGCTCGGGCTGATGGTGATTTGTGTCACGCTGGTGTGTCTGGGCTTTGCTTCGGTGGTGGCCTATGACGCGATCAACGACTATCTGATGCCTTCGGTGGGATGGGTGACGCTGATGATCTTGCCGATCATTCTAAGCGGTGCGGGGGTCGAACATCCGTTGGTCTGGTTGCATCCATTGACGCCTGCGCTGATCGTTTTGCGCCAAGCCTACACCCCGTACTTGGGCCTTGAAACGCTGTTGTCGCTATTGCTCTCGTCTGTTTGGGCGGTGGTGGCGTGGCGTTGGGCGATGCACGCTTTTGTGCGGTTTGTGGATCCCACTTCAGCGACTCAAGGAGCGCACCGATGATCAACGCACAACGCATCTTCCGTAGTCTGCTTCCGATCGACCTTCGCAATATCCGACGCGATCCGCTTTTGCGGTGGGTGGTGCTTGCGCCTTGGTTGTTTGCGCTGCTTTTGCGGGTGGGCCTGCCTTGGCTGACAGCGCAGCTTCAAACACATACACAATTTGATCTGCGTCCCTATCATCCGCTGATCTTGAGCAACTTTTTTATGCTTGCTCCTTCGATCAGCGGCATGATCGTGGGTTTTTTGCTGCTCGACGAACGCGACGAAGGAACCCTCACCAGTTACGCTGTCAGCCCGCTCGCGCTGCGCGGTTATTTGCTGTATCGGCTGTTTCTTCCGACATTCTTGGGTTTTGTGACGACTCTGCTGTCGTACCCGCTGTTGCAAGCTCCGCCGATACCGTGCTTTGTAGTGATCGCGATATCTGCGGTTAGTGCGCTTACAGCCCCCTATCTTGCGCTGTTTCTAGCGGCCTTTGCGTCCGACAAAGTCGCCGGCCTCGCGCTCACCAAACTCAACAACGCGATCTTGATGTTGCCCGTCGTTGCGTACTTTCTGCCTTCTCGTATTCAGGACTTTGTGGGAATGATCCCTGTGTATTGGCCGATGAAAGCCTATTGGCAAGCCACCCAAGGCGCTGCTTGGCTGCCTTATCTCCCCCTTGGGATCTTCTGTTATGCTGTGGTGATCGCCCTCTTGCTACACCGCTTCCTCAAACGCCCGCTGCCGTAGGTGCTTGTTCTAGCGAAAGGTGTAGCGCCCGGGTGCAAGGACATGAGGGGGATCGAACAAGGACTTGATCCTGTCAAGAAACGCCGTCGATTGATCCGTCACCGCAGGCATCAGCGACATCGAAGGGAGTCCGAGACGGTACGGCAAAAATCCTTCGGCGCAAAGTGCCGAAAAGACGGCATCATGGCATCGCATGGCTTTTTGATCGTGGCCTTCGGTGTCGCGGTCATACATCAACGCGACAAAGACGCGCATGGCCCGCACAGACATACACGACAGCCCTAGATTGGGTTCCAGTCCATGCTCCAAAACAATGCGCTCTGCGATCTCCATAAAACGCGAAACAGCGGTACTTTGCAAAGGGACCACATGGCACGTCCACAGCACACCGCAACGATCGCGATCAGGGTCCATCTGCGCGGGAGGCGGTTGGGACTTGCGCCAATAGGCGCTTGCGATGTTTTCTTCGGTAGGAACGCCCACAAACAAGCTATTTTGGACGATCTCGGGATGTTCTTCTTGATCGAAAAACATCAGATCGTGGACATGATCCTCTAGCTGTTCGAGCAGATAACGCCGATCCACACGGGCATGTTCGCGAGACGGATAATACAGCGGCGCACAAGCATACCAAGGCTCCGATGGCACCGAAGACAACAAAAAGGCTTCTTCGGCGGATTGTGTCGCAAACGGAAACTGTTGCTTGCGCGCCAAGATCTTGTACAGGTTCCACATCGTCATGGCGTTGCGTGGAAGCACGCCTTGCAACATCAGACGCCGAAAGATCTCGGTAGCTTCGGCAAGATGCGCTCCATCGCGAAAAGTCGCCCACACCAGATGCAGATGCGCGGGTTTGGGCATCAGCCACACCGTCATCCGCGTGATGATCCCCAAACTCGATTGCAAGAACATCTCGTTGATCCCGGGCCCGGGAACCCATCTCGACAACGGCGCGATCTGGGATGCTTCTGCATACCGCGAAAAGCCCGTATACAGGACTTCTCCATCAGGCAAGACAACTTCCATATCGCAGGTGTGTTCGGCCCGATCACCGTACGGACCCACACCATCGCCGCGTTCTGCGCAGTTTCCGATCACACTCGCATACGGCGATCCACCCGTCACCGAAAGCATCAGCGACGAGCCTTGCGCTTGCAAAAACGCATACACTTGTTGAAACGTCACCCCGGGTTCGACGGTGATATAGGCCATCTCTTCGTCAAAATCCACGATCCGATCCATCCGCGACAGATCCAACAACACCGCATCACAAGGCGGCAACTTTGAACCCAGCCCCCAGTTTTTCCCCCGACTAATCGGATACACGGGGACTTCAAAGCGTGAGGCGATCTGAATGCACGCTTGCACTTCCTCTCGACACACAGGAAACAACACGGCCCAGATCCGCTGCGGCGTCGCAAAAGTCGTCCATTGCGCCGCTTCGAACACTTCTCCCTGCTCCGCCACCCGGCCATCGCCCAAAGCTTCGCGCCATGCCGCCAACGCCCCCTCCAACCGAACTGGCCGATCGACGCTCCGTTGTGTCGCCTTCTCCATCTTGCCTCCTATCTTTTTTCTTGTTGTAACCTTGCAGAGAGGCTCTTCTCCAGCGCGGCCAACCCTTCGGGAGTCAGCGGATTCATCGACAGGTTGATCTCCCGAAGACACGGCCAAGGCACCTCTTGAAGCCAACGCACCGACGCATCGCTCAGATGGTTGCGCTCCAGCGAGATCACTTCGAGCGCGGGCCAGTTCGCTTTTGCGAGAACCTTCACCCCATCATCACCGATCCAATTGAATCCTAGCAAGAGCGTCCGAAGGATCGGAAACGACGCATACGCCAAAGCACGCGCACCCTCCGCACCAAAATCGTTCCCCGCCAAATCAAGATGTTGCAACGTCGGCCAATTCGCGGAACACAAACCGATCACGCCCGCATCCCCCAAACGGTTTCGACGCAGATCCAAACGCTGCAACAACGGCCATGTTGCGCGTGCAAGCGACTTCCCACCGTCGGCAGCGATGCTGTTGCGCATCAGATATAACGCTCGCAGATTCGGCCACGGACTTTGGGCAAGCGTGTTGGCTCCTAAAAATCCGACCCCGTTGTCCGTTAAATCCAACACTTCCAACGCTGGAAGATGCCCCTTGGATAGCGCCACCACCCCCTCATCGTGCATCCAATTAAATCCCAAATCCAACACTTTGAGCTTTTCCCACGAGCGAAGCATCAACGCATGAACTCCCGCAGAGGCCAACTTGTTCCACGCCAGACGCAAACGCTCTAATACCGGCCATCCTGCCTGTACGAAACGTTCGATACCGCTCGCCGTCACGGCGTTTCCGCTTAGATCCAACGCTCGCAGCGAAGACCACGGAGCCTCACACAACAACCGCACTCCGCTATCTCCAAGCAGATTCGACCACAACGACAAAACTTCTAACTTCGGCCAGTTTCCCTTCAACAAGATCGCCAGCCCTTCAGGCCCCAACGCACAACCGCCGATCTCCAAACGCCGCAGATCCGACCACATCGAGTCCACCAACAACCGCGCTCCTTGTGCGCCCATCTTCTGCTTGCTCAACTGCACGCTCCGTACACCTGCAATCTCAGAAAAACGCGTCAACATCTGAAGCTCCACCATCTTCAAACTGCGCCCCAGCCCCTCTTCCCCGATATCCAAAGCACGCACACACGACCACCACGGCCCACGTTCTCCACGCAGCAACTCTTCAACCCAAGCCACGGGAGCCTGTCGCAGACGGTCTGGCCAACGCTGATCCAGCTGCACATTTAACGCTTCCCAATCCAAACCCTTCTGCGACCGAAACAGCACACACATCTCCCCCCACAACGCCGCGCTTGGCTCACCCTCAAACAAACGTGCGATCTCCCCCGTTAATCCGAATGATCTAGCCTCTTCCAAAACAGCCTCCCCAACCGCCCTCGCCTGCATGAAAGCAATGTCCCCGACCGATCTCGCCCTCGCCTCTTCCAAAGCAACCTCCCCGACCGCCTCCCGTCGCACAAAAGAAGCCCCCGACGGAAACAAGGCCGCATTGCCTTTCGATGAAGCCACCTCTTTGCCTTCAAACGGTCTCACCCCCTCCGAAACCAGCGGCGCATCGGCCCTTATAGAACCCACGTTTTCTTTCCCTTGCTCCGTTGCCTTTCGCGGATCCTCGAACCCACCCTCGAATGCAAACGCAAGCTCTTCGTCATGCTCGTCATGTTCTTTTCCACCCACCGATGGCATGCGTTTGATCACCACGCTCGCGACCTCCACCACAGAGGCTTTTTCTTTTTGATTGGGAAAAACACCTACTATCGGCTGTTTCGGAAGATCCGCTGGTATGCGCGCATACGCTTCGTTGTTGTCGCTACCCAAAAACGGCGTGCTTTGCTCCTCTACGCCTCCCTCCACCACATCCGCAATACACCGAAGTATCCGCTCTTTTAGCGAGGTATACTCCTCTTTCGTCACGATGCCTTCTTCTTGTAACCCATGCAGCGAACGCAACGCCTCTGCCAACTTTGCCAACGATACCATCCGAACCTCCGCCTCGACGGCTTTTTTGATCTTCATGCCGCTTGCTTTCTACCAAAACGCCCGTACAAAACGAATAGAATTCGTCTTCTCCCCCCCACAATTCCCTCAATCAATCGACGCCGTCGGCCAAAGAAAGGGCGTTCACATCCGCCCAAGCAACAGAGCCATTCGGTTGAAAAACCTGCGCTCTCTTCGCCCCTCACGGGGTCAAGGGGCCACAGGTCCCTTGTGGGGCGTGGCGTCATACGATCTCCGCGTAATGTATGATCGCATGATGTAGGGGCGGTTCGCGACCCGCCCGATTATCGGGCAGCCACAGGGGGCTGCCCCTACATTTTTACGATCACACTATGGGCGGATTTCGTATCACACCCCACACAAACCAAATCGCCTCGCTCCGCTCAAGAAAATCTTGCCACAAACATTCGCTTGACAAACAACAGATCGCCTTCTACCCTCAGCCCTACGGTAGGCTTCCTTCTCGGGTGTGGCTTTTTGCCGCCGAGCATCCCGCAAGGGATTTTCTCTGTTGATATCTGCGCGATACGCGGATGGAAGAGAAAGGTGTCCGACCAGTGAACGAGTCGCCCTGCTGCGGAAGCCGATCGGCAGGCCAACAGCCCGCATCACAGATGCGCAAAGCAAGCAGCGCGCCCAAAGGCAAGCAAAAGAAAGTAGAGAGATCAAGTAGTTAGAGGGAAAGAAAGGCCAGTCGATGGACTCGACAGCGCTCGGAGCCGAACGCCGACAGCGCAAAGAACCACCCGCAGCGCCCACCACCCCTCACCGTACACAGGACGCACCAAGTCTTGGCAAGGCCACCACCGCCAGCCGTCACAGCTTGCGAAAAAGCCTCGAAACGAGATGCAAAACCCTGTAGTATCCGCCTGCTAGGTCATATCAACCTCATCGTGCGTCGTCAAGATACACATCGACCCACACGCCTAGGATACCCCTTGCCCTTGTCGAACTACGTCACAGGTCCATATTTTTTCTTACTTAACGCTACCGAATCGTCAAATGATCTTCTCCCCACATCACCCCCCACGCACCAGCCAAGTGCAGCAAGCCGTGAAACACCTGCGCCTTGAAACGCCTCGTTGCATCCCAATGCAACCCTCCTGCAACCAGCCCCTCTTCGATCGTTTTATGCTTTTGGCATGGCGACGCACAAACCCCCGATATTCGCCAGCCCCGCTACTCACCGAGCGCCCTCCCCCCCAAGCACGGAACACCTTGTGCTAACCCAAAAGTCGCGTTCCTACAGCCGACCCCGCTCACAGAAAGGACGGCGCTTCCTCTTCCCTCGAAACAAGGGGATCTGCGCGCCTAAAAAACGATGAACGAAGATAAAACACGTACAAGACGAACGTTCCGCCCTGCTCCGCTTGTCTTTTTTGCGCTACTTTTTTTGTTCTGGGATCTCGCCATCTCCTCGTCACCCTACGCAAGCCCTCCTTCACCTACCACGCGACCCGCTCGATCCACCCCGACGCTACACAAGATCCACCACAACACGCCCACCAAAACATCGAAAACGACCACCCCTCCGAACTCAAAGGACACCACCGAACAAGCAAGTCATCTCCTCGCAAGCCTGTTCAAAGGCGACGACGAATTCTTGCGCACACATCCAAGCCCCTACTTCCAACGCTTTTGCGATCAACAAACCCCCGAGATCACCTTGGTGATGTGTTCGGACTCACGAGTCCATGAAACACTTTTCCACAGCGATCCCAACAACCACATCTTTACCGTCCGAAACATCGGCAACCAAATGCTTACAGCGATGGGATCGGTCGATTACGGCGTCTTGCACCTCAAAACTCCCCTATTAATAATCATGGGACACACACACTGCGGCGCGATCCATGCCGCAATGAACCCCTATGAAGGCGAACCCATCCCGATCATCAGCGAATTGGATCACCTGTTTTCTCCTCTCAAACCGCTGCTGCAAAACAAAGGCAAGCGCACACCCCACGCGCTTTGGACCCTAGGCGTCGAACACAACGTCGACTACCAAGTCCAGATCGCCGCAAGACGTTACCAAAAACAGATCCTCGCAAAAAAACTCCATATCCTCGGAATCATCGACGATATCGCGAATATCTACGGGTACGGTTTCGGACGCATCGTCTTAACCAACATCAACGGCGAAACCCGCCTCCAAGCCCTTCGCCAACACCCCTTGGTTCGCCACTACACCGAAGCCACCAAAAAATTCCACATCTATCGCCCTCGCTCAGCCCACACCCCCTCGCTCTCTCCTCTCCCCCAGACCCCAACCACACAACACAACACCCTCACACCACACAAAACACACCACTAAAGCCCGCGCTTCTTCGGCGACTCGCGTGTCCCCTCCCCCAAGAGATGCGACAAACTAGATCAACGCCAGATGTTGTGTTATAACGCATTGTTGCAAGACGAAAGAACGCAACACTCGCCGATAGACGGCGGCTGTTGCCTCCCTTCTTGCAAGTTGCGTCGGCGTTTTCTCCTCTCGCATACACGACCACGCCACCCATGCGACCGCTACGCGCGAAAAGGATCCTGAGATGGAATTTTTTTACCAACGCTCCTACCGTGGCCCTGTGAAGGCGGTGATCCTTGATCTTGAAGGAACGGTCCTTGACTACGGGGGTTTGGGCCTCGCCAAGGCTCTCGTTGAACTCTTTCAACGACACCAAGTCTTTCTGCCCCTCGAAGAGGCCCATATCACCCACGCGCTCCCCAAAGCCCTTCACATCGAACATCTCTTCCATCTTCCAAACGTTGCAGAACAATGGCGAAAACAATACCAAACCCTCCCCAACGAAGCAGGCTACCAAGACCTCGCTGACGAACTCCTCCAATGCCAGCTTTCGCGCATCTCTTACGACGCCCAACTCCTCCCACACGTCGCCACTTCCGTCCAAAAATGGCAGCAAGCCGGTATCTTGATCGCCGCCACCACCCCCGAACCTGAACCCCTCGCTCAAGCCATGCTCCAACAAGCCCAAGCACAGGGATTCCAACCCGATCAAGCCGTATCCATCGACCACATCGCCAGCCAAACACCTATGCCCCCCGCACCTTGGTTGATCGCACAATCCGCCATCATGCTTGGCGTCTATCCGTGGGAATCTGTCGTCGCCATCGGCGATACCCTCGACGATATCGAAGCCGGACTGAACGCCGGCGTCTGGACCGTCGGCATCGTCCAAACAGGCCGTGAGATGGGCTGTACCGCACAAGAGATCCAAACCATGCAACCCGACAAACGGCAATCTCTGATCAACGAGATCCGCCAACGCATGTACCGCAGCGGCGCACACTTTGTCGTCAACACCTTCGACCAATGCAACCGCGTCCTCGACGAGATCCAAGATCGTCTCGCCATCGGTATCCGCCCCGCATAACCCCCCTCCTCTCCCGATCTCTTCCCATCAAACTCACCCCACTTCGCCCCTTGGCCCCCTATCGACGGCACAAACAGACGTTTTTCAAACCTACGACGGCTCCGCTTGAAACAGCCCGAACGCGGGCTCTTTTCCCCACAAGTCACACCAGATCCGCCCTTGATGTGATCGCAAAACGTAGGGACAGCCCCCGTAGCTGCCCAACAACAGTGCGTCTCCAATCGCACGTTCCTCAAATACACCTCTCTCAAATCGTACACCTCCCCCCCAAAACACATCCGTTCAAAAAAAATCAAACAAGACTTGACAACTGTTCAAAAAAAAATAGGGTAGCACGCCATCTCAAAACAAGGAGCGGTGAACCTCCGCCCTCCCTTCCACACAAAAGCCGCACCCACGATTGAAAAATCGCGTGGTTCGGCAGATACGGAGAATTAAACTGTGATCAAAAAGCTGGTTTTTCTTTTCACTTTGTGCGCGATCGCTGCGATCTGGTTTCTATCCTCAGCCTGCGAGATGGGCCCCAAAAATGAAACCGCCCAAGAAACCAACTCCGAAACCAACCAAGAGATCGCCAAAGAAGTCATCCTCGAAGCAGGTTCCGAAACCACCCCTGAAACCGCTGCGGAGATAACCCCCGAAACCACCGCCGAAACCACCCCTGAAACTACCCCTGAACAAGTCGCCGAAACCACCCCTGAAACTACCCCTGAACAAGTCGCCGAAACCACCCCTGAAACCACAACTGAACAAGTCGCCGAAACCACCGCTGAACAAGTCGCCGAAACCACCGCTGAACAAGTCGCCGAAACCACCGCTGAACAAGCCGCCGAAACCACCGCAGATGCAGGGCCTTGTATATGGCAACAAACCAAGACCCTCAATGGGCATACCGCGACTGTGCGCGGAGTGGCTTTCAGCGGTACGCAACTCGTTAGCGCCAGCGACGACAAGACCGTCAAGGTCTGGGATATCGCCGCAGGTTCGAGTTCAACAAGCCTCACCAGCACCTCAACAATGGACGGGCTGGCTGCCGCTCCCGCAGGCACAAGCGCCCCATACAATCGCTATATCGCCGCAGGCAGCGACAAATTCACCAAAGTCTGGGATCTTACAAACAACGGTCTGAAATACAACTTGGGTGCGCTGACAAGCAAAGTTCAAACGGTCGCCCTCAGCCACAACGGTCAATTTCTGGCCTCCGGCACGGGCGGCAGTATCTACATCTACGACCTCAGCAACGGCAGCCGCAAAGAGATCCTCGATCATGTGATCGTTGGACCTTTGATCGTGCAATCTGTGTCCTTTAGCCCAGATGGAAAGTTCCTTGCATCGGGCGCTTGGGATAAAAAAGTCATCTTGTGGAATGCCCAAACCTTCAGCCGTACCGCCTTGGACACCCTCTCAGGCCACAAAGGCTATGCCCTCAGCGTCGCGTTTCGTCCCGACAGCAAGATGCTCGCCGTCAGCACATGGGCCGAAGGAACGCCCCTCTCCTCCGAGATCAAACTGTGGGATCTCTCCACCACCCCCGCCACCCTCAAAACCACCCTCGCTGTAGGCAAAGGAAACCTGCGCTCTGTGACCTATACCCCCGATGGTTCCATCCTCGCAGTCGGTTCAAACGATACATCCGGCCAAGACAATTATGTCCGTCTGTTCGACGCCAACAACACCGTGATCACAACACTCCCCACCACTGCGGGAGTCAACAGCATCGCTTTCGATAGCACAGGGCGCATCCTCGTTGCAGGCATCAGCGACACCAAAGACAACCTTGTTGTATGGGAGTGTAAATAATTATGACACTTACAAAAAAGCCTCAAAACGCCCGTTCCATCGTGCAGATCGCCGTTGTCTCATTGTTCTCGATGATGCTTCTGCTCGCTTTTGCCGCTTGCGAAAGCGGCCTGCCCCAAAAAGAAGGCTCCACCAACCAAGAAACCAACACACAAACCGAAACACAAACCACCGAATCTACGACCGAACCGCTCTCCGAACCTGCCCAAGAGCCGCTTTCTGACGCAGGCAGCGAAGCACTCCCCGAAACAGCGGCTGAAAAACAACCCGAAGCCACACCCAACCCCGCACTCGATCGCCTCGCACAAGATATCGCCAAAAGCGTCTGTGGCGCGCTGTTTCGTTGCTGCAACAACGATCACATCAACCAATACTTCCTGTTCTACCGAGAAAATCGCCTCCTTGAGTCTTTCAAACCCCGCTTGCCCCCTGTTGCAACGCTCACCCAAGAAACTTGCAACGCTGTCCTCCAAGAGATGATCGTGATCGTTCCTTTTGGCGACTGGATCAACGCCGCCAAAGCTGGAAAAGTCCAATTCGACGCCGCAGCCGCACAAACTTGTCTCCAAACCCTCCAAAATGCCGCATGCGGCGAAGCCGTCAGCAACGCCTTATTTGACAGCACATGTTTTGGAGCCTCTGCTCCCGTCGGAGGAGCACAACAACGAAAAGCCTTCGTGCGCACCTCTTCCGCAGGACAAGAATGCACCATGCTCCGTGATGGCGTTGGAGCCGGATTCTTCGGCACTTGCGATCCCACACAAAACTTCTGCTGCTACCCCAACACACAAGGCACCACAGATCCTTGCGGATACCCCAAAGAAGGCGTGAAAGGCATCTGCAAAAAAGCCTCTGCGGTCAACGAGGCTTGTGCCGTCGCACCCACCGTCCAATTGTGCAAGACAGGACTCGATTGCGGCGATAACAACCGATGCGAAGCCCCCAACACCACGCCCCTCAAAGTCGGCGATCCTTGCTCGACCGAACGCTTTCAACCTCTTGGCGAATGCCAGAGCAGTTGGTGCGATCTCACAGGCACTCGAAAATGCACCGCCTTCAAAGAAGATGGCGAAGCCTGCGGCTTTGGCAGCGAATGCAAGAGCAAAGGCTGCGAAAACAAGCTCTGCGCCAAACCCACCTACTGCACAGGCCGCTAATACGAAATCCGCCCATCGTATAAGCGCAAAATGTAGGGGCAGCCACAGGGGCCCAACCACAGGGCGTCGACAGCGGATCGCACCTACCCTTCGAGCACACTTCTCTCTGGATCGTATAACATCCCCTCTACATCACACCCACCCGCCACGCAAACCACGAAACCCCAACCAAACCGGACTTTAGGCTTTCCCCTCGGATGCTGCGGGGATATCGTCTAGCTCATCCGCCCCGTGTACGTCGAGTGCGATCCGATAAAAATACACCAGCGAAAACACAAAACACACCGAACACAAGACAGACGTCACATAACTATACTGCACGAAAAACTTGAGCCAAGGCAGCGTCGGTTGACCAAAGTTTTTGTACAGCATCAACACAACGCTTCCAAGATAACCGAATGAGTCTGCCACATAGATCATAAAGCCCGATGTTCCGACAAATCGGATCGCTGCAAGCAGACGATCGAACAACATACAGCCAAACGGCACGTATCCCAAATACAGCCCCAACCCCACCAACGTCATCCACACCACGGGCGAGATCATCTGGGCTTGAAACGCCATCGTACTCACACCGATCATCACGCTGCCAAACAACATGATGCCGTGTACAACCACCATCGCCCGTCGATTGGTCTTCACCCACATGATCAGCGCAAGCGCGATCATCACCCCAAAAGCCACATAGATCTCCGTCTGTGTAAAGATCAACGGCACCCCTTTATAGCCCAGCGCGGTCCAAAGCTCCTTTGCAAAATTGTCCCGAAAGTCCCGATACGTGGTCAAAAAGATATACAACACGATCAGCGCGATCAGCCCGGGCGCAAATCGACTGAAAAAAACCCATCGATCTTGACGTTGCATCGGAGCGCGTTTGGTGCGCAAAGCCTCATCTTCCACAGACGGCGGTGGCATCAAGCTCAACATCCACACGCACAACAAAAACAACGGCAAAAAGAACAGGCCCGTGATAAAAGGCATCCAATACTCCGAGAAATGCAGGTACTTGATCACCGCATCACCCACCGATTTGACCACACCGCTCGCAAGGATATAACTCGCCGATAAACCCGCCCCCAAAAGCTCCGACAGTCGCCGCCCTTCCAAAAACGCAAACACCAACCCCCAGATCATCCCCAATGGGATCCCATTGGCAAACAAAAACAACGCATTATAGGGCTTGGGTGTGATCGCAAACAACAACAACGCAGCTTCCGCCGCTGCGATCATCCCCACCAACGCCCACGCCCGATGCTTCGCCTCCATCTCCGAGATCACCTTGATCCCCGTAAACTTCGACAGCGTGTACCCCACCACCTGAGCGATAATCAAAAAGATCTTGTAATCGATCGGCGGCAAAAACGGCAACGCCACCTGCCCCGGAAACAACGCAACAGAAAACGGCTTACGGAACGCGTACATCGCAAAATACGCCATAAACGCCGCAAAGATCGCATACGTCGCAAATGCAAACGGGCTTGCCTTCTCTAGCCAACGCGTGATCGGATGAATTCCACGTTTCTCTTCCATCATGTCCACAGCCTCCTGCGCTCTGATCTGCTCTTCTCGCCAAAGAAGCCAACCCAGCCCCTTTGCCTCCATCCTACCCGAATCAACAATGCCTCATCTTTGGCACACCTGCCTCCTAAGCGCAAAGTTCTCTCTCGTGCTGGCCTGCTTTCTCTCCAACACAGGCCCCGCCCGAAGCATCGCAGACACGGGGTTTTTGCCGCTCGCTTCTGCCCTCGCCTTGCCGCTTTAAAACCGATCACTCTCCTCCACGCCCCCCATAGAAATGGAGTAGCCCGCATCCATCCCAACCCCTCCACACCAAAACACCCTCCTCGCCGCTCGCCCATTTCCGAGCCTTTTTGTGTTCTATGTGTTCTGTAGAGCGGCGAATACAACATATTTTTTCATGCGGTATTTTTTTTGCTTTACAGCGCATCACCCCGCAAAGAACGTCTAACCAAAAGAGGTGTATCATGAAAAAATTCCGATGTAACAACAAAATTCATTCTATTTTCTTCTTACTTTTCTGTACTACAAGCATCAGTACAATTACGAGCGGTTGTCGTATGCTTCGGATGGCCGTTCCTTCGTCGCTCCAAAGTCAGTCATTAACCTTGCCGATCAAGCGCTCGATATGGAACAACGAAATGGACTTTGGAGCCTATCGGGTGCGCGATGTCCAAATGGGCTGGACCGAAACTCACCGCGTCGGAGGTTGGATCGCAAAGCATGTCGCGTCTTCTCAACGTTTCCGTTTTAGCCTTCAAAAAGGCAACGACGTGGTTTGGGAAAACAAGTGCTTGGTGACGAGAGATAAAGATGTCATCAAATTCAGAGGCCCGATCCGACTCAAACTTACCACGCAGCAAAAAGATTCGTTACATTGCGCTTTTTCTCCGAATCAGGACTCCGCTTTTTTCTGGGAACTGGATCTCTACCAAGATTATCCGCAGCCCGCGCAAGGGCGACTGCACAACAACGACACTCGCTTCGGCGTCAAAGCGAGTCATCGCGTCCAAGACTCCGAGCAGCCGATCTTTTGGCTTGCAGGCTATACCTTTGACTCTCAGGGAAGGGTGCTTGGAGCCGTCGATGCCCTCACAGAAGGCGTCGTCTGGTTGGATCGAGGACTCCCCCCACAGCAACAAGACGCGCTCGCCTCGACTTCTGTCGCTTTGCTGCTCCAACAAAAGCTCTTCTCTCACTAACACGATATCCAAGGAATGCACGCAAAATCGTGCATAGACGCCCTATTATCGGGCATCCACACCAGCCTGCCCCTGCGTCCTTACGATCAAACAACGGACGGATATTGCGTAACGGCTTTGATGTGGCGCAGTCGGTGGGCTTGATCCTGCGTCCTTACGATCAAACAACGGACGGATATTGCATCGTGCTCTCTCCGCACTCTCCCCCCAAACGAATCCCCTTCACCTCTGTTGCATCTCATACCCCGCGTTTGGCCCGCGCCTTGACCTTTCCTGCGACCATCCCTTACAACCACACCGCAGATCGGCTCGAATCTCATTTTTTTTGCCTTGACGAAGCTTTGCGCAAAGATTAGCCTTCACATATTTGAATATTTGAACACATCAAAACCGCATGAACGTTGGGCGGTGCGAGAGGGATCTAAGGATGCAAAGAGAACAACTGATACGAGGAGAAGATCTTGCGGAGTTATCGTTGGTCTTTGAGTATTTGGTCAAGCACCATGATGTCGATGTGTCGCCGTCATCGGTGCGCGGAGTCTTACAAGAGACCCTTTCGTTGCGTTCGGATGGGGGTGGGTTGGCGTGGTGGGATTTTTGTGAGTTGGCAGGGAGTTCACTTCATCTGAAGACCACACGTTTCACGAGCAGTCCGAAAAGTTTGTTGGAGATAGAGACAGCAAGTTTTCCGATTTTTACGCGGATCGGCAAAGAAGAAGCCGGTTGGTTGGGGATCTTGGCGCGAGAGCGGGGGCGTTTTTTGGTGACGCATTTCTTGACCAAAGAGCCTACGCATTGGATGACTCCCAAAGAATTGCGCGCAGAGATGGGGATCTCCGAAGGGAACGAAGTGACGTGGTTGATGTCTGAGAACTCGATTCCGCTCGAACACTGGGTCGAATCGATGTACAAGCCGAACGAGGACGATCATGTACTGCGCTCGGCGCTGGGTCGGTTGTGGGCGTTGGTGCGTTCGGAACGTCAGGCCATTTGGGCGATTACGATCTACGCGGCCTTGATCGGTTTGTTGACACTTGCCACACCGATCGCAGTCCAAGCATTGGTCAATACGGTGGCATTTGGGACGATGTTGCAACCGTTGGTCGTGCTAACGCTGCTTTTGGCCGCAGGGTTGGGGTTTTCAGCGTTTTTACAAGCGATGCAAACGTACATGACGGAGTTGATCGCACGGCGTTTGATGGTGCGTGTGGCGGCGGACTTTTCTTATCGGTTGCCGCGAGTGGCTCAAAGAGCGCGGGATGAAGAGGATATCCGCGAAGTGACCAACCGCTTTTTTGATGTGGCTGCGTTGCAAAAGACCGCAGCCCTCATGCTTTTTGATGGCTTTTCAAGCGTGTTGCAGATATCCGTCGCTTTTTTGCTGTTGACGCTCTATCACCCCGTATTGATGGCCTTTGCGATGGTGTTGTTGATCGCGATCTTGTTTGTCACTTTTACACTTGCACGTGGTGCGATCGAGACCAGCATCAAAGAATCCAAGCAAAAATACAAGATCGCCGCATGGCTCGAAGATATCGCCGCCCATCCGCAGATCTTTCACTCGGCGGGTGGGCTTGCGCTTGCCCAAGAACACGCGGACGCCCTCGCCAAAAACTATCTCGTCGCTCGCTCCAAACACTTTCGCATCGTACTTCGCCAATTGATCGGCAATATGGCGTTGCAGATCTTTGCGAGTACAGGGCTGTTGTTGGTGGGGGGATGGTTGGTGATCCAACGCCAGCTCACGCTCGGTCAGTTGGTGGCTGCCGAGCTTGTCACGGCAGCACTGGTGATCTCGTTGGCGAAGATGGGAAAGCTCTACGAAAAATTCTATGACATGATCGCATCGCTCGATAAGATCGGGCATGTCGTGGATCTTCCCACAGATCCTCCCCAAGGCCACCCCTTGCCACTCCAAACCACTCCAGTTGCGTTGCATCTGCACCAAGTCGGATATGATCACGACGGTTCGGCGGTGTTCGAGGGGATCGAGTTGGATATCCCGGAAGGTTCGCGTGTTGCGCTGCTTGGCCCTCCTGCTTCGGGCAAAAGCACGCTTTTGGATATCATGTATGGTGTACGCCCCCCAAGCAACGGGCAGATCGCGCTCGATCAGATCGACTACCGCGATATCCGCCCCGAAGATCTACGCCGCGATCTGGTGTTATTGCGCGATATCGAGATCTTCCACGACTCGGTCTTTGAAAATATCCGAGCAGGCCGCCACGATATCGGTCGGGTCGAAGCCCGCGAGGCACTCGAACAAGTCGGCCTACGCGATAGCATCTTGTGTACAGCCGAGGGTCTCAACTCGGAGTTGGTGTCTGGAGGTGCGCCGCTTTCGCAGCAACAACGGGTGCAACTCATGCTTGCGCGTGCGTTTGCAGCGCGTCCTCGATTGCTCTTGATCGACGGGTTGTTGGATCGCTTGGATCCGCGCAGCCGTAGTCCTCTGCTCGCAACATTGTTTTCGCCCGATGCACCGTGGACTTTGGTGCTGGTGACGCACCGCGCTGATCTGCTGCGGCTTTGCACACACACTTATGATCTCGATACCAAGAGCTTGGTTCAAGCAGCCCGTACAGCCTAAACCCTCGCGGTTTGGTTTGCCAAAGGAGAACGACTCACGATGCTTCGCCTCAAGATCCCGCTGCTTCAACCCATCCAAAAGATGCCGCGCTTTTCCGCGCTGCGGATGGTCGAATCCCCGAAAAGCGCGATCACCCTCGCTCGCGCCCTATGGATCGGCTTTTTCCTCGGATGCTGCGCTCTTTTCTTGGCCCCTTGGCAACAAACAGCCTTTGGTGTCGGGCGCGTGATCGCCTACACGCCTGTGGAGCGCCAACAAGTGATCGAGGCCCCGATCAAAGGCCGCATCACCCGCTGGTATGTCACCGAAGGTTCGACCGTCAAAAAAGGCGATCTGATCGCCGAGATCGCAGACAACGATCCCCAACTCTTCGAGCGCATCGAAGAAGAACGCCGAGCCGTCCAAAGCCAACAAAAAAATGCACTCTCACGTGTCGAAGCCTACAAAAACAAGATCAAAGCCCTCGAAGATTCCAAACGCCTCGCCCTCCAAGCCGCGCAGCTAAAGATCCAGATGGCCCAACAAAAGATCCAAGCCGTCCAACAAAAACTCGCCGCTGGCCGTGCCGCCTTGCGAGCAGCCACCCTCAACCTCAAGCGACTGCGCTCCTTGAAAAAAGATGACCTCGTCTCTCAACGCAGCCTTGAACTGGCCGAACTCAACTACGCCAAACAAGAAACCGAAGTGAATATGACCCTCGCTGATCTTACTTCGGCCCGCGCCAACGAATTCGCCATGCGTGCCGAGCGCCTCAAGATCGGCGCAGAAGCCCAAGCCAAGGTCGACTCCGCCAAAGCTGAACTCGAAAAATCCGAAGAAGAAGCTGCCAAAGCACGCGGCGATCTCGCCAAAGTCAGCGTCAAAGTCGCCCGTCAACGCGCCCAAGATATCCGCGCCCCTCGCGACAGCATCATCCTCAGCTTGCTCGTCAACGAACAAGCCGAGATGCTCAAAGAAGGCAAACCCATCGCCCGCATCGTCCCTGCGACCACTTCGAGAGCCGTCGAACTCTGGGTGGACGGCAACGATGCTCCGCTGATTACGCGACAACGCCATGTCCGACTGCAATTTGAAGGGTGGCCCGCTGTCCAGTTTACAGGGTGGCCCTCTGTCGCCGTCGGAACCTTCGGAGGAACCGTCTCTTTGGTCGATGCAACCGACAGCGGCGAAGGCAAATTCCGCATCTTGATCGTCCCCGATAAGCAAGACGAAGCGTGGCCAGAAGGGCGCTTTTTGCGCCAAGGAGTCCGTGCCAAGGGCTGGATCTTCCTCAACCGCGTCAGCCTTGCTTTTGAACTTTGGCGTCAATTCAACGGCTTCCCGCCCACGCTCGATCCAAAAGGTCTGAAAAAGCCCATCAAAACAAAGAAGATCAAAAAATAACAACAAGGGGCATACCTGTGTTTTTTGTGTTCGCTGCGAACCTTTCCTCCCCATGTATAGGGCGTTGTCTTTTGCTTCTGGTGTTTCTGTTGTTTCCCCGACAAAGCCACTCACTTACGCGCCAAGAAGCTGTAGACTACGCACTCAAAAACAGCCCATCCTTGCGCGTTGTTCGTGCCAATATCGATATCGCCATGCAGCGCCTTCGCGGTTGGCGCTACTTTCCCACCAACCCAGAGCTCGAATCTGTGGGCAAAGTCAAAGCCCCGGGAAAACCCAGCCCTGTCGACTTCAAGACCCTCGAAAATGAACTGCTTTGGAAGATGCCCATCGGTGGGTGGTGGACCCAAGGACAACGCCTTGCGATGGCCTTCGTCAATCGCGTCAAACGCGAAGTCGAAGCCTTCGAATTCGCCCTCACTCTCGACGTCCACCGCGCTTATAACAAAGTTCTGATCTCGCAACAAAAAGTCGTCCTGTACAAAGATATCGTTGCTTTTTTTGAGCGCATCGAGCGGCTCACGCAAACGATGAAAGCCCAAGGAGCCACCGATATCTTGAGCGTCAACTTGGTGCGTTTGGAGCTATTGCAAAACCGCGCTTCGCTCCAACGCAGCGAAGCCAAACTCCGCGTCAATCAACAAAAACTCGCAAAAGTCCTTGGATGGGACCAAACCGACCTACCGACTGCCACAACCCCCTTGCCATCGAACTTTCCGTTGTACAACAGCATCGATCCCTTTTTTATCAAGGCCGCTGATCACATCCGCCTCCAAGTCGCCCGCGAATCCATCAAACAAGCTCAAGTCGCCCTCCAGTTCGAAGAAGCCAAAGCCATCCCCGATCTCAAACTCAAGCTGTTTTATGCGCTCGAACAAGAACTCAATCACACCATCGGGATCGGCTTTAGCATCGCCCTCCCCTTCACCTACCGCAATCAACCCAAAGTCTTCGAGTCCCGCGCCAAACTGAGCCAATCCCGACTCAAACTTCTTGAAGAACAATTCAAGATTCGCCAATCCATCCGAGAAAGTTTCTTGCGCTACACCAAGACACGCGAAGTCCTTCAGATCTACCAATCACAACTCCTGCCTCAGTTTGCACAACAACTGCGACTCCTTGCCCGCAGCCTCCAACTCGGAAATCTTCAACTACTTCAGCTCGTCACCACCCAAAAAAGCCAACTCAAGGCGATGTTGGACCGCCTCGTCACCCTCGAAGAAACCCTCGATAGTTATCTTTCGCTGTTTGAGGCCATCGGACAATTGCCGACAGGTTTGTGATTTGACGAGGTTTCTGCTCCGGACTGTTCGCTTCGACGGCTGCTTTTTTCAAAGCAAACAGTTTCTACGAGTTCCGTCCGTGAAGTACGTGAAAAAGTAGGGGCAGACAGGTGTGGCTGCCCAATCACAGGGCGTTTACAACAA
>JAKLKB010000113.1 GCA_023150835.1 Myxococcota bacterium | reverse complement strand
GCACTTTCCGCACTTTCCGTGTACTCTTCTGCGTTCTTTCCGCACTTTCCGCACTTTCCGTGTACTCTTCTGCGTTCTTTCCGCACTTTCCGCACTTTCCGTGTACTCTTCTGCGTTCTTTCCGCACTTTCCGCACTTTCCGTGTACTCTTCTGCGTTCTTTCTGCACTTTCCGCACTTTCCGTGTACTCTTCTGCGTTCTTTCCGTGCTTTCCGTGATTTCCGTGTACTCTTCTGCGTTCTTTCCGCACTTTCCGCACTTTTCGTGGACTCTTCTGCTTTCTTTCCGTGCTTTCCGTGCTTTCCGTGTACTCTTCTGCGTTCTTTCCGCACTTTCCGCACTTTTCGTGGACTCTTCTGCTTTCTTTCCGTGCTTTCCGTGCTTTCCGTGGACTTTCCCCCGCCCCGCTTATTACTTCGCTCAAAACTTCGTACGGCACTCTACAAAAAACCAATGTTCAGGCTGATTGCCTTTTCCAAGAACCGCCATCCCTGCCGTTGGAAGTACGATGCTATAACCTGTCGAGATGTAGGCATGGCCGTTAAGAAACGTATAACTCGCAACCACGTCGATCTCCGAAGCCAGTTCTTGTTGCATCTGTTGGTTTGCGTCAGGCGCGCCGTGGAAAAGTCGAAAATAGTGATACCACACGGTCAGCCCAAAGCCTTGGAAGGGAGAGAAGCCGACACTTGCACCCAGATCCATCAAACCACGTTGCTTGGTATGAACGGGCAGGTTTAAGAAGATATCCGCGAAGCCGTAGAACTTGTGGTTTGTCGCAAACAGCGTATCGAACGAGCGATACACGCTGTCCGTTGGATTATCATCGCCCGAAACAAAGTCAGCCCAGACACGGATCGTTGGCTTGGTTGGCACAGGGATCTGATAACCAAGCGAGAGCGCACCCAGATACGATTGGATCTGCTGCGTTTCGGTCAGGGTCTTCTGCGTCCCTGTTTGGTAATAGAACTCGCCTGTATAGCTAAACCCTGCGATGGCTCCTGTGATATGCGTTCCGATGGTGTGGCGATATCGCTCTGTTTCTGTATTAAAATCAAAAACATACAACAATGAAGGTTGAAAGAACTTCCATTTACGGACTTTTGCCCATGCACCTGTCATCTGAGAAGCCGACAACAAGGTATCTTTTTGTGAGATGGCCGCATAAAACGCATGAAGCTGCATAAAACTCGGATCCCACGCCAACAAGACACCGTTAAACGAACGCGCTTGTTGTGTCCAATCCACCGCCCCAAGGATGCGCTCGTTGTCGTATCCAAGCTCCATCCGTCCGACTTTAAGAGAAAGTTCGTCCGTAAAAAGGAAACGCGCCCATCCTTGGTGCAGATCGAAACCTTTGGCTTGAAAGTCTGCCAAGGTGTCCGCTTCTTGGCCCCAAAGCCGAACGTCTTGAAATTGCATCATGATCTCCACGCGAGACCACAACAGCGCGCCCACTTCCAAACGCGCACGATGCACGACAAACAACCGATCTTCGGGCGTTCCCGCTGCTTTATCAGGGGCTTTGAAGTCTCGCCCCTGCATCAACTCCATCCGCGCACGGTACTCCCCCGAAAGCCACAACTTCACATCGCCATTCAAAAACGCAAACTTCCCGATCTCTCCGGGCTTGGCCCATGCTGTTGACAAACTGCTCAGACCCACGATCAAGATCACCCATCCCAGCCTCGCCACATCTCGCATACGCATGGTAGCCTCCTCATTTCATCCGATGCACGCCGCTTTGTACCGCACCCGCTGCACAACTCTTTGCTGCGTGCCTACATTGAGGACATCAACCTCCACTTTCTTCAAGGGACAGATCTATCGACAAAAACGCTTTTTGCTTGGTTTGACTCAACGAATAGATTGATCTAGATCAAATGAAACGTATGCAACAGCACGAAAAAGAACATAAAAATCAAGTGGTTCGCTTTTTTCATTTCAGACGGATATCTCAACCTCTGCTTTGAATCCCCTTCGCCCTTTCACCCCGCCATTTCGAATCTCAAACGATATCGAATTCCATCATTCAGGAAGATCCCCTCCACCAAGCGAGGAAAGAAAGCGCTGCTGGATATGGGCGTTACGCAGCTTTGAAAGATTTGTCGAGCTTGCCCATCCGACAAAGCTTGACTTGAGTTCGCTCCACGCAGGATGCAAAGGACACGGATGCTCCCCGCCGCACTTTTCCCAACCAAACGCGCACTTCTCTAGCTCATGTTTGTCTCCCATCGCATCCAAGATCCCTTCGATGGTGATCTCCTCCAACGGACGGACGATCTGAAACCCCCCTCCGTGTCCCTTCTGCGAAACCACAAGCTCTGCTTCGACCAAACGGCGCATGATCTTAGAAAGGTAATGGCTCGGGATCCGTGTCTTTTCCGCAAGATCCTTCGATGAAACCAAGGCATCCGCTCCTTGAAGGGCCAAAAAGGTCATCGCACGTAGCGCGTAGATGTCGGTCTGGTTAACGAGCATCGAATCTCCTATTGATCGTGCTTTCCTTTGTTAACAAAGAGCAAAGCAACGGAGCGTGGGGTAAACTCCCCCACAAAAGCCATTCAACAATATCACTCTTCGTATAGCAAAACATTTTCTTATACGATCACGGCCTTATGGTATTCTTGATATACATCAAAGCATCGTCCATGATAGATCAATTTTCAAAGGACTTTTATGTCTATTTTGGGCCAACCAAAGAAGTCTCCAAAGAAGGATCAAGACGATGACGACAAACACAACACCAACGCCCTCCGCCATTTTCGTGGTATGGCAGATGGGCTTTCGCTCGTTTTTTTTAGGCGGTGCAACGTATGCGTTGCTGTTTATGTTGTACTGGACCAGTGGCCTTCACGGTCTGACGCCGCTTGGGAGCGGATTGAATACGATCTTTTTTCATGTACACGAGCTTGTGTACGGGTTTGCGGGGGCGATCATCGCGGGATTTTTATTAACCGCAAGTGCCAACTGGACGGGAACGCGGGGGCTGCACGGCCTCCCCTTGCGGATCTTGTTTGGGTTTTGGTTGCTGGGTCGTTTGGGGATGTGGGCGGCGCTTTTGGGCATGGGTCGCGGCTGGGTGTTGATGGCCTCGTTGTTTTTGCCTGCGCTGATCATCGGGCTGACACCGACCCTTTGGCGGGGTGGAAAGTGGAACAACACCGCTTTGGTCGGCTGGCTGTCTTTGATGAGTATCGGGCAGATGTTTTACCTGCTTGAGACCTCAGGGATCGCGATGGGCTGGGGTCGTAGGGGACTTTATCTTGGATTGAATTGCGTTCTTTTCTTGTTGGTGATGATCGGCGGTCGAGTGGTCCCTTACTTTACCAAAAACGCTTTGCAAGCTCCTGATATCGACAAGTGGCCGTTGATGGATCGAGCGGGGTTATTCGGTGTTATCGCCTACATGGTGAGTATGCTGATTTGGGATCAAAGCCATCCAATCACTTCGGCAGCAGCATTGTTTGCGGGAGTTGCGAACTTGGTACGGATGTGGACGTGGGGATCGTGGCGTACACGAACGAAGCCGATTCTTTGGATCTTACATCTTGCTTATCTGTGGATCGTAATAGGTTTTTTCTTACATAGCCTGTCCGTATGGACCAACGTGATCCATCCATCCACATACATCCATGCGTTTACGGTCGGTGGGATCGGCTGTTTTGTGCTTGGGATGATCTCACGCGTATCACTGGGCCACACGGGGCGACCGCTGCTTGTGGCTCCCTCGATTGTTCTTGCTTACGCATTGATCTTGTCGGCGGCTTGTTTGCGTGTACTCACTCCGTTCTTTCCGAGCGCATGGACTCATGTGCTGTTGATCTTCACGGGAGGATGTTGGATCGCGGCTTATGCTCTTTTCCTTGTGAAGTATACGCCGATCTTGTTGGCTCCAAGACCCGATGGGAGGGCCGGATAGCGCGAGCTTTCCTAAGGAGATATCATGCTTTACAAAACATTGTTGCTACTGCATCTTTTGGGCGCGAGTATCTGGGTGGGGGGTCATCTTGTGCTTGCTTTGCGCGTTTTGCCGAGGGCTTGGCGGTCAGGGCGTTGGTCGATGGTACATGAGTTTGAGGAACACTTTGAAACCATCGGATTACCCGCGCTGTTTATCCAGATCGTGACAGGCGTGTGGTTGGCCTTGCGTTACTTGCCGCTCAACCGGTGGTTTTCCTTGACGAGCTATGTTTCGTCTCATATCGCGCTCAAGCTGCTGTTTTTGGGGCTGACGGTAGCACTTGCGATCCATGCAAGATTGTTTCTGATTCCTCAAAAAGAAAATACCCAAGCGATGTATAGCCTCGCCTTCCACATCATCGGCGTGACAACGCTCGCCGTGTTGTTTGTCTGGATCGGCGTAGGATTTCGTACGGGCGGGGCTTGGTAAAACAACACCATGCCACCTTTTTCTCGCCACACAGCCCGTCTTTGTTTTCTCTATTTAACCTTAGCGATGGGGCTTGAAGCGGTTCGTTGGACGGCTTCTTGGCTATGGGATACGCCGATCTGGCCGTGGCATCGGGCGATTGTTCATTTGTTCTTTGTGGGGGGAGTCATGCAGATCATCTTTAGTGTGGCTTATTGGATGTTTCCAACGCCGCGCAAAGATCAGCCACGAGGTCCCCTTGGACTTGCTTATGCGTCCCTTGCGGCGCTCAACTTTGGGCTGCTGTTGCGTGCCGCCGTCGAACCGATGCTCTTTTTCTACCCGAGACTTTCTTTACAGATCTTGCTTGTGAGTGCAGCATGGCTCCAATGGCTCGGCGTCTTGCTGTTTTTGCTGCTGATCCTTCCCCGTCTCCAGCCGAGGCCCAAAAAGCAGGTCGAAGATGCCCGCTCTTAGTCGATGGATGCTCTTGTTTTCCTTCTTCTATCTTTTTTGCGGAAGTACGCTTGGTGCATTGTTGCTTACGCAATATGCAGGTTTTTCGCTTGGTGGGATAGAAAAACAACTTGCTTCGCTTGCGACGCTCCATCCGTTGTGGCTGCTGGTCGGGTGGATGGCGCAATCTGTGTTGGGGATGGCTTATTGGATCTTTCCGCGTGTCCAAAAACATCAGCGCCCACGGGCGATCTTGGCGATCTGTTCTTGTTTCTTTCTTAATTTTGGACTTTTGCTCTATAGCTTTTTCTTTTTCTTTTTTCCGTATTCTTCTTTTTTAACCCTTTCTGCGATCTTACTTTTTCTTTCTTTTCCTTTGATGTTTTTGCATCTCCAGCCCCGCATCAAAGGCTTTGGCTCCCCCTCTGCATAATACGATATCCGTGTGAAGTGTTCCCGTAGGATAGTGCGTAGACACCCGATTGAGTTGGTCCAAGTGCCACACCTGTCTGCCCCTACGTTTTGCGATCACACACCCTGCGGATCTCGTATAACTCCTATTCTTTTGGGTTTCGCCTTATTCTTGCTTTTTTCGTGCGATCATTCCTTGGAAAAATTGGAGTTTTTCGTTAATGCGTTGAACGTCCGAA
The DNA here is from genome assembly GCA_023150835.1 of Myxococcota bacterium. Classification (GTDB taxonomy): domain Bacteria; phylum Myxococcota_C; class UBA6777; order UBA6777; family UBA6777; genus JAKLKB01. The sequence goes on along the minus strand of JAKLKB010000113.1, from coordinate 17,882 downwards.
AAATTCGTATGCCTTGCCCAGTCCTTGAATCCGCCTTGTAGATCCATCCAAAAGAAATGCAGCAGGCAGGGGTTTTTGGGATCACAGGTATCGTGACCAAAAAAACATTCTGCGCGTTCTTCTTCAGGATTGACGGCTTCCAAGACATCCAAAAAGGTGACTTCTTCGTGAGATCGGGCAAAAGCAAAGCCGCCTGCGTGTCCCTTTCGCGACCGAACCAGCCCTGCATTCACGAGCTTTCGCATGACTTTGGACAAATAAAAAGGCGGTACATTCGATCCTTCGGCAAGATCCCGCGATGAGATAAAACGACTGGACTCTTGCATCGCGAGGTGCGACATCGCACGCAGCGCATAAACCCCTGTCTGCGTAAGCATTTTCCCCCCAAATGTTTGCTTTGTAGCAAGGATTGCTTCTCGTGATTCTGGCATTCTTTTGCTCGATGCGGTTAAGAGGCCAACAAACGCGTGTAAAAAAACAACATTGCTTCGGGAAGTTCTTCAGGGCGCGAAAGGATCTGATAGTTGGCGTGTCCGAGCATCTGCGGTAGATAATGCCGTGCCTCTTGCTCCACAGCGAGCGCATACACCCGCACACCGGCCTGCTCGGCCTCTCGGATGGCTTGGCGCACGTCTGCGATCCCATGTTGGCCTTCGTATCGATCATAATCGTTGGGTTTTCCATCGGACAACAGCAAGATCCAACGCCGTCGCGCAGGCTGCCCACGCAGCAACGTGGTGGCATGCCGCAAGGCCGGGCCGATCCGCGTATAGCCTACAGGACGCAACCCGCCGATCCGCGAAGAAGCCGTCGCCCATCCGTCTCGAAAATCTTTGATCTGGATATAATGGCACTGGTTTCGCGTCTTCGACCAAAACGCATCGATCCGAAAGGCTTCTCCTTGTTCTTGCAGCAACTGCCCGAACATCAAAACGGCTTGCTTTTCTACGTCCAAGACCCGCCGACCGCCTGAATAGCCATCCGTACTCAAGCTGACATCCATCAAGATAGAAACCGCAAGATCACGGCGAAAAAGCCGACGTGAAAGGTAAACGCGATCGTCGTCTAAACGTCCTGCTTTTCTCTGGCCATAAGCATCAATCAACGCATCCATATCAGGAAATTCACCGTCTGTTTGACGCCGCAAGACCTGACGCATATTGCGAAAACGCATCAGATTTTTGCGCAGCCTTTGCATGGTGAGGCGATGAGCGGAGAGCGTCTGTGCGAGGACACTCGCGTCTTCGCGATCACTTTCTTCGAGATAGACTTTGCAATGGTCCGGGCGCAAAACCTTTTTTTTCGGATCCCATTCGGGGTACAGCAGAAAAGGCTGTGTGCTTTGATCACCTTCGACCTCAGGAGCCGCAGCAGAAGCCAAAAAATCAGCCTGATACACCGAGTGCGTCACTGAGTCTGCGCGTACCACTTGCCGCATGTCCAGCTCTTGCAACGCTTCTTCGTGCGCCTCCATCTCATCCGCACCGTCCATGTCTCGCCAACGCCCATTAAAATCGTCGAGCGTCTCGATCTTTTCAAATTGGTGCATCAGCGTATAATCTTGCATCGTTTTCTTGTCGATCTGCAAGACTTCAACTTTTTCTCTTGGCGGCGCTTTTCGCTCAGAGATATCTTTTTTCTCTTCTTCGTCCTCATCTTCGCCTTGTTTCGGATTGAGTGGATCGTGATAGATCCCAAAGTCCGCAAGATCTCCCTGATCGCCCGAGCGCGCAAACAAACAACGCATCCGTTGGGGATCTTCGCTGCGCTGTGCGTCTTCGGCTTCTTCGATCAAAGCCTTCGACCATTCCTCCATCCCCGGCCACTGTGCTTTCATCCACGTCAGAACTTCTCCGACTGAAAGCTCGCGCTCTTTCTCTGCCGCTGCTTCGCCTTCTTTGTTGCGACGAAGGCGAAAAGACAGCAAGAGATCTGCGGATAAAAAACAGACGCGGAAAAGATACAGATCTCGGTTTTTTTCTTGTGTCGAAAAGAAACTACTCTGCTCAGGCAAAAAGAAGATATCGCCGATCCGCCCGCCTTCTTGTTCTGCACGATGGAGCTGGATCGGACGCCCTGTTAGGGCTTTGGCGATCACTTCAAGGCGTTTTTTTTCGTCCTCAAGAGACACCCGACGCGCTACGATCGCAGGATCAGGCCCTGTATGGCGGATGCGTTGCCACAACCGCAAAGCACTGCGAAATAACCACTGATCCCATTCCATCTTGCACCCACCTTTGCCTTGAAAAACAACGCGAGCCGACCAAGCCAACGCCTGTGCGCGTTCTTTAGATATGCAGCGCGAACCGACCAAACCAACGCCTGTACGCGTTCTTTAGATATGCAGCGCGATCAGATCCATCAACGACCGAGCGACCTCCCGATCATCCGTCAATGGCTCAACAATACCCACTTCGCAAGCCAATCGCGGCGGAAGTCCCGACTGGATCAACTTGGCGGTATCCACCAAAAGCCGCGTCGAGACAGACTCTGCCAAGCCAAGGTGGTGCAGATTCCGGATCTTCCCTGCCATCTTGACCAATTGTCCTGCCGTCTTTTCGTCCACATCGCTTTCCGCACTCAAGATCTGCGCTTCGAGCGCTGGCGCGGGGTAATCAAAGTGCAACGAAACAAAGCGCTGGCGCGTGGAAGGCTTCAGTTCTTTCCACGCCCCTTGATAACCGGGGTTGAAAGAAGCCACCAACAAAAAGCCTTCCGCCGCTTCGATCTCTTCGTCGTGACGGTCAAGATACAACACACGGCGATGATCCGTCAGCGAATGCAACACCACGATCGTGTCAGGGCGCGCTTCCGCGATCTCGTCGATGTACAAGACAGCGCCTTCGCGAACAGCCCGCGTCAACGGGCCGTCCATCCAAAGCGTCTCAGCACCTTTCACAAGATAACGTCCTAAAAGATCGACCGCTGAAGTCTCTTCATGACACGACACCGTAATTAAACGGCGTCCTAATTTCGCAGCCATATATTGCACAAAACGAGACTTACCTGTTCCTGTAGGACCTTTCAAAAGAACGGGAAGATTATGCTTTGCTGCATGCGTAAACACTTCGATTTCTTTGCGTACTGGCTGATAAAAAGGCAGTACTTGTTCTGAATCTTTTTCTTTTTGCACGGTCGTTGCTCCATCCATCTTCCGCTCCTTTGCCTTCGCTCTGCCCGTTTTGCGCAAAACATCGGCGCGATGCGCATGGGGCGACCCGCAAGTCACCCCATGCTTTGATTTTTCGCCTTAATATGAAGAGTCCCTTCCCCTTGTCCGCACCGAAAAAATGACACGGTTTGATCCTTCGATAGGTTTTGTGGGGCGCGGCCCCACACCCCGCAAGGGGTCATAGCCCCCGTGACCCCGAATTAGCGGAACAAACACAGGTTTTTCAAACCAACATCTGCGTCGCTCGAACCTCCGCGAACACGGAGGGTTTCAAACCAACGTCTGCGCCGCTTGAGCTTGTACAGACACGGGGATTTTTGCCTACTAGCGACACCAAAAGAGATTTAGGCTTTTGCTTTTTTGCCTGTTTTGGGGGTGCTTTTTTCGGGTGCAGGCGCAGCGCTAACAGTCTGTGCTTGGTGGGGTTCTACCCACTCGGCATCCAAGGACTGATCGCCGACCATCTCATCGCGTGGCAAGCCATGCTTGATAAAGTTATAGATGAACAAGGTAATTCCTACCGAGAACAGCGTCGCAGCGAGCGTCAACCCAAAGAAATGCACTTCGATCTCTTTTTGCACAACCATAAAGTCCAGACCGAGCTTGCGCTCCAGATAGACTTGCGCGATACCCGCCACCGCAAAAGCTCCCGTCATCCCGACCATACCGATGTTGGATGTCCAGAAAGCCAGAAGGCCGGGCATATTGTTCCATAGCTTGCGGCCCGTCATCAAAGGCATCGAGTAGGTGATAATCGCCAACACGATCATCGCGTAGGCTCCCCAAAACGCCAAGTGACCGTGCATTGCAGTAACCAGCGTCCCGTGTGTATACATGTTGACTTGGGGGAGCGTATGAGCGAAGCCCAAAAATCCTGCACCCACAAACGCCATAATCGCACAACCCACCGTCCAATACAGCGAGATCTTGTTCGGATGTTGGCGACCGCTGCGTCGGTACATCGCCACCGCAAACAGCGCCATCCCCAAAAAGGCCAACGGCTCAAGCGCCGAAAACAAACCACCGATCCACAGCCAATAGCGAGGCGTCCCGATGTAGTAGTAATGGTGGCCAGTTCCCAAAATACCCGACAAAAAGGTCAAACCGACGATCACATACAACCATTTTTCGATGACTTCACGATCCACGCCAGTCAATTTGATCAAGAGATACGCCAAGATCGCACCCATGATCAGTTCCCAAACCCCTTCCACCCACAGGTGGACAACCCACCATCGGAAGTACGAATCAAAGGTATGGTTGGTAAAATAGATCATGCCGGGAAGATACAGCAGCGCCGCCGAAAAAAGACCCATAAACAAAACGATCCCCGTGGTGGTAAAGCGTTTTCCGTTCCACACGGTCATCCCGATGTTGTAGATGAACAACAAGACGTTGACCACCACGAGATAATCCAATGGGCGAGGGATCTCAAGAAACTTGCGACCTTCCCACCAGTTCAAATGGAAACCGATGATCGCCACCACACCGACAACCAAGAGAGAGACCAATTGAAGATAGGCCAACGGAACCGAGTGCAGTTCGCGATCCGCTTCTTCGGGGATGATAAAATGTGTTGCGCCCATAAAACCGGTCAAAAGCCACACCACCAAGAGGTTTGTATGCGTCGCACGTGCCGCATTGAAGGGGATATAATCGTGCAGACCATCCAACCCCATGTGGGCAAACGCCATAATAAATCCGTACGTCAACTGCAACGTCAGCAGCAACATACACGCAGCAAAGAACCAGTATGCCACCTTTTGTGATTTAAATTTCATACTCACTCCTCCTCGCTATCCTACGCAAGGATACTTTGTTGTTCGCTCAGCAGATATCTGTTTTCTCTTTAACTTGAGTTCCATTTTTCTCTTATTTTTGCGCCAACAAGAAGGCAACCATCTGATCCAGTTCTTGCGCAGTAAAGGGCAGTTTGGGCATCGCAGTTCCCGGCTTGACGCCTTGCGGATCTTCAAGCCACTTGCGCAAAGAAGTGACATTGTACTTTTTCCCAACACCGTCCAACGCAGGACCCACACGCCCACCTTTTCCACCAAGCATATGGCACGCAACGCAAAGCTGCTGGAACTTGACGGGCATCGCAGGCGCAGCAGCGACTTGGGGAGCGGCCCCAACGCGTGTCGCGGCTTGGGAGGAAGGCTGTGTTGTCGGGCGCGGCGCAGGGACATCGGCGCGGGTGCTTGGCGGGGCGGGCGGAGTCACTTGTGCAGGCAAACCCGCATTCAGATCTCGCGATGGACGCGGCGGAAAACCGTTCAGGTCCATCTCCCCGATCCATTTGAAAAAGGCGATCAAGTCTTGGCGATCTTGATCGCTAAACTTGTACTTCACCATCTTGCGCTGCCCGGGAAACATCGCTTGAGGATCTTTCAAAAACACATCCATCCACGCTGCGCCCCTGCGCTCATACACCTTCGTCAACTCAGGCGCATAATAGGCACCTTCCCCCAACAACGTATGACAACCCATACAGTTGTTCTGATCCCACAGATGTTTCCCCCGCGCCACCGCCGGCGTAATGTTCTTCGCCCGCGTCTGCGCTGGTACTTGACGCACCGTATCGATCGTTAGAAACAAAAACAGCACAGAAAACAACAATGTCCCCACCAAAAAGAACGTTCGCGCTTGCGACTTCGAGAGCATGGTCTTCACCTCCTGCATGAATATAGACCACAGAATCTATGGACTAATAAGTCTACAATGCCAAACACACATGATCCGTATCAACACGGCTCTTGACGCAGATCAAACCGAAACGATACCTCTCGATTTGTGGCGAGAGCCTACAACAAACACAGCAAGGAACACAAGCCACAAAACAAGCAAAGAGCCAAATACCGCAGAGGCCCGCGAAAACCAAAGCGCGTGCTTGGGAAACCAAGACAGCCCCGCGATCGCAGCACACATCCCGAGTACAAAAAACAGGTAGGGAAAGCGCAGCCATGCAGGAGGGAAACGCTCAAAAAAGATCCACCAACAGGATAGAAAAAACGGAGCCAACAGCGTATAATGGATCCCTGCAATGCCCAGAAAATGATCGTAAGAAACCACCCGACATCCCACCAAGATCATGGAGGCCGCCCAAAAAAACCATGCACTGCGGATATCCCACGGAAGCGTGCCTCTTCGCAAGGCCCACAACAACCACCCCCCCATCCCCACCAGTCCTCCCCCCAACCAAGGCCAAGGCTCGATCCCAAGAAAACACGAAGACGCAAAAGAGACACCATACCAAAGCCAACGCGGGGGGGCTTGAAGTGACAGCCGCGAAAAAACGGCTGGCAACACGACCAAAAAGATCAGTAGACTCAAAAAGGTCTTGACCCACAACACCGCCATCCCGGGATCACGACGGCTCAACACGGCGATCGGCGGGATGCAGATCGCGCCCAAGACGATCCCCAACGGAGCAAAAGACAGCCAATCCTCCCGACGCATCGACAGAGCGCGTTGTGCCCACGCAACATACAACCACACACCCAACACCACCGTCGAGCCGAGGATCGAATCCACCGCGTAGCCCGCACGCAAAAATCCTATCGTGCTGAGGATCACACCCCACACATACACAAGCCGCCAGCCTTTTCCTAAAGAAAAGCCTTCTTGTTTCCACCAACAAGCCCACACCAAAGGAAACAATACCGCGAAATAACCTAGATGCGAGTGTGCGTGTTTGAAGAAACGAAAAGACATCCAAGATGGAAAGATAGCCCCCGCCAACATCCAGCGCATGATCAGACCCAAGACAAGCGTCCCAAACAAAGCCACCCACACAACACCCTGAAACCAACGCAGTTGTTGCTTGTCTTCTTGTGCCTGCACATCTTCCCTTGACATCTGTTTTTATGCCTCATGGATCGCGAGGGGTGACGATATCCCCCAACGCCGCTCCCATTCTTCTGCTTCTTGAGAAAAATACAAGATCCGTTGTTTCTTGAACTCTCTTGATGAAAACAGAATCATCGCCTCAGGAAGTTTTACTTCCTCTTGTATTTTTGAGACGATATCTTGAACTTCTTGTTTTTCTTTCCCATGGATCATCGCAAACAGATTGTGCTTCCAACCCGCGCTGGCTTCTCGTAGGTAACAATGCGAGATAGCCGAAAAAGAGGCCATCTGCGGACCCACTTCGAGCGCTTTTTCTTCGGAAACCTGCCACACCGCCATGCCGTTGGCTTCAAACCCCAGTTTGCGATGAAAAGCCACCGCCGCGATGCGACGCAAAACGCCCCGCATCTGCAAGCCGCGAAGACACCCAAGCAGCGTTTCTTCTGTGATCCCAAGCGCTTCGGCATACACTCCAAAAGGACGAGACACCAACGCCAAAGCTCCCTGCGTCACACGGATGGCCTCTTGCTCCGATACAGACAAAGGACGATCCGCCATCTCCATTACCCGAGAAGACTCGCGTTGAAAAGAAGAACGTTTTGGATCAAGCTTTACACCGATCTTGAAGGTTTTTTTTGCCCGCAAGATCGCAACGTCCTTTACTTCGGCTTGTTGTCCGAGCACCTTTACTGTGCGATCAAGCCCCAAAGAAGAAGTGGTTGGAACGGCCAATGTAAACCACAGATTATAGGCGTGGGGCCGCTCATAATTATGGCTCACGCCCGGATGTGTGCTTACCACCGCAGCAGCCGACTCGATCCGCTGCGGCTCCACTTCAAAAGCCACCAAAGCGCTATCGTAGTTCATCTTGCGCGTATCATAGATCGGCGCAAGTGAACGGATCATCTTGTCTCCGATCAACGCACGCAGTCCTGAAAGCACTTCGTCTTCTGTACCGCCGAGATCTTGGGCGATCTCTGCATAAGGTCGCTCGACCAGTCCGATCCCTTGTTGTGCGCGGATCAACAGGGCTTCTTTGTCGATCACGGCAGCACCTCGCTTTCCTGCTTCTCGCCTTCTCCTTGCCCCCGTGTATCCGCCAAGACCACCCCCTGATCGCCGACTTCCATCACTTCTAGCCCGGGAAGATGAGGAAGATCGCTTGCCGCAGAAAACCAATCGAGTTCTTCGTGAAGGCGTGCCACTTCTCCCACCAAAAGGATCGCGGGCGAGCGCACTGCTGGCGGGGTTCGCGCAAGCACGCCTAGCGTCGTTCGTGTCACTCGTTGTTTCGACGTCGTCCCATGTTCGATAAACGCCACAGGCTCCTCTTCGGGGCGACCATGCGCCAAAAGCTGTTGTGCGATGTATTGGCGCGCTCCCACCGCCATCATAAAGATCAGCGTCTGCATCGCTGCCAACGCATCCCATGGCAGCTCATCCACTTCTTCTTTTGCCAAATGTCCCGTAATCATCGAACACATCGACGCCATCCCTCGATGCGTCACAGGGATCCCCGCGTACGCAGGTGCCCCCAACGCCGACGTCACCCCCGGCACGATCTCAAACGGGATGCAACACTCACGCAAGTACAGGGCTTCTTCGCCGCCTCGCCCAAACAGAAAAGGATCGCCACCTTTCAAACGCACCACCAACGGATAGCGCAGCGCATAATCCCGCAACAGTCGGTTGATCTCCTCTTGGGGGATCACGTGCAGACCCTCTTTTTTTCCTACATACACCAACTGACACCCATCCTTGATATCTTCCAGCATATCCGTATTCACCAGCCGATCATACAAGATCACATCGGCTTGTTGCACAAGCCGATACGCTTTTCTCGTCATCAACTCAGGGTCGCCCGGACCCGCGCCCACAAGATACACTTTACCTGTTTTTTTGTTCATGGCTGCACCATAAAAAGGCCAGAAGGTGTGGGGACAACAACAGAAGCGAGCTTCTGCCAAGGCTTTACAGAAAAAACACGCACTTTGTGATCAAAATAAGAAGACAGGTACAGTCGCTTGCTGTCTGGAGAGAAGCGTAAGTGCATAATACGCTTTCCTGCACGAAAGTGACGCAAGATCTTTCCATCTTTCCGCTGGATAATTGTCAGAAAATCTTGCATCTCACCGCTATAATTCACCGCAAGAGAATGACCGTCAGCGGAAAGCACCGCAAAGACCGGCAAACCCGTTAACATGATCTGCCCGTCCCGCCGAAAACGCGCCAGATCCACCTTCGCCAACTGCTGTGAGCCTGCAACGGGCAAGTACGCCATGCCTTCCCACACTCCCCACATCCCAAAGTGCGGGATCTTGTACGGAACTCCCTCTTTTGCGATCGGCAACAACACCCGCCGATACACTTTCTTTTCGAGATCCAACACACCGATCTGCCGCTCTTTGAAAAAGGCACTCAAATAAAACGAACCCGCGATCAGCGCGTCATAAGGCATTTTCCCTGCTTTTTCAACGCGATGAACGACACGAAATCCCTTTTGGCTATCCAAGACCCACAAGGCATCGCGATCCATCAGCGCCACCACCAAAAGCTCGCGCCAGCTTTTGATCCCCACGTTGCGGGAACCTGTGACGAGGCGCTTGTGGATCTTCAATTGCGCATCCAAAAACACCACATCCTGCGGCGCATAGTTGGCCACCGCGATCCAAGATCCCACAAAATCCAAAGCAATGCTGCTTTTTCCTACACGAACTTGGCGGATCACCTGATCGGTTTTCGGATCGATCTGCGACAACAACCCATCACGACTGATCAGATACCCATGCCCTCGCCAAAACTTGACCGTCGCGTGGTGCAGCTTGCCCAATCCACCGATCTCTCGCAACAGCCTTCCGTGTTGCAACACCGCGATCTGGCTGCGATCTCGTTCGATCACATAGACTTTTTCGGATGCCTTCTTTAGCTCACTCTCCGCGTGCGCCAAGCTACACAACGACGCCCACACACAAAAGACAATCCCTAGAGGGCGCATGATGGATCCTCCGCAAAAAAATCATCGTAAAGCGCCTTGGCACGGGCGCGTGAGTTGCCATTACAAAACAGCAGCGAAGAACAGTCCGCACACTTGCCATGAACAGGGCGAGGATGAGCGCGCAGGCTTTGCAACAGCGGCTGCTGATCGGGCAAGCCTTCCCAGATCTGCGAGAAATCATGCTCGCGAAGATTTCCAAGCGAAACAGGAAAGAAAGGATCAGGTTTGACATCCCCACGATGGTTGATATTGACCAGACGCGCCCCCGATTGATTGCCTCCCCACGTCAATAGCCGCCGCTCAAGATGCTCGCGATGTCTCGGATAACGCGCAGAAAAAGCGTCCAACAGCAGCCGCGCATCGGCTTCGTTGTTGCCCGTCACAAGGTCATACGGCGCATCCCGCTCCAACCAATCGAACGCTCGCCCCAAGATCGTCTCCATCGCCCCAAGATACGCCTCATGCGAAAGATCCAACGAAGCCTGCGCACGCCCCGCGTACACAAGATGCGAGATATACAGCTTCGGAAAGCCCTTCTCTTCGACCAGATCCAGCACAAAAGGCAGACTGTCCAACGTCAACGTCGTCAGCGTATAGCGCATCCCCACGCGGATCCCCGCAGCATGGCACATCTCCAAGGCCCGAAGCGACCGCTCAAAAGCCCCTTTTTTCATCCGAAAGCGATCATGCACTTCGGGCCTTCCGTCAATGCTGATCCCTACATAATCAAAATGCTCTTGGATCGCAGGTAGATTGTCTTCGTTGATCAGCAGACCATTGCTCGATAGATAAGTCTTAAAACCTTGCTGCTTCATCCGCGCTGCGATCGCAAAGAGATCCTTGCGCACAAGGGGTTCTCCCCCTGAGACGATGATAAAGCGGATTCCCTGCCGCCAAAGATGCGGCAAGATCGCGTCGATCTCTTCAAGCGAAAGCTCTGTTTCTTTTTGCGTGTGGGCGTTTGCATAACAATGCTCGCAAAAAAGATTACAGAGGTTCGTCAAGTTCCAGATCAAGATCGCGATATCTGCTCGACGGATCGGCTTTTCTTCGAGCGCGTCGCGCATATACTCTGAGATCCGTAACATGGATACACCTCATTTGTTCTTCGGGAGATCAAGGATAAACCGAATCAACACTTCGATCTCCTCGGAGCGCAAGGGGATCTTGGGCATCACGCTGCGCTTGTAACCGAGGTGCTTTGCGGTGAGCTTTGGATCGAGGAGTTGGGCGCGGATCCACGCAGGATGGCGTTTCTCCGCAATCGACAGAAAAGACGGCGCAAAGGCCGTTTGTGTCGTGTGGTGGCACCCCCAGCAGCGCGCCATAAACACCTCATAACCAAGCTGTACGGGTGCATAGCGCTGTTGTTTGTTGATAAAATTATACTTTCCGACAGGCCAACTCGCCGGCCAAATCCCCCGCTGTTGTAGCGTGATCGCATCCATCATCAGCAAAGCGCCGTCCTTTTCAAACACACTCAGATACGCCAGCACCCCATCTGCCGAAAACTCCGTGTGCATCAGACGACGCCCCGCCACAGGACGCAACTTCTTGACCTTCCATGTCTTTTTTTCGATCAGCACCAACTGATCCGAGCCGTTGTCCGCCCACAGATACGGCGTCATCGGATGCGTTCGCACAAAAGCCCCCGGCCCTCCGATGGCGATATCTTTCACAAAACGCCAACGATACATCTCCCACACACTGATCCGCCCCGTCCCCATGTGCGGCGTCGCAAAGTAGAATCGCCCCTCTTCGTACCAAAAAGCCACAGAAAACAGATGCGGCATCCCCGATATCGGCGCATCAAAGACAAACGCTTGGCTGTGTAGATCATAGACAAACAGACGCTTGGCTTGCGGCGAACTCCCCACAAGATACCGACGCGATGGGTCTAAGAAAAAATCACTCAGCGCCACCCGCAACGCAGCCTTGCGCACAGACCAGTCCTTGGCCTCCAAAAAGCCGATCTCTGGCCGATCTTGCATCGTAAAGATCGCTTGCTGCTGTGTGCTTGAGGTGTAGATCGCGCTGATCATCCCGTCCAATGGCAAAAATCGCACAGGTTCAAGCGTCTCTGCCCGCAAGATCACCAACGCTCGCGGCAACCAACAAGCCGCCACCACATACTCCCCGCCCCGCACCAACGCGATATTGCGCAGATACACACACGCACGGACACGCCGATCCCACCGACCTTTTTGTACATCATAGCGCGTCACCCAACCATCTCGCGACGGCACAAACAGCGACTTCCCCTCCGCCTGAAACTTGATCCCACCATGCACATGTTGCACAGGAAACCGCGCATGGATCTTCGTCCCCTCCATCAACCACACTTGTTGCTTTCCACGCTCCACTACCGCCGTCAACGCCCGAATATCCGACAATACAAACGGATGGCCTTTCTCCCTCGAAAGCACCAGACTCTTTTGTACGTCTGCGGCCCCCCACACGACACGCCCGGGAGTCCGCAGATAACGGATAATCGAGGCTCTTTGCGGTGGCGTAAGACGCGGAAATCCCGGCATTAAAGTGGCGGCTTTTCCATGCACCAACACCCGATCCAACCACGCCACCGAACGACGACGCAAAAACAACGGTAGCAAGGGCGACCCCGTCCGCCCCTGCCGACGTTCGTGGTGACAAGAAGCGCATTGTTGCGCGTACAAAGCCCGTCCTGTCGCAAGATCCCCTTGTCGCAAAAACGCCGCTTCCTTTGGATCGATCCGTCGGTGTCTGCGCATACGTCGAGCCATCGATGCGTTGGCCTTGATCGGCATACCCGTTTGAACGGAGTGAACATTTTGCCGTCGGTGTGCGTGTCGTGACGTGGACACGCTTGGCTTACCCTCTCTGCGACCTCGCAAGAGAGGTCTTGGCTTGGTGGGCAACGACACCGCAGATCGCCTATATTGCGCCTGCGTTGTGGGTCGAGAGGTCTGAGCGCTCCCCTCCTGCGCAGCCAACCAAACCAAGAAGCCCCCCACAACCCCACAAACCCATACCACAAAAAGCCCATACCCGCCGCGCCTACAGATCAAAGAACAAAACTTTTTTTGCGACATCATGTCTTTTCTATCCATCATCAAGGCGCGGTTTCGTTGTCACCTTCAGTCGCCTGTTCTAGGGGGTTGTGTCGGATGACTTCATGATCTTGTCAAGCAGCCCTCAATAGATGTCGCCCATCGTATTGAAAACGTTCCATTTTCCTGTGGGTGTCACCATCCAGTTTCCTGTGATCTCTTGCTTGAGTGTCAAGGTCTTGTCGTCGTACACAAGCACCGCAGAAGGTTGATTCATCGGACTCCATGCCGAGATATACGCCTCTGTTCCGTCTTTGTTGTACTCGATATGGACCGCACGACCCTGATACTTGGTCGGGATCGGCAACTCTTTCACTAGCTTGAAGGTCTGCTTGTCGAACACATAGATCGTTCGATACAACGCAGACGATGGATTCAAGGTGCGATCCGCATACAACCACCGAGATTTCGGATGCGTCTTGACAAACAAGTTTCCACCGCCAGCACCCGGCATCGTCATCCGACCCACCACTTTCCATGCGTTTTTCGGATGTTTCTCAGGATCCGTTCCCAAACAAGCGATCGTCGGCGCACCCAAGTGACCCGTACACCAGATCGGCCCGTACGTCTTGTGATCGATATTCGCCCCACGCCCGGGGTGAGGAACCGCATCTACTTTGACCATCGCTGTAAGCTTTTGCGTGTGCAGATCCACCACCGCGATCGAGTGGCGCGCATTTGCCGCCATCAAGATGTAACGCCGCGAAGCATCGAAACCACCGTCATGCAAGAAACGCTCTGCCGCGATATTCGAGATCTTCAAGTTATTCAAGTCCCGATAATCGACCACCCAGATATAACCCGTCTCTTTGATGTTCACGATCCACACGGGCGCATGGTGCGATGCCGAGATCGCCGCAACACGCGCTTCGCGCAAGAACTCGCCTGTGTCGTAAGTATAGCCGCTCGTCGAAACCACTTTCTTTGGCTCCAACGTCTGGCCATCCATCACCACGAGGCTTGGCGGCCAATAGCAACCCACGATCAACAGCTTGTCCATATAATCGCCTAGCTTGCCTTTGTACTTGCTGCTATCCACCGAACGAGCGTCATAGCAAGTCTTGCCTTCCGCTACAACAGCGGGCTTTTTCATCCACAAGTCGATCATCGTCACCCGACCATCTCGACCGATCGAGTAGAAATAACGACCCGTCCCCGAAGACCGCAGGATGTGGACCGCAAATCCTGTCGGCACGATCGAGATCACTTCTTTGGTTTTTCCATCCAAAACAGCCACTTTCCCCGCATCGCGAAGCACCACGCCAAGGTAGTTTTGCCAATCCCGCGTGTGTTCTGGCTTGGTGGGCCGATCTTTCGGGGCGATGTACAGTTTCCAGTTCTTGCGCATCTCTACAAGTGACATCTCCGCTGGATCTGGCGGTGGGTGCTGCAAAAACCGCGCAATCAGATCCACTTCACTCGGAGAAAGCACACCCGCTTGACCCCATGCAGGCATCCCACCCGGAAGACCGTATGTAATGAAGGTTTGCAAGCTCGCCGTGTTCAGATTCCGTGAACGCAGGCGCTCCGGCACCAACGCCGGTCCTGTCGCACCTTTGCGCAACATCCCGTGACAACCCGCACAACGGTTGAAGTAGATCTGCGAAGCCTTTGTGCGCTCCGCCATCGTCAACGGCGGCAAGCTGTCCTCTTCCTTCACCTTCGCAGGTTCGCCTTTGTGGATCTTCAAAAACGCCAAGATCGCGTCCACTTCGCCCGTTTCCAACTTGATCTGCGGCATCATACTAAAGTGATACCCCGTCACAAGCTCCGCATCAGGCTCCAAGATCGAACGACGCAGATACGCTTCATCCGCCGAAAACGTCCGCTTGTCTTTCGATCCCTTCGACAACACCGTCGTCTGCCGACCATAGATGTTCAAAAAGGATGGTGCGACTTTTCGCGATCCATCCAACGAGTGACAGGTTGTGCAGGCCTTCTTCTCCACCAGATCTCGGCCCAACTTCGCCAGCGCCGTGACTGTCGCGGGCGTCGGTGCTTCCACCTTCTTTTGCACCGCCAAGCTCTTGATGTAAGCCACCACCGCATCCATCTCGTCTTTCCTCAATCGAGGCGAGACCATCGGCAAATTCTCGAATCCCTTCACCAGATCCGCCTTCGGATTTTCAATCGAAAGCCGAATATACGCCTCGTCCGCCACCACCGTCCGCAACTTGCCGTTGGTGATCACTTCGCGCTTCGTCCCAAACACTCCTTGCAGCGTCGGTCCCACGCGCTTTGAGCCATCTTCCGAGTGACAGGCCACACAGCCCTTACTCGAAAGCACTTGCTTCCCTTTGAGGACTTGATTGTCCCCTGATCCTTTGCCCGCATTGGGCTTCTCCCCTGCCGAAGCTCGGTTTTCCCACAGTTGGCCGCTGCTTGCGATCATCCACAACAACGCTCCCAACAACAACGGGAACCCATGCTTCGCCCGAATCTTGAGCTCTTTCATTCTCGCTCCTCCTCGTGACGCAGTCTTCTACTTGGCGCAAAACCTCTTTGCACCGACTTCTCCAGCTCCAACGCCTCTTAAACAAGCCTTCACCTGCCCGCTGCGTTTGAACTTCAGGCTAATCAAAAGACAACCATGTCTTAAATGCCCTCCCTCCTCTTTTCTAGCTTGATAGCTATCAGACCAAAACTTGATCTAGATCAAAAAGAAATCCCCCCACACCACCCCCTCAATCTCCCCGTCCCACCGAAGGAACCACTCTTTGAATTACACATTTGTCAAGGATATTCGCAGATGGTGTTGTTGTGTTCGCAGCGCATCCCTTTGGCGCAGTCTTGATCCTTTGCGCAGCGGTAGAAACACATCTTATGCTCGCACAACATATCGGGCGGACAATCCGAGTCCGCCGCACAAGCGATCGTACACATCCCCCCACCACAGTTGCTTTTCTCTTGGCAACAAAACAACCCCGCCGCGCACTCCTTGTCTCCCTTGCAAAAAGCCCCGGCTAGACCACGACACTTGTCCGGCTCTAAACGACAAACATCCGAGGTGATCGGCAAACAAGACCACCCAAACAAGACCACCCACGCCCACAAACACCCACCCAACACCCGCAACCTCGCCAAACGAAACATCTTCGCCTCCTTCGTCCAAACACACCTCGCCCACCTTAGCGCAACAGCCTCTTGTTCCTCAAGGCCATCCCACCGCTTTTTTTCGCTTGCTCTTGTTTCCATCGCAGCACACGGCTCGGATGAGGGGGTTATTGTTCGGTGCAGTCTTTGGTGAAAGCAGCGCCGTTTTCGTCTTTGATCGGATGACCTTCGACGTCTTTGGCGGTAGAACAGGCGTAGGGGGTGGTTTTGAGGGCTTTGGGAGCGATGAACATCGGGTTGTAGATCCACTTGCCCGTGACGTTGAGGCAAGCGTTGCACATGACTTGGGTTTTGTTTTGATTGATCACCAATTTGAGATCCGTCGCGTCTTGCAAAAAGGCCAAGTCGGTATCGGAATCACCCGCAGCAAAGACGGCACGTTTGCTCAGATCTGTTTGGGTTTTAAGCGCTTCGGCGTCGGCCACACCAAAGATGAGGCGGTTGGTCCAACAGCGCTTTCCTCGGGCAAACGTGGTGACGATCTTGTTCGCATCAGGGCCGCAGGGCTGCAACTTATAAGTGCTTTTTCCCATCGCATCGTACACAGGGCGGATACCGATGACGTGTTCAGGGGGGATGTTCACCTCCATCGAGATCGCTTCGACAGTCCATTGCGGAGACGCGGTAATCACCCATACATCGAAGCCATTTTCTTGTAGGGTGCGGATCAGATCGCGGATTTGCCGATAGATCCGAATGTAGCCGATGACGCTTTTGTTGCTACCGACCGTTTGAGTCGAACCGATGGGAGCCCAATTGTTTTGACCGAAAGCTGCTCGCGCAAAGGAGTGGATCTCATTGGCATCATAACCTGCTTGAAGCTGAGCCGACCAAGTATAGGGGGAATTGTTGGTGAGCGTGATATCTTTGGCCGCCCCTGTAGGCGATCTGTTATCCCACGCCGCTTTGCCACCCTTCGTCTTGCCGTGTGTTGGTCGAAGTCGGCAAGGGCTTACCTACATCAGCAAGGCTTTCACACGCTGCTTTGAGGGCCGCGACAGCGTCAGCAGAAAGATCTGCGCTGGTTTGCGACCAATCTTTATTCGGTGGTTGGAGGATCTTGTCGTGGCGGATCATCCAGATGAACGTAGCCTCACCGATATCGTTTTTCACGACAGTATTGTCCCAATCAAACAGCGCAACGGGGCGAGCCGACGCGCTGTATCCTGCGCTCGTATGGCCTTTTGCTTTGACGAGATCATTGATCTTTGTGGCGTTGTCTCGAACCCACCCAGAGATCCGCGCATCCAACAACCGGATCGGCACTCGTTGCGGTGCTGTAGCACCGTCCTTACCGACCGAACCCGCAGGTCTTGTGCAACCCACCAACAAACCGACCCCCACCAACGCACACAGCCAGTGAACCACGAAGAAGTATCGCGCAAAAAATCCTTTCTTCACACTCACCATCAAAAAACACCCTTTCCTTGGCTAAGATAGGAGCGACGCATCGCCGATCGTTTTCGTGGGGCTTTGCCCCACACCCCACAAGGGACCAAAGGCCCCTTGACCCCGTGTCGGCGAAAAGATCATAGGTCGTTCACACACACGACTCTCTCGCTTGATGTCACACGAACACGGAGTTTGTGAGGCGGGGATGACTTGGGGGGGGGTTATTGTTCGGTGCAGTCTTTGGTGAAGGGAGCACCATTTTCGTCTTTAA
>JAKLKB010000112.1 GCA_023150835.1 Myxococcota bacterium | reverse complement strand
GCCACTACCTCTGTACGATCACAAAACGGGCGGGTTTTAATACATAGACGCCCGATTATTGGGCAGCCACAGGGGGCTGCCACTACCTCTGTACGATCACAAAACGGGCGGGTTTTGTACGACGCACCACGAAACGAACAGCATTCTTTCTTTCTGACAAAACAACACTACCATTCCTCTAAACAACACTACCATTCCTCTAAACAACACTACCACTCCTCTAAACAACACTACCACTCCTCTAAACAACACTACCATTCCTCTAAACAACACTACCACTCTTCAAAAACAACACTACCACTCCTCTAAACAACACTACCACTCTTCAAAAACAACACTACCACTCCTCTAAACAACACTACCACTCCTCTAAACAACACTACCACTCTTCAAAAACAACACTACCACTCCTCTAAACAACACTACCACTCCTCTAAAC
Organism: Myxococcota bacterium; assembly: GCA_023150835.1. Classification (GTDB taxonomy): domain Bacteria; phylum Myxococcota_C; class UBA6777; order UBA6777; family UBA6777; genus JAKLKB01. The sequence continues at coordinate 58,566 of JAKLKB010000112.1, read as the reverse complement.
AACACTACCACTCCTCTAAACAACGCTGCCACTCTCGAATATGGCTCTGCCAAGTTGTACCCCTCACCAGCCCTCCCCCGCTTACAGGGGTACAATCTGTGGTGGTGTGAGCCTGTCCGTTCGCTGCTCTATGTCCCGATACACAGGCGGTTCGGGAACCGCCCGCGCCGAAACAACGGCCTTTTTCGTATCGGTTGCTTGTCGGATCGTGCTTTTTTGGTATCCTGCGGGCTGTGCCCAAGATAGGTTGAGGCGTTAAAGATGGAGATATCTTCGGATGATACGACGTTTCAGATTGTTTCTGTGGTGTAGTTTGTCACTTGTGTGGCTCGACCAGACGACGAAGCCTCTTGAAGCAGCGCCTCTTCGGCGAGATCTGCTGTTGCGCGGAGGGACGCTGTGGACGGCGACAGGAGCGATCTTGAAGGATCACGATCTGCTTGTGCGCGACGGAAAGATCGCGGCGATCGGTCGGCATCTTTCGGCAAATGGCGCGATGGTCTTGGACGTTCGCGGAAAACATCTTACACCGGGCTTGATCGACACCCATTCGCATATCGGGGTGTATCCGATCCCTTGGGCTTCTGCGCACGCGGATGGCAACGAGATGGTCAAGGCCATCACGGCTTATGCAAGCGCAGAACACGCCTTTTGGCCCCAAGATCCCGCGATCCCACGTGCAGTTGAAGGTGGAACCACTACCGCTCAGATCTTGCCGGGTTCGGCCAACTTAATCGGTGGGCGCAGCTTGATCGTGCGTTTGCGCTTGAAACGGACGGTTCAAGAGATGCGTTTTCCGCTCGCACCTTACGGCGTCAAGATGGCATGCGGTGAAAATCCCAAGCGCGTGCATCGCAACCAAACCCGCACACGGATGGGCAATATCGCCCTGATGCGCATGGCCTTCCAACAAGCCCGCGAATACAAGCAGCGTTGGGACGACTACCAACGCGACCTCGCGAGATGGAACAAAAAACACGCAACGAAGGCCACCGCTGCAAGCTCCGCCCAAACGCCATCCCCCAAAAACACCGATGCGTCTAAAACCCCCAAGGCACCGACTTCTGCGGCATCCACATCGGCTCCGATTTCGCCCAAGCCACCGACAGATCCGCCCAAGCCTCCCCAAGCCCCCACACGCGATCTCAACCTTGAGGTGCTTCAAGGCGTCATCGAGGGCAAACATCTTGTGCATATCCACTGTTATCGCGCCGATGAGATGCGTTGGATGATCGCTCTTGCGGGTGAGTTTGGTTTTCGCATCCGCTCGTTTCATCACGCGATCGAAGCTTACAAGATCCGAGATATCCTTGCGAAAGAGCAGATCGCTGCATCGTTGTGGGCCGATTGGTGGGGTTTTAAGATGGAAGCCTTTGACACCATCGAGGAAAATGCCCCGTTGATCGCAGCTGCGGGGGGACGTGCGATCATCCACTCAGATTCTTCGGTGGGTATCCAGCGGCTCAACCAAGAAGCCGCCAAAGCCTATTATCGGGGGCTTGCGATGGGACTGAAGCTCAGCGAAGACGAGGCCATCCGTTGGGTGACGCGCAATCCTGCGTGGGCTTTGGGCATCGATGCGTATGTCGGCACACTTGAGGTCGGAAAATACGCCGATATCACGATATGGGACGGCCATCCATTGCGTGTTTATACCCGCACCTCGAATGTGTTCATCGACGGTCAGATCGTCTATGATCGACAAAAGCCCCGTCCGATGACCGATTTCGAGATCGGTCTCACCGACGACACCGCGATCTACCCATCCACCACCTCTCTTCCAACCTCCCCCATCCCTTCCAACGGCCCCTTGCGCACGCAAAAGCCCGCATCCTCCGAAACCAGCGAAACGCCTTCTCGGATGCGACCCCAACTACAAAGGCCCTCCCCATCACAAAGACTTTCGACGGCGCAAACGGAGCGTCCCGCACCAAACACCACCACAGAACACCCCGCACCCAACACCACCACAGAACGCCCACAGACCGAGATCAACACGGTGCAGCGGCCTCATCTCGACGCCAAGGCATCGGCGCGTTCAGCCTCCCAAGCATCCGTGCGTTCGGCCTCTCATACACAAACAGAGGCCAGTACGAAAACGCCTTGTGTGATGATCCGCCAAGCCATGCTTCACACCATGTTGACGCCTGCATCGCGTGGGGACGTGGTGTGGCGAGGAAAGCAGATCGTGGCGGTAGGTCCGAATCTTTCGAGCTATGCGGGCTCCTGCAAAGTGATTCAAGGATCGGACTACCTTGTGACGCCGGGCTTTGCGGTGGCCCAAACAGGGCTTGGACTCACCGAAGTGATGGCCGAATCCAACACCCAAAACGACAAGATGCTCAGCCCTTTGGATATCAAGCCAGCCTTTCAAGTGAGCGAAGGCTTCCACCCGCGCAGTGTGACATTGCCTGTCGCAAGACTCAGCGGTATCACGCAAGCCGAGATCGCTCCGATCAACGGCCTTGTCTCGGGCCAATCCGCGCTGATCAGCCTCGGCGGAAAACAAGGGCCACACGTCTATGACACTCCGCTTGCGCTCCACGCGGGGTTTGGAAGTGGTTGGCGCGGATCGACGGCCCATGCTTGGCTCAAACTACGCGAAGCGCTCGACGATGCACGCTTTTATCACGCCAACAAAACAGCCTACAACCTCGGAAAGCTCCGCACACTCAGTCTGCCTCGCATCCACCTCGAAGCCCTCGGCCTTGTCTTGCGTCGGCAGATCCCGCTGGTCTTGAGCCTCCATCGAGCCGAAGAGATCCGACGCGCTATCCGTTTCGCAAAAGCCCAACGCATCCGCCTTGTGTTGAGCGGAGTTGCCGAAGGTTGGAAGGTCGCCGATGATCTTGCAAAAGCCCGTATCCCCGTACTGCTCGGCTCGGCCAACAATCTCCCTCGATCTTTCGATACGCTTCACAGCCGCTTTGAAAATGCCGCTCTGCTCGCCAAAGCGGGTGTGGTATTTGCCTTCACTCCGCCCGAACGTGCGCACTTTATCCGAAATACCCTCCAAGAAGTCGGCATCATGGTTGCGCACGGCCTCCCTCATGCCACCGCTCTTGCGGGACTCTCGCGCCACTTCTTTGAGATCTTTGGTATCCGAGATTACGGCGTTTTGCGCGCCAACGCTTATGCCAACATCGTCCTATGGAAAAACGATCCGCTCGAACTTTCCTCCCGCCCCGTCCGCATCTGGATCCACGGCCAACCTGTCCCCCTCCACTCGCGCCAAACCTTGCTTCGTGATCGCTACCGCACCTTACCCCTGCCATAACCCCATCGCTCCCATCGCATCGGGCGGATGGTGAGATGATTACGCGGTTGGTTTTTTTGGGGCTTTGCCCCAGACCCCACAAGGGACTATCGCCCCTTGACCCCGTGTTGGCGGAACGAACACACGTTTTTCAAATCCACAACGGCTCCGCTTGGAGCGGCGCGAACACGGGGTTTTTACCAACGAGCGACACCAACGACTTCAGATCGCAAAGATCGAGAGGTCTCGGCTTGGATGGCTCAAGGAGCCGGTAAAAACCGAAAGCCGTTGGCATAGACGATGACTTCAACGCCACCATCGACAACAGACGGATTGGCGATCTTGAGGCCGATCACTCCGTCATAACCGGCTTCTTTGGCTTTTCGTTGGGTCTCTTCGATCGCCTCTTCGACGGCCCGCTGGATCATCGCCTCGTAGTGTCTCATCCGTCCGCCCACAAGGTTTCGGATATTTTCGCGGATATCGCTCACGACGTTGGCCGCACGCACCACCACCGTGACGATCAACTCCCCCACCTCAACATCTTTCGGCCAATGATCTAACGCGATAACGTGCATTGCTTCTCCTTTTTCTGTCAACATCGGATGCCGCGAAGCCGACGCCAGCGCAGCCAAACGAACCTCCCCACCCCAAAGCCCCCCCCACAAGGCAGGAAGGCAGCCTTGCCGTACTTCCATCGGCGTCTGTGCGCTGCTTGTCGACGAGATCACCACCTCTGTCATCCGCACTCCGTCCGCTGTGTCCGATGTATCCGATTCGTTCGCTGTATCCGATTCGTTCGCTGTATCCGATTCGTTCGCTGTATCCGATTCGTTCGTTATATCCGATGTGCTCGGTGCATTCGCTGTATCCGATGTATTAGGTTTATTGAAGGATTCGATGGGATGTGTCATACGATATCCGAGTGGAGTGTGATCGTAAGATAGTACGTAGCCGCCCGATTCTTGGGCAGCCACACCTGTCTGCCCCTACATTTTTACGATCACACAACGGGCGGATCTCGTATCATCTGTTTTTTGTGTGGGGTGGGGGATGAAAAGAAAGGCGTGTTCGCAAGCATCCCCAAAAACCCCGTGTTTGCGAGGCTTGAAGCGACAGAGTCGTCCGTTTGGAAAACGATCGATCTCTTCGCCGATACGGGGTCAAGGGGGCAAAGCTCCCTTGCGGGGTGTGGGGTGGAACCCCACAAAAACAAACAAAAACAAACAAAAAAACAACAGCATCACTGAAAACTAAGCGGTGCGCTGCTTTCGACGGAACAACCGCAACAACAAGAAGACGGGCCAGAAGAACGACTTGATCAAGAACCACGCGAGCGGCAAAAACAGCAAGGCGACGACGCCTACGACAAGGTAGGCTTGGGAGCCGTATTTGACAACAAAGGCTTGCAGGGGCAGATAGCGCAAGGCCATCAGATCGGAGATATCTTGGCGAGCCAAGAAGAATTGCAACAATTTATCTTTGTGACGCTCTTGTTTGAGCAAAGCCAAGACACCGGGATCACTGAGGACTTTGATTTCTTTGATCTCGGGCCGAAGCAGCGAGGCGACAAGATTGTTTCGTTGATCGCTATCGAGGTGGGCGAGGTAGCCGGCAAGAACCCGGAGATCGAGGGTGGAGAACTTTTGGATCAGCAGTTTTCGGTTGACCGTACTGACGCGATCGAAGTGGACGATCTGCTCGTTGGGTAGCAACAACATTTTGCTGACCAAGGCAGGTTCTTCGAGACGCAACAAGACATCGAGCACTTGCATGGACATCCGTTCGGGATTTTTGTGCTTGTGGATCTCTAAGCGCAAAACATCGGGGAGACGGCGTCTTGCGATCTGGTACCACAACAATGCACGTGTAACATCGGGTTGAAAGCGCAAAAGCTCTAACAAAGAGCTGATCTGAGGATTTTCTAAAATTTGCAACATCGCTCCTTGGCGGGCGACTTCCAAAAGCCGCTGCTCACCGAGGGCATCGTACAATTGCACGAGCAGGTGGAGTTGCTCTTTGCCGCGCACATAGCCAAGCACTTTTTGGAAATCCTTGTCACGTTCGGCCAACCGAAGGACTTTTTGGAACTGGCCTTGAAAACGATCCCACATCCCGTGAACGGTGTCTGCGATCGATCGGGCGAGGACTTTGTAGTTGGAATCAAAAGACTCTTGCATCGCAACGACGATCTCGTGTTGGATCTGGCGCTCCATCTTGGGGCTTTTGAGAGCTTTTTGGATCTCAGGCAATGCTCCTTTGGCGTGCGCAAGATCCCACAGATCCCACACCAACAACCCCCAGCCCACCCACGGGATCAGCTTGGTACCGATGCGCGAGGCGATCTGCATCCCAAGACGATTTGCCATCTTGGAGGCGACACGCTGACTGATTCGGTTCATCATCACGCGCATCACTTGCGCCGAGATCAACAACCCCACTCCTGCCAAGGCTTTGCGATGTTGTTGAACCAAGGAAGGCGCAGCGTACGAAACTTCGACATCCGGCTTGACCGAGCGCAAAAGTCCCCGAACATGGGCTTGAAAGATGCCGCGCATGGATTGGTGATATTGCGACTGCAAAAAGCTATTGATGCACTCCATCGACTGATTCACCGAATGATGCACGCGATCTTGGATTAACTTATTGAGATCTTTGGAGATATCTTTAGAAAGCATCTCGATTCGGTAGCGAAACGGCTGCCCCAAAAAAGCCAGTCGCGCCATCCGTTCGGCCATCTCTTTGGCGGTGTGTTTGGAGAAGGTCGACTTGAGGCGTGTCCAGTAACGATATTCGCCGTACAGCTTGCTTGCAGCGTTATCGACCTCCATATCCATCAGCACTTTAACTTTGTGCGTCATCCAAAGATCCTCAACGATACGGCGAAAATTCACCCGCGCCCCAACAAAACTCTCCTTACACAGTTTAACCAACTCTTCGCGTAAGTTTTCTTGCGTTAATCGGCGGCAACGCTGCATCGAATCCTCGAAGCCCTTTGCGGTCATCTCCGTCTCCGCAGGCTTCGTAGTATCCGTTCTCTTGATTGAATTCGGAGTGTTCGTTTTCTTGGTGGGATGCGCAACAAGCGGCTGTGTAGCTTTCGTGGGGGAGACGTTCGCAACGGGTGGCTGCGCTGTTTTGGTGGGAGAGACGATCTCAACGGGCGGCTGCGCTGTTTTGGTGGGAGAGACGTTCACAACGGGCGGCTGTGTGGCCTTGGTGGGGAGAGCAGAAGGATGAGGGACGGCAACGTGCACGATCGGCTTTGGTGCGCTACCGCGAAGATAAGGCGGGTGTGGGGGTTTGTGTCGTGAGGTCTGAGGTTTTTGCTTTGATGGCAAAGGTGAAACAAGCGGCGTCGGCAGCCAAAGAAACTCAGGCAAGCGAGCAGACTCTTTTTGTAAAGGCTGCTTTCCTATAGGCTTTTTATCAAGAAGCCTTTTTTCAAGAGGCTTTTTCTCTATCGAAGGAAGAGAAGAGGCGGGAGGCTTGGCATCGACTTGGGCGATCCCCCCCCAAATCAATACGCTCAAAAGCAAGCTTAACCATTTGAAATAACGTCCCTTTTTCATAGAAAACTCCTTTCAACCGCGCCTTCTCGATCCTCTGTTATGCTGCGTACGAAACAAGCCGAACAAAGGAAGCACCGTGTTGATCGGTGCAAAGAAAGCAACGCGAGAGCGACAAAAGCGCGTTGCCTTTTGAGGCGACGTGCGGGATACTGGGGCGGCGGGCGTTAGCAAAGCGTATGCCTTTTGTGCAGGTTTGTGCAAAGGAGACGTTTGTTTGGGCTTTGCGAGACACTTCGCATCCTCGAACCACCGAGCCAACAAAGGCCGCACAGACCCTTGAACCGCCAAAGCAGCAAAGGCCGCACAGACCCTTGGACCGCCGAGCCAACAAAGGCCGCACGCACCCCACACCTCAGCGACCCAAAAGGCAAGCAAAGCTAACGCATCGCGCAACAAGGTCAAGGCCGAGAGACCTGTCTCAGCGCGTCCAGACGCTGGATAGGACGTGCGTCAGCGGATCGCCCTTGGGATATCCGCGTTTTTTGTTTGGCTTGGATCGGATGGATTTGATGTAAAAAACCGCATCACAGGATTGCTTTTTTCAACAAAGACAGCCTTTCGCAACGCAGCACAGGAACGCTCACCGAGAAGCCCCAAAGACGAACAAGATCCCGCACAAAGTCAATATGTTTTTTCCTGATGGAGTCTTATGTATGCGATGCCTTTTTTCTCCCGACGTAACCTTGGAACGATCAACAACTCCCCTTCTATTCTCTGCGCAACATTGCAAAAGCCTTATACGATATCCGCCAAGTGTGTTATCAAACATCCGGGATCAGCCCTCGGTAGCTGCCCAAGAAAAGGGCGATGACAGCCGATCGCACGGGCGTTTTGAGCGCACCGCTCTCGGATCATGGACGACGCCGCATCCGAAACTTTTTCGCGTCGCATTGGCGGTGATCATGGGGCTTCTGTTGGGAAGACTCGATATATCGGCGATCCAAGCGGCTCCCCCTACACATCCGCCCGACTTGACGAACGCTCCGCCTGCCGCCGTTGACAAACGTCCTCCAAAACGCACGATCTCTCGCCTTTCTCCGACCTCAAGGCCCTTGCTGAGCGTCCCTCATCAAGCCGTTCCGCTGCACACAAACGCCCCGACGCTCCGAAGTCTTCCCACCACACGTCCCGCGATCTTCGTCACACACGCCGAACAGACGCGGTTTTGGGAAAGCGTTCATCCTTCGTCTGTGATGCCCTATTATCGGAGACTTGCGCAGACAAGCCCCCACATCCACATCGAACAGATCGGCCAAACCGATCACGGAACCCCGCTCGAACTTGTCGTGGTCTCCAAGCACCCAGACGCCCACCGAGCGCGCCGCCCCCCTAAAGATCACGCGATCCTGTTTGTTCTCAACGGCATCCATGCAGGCGAAGTCTGCGGCATCGACGCGACACAGATGTTGGTGCGGGATCTCTTGCTTCGGATGAAGGATCCCGCACAACTCAACCATCTCACTTTCGTGACGATCCCTGTGTTTAACGTGGGCGGCCATGCACGCTTTCACCCCTACAATCGGGTGAATCAAGAAGGCCCCGCACGCATGGGTTTTCGCGCCAACGCACGCGGCTACAACCTCAACCGCGACTTCACCAAAGCCGACACCGCCAATATGCGCTCCTTCTACAAGGCTTTTCATCGGTGGTCGCCCCACATCCTGATCGACAACCACACCACCAACGGCGCGGACTACCAGTACCCCATGACCTACCTGATCTCCGAACTCCCTAACGTCGCAGCCCCGTTGCGCCGATGGGTCGGCCAAGAACTCAAGCCCTACCTCGCGAAACAGATGAAAGCGCTCGGCTATCCGATCTGTCCTTATGTGATGTACAAAAAAGGTGACGAGATCAAAAGCGGCATCCTACGGGGCGTTCCACCGCCGCGCTTTTCCACAGGCTACGGCGAACTGTTCAACACCATCACTCTGCTGAGCGAAGCCCATATGCTCAAAGACTTTCGCACTCGCGTCATGGCGACCTATCACTTGATGCGCCACACGCTCGAATACGCCGACCAACACGCCAAAGCACTGCGAAAAGCGCGGATACTGGCGGATCAACAAAGCGCGTACAGCAAACGCTACGTCCTGCATTGGAAGCGAACGGAAAAGTCCCGACCTGTCGAGTTTTTGGGCTATGCCTACAAACGCACACAAGGGAGCGCATCAGGAGGCCGATGGATCCAATACGATCGCACGCAACCCGTCACCTTCACTCTCCCCTTTTTCGACGATATCGTCCCCGCCCGAACCATCGATATCCCAACAGGATATCTGATCCCCCGCGCATGGTACGATGTGATCACACGGCTGCAAGCCAATCGTGTCCAGATCACACGGATCACAAAGCCCACACGCTTCCGCGTACAACAAGCCTTCTTCTCTCAGCCGCGTTGGGCCTCACGCCCCTACGAAGGGCGGATGTTGCTCACGTCCTTTCAAACGCGCTGGATCACCCGCGAATACCTCGCTCAAAAAGGCGATGTCTGGGTCTCCACGCGCCAACCTTTTGTCCGCTACATCCTTGAGATGCTGGAACCCGAAGCCCAAGACTCGTTTCTGCGATGGGGATTCTTTCAGACCATCTTTCAACAAAAAGAATATTTTTCTCCTTATCTTTTTGAAAAAACAGCACAACAGCTTTTAGAAAAAGATCCACTTTTGAAGAAAAAATATCAAGAAAAGCTTCAAAAAGAACCCGCGTTTGCCTCCGATGCTCTTCGACGGCTACAGTACCTCTACAAACGCTCGCCCTACCACGAGCGCGATCTCAACCGCTACCCGATCGTTCGCGTCTTGCAGACGCTGCCCTAGCCCCATCGGAGAGAAGCCTTCTGCCACCTCAAGGAGCAATGTGCACTCTCGACGAACAGACGGCGGAACCGAAAGCCCCATCGGAGAGAAGCCATCTGCCACCTCAAGGAGCAGGCACCATCACACGCGCCCCACCATCCATCTCAACGCGCAACAAAACACGCGACCGAGAAACCCACACCACTTCGCGACCCTCGGCACTTTGAATCCGATGAACCTGACCATGCCCCTCCAGCCGCTCGCGCCCTGCATACGCGTACAAGCGCTGAACCACACGCATCGTCCGTAGATCCAGATACGACAAGATCGTGTGCGATCCGACCTCAAACGGCAGATGCACCAAGACGCGCCACCGCCCCCATGCCGTAATCATCGGATGGTGCGCGGGTAGGGCGTGCTCTTTCCCTCGCGCCTTGATCCACAACCGTTTGCGCGCTTGCCGTAGAGAAAAAGACACCCTGCCTACGGGGCTTTCCACACGGATCGCTGCGTTGCGCATTCCCGCGATAGCATCGGCATAACAACGCGCATCGCTCTCCACACTACGCGGAACTCCGTTTCGGGACCATCGCAGGCTATCCCAAAAGCGCACGATTTGTCCCTTTGCATCGGGGATATCGCGCAAGACCAGTTCGCCCACCTGTTGGGAGGATCCCCAACGCCGCCCCTTCCACCTGCGCCGATACAACAAAAAAGCCTGTTCTTTTTTCGTCCATGTTCCCGCATCACCCGCACGTTTGGAAAGCGGATACAAACCCGCAGGCCAAAGCTGCTCATACACGCCGACAGAACGCACACGCTTTTTCACCACAAACCAGCAACGCCCCCCTTGGTGGTGACCCACAAACATACCGCCTCCCCAAGAAGCCCGACACAACGAGCCGATCTGGCTCGCAACCTTCTTGTCGTAGCGCAAAAATTGGTAAGGCTTATGCGTCGGAAGCCCCCAAAAAAAATCCCGCGCACTCACCAACAACACTTGAAAAGAGCCTTGCACAAGAGGCGGATTTCCCGACCCAAACGTCGCATAACAACGCTTTCCATCGGACCAGCCTTCCGCCCATTGATCCCCCTCGCGTAGGCGACACAACGCCAAGGCTTTTCCGCGTGACCACCCCGAACGCAAAGCCCACACAGGAATCCCTGTAGTCGGCACATCACCCCACAGATCATCCCCACAAAAAGGCGACCTTCCCGCCAACCAGACCTGCCCTTCTCCTGCCAGATGCAGCCCGCCCTCTCCACCAAAGCGCAAAAACAACGCTGCGGGAGCCTCGGAAAAATAATGCCATCGCTGGCCCCGATAACGCAGTTCCAACACCGAACGAAAACGCGAACACCGCGTCGCCATCGAAACAGGCTGGATCTCTAAGATGCTCGGAGCAAATTCGCCCGTCACATGGGTGACACGAAGCTTCAATTGTGTCTGTGGTTTATGAAAGATCGCTGAAACGCCGCGTCCATCGAGTAGACGGGCTTGGATCGAGGGCCTTGCCTGAATCCCCCGCAACACCCACGCAGCGCTACTGCCCTCGAACCCCAACCACACACACACACACAACAAACCCCACCAAAACACGCGCTTTCGTTGGACACAAACCAACCCCCAAACAGCCTCCACTTGACAAACCTGCGCCCGATGGTGCAACAACACGATCTTCTCCAACCCTCGGTTTTGTATGGCTCCCAGAACCCAACGGCCCTAGGCATCCATCAACAAACGTCGATCCTTTCGACACAAAGAAGCCCGAATCATACCCCTTTCCCACGAGAAGGCAAGCCGTAGAGAGGCCAACATGAACAAATACCGCATGCTAAAAAAAGCAGGCGCCCTCCAAGAAGCTGTCGATTCGCTTTCTCACGCCTCAAGCAGCCTCACAAGCAACATCGGGAACGACAACGCCTACAACGAAGACGGTTTCATGCAAGCGCAACAAGCCGTCTACAATGCTCCCCGCCGCCCCAATACCCTTGTCGGCGTCCAGTCGTTGAGCGCGGCCAATCCGTTTGAACAGATGCGTGCGGACGAATACGCGGCGATCCAACGCCTCAACCAAGAAAACGAGAGCTACGATTACGCAAGCGCCCACCAGACACGTGTGGGCATCCAAGCCCTCCCCAATCTCCGCGCAGCTCCCGCAGGCCAACACGACGCCCCTTTTGCAAACAACGCTGGAGGACGGCATATCGCGATCGATCCGCATACAGGACGACACCTCCCTCCTGCTCCCAAATCCAACAACACAGCCCTTAGCCACCGTATGGAGGTCGAGATGGGTCTTTTTTTTCATACCATCCCCGAAGGACAACGCGTTCTTCTTACCGACAAAAACGGACGCGGCGAGCTGATCGACGGTCCACAGCGCGTCTGGTCGTGGGGCAAGAAAACCCAAGTTCTTTCCCAATACACCGCCTATCCGGGAGAGTTTTTGATCGTTCGCAAACGCGACGGCTCGCAAGAACACATCGCCGGTCCCGTCAAGGTCTGGTTTGATCCCCGCATCCACGCCAACATCGAAAAAGAAGAGGCCCTTCAGATCGCCGCCAAAGAAGCCATCGTGGTGTACGCTTCGGATCTCAGCGGCGATATCAACCAAGTCAAGCGCCGTATCGTGACGGGTCCGGCCTCTTTTGTCCCCAAGCCCGGTGAATGGCTCCACACCTTCAGTTGGCACGGCTCGCGTGGAGCGGATTACAAAAAATATCCCGGGGCACTCACGTTCCAAAAACTCTGGTTGATGCCCGATCAGATGTACCATGACGTCGAAGATGTCCGAACTGCCGATGATGTTGTGTTGACCATCAAACTGATGTTGTTCTTTGAGATGATCAACGTCGAAAAGATGCTTGATGAAACCCACGATCCGATCGGCGATTTCATCAATGCGACTTCTTCTGATGTGATCGATCTCGTTGGCCGCTACAGCTTCGAGGATTTCAAAGCCCGCACAGAACTGCTCAACCAACTCGAAAGCTACAGCCAACTCAACGATCGAGCCGAACAAGTCGGCTATCGCATCCGCAAGATCGTCTATCGCGGCTATTCCACCACCCTCGCGCTACAAGCCATGCACGAACAAGCGATCGAAGCCCGCACACGACTTAAACTCGAACGCGAAACCGAAAACCAAGCCCAAGAACTCGCAGACTTTAAGCAAAAACGCGACTTTGAACGCAACACCAACGCTCGACTCCAACAACGCAACCAGCACCAGCACGATCTCGAACTCCAACAAAAGCGCGAAGAACACAACCTCTCGATCCAACAAAAACAACACCAACAACAGCTCCAACTCCTCCAAGAACAACACGAAAGCGAACGCCAACAGCGCGAACAAGACACCCTCCAACAACAAGAAGCCCAACGCCGACAGTACGAACAACACGTCGCCTACCTCGCCAAACTCAAAGAAGCTGGCGTGGATCTCACCGCCTACCTCACCCAAGGACGCGCCGATCAAGTGATCGAACTGCGCAACCAAAATGATTCGCTGTCCCCTCACATCCACGTCAACAGCAACACCCACAGCTAAATCATACGATATCCGAGTGATGTGTTCCCGTAGGATAGTGTGTAGACGCCCGATTGTTGGGCAGCCACACCTGTCTGCCCCTACGTTTTACGATCACGCAACGGGCGGATCTCGCATCACCCGTCCATCCGCCTCAAACATCCGCTCAACGCACCCACTCCCCCAACCAACCCAACATCCCGCCCATCCGCCTCAAGCGTCCGCTTCGCCGATTGCGCGCCTTTTTCGCGCAACCAACCATCGCTGCACTTCTTCTCGCGGCCATGTATTGAAGACCTGCGCAGGAACCAACCCCCCCTTCCTTGCGCTGCCTACACCAAATACAACATCCTCTAAACCTTCGATGCTATGGGCATCTGGGTTGATACTTACCAACAACCCACGTGCGCACGCCTTCGCTAAAAATCGCCAATCGATATCCAAACGATAAGGATTGGCGTTCATCTCGATGATCACACCATGCGCGATCGCTGCGTCGATGATCTGGGTCATCTCCAACGGGTAGCCTTCACGAGACAACAACAAACGCCCCGTTGGATGGCCCAACATCGTTGTGGCAGGATGCTCGATCGCTTTGATGATCCGAGCCGTCATCGCCTCTTCTGTCATCTTGAAATGGCTATGTACCGATGCGATCACAAAATCGAAACGCGCCAAGATATCCTCCCCATAATCCAACGACCCATCCACCAAGATATCCGACTCGATCCCCTTCAAGATCACAAAATCGGACCACTTCTGGTTCAACGCCTCCACTTCTTCGTGTTGGCGCAAGACGCGCTCCACCGTCAATCCATTCGCATAGTGCGCACTTTGGCTGTGATCGCTTATTCCCAAGTAAGACCAACCTCGGGCTCGACAAGCCTCCGCCATCTCCTCCAAACGCGCCGATCCATCGCTTTCTGTAGTATGCGCGTGAAACACCCCACGCAACGACTCCCGCGTGACCAACGTCGCCAACGGCTCCACAGCCCGCTCAAACTCTCCCTGATCCTCTCGCATCTCCGGCGGGATCTCATACAGATCCAACGCACGATAGATCGCCGCTTCGTCTTCGCATCTCACCAATTCTTCCCCCCGAAACAGGCCGTACTCATTCAGCTTCATCCCCCGATCCTTCGCCCTTCCGCGCATCACGGTGTTGTGTTCTTTGCTCCCCGTAAAGTGCATCAACGCATACGGGTATTGCTCTCGCGAAACCGCCCGCAGATCCACTTGTAATCCATTGCCCAACACCACACTTGATTTGGTCGGACCATGCCCCACCACCGAGGCCACCCACTCATGCCCCACAAACCAGTCCATCACTTTCGTAGCCTCACAAGTCGCCACCACCAGATCCACATCCTTGACAGTCTCTTTCCAACGCCGCAAACTCCCCGCAACTTCCGCCCTCTCCACTTCGACCAACCCGCGCAACTCCAACAAAAAACGCTCCGCCACACGCCGCGCTACACTCACCAAAAATCGGCCTTGAAACCGCTTGACGTGATCGATCCCTTTTAAGATATTTTCTTGGGTCTTTACGCCAAATCCCTCCAAAGCCAACAAACGATTCTCTCGACAAGCATACTCCAATTCCCCCAAACTGCTGATCTGCAAACGCTCGTACAACGCCCGCACTTTTTTGGATCCCAACCCCGGCACCTTCAACATCTCCAAAAGGCCCGCTGGAAACGCTTGCTTTAATGCCTCATACTCCGCCAACGTACCTGTTTTGGCGATCTCCTCCAACCGTTCGATCGTCCCCTTTCCGATCCCGCTCACCTGCGCGATCTCTCCCGTCGCGAGCATCTCCCCCACATCACCCTCCAACGCCCGCAACTGGCGCGCTGTGTTCACAAAAGATCGGATCCGAAAAGGATTCTCGCCCTTGAGTTCCAACAACATCGCGCACTCCGCAAAGATCTCCGCAACTTGTTGTTTGTCTAGCTTTCTTCGCACCCTTTTTGCCCCTTTCTGTTCCTTGACGCGCTCGCCGATCTCCTTCACCCTTGCTTCTCCACTCATACCCCACGATCACAACAACTTCAAAGAAAAGCATTGCGCTTGTGATCTTTCTGTGTTATATGCCTTAACCGTGATCAAGTTTTGGTCACAGGCACAAACCCCAAAGATACCCTGATGTCTGATGCGAGCTTCTTTCTAGAATGGTTTCTGATGTTTCTACGAGAGCCCCGCTTAGCACTACGTTTCTTGGTTTGTGATTTTTCAGGATCTGCATTGCTCTCTCGTTAGAACAAAGATTCTCGACGCAATGCCTAAGTAAGGAGTCTCGTATCCATGTCCAAAAAACTCTATGTCGGTGGTTTGAGCTGGGGAACCAACGAAGACACTCTCTTCGCCTCTTTCCAAGAATACGGCCAAGTCGACGAAGTGAAAGTCATTACCGATCGTGAAACCGGTCGTTCCCGTGGCTTTGGCTTTGTGACTTTCGCCAATGATGACGATGCCATGAAGGCCATCGACGGCCTCAACGGCACTCAATTGGATGGCCGTCAAATCACCGTCAACGAAGCCCGCGAGCGTCCCCCCCGTTCCGGTGGCGGCGGTGGCGGTGGCGGCGGTGGCAATCGTCGTGGCGGCGGTGGCGGCTACGGTGGCGGCGGTGGTGGTGGCTACGGTGGTGGTGGCGGTCGCGATCGCGATCGTTGGTAAGCCTCCCTCTCTTGGCTCTCTTCCCTTCCTCTTCAAACCTTCCCCTCTCTCCAAACATTCATCGTGAATTAATTCCCCCCCATCCCAAAAACTCGTGTTTTGAAAAACAAAACAAACGAACCTCTTTGCTTTCCATGCAACGAGTGATAGGATGCGCCCACAAAGCGAGCAACAGATCGCCGCTGTGTGGGTCTCTTTGTTCACGAACGATTGCAAAAAAAACGTGCCTTCCCGCGAAGACCATCCCGACGGCCCATGCCTGTGCTTTTTCATGCGAACCTCTTTGGCTGCGGCTCACGAAGACAAAGGAGCTTTTTTAGTGAAGATCACCTTTTACGGACACTCATGCGTGCTGATCGAAACCAACGGAACGCACCTACTGATCGACCCCTTCTTGACTGGCAATCCACTCGCGCCGATCTCTGCGACAGATATCCACGCGGATTATATCCTGCTCAGCCACGGACACGGTGATCACTACGGAGATACCGAAGCCATCGCCAAACGCACAGGAGCCACCGTGATCGGCAACTACGAAGTCGCCACGTACGCCCAAAAGAACGGTGTCGAAAAGATCCACCCCATGAACTGCGGTGGTTCTTTCTCCTTCCCGTTTGGCCGCCTCAAGATGACCATCGCTCACCACAGTTCCACCATGCCCGACGGTTCGAGCGGTGGTGTTCCTTGTGGCCTCCTGCTCTACATCGAAGGAAAAGTGATCTATCACGCGGGAGATACGGCTTTGTTTAAAGATATGACCCTGATCGGCGAAGAGGGACTCGACTTTGCCATCCTGCCGATCGGAGACAATTTTACGATGGGCATCCAAGATGCCGCTCGTGCTGTGGAATTTCTCTCACCTCATTACGTCCTCCCCATCCACTACAACACCTTCGGCTACATCGTCCAAGATCCCAACGCCTTTGGAAAAGCCGTCAGCGCCCACTCTCCCGAATGTGAAGTCGTGATCCTCGATCCCGGCCAAAGCATCGCACTTTAACATCCGTTGACACGCAACGGCTTTGCCTTCGTGCGGAGATGCCCAACGACCCGCATCAGGCGCAATGGGTAGAGGCGGAACTGTACCTTCCTGCGGCCACACCACCTCAAAAATATTTGAGCATTGGACCCAGCGCCCCCCCAAACCCTACAAAATCCGCCCCTTGCGTGATCGTAAAACGTAGGGGCAGCCCCCATACGCGCTAGGTTAAGGTGGAAACACCGGAGGGTCGAGGATGATCGCCGTTTCTTTTGTCGCCCCCCCTCAATCCCCCCGTGAACGGGGGGAAGTTGGAACGGGCAGCGTCTGCGCGTCGTGCATACAGCGCGTCGTGCATACAGCGTGTGTCATGAAAAAACAAAATCCCCGCTGCTTCCGACTTTCGCTCCCTCCCCTGTTCACGGGGGAGGGCTGGGGTGGGGGGGCCAACAAGCGCTTAACCTAACGCCTATGGGGGCAGCCCCCCGTGACTGCCCAAGAATAGGGCAGTCACGCGATCACACATTTCTCGGATTTCGTATCCTTGTGGTACCTCTGCAAACACCCTTATCACGCACCCACACCCTCGACACCAAGCCATCCCAAATCAAGGAGCCTTTTCATGTTCGGTGGAATCGTCGAAGAATTCGGATTTATCCGCCATATCGAACCACAAAATACAGGCATCCGCTTGACCATCGACGCAGCCCGCGCACTCGATGGAACGCAAATCGGCGATAGCATCGCTGTCAACGGCGTTTGCCTCACCGTGATCTTCCTCACCCCCTCCACCTTTTGCGTGGATGTCGTCCCCGAGTCGCTCAAACGCAGCAACCTCAGTACACTTCGCGTCGGATCGCCCGTCAATCTAGAACGCGCCTTGCGCCCTGATCGCCCTGTCGGTGGGCACTATGTACAAGGCCACGTAGACACCACCATCGAAGTCATCGACAAAACCCCCGAAGGAGACGCCCAAAACTACACCTTCCGCGCTCCCCTTGAGGTGATGCGCTACATCGTCCCCAAAGGGTATGTCGCCGTCGATGGAGCCAGTCTAACCGTCGTCCACACCCAACACGACTCCTTTTCCGTCACGCTGATCCCGCACACCCAAAGCGCCACCGTGATCGGCTCCCAAGGCGTCGGA
Organism: Myxococcota bacterium; assembly: GCA_023150835.1. Taxonomy (GTDB): domain Bacteria; phylum Myxococcota_C; class UBA6777; order UBA6777; family UBA6777; genus JAKLKB01. The sequence continues at coordinate 40,602 of JAKLKB010000112.1, read as the reverse complement.
TACTACGCCAACTTAGAAGTCGATATCACAGGCAAGTATCTCGAACGCGCCGTCGGCGACCGCATCGCTCATCTCGAAGCCCGCGTCCAACATCTCGAATCTCATCTCGCCGCTCTGCTCAACAAACCATCGTCCACAGCCCGCCCTTAAAGCGAGCGGGCTTGTTTTGGCAAGCACCGAAACAACACGCCCCACAGACGGAGGATCACCTTGCAACAGCGCCTTCATTTCGCACTCGGCCTCTCGCTGGTTTTTCTCTTCACTCTCCAGCTTCGGCCTTCGTATGCTCAACCACCCGCCTCCCGTTCCGCCTCTCGTCCCGCCTCTCGTCCCGCCTCTCGTCCCGCCTCTCGTCCCACCTCTCGTCCCACCTCTCGTCCCGCCATCTGCATCCCTCAAACTCCCTCTCTTCAAAATGACCGAAAATACGGTGTATTCGTCACTTGCCACGCTGACGGCAGCCGAACACAAGGCGACTGGTTCTACGGAGAACGCCACGGGCGTTGGCAGAACTGGAACACCAACGGTCAACGCACCGAGCAGTCCTCATGGCGTTATGACCGACTACATCAACGGACAGCCACACCTGCTCACGCAGATCTGGTACCCCAACGGGCAATTCAAACAACAAACTCCCTACATCTACGGCCAAAAACACGGTGTCGAAACACGATGGTACCCCAACGGGCGCCTCCAATATCGCGGACCTTGGCATCACAACCACAAGCACGGAACATGGAGGATCTGGTATCCCAATGGAGGCCCAAAAGCTGTGCAGCACTACGAACACGGCCTTCCATCCGGCACTTGGAAGACATGGCATCCCAACCAAAAACTCGCTTCCGTTGGTGCTTACAAGAACGGCCACGCTGACGGCGTGTGGACCCATCGCTGGCCCAACGGAAACAAAAAAGATCAAGGCTCCATGCAAGGCGGCCAGTTATTCGGGCGCTGGCTTCACTGGTACCCAAACGGAACACGCAAAGCGATTGATCACTGGGATGAAGGCGATGCAGACGGCGTATGGACCCATTACTGGCCAAACGGAAACACCAAAGCCGTCTACCGATTCCGCAAAGGCAAACAAATCGGCCTCAGCCAACTCTGGTATCCCGACGGAACCCCCCAAGCGATGGCCCACCACCACAACAACGAAAAGCATGGCCCTTGGGAAACATGGTATCCCGACGGAACCCCCCGTGAACAAGGCACTTGGCACCGAGGAAAAAAACAGGGCCAATGGCAAGAGTGGCATCCCAACGGCCAAATCGCCAAAGAGTCCTTCTACCAACAAGGCAAACGCTCGGGTATCTGGAAGGAATGGTCCCCCCAAGGAACCTTACTGTTTCGCGGCTATTATCGAAACAACGAACTCTCAGGGCTCAGCGAAACATGGTACCCCAACGCAACACGCCGCTCTCTTGGAGCGTGGAGACGCGGCACGCCTCATGGGCTTTGGCAAACATGGTACCCCGACGCAAAACCCCAAAGCATCGGCCTTTGGCACGAAGGCACCCGCCAAGGGCTTTGGACCCAATGGACTTCACAAGGCCTTCCGACATACACCCAATACTCGCCGGAGTCCCCTACATCCGCTCCGACCACCGCTCCCTCGACTCAGCCCTAAAATCCACCCCAACAAAACGACCCGCATCTTGTTGTGAATAAACCCAAACGCCCTCGCGTCTCTCCACCCAAGGATTTCCCACGCATCCACGCTTTGCATCGTCGCTCGTTGCTGTGTCCGTCCATGCGTGTGTTTCCGCTCACTTCGCCACTCTCTCGGCTCGCCCCGAGAAAAGATGTCAAGACCGATCCTCAACCAAAGGAGCCCTCCGTGAAAAAGTTCATGCTTTCCCTTCTCTCAAGTGCTTTCCTTGCTGTGTTGCTTGCCGCTTCCGCACAAGCCCAAAACGCAACGCAACGCCGCGCCAAACAACGCGCAGCAAAAGGCAACAACCAAACCAACGCAAAAGCCGCACAACGTACCTCCAAACAACGCAGCGCCAAAGAGGCCCGACGGCGCAACATAAACACCGCACAGCGCGTCGAAAAACAGCGCAACGCCAAACGCTCAAACGCCGCAAACAAAGCGCAACGCGCCTCCAAACAACGCCGCGCCAAGGGCCTCAAACAAAGCGCCTCCAAAAACGGCCAGCGCATCGCCAAACAACGTCGCGCCAAAACCGCCAACCAACGCTCCATGAAGCAACGCCGTGCCAAAACCGCCAACCAACGCTCCATGAAGCAACGCCGTGCCAAAGCCGCCAACCAACGCATCACCAAACAACGCCGCTCCAAAACCGCCAACCAACGTCGCACCAAGCAACGCCGCTCCAAAACCGCCAACCAACGCATCACCAAACAGCGCAACGCCAAAAGCGCACAACGCATCGCCAAACAACGCGCCTCCAAAGGTTCCGCTCAACGCGTCTCCAAACAACGCGCCACAAAGGCCATCAACCAACGCAACGCCAAACAACGTTCCGTAAAACAACGCACCGCAAAAAATAGAGCACGCGGTACCGTCATCCAACAAAACGCCAAAACCCAAGCCAACGTCAAAAGACAACGCAACGCGAAAGCCAACCGCTAAAATCGATGAACACCACCTTCCTGCTCTCGCTCCTGTTTTTGCTCCACCCCACGCACGCTACACCCCCTCCCGCTCAAGCCAAACCAAGCCCACCAAGGCCACACAGCCGGGCATACCCTGTTGCAAAAACATCGGGTACATCGAACGTACGTGCGTTACATCCGCAAAAACAAGACACCCTCCACAAGATACGCGCCTATTTGCGCCGCTCGATCCCACGCATGATCTCGATGGGATTCCCTTTGGACGGTAGCTACTGCCACATCGGCGCAGCTTATAGCGCCGCTTATCTCACCCGGATGGGCATATCCGCTCACCTCTTTCAGCCCCGCACCATGCACATGCTCACCTACTTTGACCTCGACGGAAAACGCTACTTTGTCGATCAGACCATGGCTCAATTCTTCCGTAAAGGCTCGCCCGCTCACAAAACACTCATGCAAAGCGGCGGCTGGATCGGGACAAAAGAAGACTTCATCCGTTTTTATTCGCAGCACGTTGATGACGTCGCTGCTTTTGGCGAATACCAAGACGGCGGACACATCAGCCTCCACACCGCTGAAACCAACGATGTCTCCGATCCTTACGCGATGTGGGACAAAGGTGTCGCAGGACTTGATCTTAATTCACGCAAAGCCCGTACAAAGCGCGTCTTGCGTGTCTGGTATCAAGACTTTGCCACCGACACCTCACACGATCAAAATTCCGGCCTGCTGTGGACCGCCAAATACTTCTACAACCTCTTCTCGATCAAAGTACACGTCACCCGCGATTATCGCTAAACAAACGCAAAAGGAGAAGTCTCGATGGGATTCAAGAATGCCGTGATCGTGTCAGCGGTACGCTCGGCGATCGGTTCGTTTGGAGGCATCTACAAAGATATCTCGGCGAGTGAGTTGGGAACGGAGATCGCCAAAGAAGCCCTTCGGCGCGCACAGATCGATCCAGCGCTGATCGAAGACGTGATCCTCGGGCATTGTATGATGCGCACCGACGAGATCAATATCGCCCGCGTGATCGGACTCAAGGCAGGTATCCCCCACACCGCCACAGGAATGACCATCCAACGTCAGTGCGCTTCGGGTATGCAGGCGATCTTCAGCGGGATGCAGCAGATCATGACAGGCGATGCCGAAGCAGTCTTGGTGGGCGGCGTCGAAAATATGAGCAACATCCCCTATGTACTCAAAGAGGCCCGTTGGGGCGGGCGCATGGGGCACCTTCAAGCCACGGACGCCTTGCTCGAAGGATTGACCGATCCGCTCGGGCATTTCCACATGGGCATCACGGCAGAAAACCTCGCCACAGAGTTCTCCATCAGCCGCGAAGAACAAGATATCCTCGCTGAAACCAGCCATACACGCGCCATCGCAGCCATCGACGCAGGGCGATTTCAAGAAGAGATCCACCCTTATATCCACAAAACCCGCAAAGGCGAGCAGATCATTAAAACTGACGAACATCCCCGCCGTGGCACCACCCGCGAAACACTCGCCAAACTCAAACCCGCCTTCAAAAAAGACGGAACCGTCACCGCTGGCAACGCCTCAGGCATTAACGACGGAGCCGCAATGATGGTGCTGATGTCCGAAGAACGCGCTCGCAGCCTTGGCGCACCTGTCTTGGCCAAGATCACCGCCCACAGCAAAGCTGGTGTTGAACCCGAACGCATGGGCTACGGCCCCGTCCCTGCGGTCAAAAAGTTACTTCAACGCGCAGGCAAAAGCCTCGCCGACCTCCAACTGATCGAAGTCAACGAAGCTTTCGCTGCACAATATCTCGCTTGTGAAAAGGGCCTCGAACTCAACCGCGATATCACCAACGTCAACGGTTCGGGCATCTCTCTCGGCCATCCCGTCGGAGCGACAGGCTGCCGCATCACCACCACCCTACTCTACGAAATGAAACGACGCGATCTCCACATCGGTCTCGCTACGCTCTGCGTGGGTGGTGGCATGGGAGCCGCGATCTTGATCGAACGCTAACCCCTGACTCTTCCGAACGTTCCGCATCGAACGCCCCCTCGACTCTTCCGAACATTCCGCATCGAACGCCCCCTCGACTCTTCCGAACATTCCGCATCGAACGCTACCGTGCGATGCACAAGACCCCGTTCTCTACACTTCCCCCAACACTTCCGAACATTCCGCATCGAACGCTACCCCCCGCGCATCCGAACATTCCGCATCAAACGCGAATGCCACCCACACGAGATCCGCCCGTTGCGTTATCGTAAAGGTGTCGGGCAGCAAGGCGTGGCCGCCCAAGAATCGTGTACTTACGCACTCTCCGACGATCACAGATCACTCGGATATCGTCTCGCTCCGAACGTTCAATCGTTGTGTTCGAGATCTCTTGCCCCCAACAACTCGGGGGCGAGAGATTCGACCCACACATACGGGATCTCTTGAACTTCCCCTGAACGCGTCACACAGACGTGTTTTGTATGTCCCGTTAACAACAACTGACCGCTGGCCTTGTCCTCCAAACGATACGCAAACAACGCCATCAACGGCTGGATCTCTTTGATCCACGAAAACAACACAAGCTCCTGCTCAAAACGTGCAGAAGCCAAATAACGCACTTTGCACTCCACCACCGGCAAGAAAAACCCCATCTCTTCGATCTTTGCGTACGACAACCCACGCTTGCGCATATAGTCCATGCGGCCTTCTTCAAGCCAATCCAGATATGATGCGTGATGCACTACCCCCATCTGATCGGTCTCCACATACCGCACACGAAACTCCATCCGAGATCGAACCTGCCCACTCTCTTCTCTCGACACGTCTGACAAACCTTTCCGATGCTTAATATCGTTCAATCACGTTGCGCACTTCGACAAGGACTTGTTTGCTCCCGTCGAATGTCAGCTGCTTAATCGCGTCCTCAAAAGGTAACCAACGATGATCGTTGATCTCTGCTGATTGTAGGCGAACTTCGAGCGAAAAAACGCGGGCTGAATAGTAAGTGACCGTCTTGGCCACTTCGGTCCGACCCTTGTCAAAGACATAACTTTCCACAAATGCCCGCTGCGGATCGAGTTGGTACTGGCGGATCCCCGTCTCTTCTTCAAACTCCCGTTGGGCCGTCTGAAAAAAGCTTTCGCCATCGTTTGGGTGACCTTTTGGAAAGCCCCAATGGCCGCCGTGATGTTGGACAACGAGATACAGATAACGATAACCATCGACGAAATAGGGAACGATACCAAACGAAGCCTCTCTCATCCTTGGGATAGTGCTTTTGCCAAACAACAAAAGCCCAAGCCTCCTTTCGCAAGATGCAAAAAACAGACGTCTTTCGCGCAGCATAAAAGCAACCGACCCGCTTGGTCAAGCGAACTCAAACAATCCACCACAACATCACAAGACGCAAAACATTTTCTCGCAAACTGTAAGATCTCTTGCGTTTTGTTCGGTTGTCCTCTACAACCATACCCAAACACTCGATACCTTGGCTGTTTTGTCCTGCAAGACTCGACTTGCCACCCGCTCCCCGCCACCCAAACCGTGGACTGGAAAGACCCGTACGCGATGCGCAAAGATGATCTTTTTCTCCAATCGACCGACATCTTCGATGCAGCCTACCTGCGCGAAGTCACAAGCAACGATCCCGAATTGATGTACAGCCTCGTGCTGCTCTTTGTCGAAGAAACCACCCAACGCCTCGCCCAATTGAAACAAGCTCTCCAACAAAAAAACACCGCGAACGCCTTGCGCGAAGCACACACCCTCAAGGGCTGTTGCAGCCAACTCGGTGAAGGCTCCCTTCATCAAGCCGCTATCCGCCTAGAAAATGCTGTCCGCCTCCAACATCCCCCCGATATCGACCGCTGTGTCGATGCCTTTGAACACGAATTTCGCCGACTGTCCCTTCTCCTGCCCTCCTCCTCAACCCTCCCTACCTGTTGATATCGTGTCATACGATATCCGAGTGATGTGTTCCCATAGGATAGTGCGTAGACACCCGATCGTTGGGCAGCCACACCTGTCTGCCCCTACGTTTTGGGATCACACACCCTGCGGATATCGTATCGTACGATATCCGTGTGATGTGTGATCGAAGGGTCGTGCGTAGACGCCCTATTCATGGGCGGTTACGTGGTACTGCCCCTACGTTTTCACGACAACACTGCGGGCGAATTTCGTATCAGCCCTTTCTATCGAGCCACCTTTTTTCCGAAGATTCGATCCTTGGCGAGCGCCCGAAAGATCAGGGCTGTGCGGGTGTCGCGTCAGGAAAGCGAGTGCGCATTTCGGCAGGAAGCCCCTTGCCAAGGGCTTTTTGGTAGAGAGCTTTTTGCTGAAGGTAGCGCAGCGCTTCTTTGACTTGTGTGTCTTCAGAGGCCGTGATCTCGACTTCGACATCGGGTTGGATGCGCTTTCCGTGGATCAGCCGACCAAGAGGCGTATAGTAACGTGCGATGGTCATTTTAAGTCCCGAACCATCGGCAAGATCGATGATCGTCTGCACCGAGCCTTTGCCAAAACTCTCCGTCCCAAGAACCAACGCACGCCGATGATCTTGGAGCGCTCCTGTGACGATCTCTGCCGCTGAAGCCGTCCCGCCGTTGATCAAACAAACGATCGGAAAATGCAGGTACGTCCCCTTTTCGTGCGCATATTCACGCTCCACCTTGCGCGGATTGCGCCCACGCGCTGCCACGATTAAACCCGAATTGACAAACAGATCCGCAACACGCACCGACTGATCAAACAACCCCCCCGGGTTGTTGCGCAGATCAAGAATCACCCCCATGATCGGACCTTTGCGCTGCATCCGTTCGAGCGCTTCCTTCATTTGCCGCTCGGTCCGATCCTGAAAGCTCTTGATCCGCAAGTAGTAATAGCCTTTTTCCAACATCCGTGCCTCCACGCTCAAGACGCGGATCTGCTCACGAATCAGCACAAACCGCCGTGGCTTCGGCCAGCCCTTGCGCATGACCCAAAGCACAACCTCCGTCCCGGGTCGCCCCCGCATCAGTCGGCGCACCGAAAACACCGTCTTGCCTCGCACAGCCACATCCCCCACTTGGACGATCTGATCCTCTGCAAGCAGCCCTCCCCGTTGTGCAGGAGAATCCGGCACAGGCGAGATCACCACGATCTGTTCGCCCTTTTTGGTGATCTCGACCCCCGGTCCACCATATTCTCCCGATGTATCGGCCTTCATCTCTTGGTACAAGTTCGGCGGAATAAACACCGTGTACGGATCAAGCTGATCCGTCATCCCTTTGATCGCACCGTAGATCAGCTTTTTACTATCCACCGCATCCACATAGTCATTTTCGATATGACTCAACACCGAAGCAAAGATATCGAGCTTTTTGTATCGGCTCTGGTACAAGTCGCCTTGCTCACCAAAAGCGAAACGCACCATGTACATCCCTGCCAACAAGCCTCCAAGGAAAAACAAGGTATCACGCATTCTTCGCATCGGGGGATCACTCCATTGCCCCACAACCTCAAGGGTTTTCTTGGGGAGGCTGCACCGCCCGAAGCCAATCTTCGGGGGGTTGTGGACGCACAGGATAACGGACTTCAAAATACAAAGCAGGGCCGCTGATCGCCCCCGTTGCGCCGCTTAAACCGATCACCTCACCCACAGAGACGACTTGGCCTTGTTGCGTTGCCGTGCTCGAAAGGTGCGCGTACACCGTATAAAAACGATGGCCGTGATCCAAGATCAAAACAAGCCCATACCCACGACGCCAACCTTGGTAAGCAACACGGCCCGTTGCAACCGACTGGATCGGCGCTCCTGCCGGAACGGCCATCGTGATCCCCGCTCGACCCAACGGGGTTCGTAGAGGTTTGGGCGTGCGCCCCATTTTTTCGCAGTGCAGCGCACGAAATGAGCCTTCTTGGTACAACTTGTACTGCTCGCAATAAGGCGTAAATCCTTGAATCGGCCATGGTAGCCGCCCTTTTAGCGCACTCACCCCTTGCGCTGCTGCTTGCCCCGATGCCCCCCGCAGCATCTGCGTCAGCCCTTGGCCGCTCTGTTGCATCTCTTGCGCGGCTCGTTTGTAAAGATCGGCCTCTTGGTAAATCAACTGCAACGCCGCTTGTTTTTCTCGCTTGTAGCCAAGGATCTGCGTTTGTTGCTTGCGCAACTTGTCAAGAATCGCCTTGAGTCGGCTGTTTTCACGCTCCATCTTCTCGACACTTTGCTCTACTTTGCGGCGCATCTGTTGATAATCCTGCAACATCTTGAGATCGTGCGCCGTCAATACCCGCAACAAACGCCATCGCAAAGCCATCGCCCGCAACGTCCGACTCCCAAGCAAGATCCGACCGTGACCCAACCGAGACACGCGGTAAAACAACCGTAGCCTCGGACGCATCGTCTGCACCATCACACGGCTGATCTCTTTTTGCAAGGCAACTTCTTGCTGCGCCTCTTGCACTTTTTTCTTCACATCCTCGGCCCGCTTTTGCCAAAGCTGCTCCTGTTGCTCCAGATCCACCCTGCGTTGATCCAAGCGCTCGACCTCTTCAAGCAAAGCCCCTTCTCGCGAACGCAACCGCTCTATCCGCAAACGCTCTCCCCACCGCGCCAAACGACGTTGACGACTCGCAGCATCTTCTTCTTGCGCAGACACCCGCCCACCCCACATCACGCAAAACACGCACAAAACAACCCATGCCCTCACCATAACGCACGATCTTTCTGACGTTTCGGGGGGCGGAGCAAAGCCAACCAACTCCCCACGATCCCCGCCATCAAGCCCCCAAACAAAAACCAACCCACCTGCTGGACCGACAAAAACCGCATCGGCAGCGAAGTAAAGACCCGAAAACTTTCCCCATACGACCGATCCACCGAACCAAACAACAACACCAACGCCAACAACGCCGAACACGCCGCCAAAAACCCCGAAGCTGCGCCTTCTGTGTAAAAAGGCCCCCGCACAAAACGCTCGGTCGCCCCCACCAACCGCATGATCTCGATCTCGTCTTGGTGCAACAACAAACTCAAACGGATCGTCCCCGCAGCCATCAAACTCGTACACAACAACAACAACAATCCACCCCCCGCCAAGATCGCACGCACCCAATACGCCATCTGCCACAGCGGCGCAAACCATTCTCGCCCATAATCCACCTCTTGGACCCCTCGCCACCGCGTGATCGCTTGGCTCATCTTCTCGATCAGGTGTTCCCTCCGCGCCCAAGGATGCAAATCCAACTCCAAAGAAGCCGGAAACAACGGGACATCTAGGCCCTTCAACAGATCTTTCTTTTTCCCCAGACTTTTGCGCATACGACGCATCGCCTCTTCTGGAGAGATCGCACGCACACTTCGGATCTCTTTGCGCGCCGACAAGCGCGCCTGCAAGGCTTTTTGCTGCGCCGTTGAGATATCGGTCTTGAGGTAAACCAAGACAGGGGCCTCACCCTCCCAATGCGCCAACACCGCCTCAACTTGCACCGACAAACAAGCAAACGCGCCCAACACAAACAGCGAGATCCCCATCATCAGCCACGTCTGTAGCGCCACCGTCCAACTTTCTCGAACATTGCGCCAAGCCTGACGCAAGGCATACAACATCACAACCCCTCGATCTCCAACGACGGAAGACGATCAAACGATCCTGTCCGTGCCGTCGCGGCTCTGCGTTCAATCACATCTCCCCCACCCACATACAAGATCCGACAGTGCCGATACATCGGCGATTCCAACATCGCCACGTCATGCGTAGCCACCACCAACGTGGTTCCTCGGCTGTTCGCTTGGGCGAACAACTCCATGATCTCACCCGCGATATCAGGATCGAGGTTTCCTGTCGGTTCGTCCGCCAACAACAGCAACGGCTTGTGGATCAAAGCGCGTGCGATCGCCACCCGTTGTTTTTCACCGCCCGACAGCAACGCAGGGCGCTTGTGGGCCACATGCACCAAACCGACTTCGTGGAGGATCTGCTCCACCCGCGTGGCGATCTCCTTGCGACCAACGCCCATGATCTCCAAAACAAACGCGACATTTTCAAAAACTGTTCGGCGCGGAAGCAGCTTGAAATCTTGGAAGACCACGCCGATCTTTCGCCGAAAATACGGCAGTTGCGACGCTTTCAATCGTGCGATATCTTGGCCTCCGATCAGGACTTGCCCTTCGGAGGGGCGCTCGATCGCCATCATCAACTTGAGCAACGTGCTTTTTCCTGCACCCGAACGCCCCGTAAGGAACATATATTCTCCCCGCCCCACCGAAAAATCCACTTCTTCCAACACAGGTTCGTGGCCGGGATAGGTCTTGGACACCTGTAAAAAGCGGATCATGACAAGCGATCCCTCTGGAGAAAAGCAGAGACCGCCGCTTGAACAGATGCGTTGGAGGCCGACCGTTCGGCGATCTGTGCAGCTTCTTGGCGCAGATCCCATCCACGCACCACCACATGAACTTTTTGCGAAGCGTGTGTGGTCATCTCGCTCGTCGCCCGATCGACTCGACCCTTTGAAGCGGACAGCACAACATACAACAACGCATCGAGCGCAGGATCGGACGATCTGGGAGGGACAGCAGCCTGTGCAGAAGCAGCCACCTGCAAAAGGGGTTGGGCCGCCGTCGGCGTATTCGGAGGTCGCAGATCCAAAGAAGGTCGCTCGCGGCGTTGGTTGCGCAAACGCTCCGAAGGTTTCTCGCTCGGCGTGGCTTGTGATGTTCCGACAGAGGCCGATGACGTGTCCAACACGACGTTGCCTTCGGGGCGCTCAAGCGTCGGAAGATCGGCTTTGGTCACAAGGTTCGAGGGAAACGTCGGGCGATCCCGCGCAAGCAAAGGCCGCTCACGTCCGCGCCTTGGGCTACGCGAGGCCGCACGCTCACGCCCACCACGTCCTGCTCCCGCTTCATCTTCCGTCAACAGCGAATCGATATCGCTCATCATCGCTTCGAGCGATTGTTCCAGTTCGGCCTCTGCGTCGCCCACACCACCCGTCGCGTCGAGATCCAAGATCGCCTCATCCGCTGCCGCTGCCGTCATCCCGGGCAATCCACCGATCCCACCCACTTGAGGACCACCACTCAGGCTGGTATTTCGGACTTTTTTGGCCCCTCCCTCCCCCGGAGTCAGCGCTTCGCCTTCCTTTTTAAACGCCCCGATATGGTCGTACGCGCCGCCCTTTAGCTCGCGCATCATGTCCTTGTGTTGATCTTTCATCAACGCTTGGATCTCTTTTTCCAAGCGCTCTTCGTCGAAGCCTTTGTCGAGCAGATGGCCATACGAGCTTTTCTTAGAAGAGATGATATTTCCACCGACAAAGAGATGCGTAATGATATGCGCGTATTGAATCCCACTGTCTTCTGTTTGGATATGATAAATACGACCTTCGTGTCGTACGTTATGGTTGTATCCCGTGATCATCGCAAACCCCCTCCGGGGATCAAGTGTTGAAAAGCTGTCATCTCGATCTGATCGACGCTTTGGGGTTCTTCTCCCAAAAACTGCGCGGCAACGCGGCGAAAACGCGCTGCGGAATCCGTCACAAAACACAACAGATCTCCCTTGGCGTGTGTAGGAGCCAGCCATCCGCGCTTTTGCAACAACGTCAGTACTTCTTCGGCAGTTGTTTGAGAGGAGTCCACCAGCGCACAAGACGAAGGCAACAAAGCAGACAGCGCAGGTCGCAAAAGAGGGTAGTGGGTACAGCCAAGGATCAAGGTGTCCCATGTCGACGAAGGAAGCTGTGAAAGATAGATCTGCAAGACAGAATCTGTGACGGGATGTTGTAACCAGCCCTCTTCGACCAAAGGCACCAACAAAGGACACGGCAAACCGAGGCTGCGGATCTGAGGGGCCACTTCCGCAAGCACCTGTTGGTAGGCCAGACTGCGGATGGTTCCCTCCGTTCCCCAGATCGCGACTTCTTGGCTGCGTGTCACTTGAACCGCACGCTTGACGGCAGGGCGGATCACCCCCACCACAGGCACTTCGCTTCGGACGCGCAGATCGGGCAAAGCCACCGCAGAAACGGTATTGCACGCCACAACAACCAACTTCAGCCGCCCTTCGACAGATGGAAAGGCCGGAGAATCGGGCTTGGTATGCAGAGGCTGCCATGCTTCGAGTTTGCGCGCACGCAACATCAGCTCGTGTGCCGCCGCTTGCAAAAAAGCCAAGGCTTCGCGTGCATAACGCCTCACCGTTTCAGGGCTTTTGTTGCCATACGGAACGCGTGCGGTGTCCCCCAGATACAGGATCGTCTCGGATGGCAAGAGTTCGCGCATCGCACGCACGACCGTCAATCCGCCAACTCCCGAGTCAAATACCCCGATCATTCCGTATCCTACGCATGATTTATTGCGACCGCTTTAGTTGACAGGGCGCATCCCCACACGCACCGAGTTGATCAGACCGCCTTTGATGCGATGGACTGTCTCCGAAGAATTCCACGCGACACGGCCATTTTCAAGCGCAGCAGAGACTTGGATCACATACACACCACACAAAGAATTCGGAAAGACAACCGTTTGCGCCGCGCATTTGTAAACGTCGCCTTTCCCGTCTTGGTGCAATGCTTCGCGGGTTCCATCTTCGGCTTGCCGCCACAGCTTGACGCGGACTTCTTGGATCACCGCTCCTTCGGTCGTTGGGCAGACGGCGCTTCCATCAAACAACCAACCGATCTCCAATTCACCGCGCTCTTTGCAAGATGGATCCACACTTGGCCGCGTGATACAAGCCGAGATCAACCACCCCAACAACAACACACCCACCAAACTACGCATGATCCGCACGAAACGATCTCCCATCTTTCCAACCTCAACAACATCCGTCTGAATCGACCCACACGCAACGCATCAGCCCTGCAACACGCACGCAATCCCCATGCACTTAACAGCACACACAACCCCCTGTCAAGCAAGGCACCAGACCACCCCACGTTCGAGCCGTAGCTTGGGGCAACAAGCCTCGAAAAAGACCACGCCGCGAGGGCGATCGAAAGGCTTGCTATCGCAGCGGCTTTTGTGCTACATACGGCTCCACATTTTGCGGGTGTGTACGGACTCGGCGCAGCAGCCCCATGCTTTTTTACGCTCTCACCGAACCGATCTCCCCAACACACCGCCCCTTCCAAGAGGTCTGCGTTTTCGATCTCCTGACACTCAAAGAAGAAAGGATTCTGTATGTTGAAACGTCTGCTGTATCCGTCACTTTGGCTTGGTTTGCTTTTGGCCTACACGACAACACTCCCCAACGCCGCTGCACAAGGCTTCACACCTTGGCCCGGCAACAAAGAAACCACCGACACCGCCGAAAAAACATGGGCTGTGATCTACACTTCCAAAGGCACGATCATCGCGCAACTTTTCGCCAAGCGCGTCCCCAAAACAGTCGCCAACTTTGTCGGCCTTGCCACAGGCAACAAGGCTTGGAAAGACCCGTCCAACGGCCAGATGCAATACAACCGCCCCTTCTATGATGGCCGCATCTTTCACCGCGTCATCCCCAGTTTTATGATCCAAACAGGCTGTCCGCTTGGAAACGGCACAGGCGGCCCGGGATATCGCTTTGAAGACGAGTTCCACCCCGACCTCAAGCACGACAAACCCGGCATCTTGAGCATGGCCAATTCGGGCCCCAACACCAACGGCAGCCAGTTCTTTATCACTCATAAAGCCACCCCTTGGCTCGATGGTAGCGAGATGAAGGTGTGCTCCAACTTCCCGGGCCGTTTTGTCCGATGCCAAGGCGACTTCCAATGCGAGATTATCGCTCGGCGCTATCCACAGTTCGCCAGCGGAAAACCCGCCTGTGACCGCACCGTCAAGCGCGGCCACAGCGTCTTTGGTCAAGTGGTTCACGGTCAAGACGTCGTGATCGCCATCGGAAACGCCCCCCACAACGAAACCCGCCCCACCCAAACCATCACCATGAATCGCGTCTTGATCAAAAAAGCCGCCCAATGGGACAAAGCGTGGCTCGATATCAACCACCTCAACACGACTCCGCCAAAGCCGCCCACCACGCCTCCCACCAAATAATAAAGAACACGAAAGCCGAAAGAATACGAAAGCCGAAAGAACCAACCCACAGCCCAAGAGGCTGTATGCTGCGGAGATTTTTCGATGAAAGCCCGATCGTCCTCTCCACCCCACGCCTTCCCTCCACACAAACGCACCCGATGGACGCGTTTTCTGCGACTTGCGAGTGGGGGCGCGGGCCTTGCGGTGCTGCTCGTGGGGCTCCTGCTTGTTCCTCAAAACGCCGCAAACAGCGATACTTCCAAACAACCTTGGGCGATCTTGCACACAGAGCGCGGTGCTGTCGTCATCGAACTCTTCGAACGCTACGTCCCCAAATCGGTCAAACACTTTATCGATCTTGCCACAGGAGCGCGTGAATGGACCGATCCCAAAACCAAGCAAAAAGTCAAACGCCCCCTCTACGATGGTTTGACCTTCCATCGTATCCTCCCCACCTACTTGGTGCAGGGAGGATGCCCACTTGGCAATGGACGCGGTGGACCCGGCTTTTCGGCTGACGACGAGTTTCATCCACAACTCCGTCACCAAACCGTCGGAATGGTCGGCTTTTCCAACATCGGCCCCAACTCCAACGGCAGCCAGTTTTACATCACCCTACGCAGCACCCCTTGGCTCGATCCCAAAGAGATCAAAGGACGCTATTGCGAAAACTTTTCGACCCCTGTACGCTGCCTCAGCGATCAAGATTGCACAGACTACGCACGGCAGTTTCCGAGCGCTGCCGACGGAAGCGCGATCTGCAAAGAGCGCGTTGTGCGCCGTGGTTACACGATCTTTGGCAAAGTGGTTCACGGAATGGACGTGATCAACGCCATGGCCGAAGCACCACTCGATGCAAGCGGCCAACCGTCCTCACCGCTCCAGATCAAACGCGTCAAGATCCAGCTTGGCAAGGCATGGAAACGCTCTTGGCTACGACTGAGCGAAGACGACTAATCTCCCCCTCACAAAAAGGAAAAACGCATGGCTCTTTATGCAGATTTTTATACCAGCATGGGCAACTTCACCATCGAACTCTTTGAGCAACAAGCCCCACACACCGTCGCGAACTTTGTCGGCCTTGCGACAGGCAGCCAAGAATGGCTTGACCCCAAGACCCGACAAGCCCAACACAACCGCCCCTTTTACAACGGCCTTGCTTTTCACCGCATCATCAAAGACTTCATGATCCAAGGCGGTTGCCCGCTCGGTACAGGCACAGGTGGCCCCGGTTACAAGTTCGCTGACGAGTTCCACCCCGCGCTCAAGCACGATGGTCCCGGCGTGTTGAGCATGGCAAACTCTGGCCCCAACACCAACGGTAGCCAATTCTTTATCACCCACAAAGCCACCCCTTGGCTCGACAACCGCCACTCCGTCTTTGGCAAAGTCGTCAATGGGATGAATATCGTGGACGCCATCGCCACCACCCCCACAGGTCCCGGTGACAAACCCCGAACCCCTGTCATCCTCGAAACCATCCAAATACGGCGTGCCTAGATCACGCAAACCGCCCACCGACGGCGACGAGAAAGAGATGGAAGACAAACAAACGGCCCTTGATTTTCCCATCGAAGAGATGGTGACAGTCTTTTTAGGTGACCTTCAAAACTGCCGTGAGCGCTTGCTTACGCTCGAAGAACACGAGATACCCGCCGTGATCGTCGGAGAACTCGAAGGCGAGATCCCGACACAAGGCCCACCCACCCTCGAACTGCGCGTATACCGCGAAGATATCGAGGCCGTCGTGGAACTCTTTCAACAGATCTGGCAAGAAACCCTCGCCAGTGCGGGCCTTGAGGCTATCCCCGATCAGATCGTAGATCTATCCCAAGACACCGTCGTCTGCCCGGGATGCCAAACCGAGATCGCCGAAGTCACCGACGAAGGCGAATGTCCCGAATGTGGCTTGTTCTTGGGATTCCCCCCCGAAGAGGACGATCCTTCCGAAGAAAACACCTCTTCTTAGCCCTTCTTCCTCCCCGCTTTGATCGCTTTCTCTCCATCGCCCCACACTCGACACCCACGGAAAGTCCATGCTGCTCGTACTCAATGAACATCACCCCCAACCCCGAAAACTTCAACGCGCTATGGAGATCCTCCAAGAAGGCGAGATCCTTTGTTATCCCACCGATACGGGTTACGGCCTTGGATGCGATATGAACCAACGAAAGGCCGTCGAAAAACTCTATCGCATCACCAACCGCCCCAAAAACAAGCCGGGTGCGCTCTTGGCGTCCTCCTTTAAACAGGTCTCCCAGTATTGCTACATTGGCGATATCGCTTACCGTGTCGCCAAGCGCGTCCTGCCCGGTCCCTACACGCTGATCCTTCAAGCCACCAAAGAAGTCCCTCGCCACCTCCAAGGCAAACGCAAAGAAGTCGGCATCCGCATCCCCGATCATCCCGTCATCCTCGGCATCCTTGAACTCATGGGAACCCCTCTGCTCAATGTCACCGCCAACGATCTCTCAGGCCAATACATCGACGATCCCCGTGAGATCGAAGACCTTTACGGAAAACAGATCGGCGCGGTGATCGACGCAGAGATCCTCCCCGAAAATCCGTCCACCATCGTCGACTTGACCACCGCAACCCCCGAAGTCTTGCGCCTTGGCGTCGGTGATCCCGGCGTCTTCTTTTGATCGGATCGGAGCTACGCAGTTTGCTCGTTTTGATGGGGCGAGGTACCAAACCCCGCTTCCAAGGGCGCGGCTCTATGGACCCCGTATCGGCGAAGAGATCGTGGGTTTTCAAACCAACGACTCCGTTGCTTGGGGGGCGCGAACACGGCTTTTTTAGCGGCTGCTTCGCTCCTACCGCATTTGGTATCGCTGCTCTTTTCCTGCGCACACCACAGATCGCCGTGCGCTTCTTGCGCTCTGCTTTTGCTTTTACGGGAGTTTTTGGTCAATGAGTTATGAAACATGGATCGGCTTGCGCTACCTCAAGTCACGCCAGCGCACCTCTTTTATCTCGCTGATCACGTTGATCAGCATCCTTGGCGTGACGCTTGGGGTGGCGACTCTAACAGTCGTCCTCTCCGTCATGAACGGCTTTCAACAAGAACTCATCTCCAAAGCGATCGGAGCCCACGCCCACGCCATCTTGTTTCGTTATGGGGTGGACTTCCGTGACCACCAAAGCGTTCAACAAAAACTCCTGCGCTATCCCGAGATCCGTAGCGTCTCCCCCATCGTCCTTGGCGAAGTCATGATCTCCGCTGGACGAAAGCGCATCGGAGTGGGCCTCAAAGGCATCGATATCTCCAAGCCCGCCCACCTTGAAACCCTCTTGCGTCACGGCTTGAGCAAGCACCAAGGTCTTCTGCGCCTCAAACCACCCCATCCTGCCGAGCTTCCCGGCATCGCTCTTGGCAAAAGTCTCGCCGACAAGCTCCAAGTCCGCGAAGGCGATATCGTCCGTGTGATCTCGCCGATCAGCCTTTTTGGGCTTAGCTACAAACAGCGCTCTAGCCATCGAAACTTTCGTGTCTCTTACCTCTTTCGCTTTGGCTTCCATCAGTACGACAGCAAACAATGCGTGATCGAGCTCTCCCAAGCCCAAAGCTTCTTTAACCTCAACAACTCCGTCAGCGGCTTAGAGATCCTGTTGCATGATCTCCAACAGATCGCCTCTGTCAAATCGGGGATCTTGCAACGACTGGGGGGATGGCCTTATCGACTCCAAGACTGGCGCGATATGAATCGCAACTTGTTCAAAGCCATCGAGCAAAACAAGTTCGCGCTCAGTATCGTCCTGCTCTTTATTATCCTTGTCGCTTCCCTCAACATCGCAGGGACATTGATCCTGATGGTTCTCGAAAAGTCCAAAGATATCGCCATTCTTCGCACGATGGGCGCAAGCCGCCAAGATATCATGAGGATCTTTATGACATACGGCTTGTACATCGGTGCGCTTGGGACTCTTGCGGGTGTCTTTCTCGGACTGCTTCTTTGTCAGCTTGCCCAACGCCTTCATATCCGCCTTGATGCCGAGATCTACTTCATCTCCCGACTTCCCATCCAGATCCGACCTGTCGAAGTCACCGTTGTTGCGGTCTGTGCCTTGATCATCGCTTTTCTCTCGGCGATCTATCCCGCCGTCCAAGCCGCCCGACAAAAACCCGTAGACGTCTTGCGCTACGAGTGATCTTCCCCATCCCACCGACTTCTTCGCGCAGCCACCGCGCAAGGAACCTTACTTGACAACGCCACACTCTCCCCCGTCCAACGAAAAACGAAACTTTTACGCGCTGTTTTTTGATGTGTTCTTTTTCGGAACGGCCCTTTCGATCATCGATCCAAGCACCACCATCCCTGCTTTTGTCGGCCACCTCACCCAAGAAACGTGGCTGATCGGCCTCGCAAGCGCGGCCTTTTACACTCTTTGGCTGGCTCCTCAGCTATTGGCAGCACGACCGATCTCGCGCTCCCAAACCCGCAAGCCTTGGGTGCTCTGGCCCGGACTCCTTGCGCGCTTGCTGTTTTTCTCTCTTGCAGCCCTGATCGTGTGGATCGGTCCGAATCATCCGCAGCTTTTGCTTTGGAGCTTTTTGATCACCTGCATGATCGCTCGGATGATCGAAGGCGTCGTCGCTACCGCATGGTCCGATCTGCTCGGCAGTAGCCTTCAAGCCCGCTCCCGCTCCCGCGTCCTCGGCTACGCCCAAGTCCTCCAAGGACCCTTTATCGCGATCGCGGCCCTCACCATCGTCCCTTTCGTGCTGTCTCGATACACCTTCCCTTACAACTTTGCCCTTCTCTTCGCGATATCGGGCTTGCTGATGATCGCGGGGTGGCTCTCCTTGATCCAAGTACAAGAACGCCCCCCCCAACATCCGCTCCAACTTCCTCCCCTCAAGGAATATCCGCGCTATCTGTTGCAGATCATCCAAAAAGACCCACCCTTCGGGCGTTTTCTCGTGGTGCGTTTGCTCTTTGATATCGCCAACGGCGCGTCCATCTTTTACACCGTATACGCGCTCAAAGTTCTTCGTCTGCCTTCTTCCGATATCTTGGGCCAATTTGTTTTGCTCTTGATCGCTGGACGTGTCTTCGCCGCGCTGACCTTGACCCCACTCATCGAACGTTGGCGTCAACGTTTTGGCATCTGGGCTGGGCTGACTTTTCTTTCCCTGCATCTGCTGTGCGCCATCGCAGCGACATTTTCTCCCATGCCTTACGCACTCACGCTGCTTTCTTTCGCCACCTTCTTGCGCGGTAGTGAGCGTTGCACTTGGAGCCTTGGCTTCTTTGGATGGGTGATCGATCACGCTCCCGACAACCAACGCCCCCTCTACATCGGCCTTGCGAATCTTGCCACCGCCTTCGGCCAGTTGTCACCCTTGCTCGCAGGTTTCTTGCTGCTGTTTCTCTCCTATCCATCGCTGTTTGCGCTTTCTCTTGCTCTCACCCTCTGCGCTTTTTTCCTCTCACGCCGTCTCCCCTGAATACGATGCTCAAGTGGTGTACACAAAGGAGAGTGCGTAGACGCCCTATCCTTGGGCAGCCACAACTGTCTGCCCCTACACCTTTACGATAACTCAACGGGCGGCTCTCGTCTTAGCGCATTGTCCTCACAACCCGAAAGCCAACGCCTGATCCACGGCTATTGATCCGCATCCCTGCGCGTGTCGCAGCACGCAACATCCGCGACTCCGCCCAAAATCCGCCACCTCGAAAGACCATATAATCGCCTTGGGCGGGCTTCAATTGCACAGGATCGACCGTAGCTTGCGATGGATACAGAGCATACGCATCGTAGCACCACTCCCACACGTTTCCTGCCATATCGTACAGCCCCCATGTATTGGGCTTTTTACGCCCAACACGCGAGGTTTCTTTGCGAGGTGAGTTCCCACAATACCACCCGATCTGCTCTACGTTGGGATCGGGGGAGTCGCAGGTCGTTAGGGTGATATCCCCGTTGTAAAATGCCGTATACGTCCCTGCACGATAGGCATATTCCCACTCGGCCTCGGTCGGCAAACGATAGCCCACACAAGCGTAGTAGTTATTCCCCGCATACGCGGGCTTGATCGTACAAGACACCGCCGCCCCCACCCCCGCACAAAAAAAACACTCTTCAAGTCCCTTCTCCCGAGAAAGCGCGTTCGCAAACGCAAGAGCCTCGTGCCAATTGACATTTTCGACTGGGCAGATCTCCCCACAATCCGCAAAAAACGAGGGGTTGTAGCCCATGCGTTGCTTGAATTCTTTTTGTGTCACTTCATAACGTCGAATCAAAAAAGCTCTTGTCAAACGCACATCGTGTTGGTTTTCGTCCTTTTGGCGGCCCTTTTCCAAAGGAGGCGATCCCATCGTGAATCGACCCGCCGAGAGGCTCGCTTCGGACGTGATATCGGGAACCACGCAAAGCCCTTGCAAGCACAGCGCATCGCTTGCGCAAGCCTTGCCACAACCGCCACAATGGCGCACATCTCCTTGGATATCTACACACTGTCCATCGCACACATCGGGGGCCTGCGCCGAACAAGCCTTGATGCACGCCCCTGCTTCGCAGCGTTCGTCTTTTTGACAGGCATTGCCGCAACGACCGCAATGTTCGGGGTTTTTGTTAACATCCACACATCCGCCAAAACACACCGTCGGCGTCACCGCAGGACAAGACACTTGACACTGCCCCTCGACACAAACTTCGCCCGAAACACAGGCTTTTCCGCACCCTCCGCAATGTTGGCGATCGGTGTTTGCATCCACACAACGATCTGCGCAAAGCACCGATTGACCGACACAACCGCATTGTCCGTTAACGCAAAACAAGCCCACCTTACAAGCACGACCACAGGCTCCACAATGCAGCAGATCGCGCTCAAACGCGATGCAACCGCCCAAACAAACGGCAGGCGTCCCCGCAGGACATGAGGCCACACAACCGCCCTCCACACAAACTTGCCCCGCAGGACAAGGCTGACCGCACCCCCCGCAATGACGACCATCTGCCCGAGGATCGATACAAGCCCCCTCGCACTCCAAAAACGGCGGCGCACAACGACACGTCCCTTGCTCACACTTCCCACCCGCCAAACAAGAGCGACCGCAAGCCCCGCAATGAAGGGGATCTTGGCTTGGCGAGACGCACCGCCCCTCACAAAAAGCCTGTGTTGGCGGACAAACGGCAAGGCACCTGCCTTGTTCACAACGTTCCTCGGGCTTACAAGCCCCCTCGCAACGCCCACAATGGCGCGGATCGCTTTGTAGCTCAAAACACCCCTGCGCACACTCCACCAACGGGGCGGCACAAACACACAAACCATCCGAACAGGCACGCGGAGGCAAGCAATCTTTTGCAGAGCAAGGCAGATCGGTTTGGCACGAAGACGCGGCCCACAAGCCGAACAACATCCCCCCACAAAACAACAAACGCATCACCCACCACATACTTGCCACTCCACGCGAATATACATCACTTGGATATCGTATAACACCTGTTCTAAGAAAAGTCCCCTCCTCAGAAATTGTCAACCCCCTGCGCTCGGATCACAGATCGCCCCGATTATTCGATACTTTCGATGCGATGCGTTGGGTTGCGATGCACAAGTAGGGCGAAAACCCATGACGCCGCCAAAATCGCTCCGCTGCGTGGTTGTGCGTGGCAAAGTTCAACTCGACTTGTTGGATGCCTTGGGTCTGAAACCATTCGATCGCGCAACGCACCATCGCACTGCCCAACTGATGGCCCCGAAAAGCGGGCTGGATGTATGTGTCGATGATCTGACCAAAACGATTTTCCTGCAACAGCGGGGTTCGTGTCACACAAGCCGACAAAAATCCGATCGGGTGTTGAAGGTGGCGCAAGACCAACAACAGATGTCCGGGCTGGGTTAGATAGTTGAGAAACGTCCGACGCAAAGAATAACGCGCTGTCGGACGGCGTTGAAAAAGGCTGGTCTCTCGGGCGTGTTCATCCATCAAAGATTCCCACAGATCCAAGATCGCTTTAATGTCCGAAGGGATCGCTCGATCCAAAAAAAGCTGGTAGCCCGCTTCTCGCGGAAAAGACCGCATCAAGGCACCTTCCGCATCCAACGAGCCTTCCAACAACATCGACTCACAGAGATCCTTGATCTTGAGTCCTTCTTTTGCCCGCTGAAACCCCGTTTCAAACAGCCTCCGCAAGTGACTCCACGCCTGCGCACGAAACGCCTGTATCCCTTCGTTCGGAGCGATCACCCACCACGCACTTCGGCGTGTGTGCGGCCAAGTCGCTCCGACACCTCCGACTTCGACAGACCACAGCGACACTTGGAGTTCTTCTAACCCCTGAATCAGGGACTCGTAAGTCGCTCCAGATACCGAATTACGCGGATCTGCTGTGCGCAAAGGAACATGGAGCAACACCCAAAAACCCCTTGTGAAGGCCGTTTCCAAAAGATGCAGCAGGTCAGAAAGATCTTCCTCAAAATGTTCTGGCTCGATCAACAAGATCCCGGGTGCGCGGGCTTGGCCGAGGTAGATCATCTCCTGCAACGTCTCGTATACCGCTCCATCGATCTGCAAGATGCGATGCGGCCCTTGTTGCCGTGATATCCCAACGGATTGTAACCACGCTTCAAGGTGGGCTTGCCATTGCACAGGCTCACGCACCCGCCGCCCACCCAACACGAAACGCAACGCCAACCGCCCGTCGCTCAACGCATACAGCGCACGCAGCGCCATCCCCCGCGCTCCCAAGAAAAATCCTGATCGCAGAAAAGGCCGAAGCCATCGCCACAATGGAAGATCGCGCAAAGCAACCATCGCCTCTTGCTGTGCAGCCTGCTCTAACTGCCGCGCTTCGACCCCTGCCTGCAAACAAACATCGCTCCCGTCACTTTCCAAAAACCAAAACTCCCCCTCTTTCGGCTGCAAATGCGCGAAAAGGTCCAGCAGCAAACTTTGCTTGGCCAGTTCGATCGCGTCCCCTTCGTTCTCCGCTTGTTCGTGTACTTGTTTTGCCTCTTCTCGGCTCCTCATCGCGCTCTCCCTTGGCTCGTCAAGACCGTCCTCTACACCACCCTCGCAGTATTACAAAGCCATCACCATTTTTCACACCAACGACTCTCTCGCTTGAACAGGCACGAACACGGGTTTTTTGCTCAACGACGCAACTCCTAAGTAAGTATCACTAAGTTTCTTCAACTTTCGCGCCCGAAGAACGGGTTCGTTCAAAAAAGATGGCGATGAAGAGGTCACCGACGCAACAGAGATCGTAGGGGCAACCCCCTGTGGTTGCCCTGGCTGAAATGTGTTGCATCTTGATACCTCTCTCATGGCGTTGGTTTGAACGGACCCCGAAGAACCTTGCTGCTCAAGCACCAAAGTTACAAAAATCAAGCGATACTGACTTATATTGCAAACAAAGAACTGCTTTTGCCAAATTTCTAGCTTGCTTCTAGCTTGCTTCTGGCTTTCGTGAGGTTCCGTCCCGTATCGGCAGGGCGGCCCTACGTTTTCCAAACCCACGCCCCTACCGATCGAGGCGCTACGAATACGGGGTTTTTTGTCCACAAGCCACACCTATCCAAATTTCCTGAACCAAACACTTGTCGAAGGTTCCAAAACACTGCGATCGGTTGACAGATCTCAAAAACCATTGTTATCCATCATGAATCTTTCACGCCTCACCCTCTCCTCTCGCAACGCACCCGCGAGAGTGTTGCCCACAACGAAAACGATCCGTAAAGGAGAACCCCATGCGTTTCTACTTCTTTGGTCAATGGTTTGCTGTGTTTTTTGGTCTGTTGTTTCTGGCTGCTTGCGGTACACCCGCCACCAACAACGCTTCGCTTCAATCTTGCCAGTACGATTTCAACGTCAACGTCCGAAGCGGAGCCAACAGCGGTATGACCCTCAAAGGAAAACTTGCGCTTCAACAAGACGAGAAAGGAGCAATCACCGGATTGATGAAGCCCACAGGAGAAACCGACGCCACCAAATTCGTCAAAGTCGATGGAAAAGCCACAGGAAACGAAGTCACCCTGAACTTCAAACTCACCGACGGACGCACCATTACGGGCACGGGCCCGTTCCCTTCGGCCCCTGCCAAATGTGACCCTTCTAGCACCACCATCACCGGCCAATTGACAGGCCCCGACAAAGACGACAAAGGCGATTGGGACGCCCAATATGTCGCCAAGTTTGCTTGTGCGGCCACCTGCGAATTCTTCAACCTCAGCACGACCTGCGACCTCTACTGCTCGGGAACCAAACTTCAAACCACGAAATAAACAACACAACCACCCAAACCATCCGCACGCAACCCCCTCACATCCCGCCTCCCCAAAGACCTTTGGCCGTCAATCAGGAACAGCTTCCGTTTTCTTGGGCGGACCAAGCCGAAGACGGCAGACCATCCATCCGATCCCTCCACGAAAGTCTTGTGCAACCGCGACAAGGGTCGCTTGCGTTCCTTCGGGAAGCGGCTTTCCTTGGAAGTCTGTGGGAAACCATGTCGGCCAAGGGCTATTTTTGGGGTTATTTTTGCCCGACAAGACGGTCGATTGGCGGTTGAACTCGCCCGCGTTGGTAAACCAGACGATCGAGATATCTTCGCGTGGCTGATCGGGAAGCGGTGTTGGCAGGAGATCTTGGGATTGCGGATCGATGCGGGCGCGGATCTCGATCGACGCATCAGCGGGGATCTCGTGAGGCTTGCAAGCGTCGGGGTTTCGCTCGTCGCAACAATCCACCTCCATCCCGCCCATCGTGACGCCCAAAAAGCGTGGATTGGTGTTTTGCTTGGGGGGTTCGCGTTTGGACAGGCGTACGCGCTTGAAGGAAACTTGATCAAGCCCTTGTATCCGAGCAGAAAGCACCATCACAGCTTCTCGGCCTTTGGTTTGTTCTTCTACGTTCAACGGATTCAGATACGCTGCGGGCGTTTGCCAACTCACCGAAACCCCGCAAGGTGGCGAAGTGATCTGAAACTTGCTCAGATCGATGCCTCCGCCAGCATCGGCCCCTCCAGCATCGGCCACACCGCCATCCGACGCCCCCGAAACAAACGAAAAGTCTGTGCAAGAACGCGAGCTATCTTCGACAGGTCCGACCCCCGGCAAACAACCCACCCAAAGCGCCGAAGGATCGGCAGGTCCGCCGTCTGAAAGACACGAAGGAAAGGGCAAAAACCCCGTCGAAGGGACGATGCCTTTGCTGTCGACCGCCAAAAAACGCAGCTTCACGGGCTGCCCGGGTGTCACTTCGGGCGGCTCGGCTTGGATCGCCAAGATGCGCATCTTGTCGATAAAAGAACTCGGTGGAAAGGGGACCTCGCATTGATTGACGCAGCCTACCAAAAGAGCCAAAAAGCTCAGGCACCCAAGGCTGCGCAAATATCGGCGAGATCGAAAGATCGAAAATCGAAAGCAGTGTAGTCGGAGTGTCATCATCGCATCAAAACTGCGCTTTAATCCCGATAGAAGGCAAGATCGGGATGCCCGTAAGGGGGGCTTGTTTGGTGTAGTCATAATTGTTGATCCGACCTTCTTGGTTCAGTTGGTAGTAAACATTCTGGACATCCAAGTAAAAGATCATTTTCCACGTCGGGAAGGCGTATTCGTAATCAAGGCGCAGATCGAGTTGATGGAAAAGCTCGGCGCGTGCGGAGTTGGTCTTGCCTCGGATCGGCAGGTAACCAAACGAGTCTGCGTTGTAGATCCCACCTGTATACGGCGTGTACGGGTTCCCCGAAACCAACCGAAAACGCGCACTCAACGTCAGACCCCAACCGATCTTGTAAGCCCCAAGCAGCGTCAAGATGTGCGTTTGATCAAAGTTGAACAACTCCCACTCTTGTGTAGTACGATTCAATCGCTCGGAACGACCGAGTGTATAGCTGATCCATCCAAAGAACTTTCCGTGTGGCTTGTGGCGGATCAAGAATTCGACGCCATAGGCGCGGCCTTGGCCCTTGTTGGTGACACGCTCTGGGACTTCTTGGCCGTTGCGCACCACCACGTCGCTGCTGCTCACCACCAAACCGCTCAGATCTTTGTAATATCCGTTGACTTCGGTCGCAAAGAACTCCGTCCAGCGGACTTCTGCACCTAGGACATAGTGCATCGCCTTTTCCGCCCGTATATCGGGGTTTCCAAACATCTCGGAAGAATTCAGCCCCGAGGCAGGTTGCGAAAACAGACCAACACTCGCCTTGAGCGTCAGCATCTTGATCGGATCCCAAGCCACGTTAAAGCGCGGATCAAAGGTGAATTCTTTGGTGCGCCCAAAGAAATCGACCCGTATCCCGGGTACGATCCGCAACGAAGGGATCGGCATCCACGCGGCCTCAAGATACAAGGCAGGCTCAGGGATCCATGTATTGATCAGATTTTCCTTGAGATCGCGCAAGATGTTCGTTCCACCCGTGTTTCCGTCTCCCACACGCGGCGTCGAAGGCGGGGCATCAAAGCGCTGTTCCTCGTAGCGTAGGCGCATATCGAGACCTGCTCGGATCATCAATTGCTTAAAGGGAGTCCAACGCATCTCATCGCGGATCGACAAGATCGGCTCGAACAATCCGAATGCAAACTGATCTCCGCCTTTGGTATCGGTGCTGGTCGTGCCGATCTGTACGGCAAGATCGTGTTCAAAAGTGTTTCCAAGCCGAAAAGCCCACGAGAAGTTCAAGCGATGAAAGGCCGTATAAAACAAAAAGTCTCCGCGTATATCGGAGCGTCCCACAGGCTCGCTGCGCAAAAAGGACAGCTTGTCACCCGAACCAAAGTACATCAACGTCAAGCGATTGTGCCGATCCACGTTCCAGTCGATCTTGAACTGGTAGTCGTAATAACGCGGCGCAACCGTGAGATCAAAAGCCCGATTCTGCGGCAAGATCAGATTCAGAAACAGATCCAAGTGACTCCGCCGAAAAGAGGCCACAAAGGTAGCGCCTTTCCACAACGGCCCCTCTAAAAAAAGCCCCACATCGATGATATCGAGATCGACATAACCATGAAAACGATCTTTTCCCGGGCGCGTTTGCAGATGGATCACACCGCCCATCCCGCGCCCATACGCGACACTAAAACCACCCGGGATAAAGTCGAGGCGTTGGGCCATATCGCCGTTCACGACAGCGGTCAGTCCGCCAAAATGGTACAACTGCGGGATCTGATGACCGTCGAGATAAGTGCGTGTATCTCCCGGGGCAGAACCGCGCACGATAAAAGCCCCTGCATTCAAGGGAGTTCGCGCAACCCCGGGAAGGTTTTGTATGACTTTGAGCGGATCGCCTTGGGTTCCGGGGGCGATGCGGATCTCTTCTTCTTGGAGGCTTTGCTGATGGATCTCAAGGCGCTGGCGCTTGGCTCGGGTCACGCTTTGAAACAGCTCCTCCGAGGTGGAACGCAAGTAAACTTGCAAGTCGAGTGTTTTTTTGCGCGCCACCGTGACGGTCTGACGGAGCTTTTCAAAGTTGGGAACAGGCGCAACGAAACGATAACGCCCGGGCTGCACGTTGGGGATCGCAAAGGCCCCTTCGGGATCGGTGATCGCTTGGTAGCGTTTCCGCCCGAGCAAGTAGACCGGTGCGCCTTCGATCGGACGGCGCGTTCCGCGTTCACGCAAAAAGCCACGAACCATCGAAGCCCCCGCACTATCGAGCGTACGAGATTCGATCGCTCGACGCGGCGGAGGCAAGGCCGCTTGGGTCGTCGGCAGGGATACAGGTTTGGGCCGTGTGGCAGGTCTCGAAGCAGCGATGGTTTGGAGCGTAAAACGATACCGATACGCGATGCGCACAGGAACGGGCTTGCCTTTGAAAGTGGCGGGTTGAAACGCAAAGCGCTGTACTGCCGAAAGAGCCGCTTGATCGAATTCTGCCCCTGCGGATTCGACCACCGTTGCTTTCACCACTTTGCCCGTTGCATCGACGATCAACTGCAACAAAACAGCCCCTGTTTTTCGGGCTTTCAAGGCTTCTTTGGGATAAGGAGCTTGAACAAATTGCAGAAGCTTCGGAGGGACAAAGCCTTGGGGAGTGGCCGCAGGTTTTGCGGTGTTAGGCGGCGTGGGTTGTGCCGATGCGTTCGGCGAGATCAACAAGAGGCTCCCTACCGCCAAACAAAACCCAAGCCAAACAAACCACTGTACCTTCGGTCGCTTCGGCTTCTGCATCATGCGGCCCCGTACGTCCGCCGTGATCTTTAACACACAACACTTCCTTTCAATAGGTATAGGAGTTACGCAGTTGAAAAGGAAAACCCTAAGATATCAGCATATTGTAGGGGCGGTTCGCGAACCGCCCGCGACCGAACATTGGCCTTAATACGGGGTCAAGGGAGCCGCGCTCTATGGCGGGGCGTGGGGCAGCGCCCCACATACACAACACCAACGGAGTCGCTCCTTGAGGCTCGTTAGAGCGGCTCACTCTGGAACAAAACGAGAAGTGTAGCGGATGACGGCGTCGACCGCTTTTCCTTTGTAACGTGCGGCTCGAAACCGACAACGCATCAAAGCCGCACGAACAGACTTTGAAAATCCATACTTGTCGGACCCATCGGGTCGAACGCTGATCACACGAACACGGCGGATCCGTCCATTTTGTCGGATCTCTAGGCTCGAAACGATCACAGCTTGGATACCGAGCCGCTCGGCTTCGGGAGGGTACTTGGCTTTGGGGCATTGGACCTCTTGGGGGTATTGATCCAACTCGAAGTCGGGGACAGGCTGAAACACATCTTTTTTTCCCGTCCCTTGAGGATCTCCAGCCTCGCCCTCAGGAGCGTTGTAAGAGCGAACCTGACTGGGAGGAGTAAAACGCCCTTCGGGTTCTTTCATCAGCGTATTTCCAACACGGATGGCGTTCCGTCCACCCGGCTTTTGCGACACGGAATCCATCGAGACGCCAAAGATCGGCTGCGCTTCTTCGGCGCGGGGGGGCGGACGTCGCGGAGGTTGATTGGGCGGTGGGATGGGCCGAACAGCACGCGGTCGAGGACGAGGGCGGATGCGCGGACGGATGCGTGGTTTTGGCCGAGGTTTGGGGCGGATCACAGGTCGCGGAGTGGGCGGAGGTTCGGGGCGTGGTGCAGGGCGCGGAGGTTCTGGGCGCGGCTTGAGCAAACGAAAATGCACCTTTTTGGGCTCAGGCGGGCGCGGCGCTGGTTTATAAAGGATCAAACCAAAAGCCAGTCCTGTATGCAGCAACGCCGATGCAACCGAAGCAACGCTCCAACGCAGCCGTTTTTTTTCTCGCAACGTCGCGAGTAAGCTCCTCATCACGTCCCCTTCCTCAAGGCGCACTCGGATTGATATTGAATGCGTATTGCTCAACGCCCAATTGACGGAGCGTATCGAGCAACCACATCACCTTCCCATGCGGAACAAGCTGATCTGCCGCGATCACGACTTGGAGCTTTTTGCTACCTTTTTTCTTGAGTTCCGAAGACACCCGCTCGCGCAAAGCAGGCGGTGTCACCTCCGTCCCATTGATGTAATAGCGCTCGGGCAAGGCTTTGTCTGCGCGTGTGATGGTGATCGCCAAAGAAGAAGGCTCGCCTCCCTCCCCTGTACTGGCTTTCGGAAGCTCCACAGGGATCGCAGGTGGCACCATCAGACGCGCCGTCACCATAAAGATAATCAACAACACCAACACCACGTCGACAAGCGGTGTGACGTTGATATCGACGATCACATCGTCGTCTTGGCCGCCAGCTTTACCAGCCATCTGGGTCACTCCTTGAAGCGGGTTATCCAGCGCGTTCTTCGGTGGATGCGCGAGATTCGTTTTTTCGAGGCGGCAAGATCACAGGTTGCACGAATTGGGGATCGTGTGCTTCTCGGCTTCGCAAGTACGCAAGAAGCTCGTGCAACAACGTATCCGCCCCAGACAACGTCACTTTGACACGACGCTGGAAAAAGTTGAACGCCAAGACCGCAGGGATCGCCAACAACAACCCGACCGCCGTCGCCACCAACGCTTCGGAGATGCTACCCATCAGCTTGTTTCCCGACTGACTGAGCTGGGTTGTGGACAGGTCGCGAAAGGCGTTGATGATCCCCAATACCGTTCCAAATAGCCCGATGAATGGGGCGTTGTTGCCCAACGTACCCAAGACAATTAACCCGCGCTCCAGCTTGATCTTTTGCTGCTCACGAACCCCCGCTGCCGCTTCTTGAACCGCATCGGCCCCCCCCGCTGCCATCGCCAACGACTCACGCAAGATCACCACTTCAGGCGTTTCTTCACGAGCAAACTGCTCGGATGCTCGGGCCGCTCCGCCTTCCTGAAGACTTCGACGCAGACGCCGACGCAACTGCTCGATATCGCTGCGCACACGCCAGAAAAACACCACGCGCTCGACCATGATCGCGATCGAATACAAGCTCAACGCCAACAACAAATACAACACCCATTCCGCGCCGATCTGCGCCATCTCCCACAGCTTATGCGATAACATCCATGCCTCATCTTCTTTCGTCCAAGCTCTTCCTTTTCGGACTTCTCTTTAACACCATGCTTTGCACGAAAACACCACAGGTTCCGCGCCGATGCGAATCTACGCGAAAGCCATTGAACTTGACAAGAGGAGCCTGCTTCTGCTACGCACACAAGAGGATTTTTGTGCCGTCTCGCAAGATCACCGAGCCTACGCGGGTTCCCTTCCTCAGATGCTCTCTCCCCCTTTGAGGCTTCGTCTCGACGAGAACTGCGCCAACCAAGGGCCCGATGATCTTGCGCTAGACCCCAAAGAGAGGAACGTATCGCATGCCTCGTTCGTTTTTCCTTGTCGCCCTCTTTGTTGCAATGATCGGCCTCCACTTGGGTTGTGGACCCGTTCAATACATCTCTTCGATCATGGAAGCCTCCGAAGCCGAGCAAAATGCCAAAAACGCCAAAGCATGGGAATGGGCATGCTTTGAATACTACGCCGCCCAAACCTATATGCGTAAAGCCGTCGAAGAAGCCGGATTCTCCGACTTTGAGGCTGCTGCTCAATTCGCCTCACAAGCCGCCACCTATGCCAAAGCCGCCCAACGCCTCGCAGAGATGCGTCAAACCCAACAGAAAAAGCCTCCTGTCGTCTGCGAACGCGCCAAGATCATGGAACAGCGCTACATGAAAGAGAAAAGCGCTCCCGGCAACAACTACTTGCGAAAACGCATCGTCGAATGATACCGCCATCCCTTTGCTGCGGGTTTCCCTTCCTACAAAACCTGCGGTACGCTCGAATCTGTCGGTTCATACGAATCCAACGCGGAGGTCTACGTTGAGACGTTATCTTGTTTTGTTGAGCGCATGGTGCCTCTTGTTGTTGCCGAGCTGCGCCACCGGCCCCGAAGTCCGCACCCGCCTTGACTGGCTACAAACCCAAGTCAACGCGATGGACAAAGACGGCGCACGTTTGTGTGCGCCTTATTCTTATGCCAAAGCCCGTGCAGAGACCGAATTCACAGAAACCGAACTCCGTCAAGGCCAACATATCCTCGCCGAATGGCACATGAAACGCGCTGTGGTTTGGGCAAAACTGGCCCGCGAAGAAGTCGAAGTCTTCCGAAAACGCGGCGAGATGTGGAAATGTATCGGCAAACCCAAACCCCGCCCTCGCCCCCGCCCTCGACCTGTCCCCAAGATCGATCCCTGCGCCAAAGATACCGACAGCGACGGTATCCCCGATTGTCGCGATCTCTGTCCCACCCAACCCGAAGATTACCAAGGCTACGAAGACAGCGACGGTTGTCCTGATGGCGAACGCGATACCGATGGCGACGGTATCCCCGACTTCCGCGACAAATGCCCCTTTGAACCTGAAGACAAAAACGGCTTCCAAGACGACGATGGTTGCCCTGACGCCGCCATCGACAGCGATGGCGACGGCATCCCCGACTTCCGCGACAAATGCCCCACCGTCCCGGGCGTCGAACCCAACGGCTGCCCCGCCATCAAGATCGTCAAGAAAAAATACAAGCTGATCGTCATCAAAGACAAAAAGATCGAACTGCGCCAAAAAGTCTTCTTCGCCACCGCACGCGACAAGATCCAAAAACGCTCCTTCGCCATGCTACGCGAAGTCGCCGACGCCATCCGCAGCAACAAAGGCATCCGTGTTTGTATCGAAGGTCACACAGACAGCCGTGGCCCACGCGCCTACAACATCGACCTCTCCAAACGACGCGCCCGCTCCGTCCGCAACTTCCTCGTCCGAGAACAAGTCGACGCAGGACAACTCACACCCCTCGGCTACGGCCCCGTCCATCCCATCGACACCAACCGCACCAAACGCGGACGCGCCACCAACCGACGCGTCGAATTCGCCATCATCAAGCCCGGCGAAGATTGCCCCCGTGGCCCCGCACCCGATTGATCCACATACCGAGTCCTGCGAAATCCGCCCACCGTGTGATCATAAATCCACGCACAATGCTCCACAGAGCTTAAACGAAATCCGCCCATCGCGTGATCATAAAACGTAGGGGCAGCCCCCCGTGGCTGCCCAACAATAGGGCGCCTACGCACTACCCTTCGATCACACATCTCTCAGAGATCGTATTACGTAGGCACAAAAAACGGAAAGGGGCGGAACTCACCTTGAAGCGAGGTTTTGCGAACGTCGCAGGGGAGTCGCGTAGCGACGGGGTGAGGGTGAAACGAGATGTACCCTCCTAAGCGTTCGCGTAGGGGGCGGGTTTTTCGATCAACGAAGAGAGCGGAGGGTGCGTTGGGCATCTTGATCGGAAGGATTGAGACGCAGGCAAGTTTCGTAGGCTTGTTTGGCTTGTGGTTTTTGCCGTAAGACTTTGAGGACTTGCCCCAAACGGCAGAAGCCATCGGCATCTTGGGGATCTTCTTGGGTGTAGCTTTGGTAGGCTTTGGCGGCTTCTTCGCGATTTCCGACGCCTTCGTGCGCCAAACCAAGGTTATACAAAGCGGCGGCAAGCTCTTGTTTGACGCTTGGATCTTTGGTAGCTTCACGCGCTTTTTGTGTCAGGGTGGGGATGGCGCGTTGAAGGTAGGGCAACGCTTCGGCATACCGATATTGTCGGATCATCAACGCTGCGAGGCTCACCGTCGATTCGACTTGGTTGGCATCGCTCTGTTGAGCCGAAAGGTAGGCTTGGATCGCAAGGTCTTCTTTTCCTTGCATCGCCAAAGCATTTCCGAGATTCCGATGATAAAGCGCCTTTACGCCCGACTGAACGGCCTTTTGGAAAGCTGTTTCCGCTTGTTGAACAAGATTCAATATCTGCGGTGGAAGAGCGGGGGCTTCTTTGTCTGCGGGCGGCTTCAAGATATCGGGGTTGAGGGCGGCGGCTGTCGCCAGCAAAGTCTCTGCTTGGCGCAGATACACCGTTCCAAGGTTGTTCCAAGCCGCAGCAAGATCGGCCTTGTTGGTCAGTGCGCGCTTATAACTTTGCTCTGCGGCAGTATGGCGCTTCAATGCGGCCTGAACATCACCGAGATACAACCAAACCAACGGATCGTTGGAGAGCTTTTGTGCTGCTTGTTGTAAGGCCAACTCGGCATCTTGAAAGTTTTGCTGTTGCTTCAAGAGATAGCCGAGGTTGCGTTGCGCGAGGGCATCCCCTGCGTTGCGAGCGATCGCTTGTTTGTAAGCGTCGATGGCGACTTGCGGCTTGTCCATGCCGAAAAGCGCATCAGCCAAAGATCGGTAGGCTTTTGTAAAGTCTTTGTCTTCTTTGATGATCCGCTCCAGCAGCATCTGTGCCTTGGCGTAGTTCTTCGCTCGCAACTCTTTGACGGCTTTTTGATAGATCTGCTCGGTGGATTCATAGATCAAAAAGAACCATCCAGCCCCCCCCAAAACAACCAACAGTCCGAGGATTCCAAACATCATCCCACGACCTGACGATGGCGGAGCCGCAACTTCGGCTTCGGAAAAGGGATCGGGATCATGCGCGGAGGGCGGAGGAAACGCAGGCCCCGTAGGATAGACAGGCTGCATCGGCATACCCCCGCTGTGAGAGGGCGGTGGATATCCTTGCGGTTGAGCATAAGCCCCGCTCGGTGGGGGCGATTGAAAGCCCCGTTGTGCCTGAGTCACCATCGCTTCGTCATGGGGCGGTGGATAGGGCGATGGAGCAGAAGACCCATACATACCTGACGGCGACATACCTGCGGGGGGGTAGTTTGCAGCCCCACCGTAGGATGGAGCCGCCGCTTGGGGGGACTCCATTTGATCGCTCGACCAACTCATGGAGATCGTCCACCCATCGCCCGAAGGAGTGATCTGCGTCCCCGAGGGTTGCGGTGCAAATTGTCCCGCTGCACCGTACGCACCGCTGACCGAATACATCTGCGCACCTTTGTTTTGAAGCGCCAAAGCACTGGGTGCAAAGATCACAAACTTCCCTGCGAGCGGACCGATCGGCCAAAATCCCTCTTCCCAAAGCTGCAACAACGGATCAAACGGGTTGGGTTCAAGCTGTTGATCGCCCACGATCATCCAAGCCACCATCAACGACACATCATCCGCAGCGTTGGCGCAGTCTTGGGGCGAGAAAAAAGACGGCTGCTGCTGAGAAACCAACTGTCGAACCCATGCACGAACAGCATGCAAAGCTGCCAAACGGCCACATCCTTCAGCGGAGCTTTGGATGCTTTTCAGCGCAAGGTCGCGACTTTCATCAAGCGACGCACTGCGTGCGCTGGCTTGATGAGCGACCCGCGCCGCTTCGAGATCATCCACCCATTGGATCTCGTCGGTCTCGTATACACCGAAGTATTGAAGGCGCTTTAAGTACGTCTTGAGCGCGATCGCGGCACGACGGCGATCTCCCGCACCGCTCATCCAACGGATCACAGGCAAACGCCGCGAAAAAAAATCGACCAACGCAGCTTGGATCTCTGCGGGTAAGGATTGGCATTCTGGTGGCAGAGCGAACATAAGTGACGTCCTCCTGTAGTGTGCCACGGTCTTCGTTGCAGAAAGTCGAGCAAGAATACACAAACACGATGCGTTGCTCAAGCGCCATACCACGCACACCACCGACGCCATACTTCGCGCACCCATCTCTTGGGTATCGTATTATTCGCGACTACCAAAGAGGCGCAACAACAGAATAAACAGGTTGATGAAATCGAGGTAAAGCTCCAGCGCACCGTAGATCGCGGTCTGGCTGCTGTTGTCGCCTTCTTCACCCATCTGGACGATCATCTGCGTATCGTAAGCCGTCAACAGCGTAAAGACGACCACCCCGATCACCGAGATCAGCCAATGCAACATCGAACTACCCGTGAAGATGTTGACGATGGACGCGATAATGATCCCGATCAAGCCCATCATCGCAAAGTGTCCGATGCCTGTGAGATCGCGCTTGGTTGTGTATCCATACAACGTCGTGACTGCAAACATCCCCGCCGTGATAAAGAAAGTGTTTGCGATCGAGGTACTGGTGTACATCAAAAACAACGGAGCGAGCGTAATCCCGTTCAAGGCTGCGTAAAAAAAGAACGTACCCGCAGCCACAGGAACACTCATCCGATGCACCATCCCTGCGATGATACCGACCAAGATCAACTCACCGATCAACAAGCCGAACAGCACACCGGGATTCATGCGCAGATACATCCAGATATCACGCGAACTCAACACATACATTGCGACGACACCCGTCACGCTCAGCGCCGCAAACATCCACATATAGGTCTTCATCAAAAGCTGGCGGCCCGCTTCGCTTACGCGCATCTCCATACGAAAACCGCGTGTATAGCTCGGTGCTTCGCCTTGTTCGTACACTTCGACACGTCGATGACGTCTTACCATCTGTTGCGCTCCTTTTGGATTGTGCTTTGCTTTTTTGCAGAGATCGCCTCACACTCGAAAAAGCAAAGATGAAAAAACTCTCTCAAAATCGCTTCGCAACATAATCCGCCCATCCCACGATGGCAAGTCACCTCTCCCTCGCAAACCCCAATGGCAATTCACCCCCACAACCACCGATGGCAATTCACCTCTCCCTCACAGGCTTGGCAGGATACAGGCTCCGACCATCTCGCGACCGTCGGGACTCACATCTCGCGCAAATCGCATAAACGTATGAAACGGAAGATCAGACGTCAAATAGCGCGTAGGGACCGTGATCTTGAGTGGCTCTGTCGAAGCTTCAAACGGCTTCCGTAGCACCCAGACAAAACCGTGATCCCCAAGCAACGACGGCGACAAATGAAACGGAACCACATACGCTCCCGCCTCCGCCCACTTGGCCGCAAGACACCAAAACAACGGTCGTTGGCGGTAAGGCGAAGCGGACGACTCCACCAGCACACCCTCCAAAGAAAGCATCCCAAGCAAGGCTTTTTTGGTGCGCGCCGTGTGCAACATCTGTAGCGCTTCTATAGGCGGCGGCAGGTCCGCGAAGATCAGCGAGAACGATCCTTGCGCCCTGAGCTTCTCCAACAGCGCCGACCACTCCCAAGGCTGAAAAAATGCCGACAAACCAAGTTTTTTGATCTGTAGACGCTTCCTCGCTTGCTCGTGGATCTCCGAAAAATGCGGTGCCTTCTCAAAAAAATCGGCCCAGATCGAAAACAACGGGATCCACACCACCTCCGCCCCCTCAGGATATCTTGCGATCTCACGCAAGATCGTCCCATCTTCGCCACCTAGCAACAAGATCTTGTGCCGCTTTACTTTGCTCCTTGCCATCGCAGGATGCACGATCATCTCCGCTGTGCGATACGCTTGGATGCTTTGGTACAGCGTCGAACGATCCGACACCAACGCGAAGACCTGCATCCCTTCGCCTCTTCGGGCGTTCAACGTCACACGCTCCCCGCCCACCAAGGCCGAATACACTACCTCGTGATTCGGCAGCGACGCAGGCAGCCACACCACCCACCCCACACACAAACCCAACCCTCCCAACGACCACCCTCCCCACACCCAACGAGACACACCTCCCGCCTCTTGTACCCCCCACAACACAAACCACCCCCACGACAAACCCACCAACACATGCAGCCCCAAACGCCCTAAATACGGACGTACAAAGAACGGCAGCGCCAACAACACACCCAAAAGAATTAACGTCCCCAAAAAGATCGGTACTTCACCCAGATCCAACGTCCCCGACCAGATCTCCCACAACGCATCCGCCAAAATCCCCCACGCTCCGCCCCAACTCACCCCTCCCACAAACGCCCCCAACAACAAGATCCACCCCGCAAATGGCCGCAGCATCGGAAACCACAAAAACACAGGACCCAACGCCACCCACGCCACCACACTCCACAAACCACCATAGACCCCTCTCCTCCCGTCCATCCGAAGCCATCGCCCTCCCACCCACAACCCCAAAGCCGCGCTCACCACAGCCCACATCACCAACCGATACTCCGGCCACCAAAGCTGCAACCAACTCCCCACCGATGCAGGAAACCACAACGCACAAAACACCCCCAAGATCGCACTTTGCCGACTTTGTCCTTGTCTCTCTTGACGCAACGCCTTGTCTCCTCACCGCGCAGATGGCTTTGGTTTACTCGCAGGATAGGACTCTTTCACTCGCGCTCCTTGACTGCGCAAAGGGCGCGTTGAAGGCCCCACAGGACGACCCACCGCAGCACGACCCACCGCAGCACGACCCGCCGCAGCACGACCCACCGCAGCACGACCCACCGCACGACGATCCGCCACAGGACGACTCACCGCAAAACTTCGGACCGATGAGCCTTTTGACTTCGGTGGTTGTGTCGTTGCTGGCTTCGTATCGCGCCCACCATCCTTGGGAATCGCAGGATCCACAAAGGGCAACATCAACCGAGAGCGGATCGCCTTCGGAACTGCCGATGGCTTCGCAGACACCGCTTGACGGCGAAACCAAAACATCCCCATCACGTCCTGCACAACAACCGCTGATGCAGCTTGCCTCTCTTGCGCAACAGGCGGCGCGGCTTCAACAACCCCACACAATGAAACATAGACCCCAACACACCAACACCACCTTCGCATCAACCTTTCTCCCATCTTCAACACAACTTCTCCCTTACGCCCTCCTTTACATCGAAATCGAAGCCACATACAACACACCCCCGCTTGGCCTCCTCCTCACCGATCCGCCTGAGATACCGAAAACAAACGACTTTGTATTTTTCGGTTTGGAGATCCCAAGAAGACTGTGCTATCTTTTCAATTCTCGGACGCTTGTTGGTTTCTTCCCTTTCCTTCTGAACTCGTGTACGAAGAAACTATGCCGACATCTCCACGGCGAGCTTTCACCAACAAACAGAAAGCATCGCAAGCCCCCGAAGACAGCAGAAAAGCGTCCTCCCCTCACAGGAGCGTACGCAAGAGGCGGGAAAAATTATGCTCATCCTCACACGGAAACCCGGCGAAAGCATCCGTATCGGCGATGACATCGTCGTCGTTGTCAAAAGCATCTCAGGAAAAACGGTCCGACTGGGCATCACCGCCCCTTCTTCTGTCGCGGTGTTTCGCGAAGAACTCTTCGCACAGATCGTCATCCAACAAGAAGAAGCCGCACAAGAAGAACCTCGCGACAACCACAAAGAAGAGTAGCCCCCCCAACACCGCTCACCCACCTTCCCCAAAACCTTCCCACCCCAAACATCCGACATCTTCCCCCGCACCGATCTTGGCCCACACTACGGCTTGATCACGCCTTGCAGAAGGTGGCGAAACGGCAATGCCCCCGCCATCACTTCGCACACCAACGGAAGTCGGCCCAATTCCTCACCATCGATCTCCATCAACACGTCAGCAAAATCCGATTCCACCCGCAAACGCCGAACCCTATGCGTCGTCACACCCTTCAAATCAATATGCGTCCCCTTGTAGATCGTACCAAACTTGGTCAGCAGATACGGCAACGTAAAACCCTCAAACAAGATCAGATCCAACAAACCATCATCCATCTCTGCTTGTGGAGCCATCCGCATCCCGCTCCCAAAGCACCGACCGTTGCAGATCGCTCCGAGCCGAGAACGCACTTCGTACACAGGCTGCTCGTCTCGATATATCCGAAGCGGCACGTTGGGAAATCCAAAAAATCCCCGAATCGACGCCCATTGAAAGGCCAACTTCGCACTCCATCGCTTGAGCCGCGAACGGTTGGTCAGCCGCGCCACCAACCCACTCATCCCAAACGATGCAATGTTCAGAAAATATCTCTGGCCTTTTTCTCCCCGCGCATCCGTCCATTCCAACGATCCGACATCCAGATGCCGCACCCCGCCATGCAAGATCAT
Organism: Myxococcota bacterium; assembly: GCA_023150835.1. Classification (GTDB taxonomy): domain Bacteria; phylum Myxococcota_C; class UBA6777; order UBA6777; family UBA6777; genus JAKLKB01. The sequence goes on along the minus strand of JAKLKB010000112.1, from coordinate 866 downwards.
CTCGGCCAGTTCGCTTGCGTTCCGCGTCGTCGGCAACGTCCGTTGCAGATCACTCCCTGAGCCGCTCGCAAAAAACGAAAACATCGCCCCCTCTCGAACAGGCCGTCCCTCCGACGAAAAGAAACCATTCACCACCTCGTTGTTCGTTCCGTCCCCTCCCACCGAGACCACCAGATCATGCCCCTCCACCAACGCTTCCCGCGTCAAAACCATCCCATCCCCCGCCTTCGCCGTCTTCTTCACCGTAAAATCGCCCACCCTCCCCCGCAACTCCGCCGACACCTGTTCCCACGCCTGTCCTGTCCGACCCGACGCGCTCTGCGGATTCACCACAAAGCACACTCTCAACTGTTCTGCACTCATCTTTCTCTCCTCCGCACTTCGCTTGCTTTGCCGCTCTACAACACCCCATCCACACACCACACACAAGGCCCGCATACGCCCCCTTCTCCTCCATGCCCCCACCCACAAGCCCGACCCACCGACTCCAGACCAAACCACAAAAAAACGCGCTTGACAACATCGGCTGCTTGCTCTAAGAGCGTATCGCAACTTGATGGATGGCCCTCTACCAAGGCCCTCCACAAACCACCTGACCCTCCACGGTCTCCACTCGTTTGCAAATCTACAAAAACTTCGCTTACCGCTTATTGTATCCGTCCTTCGGGGCAGATCAGCACGAAAAACATGAGGCAAACAAGCGTCAACGACCCGCCCCGACATGGAGCGGGCTTGTTTCGGCAAGTCCGGTTGACCAGACGACAACAGAGGAAGTGGCGCAAGCCAAGTTGTTAGTAAACGATAGAGAGCATGTAGAGACCCTCGAATGCCGCCTCAGTTCGGGGCCCTCTCGTGGCGCTGTAAAC
>JAKLKB010000111.1 GCA_023150835.1 Myxococcota bacterium | reverse complement strand
CAGCCCTCCCCCGTGAACAGGGGAGGGAGCGAAAGTCGGAGGCAGCGAGGTTTTGGTGTTCCATGACACACGCTGTATGCACGACGCGCAGACGCTGCCCGTTCCAACTTCCCCCCGTTCACGGGGGGATTGAGGGGGGGGCGACAAAAGAAACGGCGATCAGGCTAGACTATCCGGTGTTTCCACCTTAACAAGGCGCGTATGGGGCAGCGCCCCACCCAACAGAGCAGACGCGTAAGCCCCATCCGATATCTAGCGCGGAACTTACAAGCTTTGCAAAAAAGCCAAGACATCGCGGACGGTAGTTTGTGGATCTTCTTCCATCGGAAGATGCCCAAGCTTGGGATAAAGGACGCGCTTGCTGCCACGGATCTGACGCAAGAAGATCTCTGACATATCGAGCGGTGTGACAAGATCTTTTTCTCCCCACAAGATCAACGTCGGAGCTTTGATCTTTGACAGCGGCGGGATCGCCACATCCGTGGCGTAAGTCGCAAAACGCGCAACCGTCGCGGCGCGGTTTCCTTCGTGAAGCGCGAGTCGATGGTATCGATCGACCAGCGCATCGGTGATCTGGGTGGGATCGCCGTAGGAACGCCCCAATCCTTCCGCCACCAAAGAACGCGGTGTGATGTACAAGATAGCGCTGCGCAAGATCGGTACACGCGCCAAACGAAAAGCCAGAGGCAATCGACCCGCTTGTTTGCGCGGAACCCCCGCAGCATCGACCAAGATCAACGCACGAACCTGCTCAGGATGCGCCAACGTATACTTCCACGCCAACGCCCCGCCCATCGAGTTGCCTGCCAACACAAAACGCGACAACTTCATCCAAGCCACAAAGCGCTCCAAAAACACCACCATCCCGTCGTATCCATAACGACCGTCAGCGATCTTCCCCGTCAGCCCGTGCCCGGGCAGATCGACTGTAATCACCCGATACTTGGGCGAAAGCGCCTTTACCCATCCTTCCCATGTATGAAGCGAAGCATTCGATCCATGAAGCAGCAAAAGAGCCGGTGCATCGGGCTTCCCTTGATCGCGATAATGAACACGAGTTCCATCCGACCACAACACAAACCGCGAGGGCGCTTGCCCGTACTGTTTTCGCACTGTCTCATGCGGAAGATCCGGCGTACTCAACAAAAAGATCACCCCTCCTACCAAAAGCACCAATACCACCAAGCCACCCATCAACCACAAGCCAAAACGACGCAAGTGTGTTCTCCTTTCTTCTTTACAGGAATCAAGCGGTTGGTTTGATTTTGTGGGGCGAGGTACCACACCCCGCAAGGGAACTGCGTCCCCTTGACCCCATATCGGCGAAGAGAGCTTTGTTTTTCAACACAACGACTCTGTCGCTTGGGCGTTTACGAACACGGGGTTGTTTCAACGCTGCGAACCACTTCGGACTTCTATTTCGCGCCATCATGCGTTTTCGGCGCGATGTTTTGCGCGTTGTTGACGCAGCCGTTCAGAAAGCGAGAACAGCGCGGGCATCGAGAGGCCGCGCTGCTGTCCAAACGCCAGAGAGTCCGCAAGCATCAGAAGCGTCTGATCGCCCACCTTGGAAAAGTGGACCTGTAAAAAGCGCTCGATCGAAAAAGGGACGATCTTGGGGGCGATCGCGAGTCCCAGACGCATCCAGATCGGGCGCAAAAGCAATCGAAACAACCAAAGCGGAAGAGGCGGTCGATAGGAATCTTGAAACGCATAGAAGACCTCAAGCGTGGCGCTGCGGATGCTTTGAAGGTCGGGGCTACGGGCAAGCTGTTCACAGGACCACCCGTTGCATTCGAGCGCCGCGACAAGGTGCATCAAAAGGGCCGAGATATAGGCCGAAGATCCGACGATATCGCGAACAGCGATCGCAGGCAGCTTTCCGCGTTTGAGCGCCTCGACAACGGAGCGGCAGTTTTCTTTGGAGGGAGACGAAAATGGCGTAGGAGAAAGCGGAGGAAACCAGTACGCTGTGCAAGGATGGAGAACGGATTCATCGGACAGCGGGGCGTGATAGCTTAAAAAGCCGACCGTTCCCATCACAAGCCTTTCAGGTTCAATGAAGCGATGAAGCAGATCGCGATCGTGTACGCCGGGTTGTAGTGCGATCACGACGGCATCACCGAGAACTTGGGCAAGCTCTTCGATCCAACCCACCCGCAACGCCGCCGAAGACACACAAAGATACACTTGTTGCCATCGCGTCTGCCGGACTTCTTCAAGCGTGGTCAACACGCCAAATCCCTCGAGACGTACAGGATGCGATAGCGGATCTTTGCGATCCCACGGGGCCATCCAATAGCCTTGTCGAGCTTCTTGTGCGTACTTTTCTCGCACGAAAAAATGGATCTCGGCTCCGCCCTTTTGCAAATGGCGGCCAAACACTTGCCCTACAGCACCCGCTCCAACCAACAACACCTTCATGATCAACACTCCTGTAGATCGCCCTGCTTTTTATAAGGCGGATCGAGTATGCTCTCGTGGCTTGTTCGCTCAGTGGAAGGAAGAATGCGCATCTCCACACACCATCAAATCCAACAAGGTCTTTCTTCTTGGATAGGGCTTACGCAGCGGAGAACCCCCCCCGTGTTCGCACTCGTTGCGAGCGACAGAGCCGTTGGTTTGAAAAGCCTGCGATCTCTTCGTCAACACGGGGTCAAGGGGACGGAGTTCCCTTGCGGGGTGTGGGGTGGCATCCCACAAAAATAGAACCCATCCAACCAACCCTTCTTTCCCTCAGGAGGATACGCGTTTATGTGGCTCTTGTACACCAAGGCTCTGCACATCGTCTTTGTGGTGACGTGGTTTGCGGGCCTGTTTTATATCGTGCGGCTGTTCGTTTACCACAAAGAGACCGAGCGGTGCGAGCCGCCTGTGCGAGAAGCGATGGCTGATCAATTCAAGCTGATGCAGCGGCGTTTGTGGTACGGCATCACATGGCCGTCGATGGTGGTGACGTTGCTGACGGGCTTTGCGCTGCTGTACGGGTTTGGGTACTGGCGTGAGCCTTGGATGTGGGTGAAGTTGGGGTTTGTGGTGGGCCTGTGTGGGTATCATCTTTCTTGCGGTCGGATAATTAGGCATTTTCAACGCGATGATCTGGTTTACACGTCAACGCAGCTACGGATGTGGAATGAGGTCGCGACGCTTTTCCTCGTAGCGATCGTCTTTTTGGTGGTACTCAAAAGCGCGGTGGATTTTTTGTGGGGATTGTTGGGGCTGGTGATCTTGACGGGGGTCTTGGTGCTTGCGATTCGGATCTACCGCACGATGCGAAAGAACACTACGCGCTGAAAACCCCCCGAAAGTTTAGCGGATGGCTTGGAGGGTACGGCGCTCTGTACCCGCCTTTTTTCCCCGAACCAAAAGTTTAGCGGATGGCTTGGAGGGTACGGCACCAATCGGCGAGGGTGGTCCGGCGGCCTTCTGCTTCGTTGGAAGAGACGGCGTGAGCGACGGCGCGTTCATCTCCAACGAGGATCAGGAGTTTTTGAGCGCGGGTCATCGCGGTGTAAAGCAGGCGGCGGGAGAGCATTTGTTTGTGGGCAAGAGAGAGGGGGAGGATCACGACGGGCCATTCGGAGCCTTGGCTTTTGTGGATCGAGATGGCGTAAGAGAGTTCGAGATCACCGAGACTTGCGGCATCATAAGAGACGATGCGTTGTTCGAATCGAACGTCGATCCCTGCACCGACTTGTACGATCACGCCCGTGTCTCCGTTAAAGACTTCGCGTTCGTAGTCGTTGCGCAATTGAATCACGCGATCCCCGAGAAAAAAGCGCGTGTTTCCGTTGGCGATCGAACGACCGTCGATCCCGGGGCTGAGCAGCTTTTGGAGAACATCATTGAGTGCATAAGCGCCCGGGACATCGCCTTTTTTCATTGGGGAGAGGACTTGGATATCTTCGGCGGCGTAGCCGTCTTTGCGCAGGCGAGAAAAGATCTGCTGGAGGGTTTCGACGAGGGTTTTGCGTTCGGTCACTTGGGTGGAAGCGTCGACGGAAAAGTATTTGAAGTCGACGTACTGTTTGTTGTTGACGAGGATGGGTGTTCCTTCGAGGATGCGTTGGGCATTGGGGATGATCTGGTTTTGCTCGTGTTGACGGACGACTTGTTTTAGCTCCACGACGGGGAGTAGCTGTGTTTGGATCAGATCCATCAGGAGGTTTCCGGGTCCAACGGAGGGTAGTTGGTTGGCATCACCGCAAAGCACAAGCGTGGTTTGTTCGGTGCGGATGGAACGGATCAAAGCGGACATCAGGGGGATATCGAGCATCGCGGCTTCGTCGACAACGATCAAGTCGGCATCAAGGGGCGACTCGGCATCTCGTCCAAAGCGGCGATCCGTCGGGTTGTATTCGAGCAAGCGGTGGAGCGTCCACGCGGCCATCCCCGTCAACTCGGTAAGGCGCTTTGCGGCTTTTCCCGTAGGTGCGGCCAAGATCGGCTGTTTCCAGCCAAGAGAAAGCATGGAACGCACCGTGTAGGTTTTTCCTGTACCGGGGCCACCTGTCAGGATCATGCAGCGGGATTGTTGGATCTGGCGGATGGCTTCGGCTTGTTGCGGATTGAGGTCGGAGTTGGGGGCGAGGATCTCTCGTTCTTGGCGTTGGCGGTTAAGCTTCCACAAGCCGCGAGCGATCTCGCGTTCTTCTTGGACGAGTTCGGGGAGTCCGAGCAAGGCCTCCTCGGGATCGGCACAAAGGAGGTTTTCTTGCTCCATACGGGAGATCGCAAACAACGCGGTTTGGGGGTCGAGTTGGAGGCGACGGCTGCGGGTGCGTGCGAGGAGTTCTTGGCGTGGGAGTGCGGTGTGTCCTTCATTTTCGGCAGCATCGCGGAGAATGCTTTGGATCGCAGCGCGGACACGACGGGGATCTTGGGATTGAAGGCCGAGGCGCTCAGCGACTTGTTCTGCAAGGGAAAAGGCCAGTCCAGCCTCACACAACAAACGGTAGGGATCGCGGCGCAACAGATCGAGCGTGCGGTTTCCGTGGTGTCGAAGCAGTTGTTCAGCTTGTTCGAGCGAAAGCCCCCATGTTTCGGGAGATGCGAGCAAAGAACGAGACGGCATCTTTCGGCAAAAGGCCCGATGGATCTGGGAAGCAAAGTCTTCTGGCCAAGCCAGCTCTTTGAGTCGTTCGGGCTTTTGTTCGATGACTTCGAGGGTATGACGTCCAAAGGTTCGGACGATCTCTTCGCAGCGCGGGGGTGTCAGGCGAGGAAGACGCAAGCTCAACAGATAGCGCGTCATCCCTTCCGCACCCACAGGGACAAACTCACGCATCGACCACACGCGCAGCAAACGCCCCCACTGTTCGCAATCTTCCCACCACCCTTCGATCCGAATCCAAGAGCCGAGGGCAACGGGCATCACAGCACCCTTGGCACAGGCGATCTCTTCGGCAAGACGGATCCGCACCACCCCCCAAGAGGTTTGGGGCTTACGATAGATCAGCCCGATCACCACAGCCTCATAAGCACAAGGCGGCTCGGTGTTTACCTTTCCTTCGGCCCGCCCCTTGCTCTCGATTCGGCCCTTTCCTTCGGCCCGCCCCTTGCTCTCGATTCGGCCCTTTCCTGCGGCCCGCCCCTTGCCAAGATCGCGCAAGGCGGGTGGGATGGGAGATGGGGAACGATCTGTTGGGGGAGAGAATTCGGGATGGATGGTGTGAGATGGGCTGATCGGCATCGTGTTGACCCGTTCGTTTTTTTTGGCGTGTCGTTTTTGTGTGGATTAGAAATCGTTGTTGGCGTTGCCCCAGCGATCTTCGACGGACGCATCATTTTTTTCGGTGGCATCGGCATAACGAACACCGTCACGGGGATTTGTGGCGGCTGTTTTGTCGGGTTCGCCTTCGCCTTCATGGTAGAGTTCGGAGGGAGCGGTGTCAAAGTAATCTTTGAAGAATTGGGCCATTTCTTGGAATTCAAGAGCGTCAACAACTTCGACACGATCGCGCTCGGAAGGGTTGGACATATCGGGGAAGTTGATCTCGTAGAAGTTGCCCATGAAGCCTTCTTTTTTGGTGCGATAGATCAAGCTGAGACCGACGCGTACACCAAACAACGGTTGGCGGAATTGGCGGACTTGGCTCAAGAAGCGTTCGAGCGGGGCGATGGAGCGGCCTTGGAAGTACATCAAGAAGTGCTTGCCGTTCATATCAACAGCAGCGGTATAACGGAGGTCACAAGCGCGGCGAGCTTTCCCGTCGTTGGTGCGATTCCAACGGGCGTTAGGGCATTCGGCGATCAGACCACGCGGTCCCATGCGATGGCAGGTGTGATGCACAGGTTGTTCGACGGTGGAGTCGGGACGGAGAGCATCGTTGCTAAAGCAAGCAGGGACGGGATCATTGTAGCCATTGGGGCGAAAGGTCATCGAGCGGCGAAGGCCGAGGAAGACAACCTCAACGGAGTCGTAGACATCGCCCGTCACGCGGTTATGGAATTTGCCTTCGGGTTTGTAGTCACTGGTGGGTTGATTGACACCGATGACAGGGTAGCGAACGAACTCTTGTTCTCCAAAGATCTCGAAGCCGAGACCTTGGAACTGAGTGTTTTGTTTCATTTGTTCGCTAAGAGAAGGAGAAGTGCTTTGTTCGGTGCGTGCCAATTTGTTGCGAGTCATCTCTGATCCTCCGTAAGGGTGGCGCTGAAAAGGAGTGCGCCACGCAAGGGTTATCGCTCATCGTTTCACGTTGACCCATTCTAATGAAAGGGATGTCAGATCATGTCAAAGAAAAAACTGCGTAAGAGATCACGGTTGACGAGATCGCACAGCAGGAACAGAAGAGGGTGAAGATACGGAAGATGCGGCTCTGAGCGTGGGTTTGGAAGCGGAAGATGCGGAACGAAGTGTGGGATTGGAAGCGGAAGATGCGGAGCGAAGTGTGGGCTTGGAAGCGGAAGTCGCGGCTCTGAGCGTGGGTTTGGAAGCAGAAGATGCGGAAGCAAGGGAGCGGAGGAATTTTTGCTTTTGACGGTGGAGATGGATCATCAAGAGCGCGCTTGGATCTTTTGCATCTGGACAGCGCATTGCTTGGTGGATCAAGTCGATGGCTTTTTGGGGCTGATGGTTTTGAAAGTAAGCCGTTGCGAGAGTATCGAGAAAAGTTCCGAGGCGAGACTGAGTTTCTTGGACGGCGATCTTGGCGTGTTGAAGGGCGAGCGTGGGGTTGCGAAAGCGCCGATCATCGGCGGTCAAGAGGGTCCATGCCATCGCGTTGTGATAGACGGATTGTCGGGGTTCTTTTTCCAAAAGACGCCCAAGCAGCAACAACGCGTCGCGTTCTTGGTGGCGTGCAAGCAACAGCATTGCCAGAGCAATCTCGCTACCTTCGATCCCTTCGAGACGTTGGCGCAGAGGCACGAATAGGACATCTGCGGAGGTATGGCGTCCCGTCTTGGTCATCGCTTCGATCAAGTGGATTGTGTAAAGGATATTTTGTGGTGCTTTGGTGTGGAGTTCGCGGTATACAGCAAGCGATCGTTCCCATTGTTCGGTGTATTGGTACAGCGTGCCGATCTTTTCGAGGGTGGGTGTGTCGCGCTTCTTTTCGAGGGCTTTGAGCAAGGCGCGTTCTGTATTTTGTACATCACCGCGTTGCGTCGTTTCGAGGGCTTGATGAAGAAACCAAGCGTGGCTGTCTTGAGGGGTAAGCCCGATGCGTAGGCCCAAAAACAAGAATCCAAGCAAACAGACCATCAAAAAAGATCCGAAACTGCGAGAAAAGCCTGTCCCGGGGATACGCCCCCAAAAGAACAACCCAAACACCACACCGCAAACAAAACCGCCGATGTGCGCGGCATTGTTGATGATGCTGATCAACTCACCCACAACAAGGTTGAGCGCAACCAAAAACAAGAAAAAGTTTCGACTTCGCGGAGTTGTGCGCAAAAATCGGCCCTCGCGATCCATTAACAAAAACACCGAAAGCGCCCCAGCCAAGCCCATGATCGCCCCCGAAGCCCCCAGCGAGACCGCATACGGCGGCATATACAACAACGTCGCAAGGTTCCCGACAAGCAGAGCCAGCACGTACAACATCAAAAAGCGCAAGCTCCCCAACATCCGCTCTAAGATCGATCCGAGGTTGTAGAGAACAAGGTTATTGAGCACGAGGTGCAGCAACCCCCCATGCAAAAGCCCCGCTGTAAAGAGACGTATCCCCTCACCTCTCCAAATCAACGGGTTGATCTGCGCACCAAAGTCACGCATCGTCTCATACGAAAACCCCAACAACAGAGGCATTTCTTCGTCCACGGAGCCTTGTGCGACCATCATCAAAAACAACGCCACGTGCAACACAAAAAAGCCCAACGTCACGGGAATTTCTTGTACGCTTCGCAAAAAACCTGAAAACATTCTTCTCCCTACAGAGCTATGGCGGAGCGTTGGGAGGATGCTCTCTCACCCCTCTCCAACATCCGCAAGACAACCGATCCAGCAAACGCTCACCCTGCGCGGCGAGGATCACACAAACCCTGCGCGGCTTGTATCATAGGGGGAACCTTTCTGACAAACCAGATGCAGCGAAAACAAACCAAACCCACATCGCGATCACGTCGTCTCTTTGCGATCACCACGCATAAGGTTCTTCATAAAACCAACGAAGCATCGTATAGTGGTGGGCCTTGCGCGGCTTTCGTCGCAAAAGCCCGTTGGCTCGTCACGACGAACCAACACTTGCATTTTGTGAAGAAGACTCCTCAAGACCCGACAAAGAACGCGCACTTCCGTTTCTTTTGGCATCGCCCCACCAACCGATGCCCTGCCCTCCAACGCATCCGACCGGATAGGCGAGGATTTGATGAAGGCTCCACAGATCTCCAATCAACCCGGACCCCAGTGCGAACTGGCGATCCGTATCCGCTTCAACAATATGCAACGTTTCCGCGAAGAGTACGAACGCCAAATCGGGCGCGGAAATTACTTCGTGAAATCACCGCGCAACAAGCCCATCGGAACACGCGTCCAATTGGTCTTTTTGCTCGAAAGCATCGAAGGCTTCGAGATCTGGAGTTGGGGAGAGGTCGATCAAGTGATCAGCGCCGAAGAAGCCGATCTCCTCGGTGGTCAGCCCGGTATGGAGATCCGCTTGATGGATATGACTCCTCAACGGCGCAAAGAACTTGAACACCTCATGACCTTCGACGACAACACTTTCGTCCCCCAAGGCCAACAGCCCATACATCGCGGCTCTTTCCCCCCCACCGAAGAACAAGATAGCCTCAAAAAGCAACTGGAAAGCCTTCAACTTTACGCTCGCCGAGGCGACTATTACAACCTACTCAAACTCCCTAAAAATGCGACCCCTTCAGAGATCCGCGATGCTTACCGCCAGCGCTCCAAAGAATACCACCCCGATCAGCACTACCGCAAACTCCCCCAAGAACTCCACGCACTGCTCCAAGACGTCTTCCAACACATCACCGAAGCCTACCGCGTCTTGATGGACCCCGCACAACGCGCCAGTTATGACGCCAAGATCGGAAATTATACCAACCCTCTCGCCGCCCATGCCTCTCAAGGGCACGTGAAACAACAAGAAGCCTTTCAGAAAAATTACGAACAGATGGTCGCCCCTCGCAAACAAAAAGTCGATGTCCTCTCCCGCGAAGCCGAAGCCGACGCCCTCAAAGGCAACGTCCAAGGCGCCATCAGCAAGCTCCAACTCGCCCTCACTCTCGACCCTCTCAATGCCTCCGTCAAAAAACGCATCAAAGAACTCAAAGAACAATTGCCTTGATCCTTGGAATTTGTTGATAGGACTTACGCGGTTGGACTTATACGACCTCCGAAAGATGTGCGATCGGAGGGTCGTGCGTAGACGCCCGATTGTTGGGCAGCCACAGGGGGAGCAATGGAAAAAACTAGCGCTCAATAAAGCCGATTCGTGCGTAGACGCCCGATTGTTGGGCAGCTACAGGGGGAGCAATGGAAAAAACTAGCGCTCAATAAAGCCGATTCGTGCGTAGACGCCCGATTGTTGGGCAGCCACAGGGGGCTGCCCCTACGTTTTACGATCACACACCCTGCGGATTTCGTATTATGTGATGGGGTTTCACCCCATACCCCACTTCCAAGGTCGCGGCTCCCTTGACCTCGTATCGGCGAAGAGATCGCAGGTTTTTCAAGACAACAACTCTGTCGCTTGGATGTTCGCGAACACGGCTTTTTTTTTGGCGACAAGTGACACCTATGTTCGCTCGTCCTCACGGACCGCTACCTCAAGCGCCGTTGAGTCGGCTTCGTCGGGCGTTTCCTCGATCTCCCCAAACAGCCACATCGCCGCTGCTTTCGCATCGACACGACACGGTAAAACCGCGCATCGCTCGATACCGCCCTCTTTCCAAAACAAAACACCTCGACACCACGCCACAGACTCCCATCTCTCGATCGGCATCCGTTCCCGCCAACCCACACGCCGCATCCACGGCTCTCCCTTCACGCGCACCATCCAAGCCATCGCACCCGACGGATCCAACGCCACGATCAACACACTCGATACCAAGATCCACCACGAAGTCCAATGCAACGCGCTTCCCCACACCGCAAATCGCATCAGATCCCACAACAACCACACCCCCAACCCAATAAGACTTATTCGCACGATCCCTCGATAACAACGCAACGCGCCCATCGGCCCGAACCATCGAAGCGTCGCTCCCTTTGGAACCCACGCCTCCCCCGACTGACAACACACCAAAACAATGCCCCCCAAACCAAGAAGAAAATGCAACGTTCCACGCCCCCACGACGACGCCATCCCCCCCGCCTTCGCAAGCCCCAACCACCAGATCGCGCACCACACACCACACAGCACCCCTCCCAAGACCACCCGCCACCGCTTCGATCGAAGGCTCTCACCCTGCCCTTGCATCGCATCCAACGACCATCCCGACGACACAAACAAGGCTTCTCCGCTGCCGAACTTCACCTCCCACCCGCCCTCGCCCCGCCGCTGCGCAACAAAACCTTCTTCCATCCCCGCCAACCCAGCCTGTTGAGCCTCCAAGATCGCTTTTTCCCATCGTTCGGCCTCTTGCGCATCCGCTGCTTCGATGTCCACACCACGACCACGCTCATCGCGCAGCCGAACACATCCGCCCTCCCTCCACACGTGCCGAAGATGCACAAACCGCATCCGTTGCAAAGGAAAACCACCCAACCAGACGCCCTCTTGCTCTAACCACACCCGCTGTTTTCGCACCCAAAAGATCCGCGACACCACCGCAACACCCAACGCAAGCGCCGCCCAATCGTACCCTCCAACGTACGCCAAACACAACGCGCCACCACCCAATCCATCAAGGCACATCATCCCCGTCTGCTGGGCTTTTGTCGTCGCCCCGCGCAAAAAACAACGCGCCCGCCCCCCTTCTCCCCCCAACCACGAATGCACCGCCAACAACAACCAGACTCCTCCGCCCATCTGACCCCACGCCAACCACAACGCATCCCAACCACCACTCGGCCCCCATTGCCCCCACAAGCCCGAAAACAACAGAAATGGACACCACCACAGCACCAACAAATGATCGTGATCGCTTGGCGGATCAGTCCAACGCATCGGAAGATTCGCCTTCATCGTCCAAAGCAGAAGACTTGCCCTTTTGGATCAACAATGCCAACGGCCCTGTTTGCGCAGCCGCCTCACTCCCGACCTTCCCGATCGCCGCAAGAAATTGTAACTGGATCGTTGGCTCTCGAAAACGCCCTTCGTAGGCCGATGTCACCGTCACACTCGCTTCATCTTGTATCCCCCGCATCGCCACACACAAATGACTCGCCTCGATCCATACCGCAACATCGGGCGTTTCCAGATCTTGTTGCAAAGCTGCCGCGATCTGCTGCGTTAGACGCTCTTGGACTTGTGGGCGACGGGCGTAATAATCAACCACGCGATTCAACTTCGAAAGACCGACAACATGGCGATCGGGGATATACGCCACATGCGCACGCCCCAAGATCGGCAGGAAATGATGTTCGCAACACGAATGCAAACGGATATCACGCTCCACGAGCATCTGTTTGTACTGATAACGGTTCTCAAAAGTCGCGATGCGTGGGCGTTGTTGTGGATCCAAGCCGCGAAAGATCTCTTGGACATACATCTTTGCAAACCGCTGCGGAGTTTCCCGCAAGCTGTCATCGTGCAGATCCAGACCAAGGGTTTCCATGATCTGCCCAAAAAGATCCGCTATCCGCTCAACCTTTACCTCCGTCGGCACACTCAACGCTTCCTCCCGAATCGGCGTTTCCGCCCCTTCGGGTAAAAACGGATCGAGGCTTGGCGGTTGTTTTCTTTGTATCTTCAACATCTTCTCTGCTCCCAAAAAGCCAACCTAGGTCTCGGCATCGACGCCGTCGTCTCGCACCGTCCACCCATCCCCAACGGGACGCAAGGACTTTATCGACTCAGACGATACCGCCCCAAAACGGTGCGTAACGCGGTCACCCCCTTAACACAACGGCCCCCACAAAACAAGCACATCCTCGCCTTCGATCTCCGCACAACCTTAACGCAGCGCTTCGGGTGGCAAAAGCGCACGAGCCTCTTTGAGAAAGGCTGCCCGCTTATCTTCGCTCAACTGGTTTGCCAAGCTATCGAGGAGTCGAAGCGCTTTACTCGAAGGAAAGTCTTTTCTCGAATGACCTAGCTTTTGAGCCGTTTTTTGAAGCGCCACCTTCGCCATCGGACCGATATAACGCGCAAAGGCTTGTTGTACCCCTTCAACCACTTGTTGCGACAGCGGATTGGCCACCGGCTCCAAGGACTGAAAGCTCAAATCCCCCCAAGCCCCCGAATGTACAGGAACAGCTTGTGAAACCGCCCCGCTTGGTGCAAACGCCCCACTTTGCGAGATCGAGCCACTCTGCGCCAGTTGAAGGTGTGTTGATGGTTGCAGCGATGGCTGCGCCCACAACGATGCCGACTGGCTACCGCTTGCGCTGCTGTCAAAGTGCTGCATCATCTGCTGTTGGATGCCCAAAATACCCGCTCGTGCAAGATGCACCCCTCCCAACAACAGCCAGATCTCCCCACGCATCCGCCACACAAAGATCCGACTTTGCTCAAACCACAACTCCAACTCTTTACATTCCGACGGCCAAGACGCCACACCCAAGATCAACGGATGCAGCAGTTGCTGAAGCGGTGCAACCACTTGTGGGCGCCGAGATCGCTGTTGCAGCGGAGTCCCCGAACCATCGAAAACAAGGACGGTATCCACAGCATCGAGATGCAACAAAACCCCCGCAGGATCAAGCATCATACTTTGGCTGAGCATCGCGCTGTTGCTTTGTGATGCCGAACCCCAACCCGCTTCACGACGCAACAACACTCCGCCCCACCCTTCGGGGCGCGGCATCAACAACAATCGTTGTCCAAGCCGCTGCATCGAGGCCATCCACCAAGCCCCCAAACCATGCGCAGCCACCGTCGATGCGTGCCGAAAAATACTCTGACCCAAACCACGCCAAGGCTCCAACAACGCTCCCACTTGCTGCATCACTTGCCCTTCTGCACCAAAGATCCCCCATCCTTCGGGCTGTTCAAGATCGATCTCAGGCATCCCCATCAGTTTGAGCTGTTGAAGCGTCTGTTGCAGTCCGCTTTCCAACGGCGGTGGTGTTGGCCGTCCCACCGTCGGCGACGCAAACAAACCGCTGTTTGTTGTATTCATCCCACCCATCGGAGCCGTACCGGTCTGTGACGCCGCCCCCGACACCAACGGCGCAGCTTGCGCCCACAACGATGGCGAAGGCGCGGCGCTCACAGTCCCTGAGAGGCCCATCCCCACAGGGGAAGGCGTGCGCGGAGCCGCAGCCAACGGAAAAGCCGTAGCCACCGAAAGACCATTGCGCTCCAAGTCTTCCAAGGCCGCCAACAGCGCATGACTGTCTTTGTAACGATGATTCGGATTCTTTTCGGTCATCCTCTGCAAGATCCGCACAAGGGCCTCAGGGATCTCGGGACGCGATCGACGCGGATCGGGCAAGGGTTCACGCAAGTGCATCACCAACACTTCAACCAGATTGTCCGAAATAAACGGTAGCTCCCCTGTCAATAACTCGTACAAAACGATCCCCAACGAATAGATATCGGTCCGTGGATCGGGTTCGCTGCTTGATGCTTGTTCTGGCGCAAGATACGCAGGTGTCCCCAAGATCGCGTTGGTCTTGGTTTGACGGATCTGACTCGTATCTCGCACCAAACCAAAGTCCGTGATCGTGAGCCGACCTTCAGGGCTGATCATCAAGTTCGACGGCTTGATATCGCGATGCGTCAGGCCCGCATCATGCGCTGTGCAAAGCCCCTTGCAAACCTGCTTGACCAGCCGAACCGCTTCTGCGATCGGTCGTGGGCCTTGTTGCTCTAGCAGATCCTCGATCGTACCGCCTTCCAGATACTCCATCACGATGTAAAAAACGCCATCTTCCGCAAAACCAGCCTCGAACACTTGCACGATGTGGTTGTCTTTTAGCCTTGCGATCGCCAAGGCTTCTCGCCGAAAACGCTGCGCTGCCATGTCGTCACCCATCAACGCAGGCAACATCACTTTGACCGCCACTTTTCTCTCTAACGCGACTTGGCGCGCCGCAAATACCGCTCCCATTGCACCGCGACCGATCTCCTCTTCGATCAGCGCCGACCCCATCCGTCGCCCAATAAAACGTTGCATTGTGTCTCCTATGCGACCGTCTTCTTCGATGGCGTCGCTTGTTTGTAAAGACGAGGATGGCCCTCGATACAAAAGTTCTTTGAGTGCGTTACGCAATACGGTCGAACTGGTCGGAACTGCGGGCAAGATCTCCTCACCAGCTTCTTCGACATGAGGCCACCAACTCGGCTTGCGTCCTGCCAACACGAACAGCCGCAAATGAGGCGCACGCTCCGCAGCGTAACGCAGTTCATGCCAAAAGGCATCCAGCCCGACCAACGCATCTTCCACGAAAATTAACCAGATCATCGGTGGGTCTTGCCGAAGCAACGTCCGCGCTTGCGCGATATCGGCGACTTGCTCCAACGCAAATGACGTCCCCAACCAACCCGCAAGCAGCGGATAGCGCTCTGTCTCCGAGGATAGAACCACCAAACGTTGCATCCCAATACACCTTTACCGCCAGCGCCCGCTCACAACACAACAAGCCTCTCTCAGCCTCAAACAGACTTTTGCGACAAACGCTCTAGATCACTTCGTGCGCTTTGCCCACTTCCACAAACGCAGCGATCGCCTGATCAAGCTGTTCGCGTGTGTGACCCGCCGATATCTGCACGCGAATCCGCGCTTCGCCCTTTGGCACGACGGGGTAGCTGAAGCCGATCACATAAATCCCACGCGCCAACATATCCTCCGCTATCTGTGACGCAAGGCGCGCATCTCCCAGCATAATCGGCACGATCGGATGCACGCCTTCTTTGATCTTGAATCCCGCAAAGGTCATCTTTTCCCGAAAATATCGCGTGCTTTCTTCCAAACGATCTCGCAGCGCTGTCGAGGCAGACAACATCTCAAACACCTTGATCGCCGCACCCACCAACGCAGGCGCAAGCGTGTTGGAAAACAAATACGGACGCGAGCGTTGCCGCAACAGATCCACGATCTCTTGGCGACCTGTTGTGTAACCACCCGACGCACCACCCAGTGCTTTTCCAAGCGTCGATGTGATCACATCCACACGCCCCATCACACCGCAATGTTCAGGCGTCCCTCGTCCCGTCTTGCCCACAAATCCCGTCGCATGGGATTCATCAACCATCACCAAAGCGTCGTATCTTTCGGCCAGATCACAGATCCGATCCAGCTTGGCCAGATAACCGTCCATACTAAACACACCATCGGTCGCGATCATCCGAACCCTCGCACCTTGGGCCTCTTTGAGTTGAGTCTCCAACTCTTCCATATCCCCATTCGCATAGCGATAACGCTTCGCTTTGCACAAACGGATCCCGTCGATGATCGAAGCGTGGTTCAACGCATCGCTCAAGATCGCATCTTCCGCCCCCAACAGCGTCTCAAACAAACCACCGTTCGCATCAAAGCAGCTCGAATACAAGATCGTATCTTCCATCCCATGAAACGCCGCGATCTTGCGCTCTAACGCCTTGTGGATATCTTGTGTCCCGCAAATAAAACGCACCGAGCTCAGGCCCAAACCATGCGTATCCAACGCCTCTTTCGCCGCTTCGATCAAACTCGGGTTGTTGCTCAATCCAAGGTAATTGTTCGCACAAAAGTTCAACACTTCCCCATCACGCGCCTGAACCCGAATCGACGCCGACTGCGACGACTCGATGATCCGCTCTCGTTTATAAGTCCCTGCCCCTTCGATCTCTTTCAGTTGCCCTTGCAAGATATCTTGGCTCTTTTGGCTGTACATCGCTCACCTTTCCACGCGGTTCCTACGACCGTCTTACGCCGCCAAACAACGGCTGCTTCCTCTCCAAAATGCAAGATATCTTGCCTACCACAACCACCTCTCAAACCACAATACGCCGCACGCACAAGACCCAGACCTCCGACCACATCGACCCCTCGATCCACACAGACGCACCACCAACCACGATCGTAACACTCCCATCGCGCCGCTGCTCGCTCAACCCGCACCGCGACTCGCTCAACTCGCACCGCGACTCGCTCAACCTACCATCTCGTACGATATCCGAGTGATGTATAGGAGAGTGCCTAGACGCCCGATTGTTGGGCAGCCACACCTGTCTGCACCGACCTCTTTACGATAACGCAACGAGCGAATCTCGTACCACTCGCTCGACTCGCACTGCTGCACGCTCCATCTACCACCTCTCTCTCCCGCTGCCGCGCTCTTCCTGACAATTTTAACCCACGCATACTTGCCCCTAACAACCATCTACCACCTCTCTCTCCCGCTGCCGCGCTCTTCTGATCGCACCACCGCACTCTCCCCTCATCTCACCCGCGACCGCCCTCTTCATCATCTCCAACATTCACCTCCATGCGACCCGCAGCCACGAAACCCTCGCCTTCTTCACACCCACATCCCCCAACATACACCTCCCTGCGACTCGCAGTATCCTCTTCCGTCTTTCGTCTCTAGCCTCTTGCAACCCGACCAGCACAACAGAACTCTGCTGCGCAACGTTTGTACCTTCGGTCCTTTCTGCTGGCCTCTTGCAACAGCCCTTCCTCTCCGCTACAAACGACGTCTCTTTCCCTGTGGCCCGACACTCGTACCCCTCAACAGAAGGAGCCTATTATGCGCTACCGTCCCTTGCGTCTCTGGTTCGCCTTCGCTCTTTGCCTTGGTTTGTGGACGCTCTCCCACGCCCACGCAAATCCACTCCCACCCAAAGCCCCTCCACCCAACAATGGCCTGCCCACTTACATCGAGGCCCAACAAGAGATCCGCCTTCTTCCCAAAGGCACACAAGTTGCGCTTACGCTCTCTTCGCTTTCCAAGATCTCACGCGGTTTGACGCAGACTTCGCTCGCCAAGCTGCTCGCAGAACCCGAACTCAAACCACTCAAGCGTTGGTGGAAAAAAAACCGCAAACGCGCAGGAACTCTGTCTTTTGTTTTGCACCGTTTTGGTCTCGGTGGCGTCCTCTCTGGGCTCGAAAGTACCCGCGTCACCCACCTCTTCGACAAACTGCTTCAACAACTCGCAGGGATGCGCCTTTCCGAAGCAACCGCTCTTTTTGACGGCCCTCATGTCTTTGCAGTCGTTCGCGTCCCCGTCGGTTCCGAGCGCCTCCAATTGGCCGCCATCCTGCGTTATGCCGATCAGGCCCGTGCGCAAAAGCTCGTCGACGTCCTCCTTCAACAAATCCCTGTCAAGCGCGCTGATTACAAGATCGCTAACCAATCCGTCCAACTCCTCCAAGGTCTTGAAACCAACGTACACTTCACGTTCTTGCCCAACCACGTCTTGTTTGCCACCACACCAGAATTACTCAAAGAGATGCTTTCTCGCGCAAACGGCCAAGGCATCGGCCTTGACAAAGATCCTCTCTTCCTCGGCTTCTTGCGCGCCACTCAATTCCGTAGCGGCCTTTCTCTCTACGTCGCCACCGAATCCCTCCTCAATCAAGCCGCCCTTACGCTAGAACCCCAGTTCCGCTCTGCGCTCAGCCAGTTCTCTATCGGAATACAAGATATCTTCGATGGATTGGGCTTTTCTGCGTGGAAAAGCGCCGGCATCACCCTACAGACCGAAGGTTCCGACTTCGTCAGCCGCTTCCATCTCTCGCTCGACCCCGCCAAACTGCGCGGCTTTTCTCGCCTCCTTTCGCTCCCCTCCGTCGACGGCTCGCTTTCCAACTACGCTCCCGCACGCACTTTCTCCGCCATCCAAACCCATATCCCGCTCGCTTCGATCTGGCATGATCTCGAAGCCTCTCTCAAAAAGCTCGCACCGCCCCTCCACGCCTACTTCATGCAAAACGTCGTCCGTGTCGAACGCGCTTTCCTCAACGGTACCATCGAACAAACGCTTCGCGCCTTCGGACAAGATTTCTCCATCTTTTTCTACAACCCCAAAGGCACCCTCTGGCCCTCGTGGATCCAAGTCCTCAAACTCCAAGACCAACCTCGGGTCCACAAACTCTTTTCTTCTATCGCTGGCGTCTTTGCCTTCGAACTCAAATCGACTTCTTATGAGGGCTACAAGATCTATCGCATCGCCCCCATCCGCTTCGTCGAAGAAAAGTCCCGAAAAAAGTTCGATCCCAACGCCTATCCTTCGCGCATCCCCCGCGCTTACGGCCACGACTCCCGAGGATATCGACGCCACCGCCGTTATCGCCGCCCACGCCCCTACCCCCGTTATCGCCGCCACGCCATGCGCCAACAACAAATCCCCGAAGTCTTCCGCGTTTTGCGTCTCGTCTACGTCGAGAACCACATGATCCTCGCCCCAACCCCACACGCCATCCGCGATCTGATCGACTCTCTCCGTCATCCTTCTCCCAAAACCCTTGCGATGCGTGCGAGCCTCAAGCAAACAGCCACTCACAATGGCTTTTCTGCTCATGCTTCTTTGCGTAAACAAGCGACCTTTCTTTATCAAACCATGCTCGGACTTTTGCCAATCCTCTATACAGGCGAACGCTCTCTTGCACGTTCTCTCCCTCCCATCGCGGCCTTTCCTCGCGCCCATACCCTCCTCAAACACCTTCAACCCACACGAGCCACCCTTCTTTGGAGCGCCCCCAACAGCACAGCCACTCTGCGTTCCTCCTTTGGCCTTGAGTGGCTCTTGACGGGCGCATCCCTTCTTTCCACAGGTGAATTTCGCCGACTCCAACGCTCTCTTTCTTCGGCTTTACGCGACCTTTCTGATCTTCAGGAGCTCAACAAGTCCTCTAAAATCTGGGAAGAACAAGCTCAATTCTCCGTTGCAGCGCAGCAATGGTCTGCTCTTGAACAACGTGCGCAACTTTCTTCTGTGCTGCTGATCGCTCGCAAACACGCCGAGCGCTTCAAATCTCTTCAAACAGCCCAGCGTCGAACGCTCCAAGCCGCTCTCCAAAGATCTTACAAAGATATCCCGGGCGACTTCGATATCGACGGCGATTGGGTCATGACCAACGGCGCGCTTGAGGCCCGTACCATCTCACACAACCAAGCCCGTCTGACTCTTGGCGACGATATGCTCAAAAACTACACGCTCTCTTTTGAGGTCGCCAATGCAGCACGTGGTTTCTCTTTGCAGGTTCACAAAGACAGCAAACACGATTCTTTTTCAAACAGGCTATACTTCGGAGGTGGGCGCTTCCAAGCCCAAGGCTGGACTCTCGTTCGAGTCAAAGTTCGTGGCCATCGACTTTCCTACTGGTTTGGATTGGCCCATACGGTTCGCCATCTCAGTTCCTCCCAAGGGCGCGTCCAGATCGTCGCCTACGGGGACAGTCGCCTTCAAATCCGTAACTTTCAACTCAAGCTCGAAGAGACTTCTTCTCCCCGCGTCATCCTTCCCAAGCGTCCGATCCTTCAAGCCCACCTGACTCCCGCGCAATCTGTCACTCAAGTCGGACAAGAAAGCCAATATACTCTCACCCTCCGAAACATCGGTGGAGCAGCAGCTCAAGATATCGATATCCGCCTACACTTCAATAATATCGCTCGCTTTGTTCGTTTTGAATCTGAACCCAAAGGCGTGTTTATCGAAAAAGACCGCAGCACAGGCCATTATCGCATCCATCGCATCCCTTCTCTTGGCTCCAAGCAAACCCTTCGTATCACGCTCGTCCTCTCGGCCAAACAAGCGGGTTCTGCTCTCGTCCAAGCTTTCCTTTCGCTTGCCAATTCGCCTCTTGATATCGCCCTCGAAACTCGCTCTCACTTCGTCAACCCGTAACGAAAAACAAAGCGCTACTGTGCTGACCTCGAATGCAGTGCGGCTTGCCTGTCTCGCTTTATCAACCCGTAACGAAAAACAAAGCACTGCTATCCTCAAAAACAACCCACCGACTGTAGCCCCTGTGCTCACAACTGCCCAAGCGACTGCCACCTCACCCTCTTTCCCGAACAACCGCTCGAACTGACTGCGGCCTCACACTCTTTCCCAAACAACCGCTCAAACTGACTGCGGCCTCACCCTCTTTTCCAAACAACCGCTTAAACTGACTGCGGCCATCGCGCTCACAACCACCCAAGCGGCTCCCCGAATGAATCCATAGAAAATGTCTATTCTTCGGTGTTTAAAAAATCGAGCGGACTTTGGGCTTCTTTTTTGGTAAAGCTTTTTACAGTATGTGTATAAATCATTGTTGTGTTAAGGTTATTGTGCCCGAGGAGTTCTTGAATGGTGCGGATATCAAAATTCGCTTGTAGCAAATGGCTCGCGAAGCTATGCCGAAGGATATGTGGAGTCACTCGTTTTGGTATCTCGGCTTCGTAAGCTGCTTTTTTGATAGCCTTTTGAACGGAGCTTTCGTGGACGTGGTGGCGTCGGAGTTCTCCGCTTTGGGTTTCTGTTAGATGTTCTGCTGGAAAAAACCATTGTAAAATCAAATCTTTTGCAGCATTTTTGTTTCTTCCGCTATGAATTCCATGAAGAAACACTCCATCAAAGCCCACACGTTTGTCTTCTTGGTGAAGTTTTACGACTTGTTGAAATTGCTTCTGAAGTTGAGAACGAATGCTTTCTGGCAAAGGAACACATCGATCTTTCCTTCCTTTCCCGTTGCGGACAAGCAGTCGTTCGTTGTCAAAATCGATATCTTGTACGCGCAGGTTGAGTCCTTCTGACAAGCGCAAGCCGCATCCGTACAAAACCATCGCGATCAAATCGATGGGTTTTTCAAGGTTTGCGAACAGCTTTCGTACTTCTTGTTGAGACAATACGGCAGGTACATATTTCGTTTTTTTAGCGCGAATTACGCCCGTAAAATTTTCAAGATTTTTCTGGAGTATATGCTTAAAAACGAACAACAGCGCATGAAAAGCGAGGTTTTGACTCGAAGCGGAAATACGGCGGTGTACGGCAAGATGGCTCAAAAACGCGGCGACGTCCGTATGGCAGAGTTCGCTTGGAGGTTTGTGATTGCAAAACAATTCCAGTTGATACACCCAACCTTTATAGCTTTTGAGTGTTTTGGGGGAGTAATGTCTGGTCTCGATAGCCGACCCAAGCAAGCGATAGACAACAGTCCAAGTCATTTTTTGAGGAATGGGCGGATCGATGTGATTCTCTGTCTGGTTCGTTTTCTGGGAAACAGGCAAATCAATAGGGTTCTCTATCTGGCTCGTCTTTTTGAAAACAGGCGAGCCAATGTGGTTCTCTGTCTGATCAAGTGTCTGCGCTGTTGTTCTGTTTGCAAAGCAATTGCTAGGTTTTATGTCGTCATCCAAACGAGAAACTTCATCCACCGAAACAGCATGTTCTCTTGCTGAATTTCTAGAAAATGCGTTGCTTACTTTTAAACCTTCGTTCGATACAAAAGACTGGGACATCTCTATTTTTTCTATGATAAGCTCGTCTTTTTTTGCGAAAGCTTCTTCGTTTCTGCTTTCTTCCGAGGCAACGGTGTGGTATCTGTTGTTTTCTGCAGAAGCTTCTTGGAAGCTGTTTATTTGTATAGCGTTCGATAACAACGCTTGGTGTTGCTTTCTTTCGTGATCATGGTAGTGCTCGGTTTTCGGCTTGTTTGAGTCCGCGTTACAAGTCTCCTTTTGGTACTCATCGCAACGGTCGCAGGTAGACGGAATGTTTTGTAAATTTAAGAAAGTGTGAATTGCATTTCTTGCTTGTTTTCTCTTCCAAATTTCTTGTTTTTTCTCTTTTAGTTTATCAATAAAAAAATCTATTGTCTCAAATTCTTCCAAATTAAATGAATATTTAGCGCAAAAATTAAGATAATAGCGAATCCACTTAACACAATGAAAAACTTCTTCTTTTTTGATTCCGATACATAAAAGATGGCGCTCGTATCTGTCGATGCTTGTGGCAAATGTCGGTCTTGTTAGGTTTATCATTACGCACTAAGGCGCGGAAGTCCTCTTTTTATAGCAGTTGACGATGAACTGGTGAGCAGTAAAATTCCAGAGCGTCTGAAATCTAATCTTCGACGCTGAATTCGTCCCTATCGAACCGATCTCTGCTATATATCAAGGGGGTAGGTAGCGCCGTCCTTTCTTTGGGTGAGGGTTGTGGTTTTAGCGATCGGTCGCTTTTCTTACATCGGCAGCAGTTGTGATGGTTTTGCCTTCGATGGTTTCCAACGTAAATAATCCAGCGCAGTGCTTACCTTTCATGCGCCCGCTGCTTTTTGTTGCCTTGGCCCAATCGTCTTTTCATACGAGACTTTCCCGGTTCGATCTGTTTTGTGAGGCGTTGCCCCCAAGCCCAACAAGAGAGCAGCGCTCCCTTGACTGTTGGCGAGGTGAGCCATCGTTTTTCAAACCAACAGCCCTGCCTCTTGAAATAGCACGAACACAGCTTTTATCAGCCAAGAGGGGCATTTGATCGCATTTCTGATCGGGCATCGCTCTCCTCGAACATGGCCTTTATCGGCGGCGTTGGTCTTATCCCAGTTTAGCTGCGCGAAGGAGGAACGTCAAAGAGCAAACATATAAAAAACTGAAATAAAAGGCCGACGCATCTCTTATCCGCAAAGCATCGGTGCAGAACAAACCTTCGTTGATAGTACCGCTTTGCTTATGCTTTTTCGTAAACGCTTCATCATCCCATCCGCATAACAACCAACAGATTTTCATCCGCTTAATAAATTGTTGGCGCCGCCCTAGCTTTGGGGTTCTTGGCGGTCTCCTTACACCACTCCCAGAGAACATACCGAACAGACTTTTCCTTTTTCTAATTTTCCGATCTTCACTTGCTTACCAAAACATCGAACACTTTGAACAAGCTTTC
>JAKLKB010000110.1 GCA_023150835.1 Myxococcota bacterium | reverse complement strand
CCCATCGGCATCATGGGGGCGCGTGCGGGTTGAGCAAAGCCGTCGGCCATCGGGCGCATTCTGCGGAATCGGTGTCTGCCTTCGGGCATGGCTGTGGGGAGCGCGTGGATGATGAGCGAAGAGAGAGGGCGTTGTGTGGGGAGGAAGGGTGGTTGTTGGACGGCTGTCCAAGAGAAGGAACGCCAGCCGTGAGTCGCCATCACAAAGTCAAGGGCGTAAGGTGCTTTTTTCTCTTTGGGGTCGAAATAAAAGTTGGGTTTGTGGATCTTGCCCGTGAGTTGGGCAGTGAGGAAGCGTTGAGAGAGAAAGTGAGGTTCGTGGTCATCGGCAAAGTTGAGGACGGTGTCGTCGACCACGGATGCGCCAAGGATGGCGTTGGGGACGGGTTTTCCGTCGGGATTGGTAACGCGCAAGGTGGCGGAGGCGGTGGCGCGGAGAGGATAGGTGGCTTGGTCGGGTTGGATGCGGATGTTGAGGTCTTTGCCGTGCCGTCGGAAGATCAGGCGTTCGGCGACAGGCGTATCTTTGTCGTCAAAAGCGGTCAGGCGAAGGATGCCGCGCCATTGTTTTTTAAGGGGTAGGCGGAGCTTTTGGGAGCCGCGAGTGAGCTTGAAAGCGGCGTGCGCGACGATGCTTTCGTGTTGTAGGCCGAGCAAGGTGATGCGTTGTCGGCGTTTGCTGTGGAAAGTAAGGGAGAGATCGTTGTGTTGCGCGGTGGGATCGTCGTGGACTTGGAAGGAGAAGCCGATGGCTTGGGCCTCAGGGAGTGCAAAGGTTTGGGTGAGGCCGGTAGGTTGGGTGATATGGAGATGATAAGAACGGCCTTTTTTGGGCGTGTAGAGAAAACGTCCCATGCCGTCGTGAAAAGTCTTGATCGTGGCGACGGTTTTTCCGTGATCATCGCGGATATCGCCGACAAGATCGAAGGGTTTGTTGTCGAGCATTTTTCGAGCCGCGAGGTAGACGCGGCTGGTCAGCCCAAGGGCGCTGTATCCGCCTTCTGGGAAGAAGGCGACTTTGAGGCGTTTGACGGCAAGAGGGAGAGGGCGAGCGATGGACTCGGTGACGCCGCCTTCTTCGATCAAGACGTTGAGGAGTCCATCATCGGTTTCAAGGGATTGAGGAAGAATGAGGCTGAGGATGGCTTCGCCTTTGTCGTCGGTTTTGGCTTCCCATTGTTTGTAGGATTTTCCGTCGAGTTGGGCGATCATCCGCACAGCGTGGTTTCGTAGAGGCTCGCCTGTTGCGCGTTTGATCGAGAAAAAGGCTTGGACTTCTTCGCCCGCGCCGTAGGTTTTGCGCAAGAAGTCTAATTTTTTCTTGATGCGAGGGGGCTGATAGACGCTGACGGTGATCTTGTGGTCGCTTTTGAGGTCGGGCCAGAGGAGATGTTCGACGCGCAAGATGTACTCACCGCCGACGAGGTCTTTGGAAAGCGAAAAGTCGGTAAAAGCGTGTCCGTCTTTGACTTCGATACGCTTCTTTTGTTGGACACGGCCACGCGGATCGATGAGTTGAAAGAGGGCGGCCCCACGCTGTTTGAGGGGTGTATTGGCTTGTTGGCGGAGGAAGATCGCACGAGTCCAGATGGTGTGCCCCGGTTGGTAGATGGGCTTGTCGGTTTCGATCAGGGTGCGGAGTTGGCGGCCTTTGCCGAAATAGACGGAGGCTTGTTGTGCGAGGGAGGTTTGTTGTGCGTTGAGGGACTGCGTTTTGGCGGAGCGTTGGGGGTTTGGTGCGATCGCGTCGAGGGAGAATTGATCTTTGAGTGCGCGGGCGCTGGGGGTGGGAGCGGTGGCGCGTTTTGCGGTGCTGGTTTTGGGGGCAAAGCGTGCGATGGGTGGTTTGCCTTGGGGCCAGTTGTCGGGTGCGGCGTGCGTTTCAACGCAGCCGTCGAGGCTGGGCAGGAGCAGCGTACAGCACAAAAAGGTCCACAGGGCCAAGCGTTGGGAAGGGCGCGAGGCGCGCTGTGGAGGGTGGGCAGTTTCGTGTGGACGGATGGATGCGCGTTTTTTGTGGTGGGTGGGTTGTGGTGGGTGTGCGCTGTGGGGTGGTGTTGCGGATCGTTGTGTAGATAGGGACACGATCAACCTCCAAGGTCGTCAAAGACAGGAACACACGCGGATGGTTTGAGGGCAAACGGTACGCAAGCGTGTTCGTGGTCAAGCGGGTGTGGTAAAAACGGATGCTGCAAGCGATTCGCGAAGAAGGCTTGTGAGGTTTGATGTACGCAGTGTGGTGGAAAAGGATCTTTTCTATTTGTAGGACTTACGCAGTTCGATGGTTTGGGTGGGGTTTCACCCCGCACTCCCTTGTGGGGCGCGGCTCCCTTGACCCCGTGAGGGGCGAAGAGAGCACAGGTCTTTCGCGTAGGCGGCTCTGTCGCTTGAGGTGGCGCGAACGCGGGTTTTTTTGCCCACCGCGCCACGACTATTTGTGTGAAAGCGGCAAACGTGGCAAAGTCTTTGTGTTTTGAAACAAGCGGAACCAAGGTCGTCGATGCACGAGGCTGGCTTTTGGGACGGAGCAGGAGCGGATCGTGCGTGTGGGTGATCGCAACGTTTGGGATGAGGCATGATCGAGATGGCATCGGGAGGTCGGATGGATCGCAAGGTACGACGCATCATATGTGATGCGTGGAGCATCGCGTGTGTGTTTTTGTTTGGTTTGGTTCCGTTGGGTGGGGTTTGGGCAGCGGATTGTGTGCAGTATTTTCGCAAGGGGCAACCGAAACAAGCAGGAGAATGTTTTCAAAAACAAGCGGATGATCTAGGGAAATCAAGCCATCTACCGCCGATTACGCGTTATCGCAAGGGGCGTTTGATGTTGAACGCAGCGCGGTTGTTTATGCGTGCGGCAGAACAAAGCAAGGACAAAGAAGAACAAGCGGTGTTGTTTGGTCGGGCTTTGGGGTTGTATCGGCGTTATATGGCGGAGGAGCTTTTCGAGAGCGAGCAGCGCAAAAGCGAGATGCAGCGGGAGATGAAAAAGCTTGAGGCACTTGTTCCTGCGGTGCCTGTTCCATCGCCCCGCGTCGAGCCGCCCAAGCCAAAGCGCGATCCAAAGCTGACGATCCTTTCGGGTGATCCGAATGCGCAGCTCTGCGTTGCTCAGGAGACGGGAGCGAAGCGTTGTCAAAAGGGAGCGGCTTGGACGTTGCGCCTAGCGCCCGGTCCGTATCTGTTGAGCGCCCAATATCCGAGTTCCACACCACAGACACGCTTGTTTCGGCTGGAAGCGGGTCATCGCGCTACATACGCATTCGCTCCGCCTTATGGAGAAACGCTCGTCACGATCGAGACACAAGACAAACAAGCGCGATTGACTCTGGAAGGGGGGCCGTTGCTTGCGCCGTTGGCGGCGCAGGCAGCGCGTTGGGAAGTGCGTTTGCCGCCCGGGATGTATCGCTTGAGCGTGGCGCATCCTCAATCCGCGCCTTACTCACGGGCTTTTGTGGTTGTGCAAGGGGTTCCGATGACGCTTTCGGTACCCCGACCGTCTGTGCAACTGACGCTGACGTCGAGTCCGCCGCAGGCACAGATCTTTGTGGAGGGCGTGTACAGCGGCTTGACACCGAGCAAGCTGTTTGTTTCGCGTGGAAGCTACGCGATCAAGATCAAGCGGATGTGTTATCGCTCGGTAGATCGGCGCGTCGAAGTGGAAGACGGCAAACCTGCGCATCTTCCGTTCTTTTTGGAGAAGGACACCGAGACACAATCTTGGATTGAAAAAAAACAGCAAAGCCGCTTGCATCCTGCGGCGATATGGGTGCCGTTTTTTGGGGGCCTTGCGCTTGTTGGATTGGGTGGTCTCGGATACGGGATGGGCGCGGCCTCACACCAAGAAGCCACCCGACAGCGCCGATTGTACGAAAATGCGCAAACAGGGATGGAGCCATACGCGGTGGCTTATGAAAATGCGGCGCGAACGGGCAATTCGTTGACAACGATGGGGCATCTTGGGATGTTTCTTGGGATCGTTGGGATGGGGGTTGGGACGTTTCTGTTTGTGCGCGAACGGCCTGATCTCGAACAGATCAGCCCTTGCGAGAAAAAGCCTTGAGGGGGTGGCGGATGAAAAGGAACGGTGCTTTTGTGCGGCGAGCTGCGTTGCGAGTCCTTCGGTTCGGCGCTTTGGGGTTTTGCTGTTTTTTGCTGTGCGGGCTGGGTGCTTGTTATCTTGAGGATACGGTTCCACGAACCAACCCGTATGATCCGAAATACCAGAAAGACGTATCTTGCGAAAAAGATCCAGAGTGTGGCCCCTTTGGTTTTTGCGTGAACAACAAGTGCGCCCAATGCAAGACAGCATCCCATTGTCCAAAGACGCGGCCCTCCTGCCTTGCAGGTCTCTGTCAGTAAAGGCATCTTTTCGGAGGGATGTTTGGTACGTTGGGTGAGAGTTCTCTCGGCGCACGATGCCGATCGGAGATATCTCAGCCACAAGGTCGGCTGGAGGTGTCTTAAAGCACGATGTTGTCCTGTGCTTGGGCATTTGGGAGGTTTGTCGATGGCAAGATGTACGTTGTTGTTGGGTGGTGTGCTGTGGCTTTTTGTCGCGTGTTACGTGGATCTTCAAGTGCCGCGAACGAACCCCGCAGATCCGCAGTTTGCAGTCGGTCAAGCCTGTCAACAAAATGAAGATTGCAGCGCATTTACGGTGTGTGTTCAAAACCAGTGCGCGAAGTGCAAAACAAATCAGCAGTGCGGACCCGGGCGTTTGTGCAACGCAGGCCGTTGTATCGAGGCTCCCGTCGAGGTTCCTCTGCCTGATGAGAGCCCGCCCGATGGGAGCCCGCCCGATGGGAACCCGCCTGATGGTTCGCCTCTAGACGGCCCTGTTGTTCCTGAAGTGATCACCCCCACACTACCGAAGTTTTGTACGACGGGAAGCAGCGTGAGCGCGGGCTGTATCTTGAAGGGAACTTACACCGAAGATATCGCGCTGACGGGGAATTTCAAGTGGATCTTGAGCGGTGTTGTGCAGATCGGAGATGGGAAAAAGCCTGTCACGCTCACGATCGAGGCTGGGGCGAAGGTTCTCGCCCAACAATCTACGGGGGTTGCGTTGGTGATCAACAACCATGCGAAGATCATCGCCGAAGGAACATCTGAAAAACCGATCGTGTTCACGACTTCGGATCGCACGCCCAATCCCGGTGCGTGGGGCGGGATCTTGATCTTGGGGAAAGCCAAACAAAATCAATGTGATGCAGACAAGCTAGATCCTTGCCTTGCAACGCACGCAGCCACCACAACGACCTACGGCGGGACAGAGGATGCCGATTCGAGCGGTGTCATGCGTTATGTTCGGATCGAGTACGCAGGCGCTGGAACGACCCCTGCGTTGGGCTTGTGGGCTGTCGGTTCAAACACCACGATCTCTCACATCCAGATCCACATGAGCCTAGCTGCGGGCCTTTCGATTCGTGGAGGGACGGTAAATCTTTCGCATCTTTTGGTGAGCCACGCGCCACTTTACGGGCTGCGTTGGCGGCATGGTTGGCGCGGAAAAGCCCAGTTCGGTGTGATCTACCAGATCCGTGAGGATGCAGACGCGATGATCGGAGAAAACAACGAAGTCAAGCCCGAAGCAGAACCCCGCTCGGCTCCGATGTTGGCGAATTTCTCGCTGATCGGTGCAAGTTATCCAGTCCCACGAAACGGCGATGCCCTGAGCCTCAATAAAGGAACCACCGCACAGATCTACAATTTTTTGCTGGCTCCTTTTTCGGGAATTTGCTTTCGCATCGCCGATCCAGAAACGCTGGAACAAGCAGTCCAAGCGGATGAACTCACAGGGAAAACTATCGTCGATTACAGTCTGCTTGATCCCGGATGCAAGGCCAAATTCGGAGGCGTCTTAAACACCGCTGGTTTGTCTGCTGCCGAACAGATCTTCACAACGTTGCACGCAAACAATCGCGTTGTTTTGACGAATTTGACAGGAGGAACGAATCGGCTGCGCTTCGACTTTCGACCGCTCGCGGGTTCTGCTGCGCTTTCGGGATCTGCGCCCGTCTTGGGCGACTCTTTCTTCCAAGTCGTTGGATACATCGGTGCGATGAATGCAACCGACACACCTTGGACGCAAGGGTGGTCCAACACCGTGATCGATGATTGAGGCTGTGGGACGTCGTTGGATAGGATAATTTGAAAAGTAGCGAAGGAGTCGGAAGGATGGCGTGGTGGTTGTCGTTGTGGGTGGGATGGATGGGTTTTAGCGATGGTTTGTGGTTGGGCATCCCCCCGCAGGAACGGTGTTTACAAAAGCATCGCGCTTGTGATCTCGTTGGGAAGGCCGAGATCGCGTTGTGGTATGGCGACGCGGTGGCAGCGACCTCGTTGACCTTTGATGATTCGCTGCCCTCGCAGTACAAGCACCTTGTCCCGTTGTTGGGGGGATATGGCTTTCGAGGAACCTTTTTTTTGAACACGGTGGATTTGGAAAAGGCCGATCTGAATGTTTGGCGGCAATCTCTGGCCTGTTGGCCGCATTGGCGAAAAGTGCGGTCTTTGGGGCATGAACTAGGCAGCCACACGGTGAATCATCCAAACCTTTCGCAGATCGGGCCTGTCCAGTTGGAACGCGAGTTGCGCGATTCTTGCGCGACCATCCGTCGCCGTGTTCCGCAAGCGCGCTGTCATACGCTGGCTTATCCGTACGGTGTCTCGAATGCACGTGTGCGAAAGCGTGTGGGCACGTATTACATCGCTGCCCGAGGAGCCATGCACAAGATCGCCCCGCATACACCGAAAGATATGATGAATGTACCGTCTGTCACACCCTTCCAAAACACGCCACGCTCACAGATGTTGCAGTGGATCAAACAGGGTCTGCGTCAACGCGGTTGGGTGGTGTGGATGTTTCACGGCACGCGCAAACAAGGATGGGAAGCCCTGCCGCTTCGGACGTACCGCTTCCTTTTCGATGCGTTGAAAAAGCAATCCAAGCGCTATTGGATCGCACCGTTTGGGGAGGTGGTGCGGTATGTGTATCTGCGCCGTGAGACCACGCTCCACGTCACCCAACAAAAAGATGATGCGCTCAACCTCCAGATCCGCCGACACAAGAAGTCCTCTATCCCGCTAAAAGGAGCGCTGCTTAAAAGCGCCCGCAAGCATCGCCTCACCGCAAAAGTCTGGATTCCCGTCGGATGGGACGCCATCACCATCACCCAAGGCCAGATATCGCAACGACTCCACTCTTTCCAGACAGGCCGATGCGGCTGCGCAAAGCTGGCTTTGTTTTCGATCGATCCCGATATCGAACACATCGAGATCAAATCGACCAAACACGTAAAAAAAGCCGCATCCCACGCAGAATAGGCGGCCCTTGTGGGATGGTTTTTGTGGGGTTTTACCCCATAGGCGTTGGGTGAAGCCACATCTGGCCCCTCTTAACATGGGTACAAAACGCGGGCATCACGCAGAGGATATCGAAAAGAAGAGTCCACGGACAACGACCAACGGGAGTTGCGCGCTTCGCAAAGCACGGAAAGCACGGAAAGTACCGAAAGCACGGAAAGCACGGAAAGCACGGAAAGCACGGAAAGCACGCAAAGCACGCAAAGCACGGAAAGTACGGAAAGTACGGAAAGTACGGAAAGTACGGAATGTACGGAATGTACGGAATGTACGGAATGTACGGAAAGTGCGGAAACCTAACGTCTATGGGGTTTTACCGCACACCCCGCCATAGACTGTCGCCCCTTGACCCCGTATTGGCGAAGAGAGCATCGTAGTTCAAAACAACAGCGCTGTCGCTTGAGATGCCGCAAACACGGGGGTTTGGGCTACAAGCCGCGCCGAATCTTGGAAGAAAAAGCCCTGTCGATCTGAGATGGAGAGGCGGCGCTAGGGCACAGCACCCAGCCGAGACGGAGATGCGACCCTAGCGCACAGCACCTAGCAAACGAGCATCACAAAAGGAGCAACGAAGATGGCGGAACTGATGGTGTTGACGTTGACCGAAGAAGAGCGCAAACGCGGGATGTGGCTGCGAGAGTTTCGCAGTCTTTATGAAGGATTTCGAGCCTCAGGTGCGGTGTTGGTCAAGGGAGCGTACAACCGCGAAAAGCTCGAACGCTTGCATACGCTTTATCTCGAAAAATATGCAGATTATCTCTACGAAGAAGAGCGCGGCGATGCTTTGGAAGTTGGAAACCGCCGTCGGATGGTGACGATCGAAGTGGCAGGGGCTTTCAACGATCCTGAGATCTACGCCAACCCCTTCTTGTTGCCACTGATCCAGTTGTTCACCGAAACAGACGCCATCCTTGGGGGGTTTGGCTCGGTCGTCTCCTTGCCCGGCTCACTCGATCAAGGCGTTCATGCCGATCACCCCCCGCTGTTCGGCGAAGATCGCTTCGATCTTCATCTCCCTTGTTTTGCTATCCTGATGATCTCTCCCCTGATTGAGATGAACGATCTTCACGGAACAACCGCAGTTTGGCCGGGTAGTCACGCGGTTCCTCGCAAAGAAGTCCAAGCACTTTGCCGCTGTGAACTCCCCGTCGTCGAAGTCGGTGACGCTCTGCTCATGGATTACCGCCTCTGGCACGCAGGGACCGCCAACCGCTCCTCTGTACCTCGGCCTGTCCTCTATTCCTATTACGCCCGCCAATGGTTCCGCGATTGCGTCAATTATTTCCAACAACACGCCCTTGAGATCTCTCCCGAAGAATTGCAGCGCGTCCCGGACTCGTTGCGTTATCTGTTTCTTTACGCGTAGCTCCGTCGCTCGCTTTGAGTCTTGGGAGCGGACGTCTGGGTTGTCTGTTTTTTGGGGTTCCACCCCACGCCCCGCAAGGGACTGTCGCCCCTTGACCCCGTATTGGCGAGGCGAGCAGGCGTTTTTCAGACAAACAACTCTGTCGCTTCAAGCGAAGCGAACACGGGGGTTTCTTGCACAAGGTCTGCGTACAAAAAGAAACATCGAGCGAAGAGGTGGTGGCGAGATGATGCGGCATCCTGTGGTAGGTGATTGGGAGAGGTTGTTTGGCTTGTTGAATCGGTGTTTTCGTCCACAAGGTGGGCGGATGGAGCGGTGTTTTCCGCATTTTTTGTGTGAAGAGAACGCCTCGCACTTGTGGATCGAGGAAAGCGCAGGGGAAGTGGTCGGTCATGTCGGGTACTTGCCCGATACATGGGAGACACCGCGTATGGCGTGGCGTGTTGGGCGGATCGGGGCGGTGTGTACGGAAGAATCGCAGCGCGGGGGAGGAGTGGGGACGCGCTTGTTGTTGGCAGCGATGGAGGGCGCTCGAAAAGAGGGCGTCGATTTGTTTGTGATATCGGGTGATCGGGGATTGTACGCACGGCAGGGCGGTGTTCGCTGCGCAAGTATCGAGCGCGTTGTGTTGGAGAAGTCGATGCTATCGGCACGTCGCGTCATGGAAGAGGGATCTGTGAAAGGCCCGGATAGACGGGGGATTGGGGATGTAGTGGAAAGCTCGGATGGTCGGGGGATTGGGGGGGTAGTGGAAAGCTCGGACGGGCGGGGGATTGGGGGGGTAGTGGAAGGCTCGGAAGGACGGGAGATTGGGGGGGTAGTGGAAAGCTCGGATGGGCGGGGGATTAGGGGTGTTGAGCTTTTGGTTGGAAAGGGTGAGCAGGGAGCGGAAAGAAGATTGCGCGGTTATGTTGCGGAGGATCAGGGGCGATGGATGGAGATCGCAGCGCAGGAGAGCGTGCGTTGGGGGCGGAGCGAGGCAGAGTGGCGAGTGGTGTTGGGGGGAGAGATCGTGCCTTGGATGCGGGAAGCGGTGCATCGGGCGTATTCGGTGTGTGCGGGGGAGCAAGTTGTGGCATCGTTGGTGTTGTGGGAGCGTTCTACGTACACCGAGGTGATCGAATGGGCGGGAGATCGGGCGGGTGTGTTGGTGGGTTTGGCGGAGGTGGGGCGTCGGGAGCTGTGCCGTTTTCCGCTGCGTTGGTCGGTGCCTTGGCATGAAAGGCAGATCTTGCGGTGGTTGCGAGAGCAAGGTGTGAGGGGAGAAGGAAAAGAAGGAGAAGGTGTGATCTGTGTACTGGCGTGGGAAGGTTTGACAGAGCGGATACAACGAGCGTTTCGAGAAGCGGTTGGAGTGGACGCAGCGACGGTGCGTTTGGAAGAAGAGGGGGATATCTTTTCGATGGTATGGGGGGATGGGAGGCTGCGTTGGCAAGGGCGTGGGACGTTGGCGCGGCTGTTGTTTGGTGAGCCGGCATTTGGTTATGTGGACGGTGTGGAACGCTTGCCTTTGCCGGTATTTGAGGGTGCGGGTGCGTGGGGGCGTTGGGAAGAGGTCAAGCGGTTGTTGCCTTTTGCGAGGCCGGTGTATGGTTTGAGCTACATTTAGTAGACTTTGAGAAGGCGGGTGTGGGTGAAGTAATGTTGGAGGATCTGTCGGAAGGATTGTCCGTCGTTGGCGCGCCCGATGGCACCGTACTGACAGAGGCCGACACCGTGTCCCCATCCGCCGCCGATGAGTTTCCATGAGGTGGGCTGACCGTTGGAGCCGGTGTGTTTTTGGACGAGAAACAGGCTACTGGATAGGTTTCCGAGGAGGCGTCGGATCTTGAGTTCACCGTGTAGGCGGAGTGTGCGTTGTGAGCCGACGATGCGGAGAGCATAGACCCGACCGCTGATGCCGCGCTTTTCGGGGATGAGGTCGGTGATGTGGCCGACGGGATAACGTTGGTGGACGAGTTTGTCGAGTTGTTCTGGGGAAAAAGTGCGGATCCATCGAAATTTTTTGCGGATGGCGGGGGTTTTTCCGTGGCAGTAAGCGTCTGGGGGTTCAAGCAGCCAGCGTTGGAGATTGAAGGGAGCGATGCCATGTTCAAAAAGGCTGGAAGGCTGGCGCAGATCGAGCTTTCCTCGGAGGGCGGGGTGCGGTAGATTCGACCAGACGAACTCGTTGTGTTCGGTGTGTCCGCCG
This sequence comes from Myxococcota bacterium, assembly GCA_023150835.1. Classification (GTDB taxonomy): domain Bacteria; phylum Myxococcota_C; class UBA6777; order UBA6777; family UBA6777; genus JAKLKB01. The sequence continues at coordinate 12,459 of JAKLKB010000110.1, read as the reverse complement.
CTTACGGCGCTAAAGGGCGCGTCGGAGAGTTGGCCGTTGGGGAGGGTGAGGACAAGGCCGCGTGTGCTTTGGATGGCGCGGAGGATGCGGGTGTCGCTTTCTTGGTTCCCTGTGTAGACTTGGCAGTGGGTGTGTGCGCAAAAGAGGAAGGGATCGGCGCGGTGACGGGTTGCGATCTTGGCGAGGACTTCGTTGCGAGCGCAGACGGCTTGCGCTTTGAGGGCTTCGAGAGGTGCGCTAGGTGGCATCTCGGCGCGTAAGACACCGCGCAAGAAAGCATCAAGGGATATCTTTTGGACGAGAGCGAGTTTGCCGTGTCGGTCGGCGGTGAACCAGAGGGGACCGAGGAATTGGCGGGGGACGAAGCGATGCCAGCGGTCGCCACGGCCAAATTCGACACGCTCCACGCGGATGGTTCCGCGTCGTGGATGGATCTCGATCAGGTCGTCGGCTTCGAGGCGTCCGCCGCCATGCAGCAACATTCGGATCTGTGGGCGTCGAGCGATCTCTTCGTGAAGACGGATCGGCAGGTGAAGTTGGTCTTCAAGCTGCGTGGCGCGTTGTGTGGCGTGTTCGCGCTTGGCAAAGACGGCGAGGCTACCGAGGCGTTGGCGTGTATCAAAGAGGTGGCCTTGGAGGGCAAAGACGCCGCCTGTGATCAGCGGGTGGATGCCAAAGCCTCGTTGCGTCCATTGTTTTTCGAGAGCGTTGAAACGGGCCGTATCGTCGTAGGGAGTGGCAAAGGCGACGAGCCAATGGCGAAGCCAAGCAGGTCGAGCGCGCAAAGGTCGGATGGTGTAGGAGTGATAGGCTTCAAGTCCTGTTTCTTGGGGAGGCTCGTTGCGGCGGTAGAGGCGGGCGCGACAGCCGTGTTTGCAGGAAAACTCGATCTTGTCTTGGTTGTCCATGATCCCGACGGTGACAAGGGGTTCTCCGTTGGGTCCGATCCAAAAGCGGCCTGAATAGAGGCGTTCCATGATCGCCTCAAGAGAGGAGGGCGGTGTCTGGTTGGCTTGAGAGGGTTCATTGGGAAGGGAGAGGAATGCCGAAGATGCGAAGAGAAGGGCGAGATATCTCCACGCGAGGGCGTGCCGTTTGGTGTGCTGCATCGTCTAGGCGTCCTTGGCGTCGGAGGGATCGTCGTAGTTTGGAGAGAAAGTGTCATCGTTGAGGGAGGGATGGTCGTTGTTTGGAAAGGGATCCTCTGCGTAGGTGATGCGGGCGTCTGCAAGGGGATCTTCGTCATCAGAGAGTGCGGGATCATCATCGGAGAGTGCGGAATCATCATCGGAGAGTGCGGATTTATCGGAGGAGCGGGAGGAGTCATCGGCGAGGGTGAGAAGGGAGAGTTGGGGGGTATTGTGGGTGTGGGTTTCTTGGATGTCGAGTCCACGGGCAAGGATGTGGGTGGCTTGTGTGATCTCGGCTTCGATCTGTTCGGCGGTTTTGAGTCCGCCCGACCAAGCGATCAGCAGAGAAAACCAGATGTGCTGGAGGAGGGTGGCGAAGTGTTGTTCGGTGAGAGAGGGGGGATGGTTGAGGAGGTGGGATTCGGGGGGGATGCCTTGGCCGCGCAGGGTGTCGATGGTGAGGGCGATGATCTCGTTGTGGAAGAGGCTGACTTTTTCAGCGAGAGCGGGTTCGCCTGAAGAGACGGCCTTGATGGTGGCTTGGGAGAGTTGGGGGCGAACGCAAAGCCAGTGGGTGATGTAGCCGAGCAGATCGGTGACGCGCCAGAGGTTGGTGCCGGAGGGGGGTTGTTCGGAGAGGATTTGTCGGATCTTGGTAAGTTCGAGTTGGAGGATGGCGATCAGGATATCTTCTTTGCTTTGGAAGCGTTTGTAGACGGTCCCAAGGGCGACACCAGCTTCGGCGGCGATGTCGCGCAAGCGAACGGCGGAGAATCCGCCTTTTTCAGCGAGTTTGAGGGCCGTTTCAAGGATGCGCCGCGAGCGTCGTTCGATCCCTTTGAGCGGACTGTGGGCTTTTTTCTTCATGCGGACCTCGGAGGGGTGAGTTTGCATCGGGTGGACAGCAGTTTGCGAGGGTTTGTGTAGCACACCTTGGGCGTGTCGCCTAGCGTGATCTGCGTTTGGCCGCGTATGTTTTGGGGATATCGAGGGTTGGCCCCTTGCGTCGAGGGATATCTTTGACCATCTGTTAGGGATGCGCAACGCAAGGACTTGTGTTTTGGAAAGATGAGTGGTGGCGATGGGAATCGAAGATCTCCGAGTGGAAATCGAAGCGCGGATCGAGACGCCAGAGGCGATCAAAGCGTGTTTGTTGGGGTTGCCGCATGTGCGTTATTTGCATGGCTATAACGCGATGAGCTGGTTTTTGTACGAAGATGAGCGCCATGTGATCGAGATCTTGTATTATGCGCAACATTATGTGTGTGTGCGTTTTGCGTTGTGCAGTTTCGAGGGGATCGCAGCGGTGGGGGCGGAACTGATCAAGCGGATCGCAGGGGCTACACAACAAGGCCGCGTCAAGATCGCCGAACGGCACGGGGTGGGATATCCCAAAGAGTTTGAGGGTGGCGATCTGGGCGGACTATTGGGGGCGATCCTCGGCGTGTGGGAAGAAAAACGGCGGATCTGGGCGATGGATTATGGTGGAGAAGAACGATTGAAGGTCAGTTGTGCAGAGGCGTTGGTGCGTTTTTCTGCCCGCGCAAGGCAGCGGATCTGGGACGAAGATGACGAAGAAGGCGAAGAGAACGGGGTATATGACGAACCGACGCGCTAGTTGGCTTTTTTCTTTGGCAGGAGAGGGTGGGATCGATGCCGTTTTTACGGATATTGCGGGCGATAGAGTCGTTTGTGAGAATTAAAAGTAAGCGGATGTCGAAAAGAGTCGAGAGTTTTTCGACTCGTCTCTGCATCGAAGTGACCCGTCGCCAAAAAACCCCGTGTTCGTGCCTGTTCAAGCGAGAGAGTTGTTTGTGTAGAAAACGATGATCGTTTCGCCAATACGGGGTCAAGGGGCGACTGTCTATGGCGGGGTGTGGGGTGGAACCCCACCAAACTTATTGGATCGTGTGGGGGTTGTGGGGGATCGCGGCGGGAGGGGTGGAGGGAGAGGCGTGGAGGCGTTTGCGGAGGGCGTCGAAGTAGGGGCGGAAAGCGGGTTCGATGAAGTCATTGTGCTTGCGGCGGTCCGTCACTTCCCAGTAGGTGCTGTGTTGTACGCCGTCGATTTGTTGGAAGGCATCGGAGAGCAGGTCGTGGGGGACTTTTTGAAGGGCGAGGCAGATGGCGTCGACTTCTTCGAGAGCTTCGAGAGGATAGAGGGTGGTTGCGAGCTTGATGTGGCTTTTGATCACACCGGGAAGGCGGCGCATCTGGTCTTCGTTATCGAATTGAAGGAAGTGCTGGAAAAGTTCTTTTCGGCAGGAGGCTTGGCGTTGGTAGGCGAGTGCGGTGAGGTCGGCGAGATCGTAGGCGATGAGGTTGGCGACGAAGACCATGCCGGAGCGGACGGCTTGGTGTCCGTAGTAATCGAGATAGAAGGCGATCTTGACGGTGCGTTCGGGGTTAACGAGCATGAGGGCTTCGGCGAGTTTGCGGTAGTGGAAGACGAGCATATAGATGGCGTTGGGGTGGCGTAGAGAGATGGCGGCGCGCAGGTAGGTGTTGAAGTAGAGGGAAGTGGTTTCGAGGACGCGGGGGAGGTTGTGCCTTTGTGCTTGCATACCGATGTAGCTCATGGTTTCGCTGAGCATACGGACGATATCGTGGAGTTTGCCAAAGGAGCCAGCGAGGATCATGGCGAATTCTTCCATGACTTCGCCTTCGAGGAAGGTACGATTTTCTTGGAATTGGCGTCGGAGTTCACCTGAGTGAGCGAGAAAGTCGCTACGTTGGACTTCAAACCAAGGAGTGGGCATGGTGTCTTTGAGTTTGAAATAATGGTCGAGGATGCAGCGGAGGGCGTCGATGCTAAAGGAGGCGGTGTCGCGGTCATGGCGCTCGACGGAGCGCAGGGTGATGTTGGAGAGGTACTTGAGATCTTGGATGATGCGGTGGCGGATGTAGGAGATGTGTGAAGGGTCTTGGAGAGAAGGGACGCGGGACAGATCTTGGATGATGCCGCGCCCGATGTTGCAGATGATCATCTCAGGTTGGAGGTCGCGGAAGACGTAAAAAGCGTAGGGGATGATCAAGAGAAAGCTGACGGTGGTAAAAAAGCCGGTGAGGGCGAGGGGCCAGAGGGGAGGGCGGGCGGTTCCCGACCAGACGATCGCAAAGAGGGTAAAGACGTTGGCGAAAGTAAAGAGAGCAAACATCGCTTGATTGAGGTGGTTTTTAAGAAAAAGGGAGATGAGTTTGGGGGTGTAATTGTTGGCGGTGAGGGGGATAGCGATAGCGGTGAGGGTGAGGGTGGAGGCGAGCAAGACGCCGAGGGCGCGGTGTGCGCTGCCGAGGAAGTTGAGGGTGGCTTCGGGAGTTTGGGGGAGAGGCCAGAGGGGTTGCGTGTAGGGCCAGAGCAAGGAGAGCCAAACAAGGAGCGAGCCGACGATGATGGCGGTGATCGTGCGGAAGTGGAGGGGTTGGGCTTGGAGGGGTGTGGTGGTGGGTTGTTCGATGGTGGGGAGGATCTCGGCGCGGTACATCCCCGAAGCAGGGCGGGAGAGGTTGGGGATATCAGGGCTGAGATGTGCTGGGAAGCTGGGCATGGAGGGCCGAGAAGGGTTTTCGGTGTGGAGAGAGGAGGTTTGCGCGGGAGGTGTAGGCGGGCGAGCTTTGGGGTGGGGTGGTTTTTGGGTGTGAAGGCGGGAGTTTGGGGAGGGAGGGATCTTGGGGTGGGGTGGTTTTTTGGGATGTGTATTGCGTTTGCTCAAGGTGCGATCCTTTGGGGCAGAAAAAACCAACGGAACGCCGTTGTGGTGGCGTTTGTGGGGCGGGAGGATGCCGCGAGCAGAAGGTGTAGACAAGGGGGCATTGCGCTGTGGCGTTGTTTTCGGGAAGAATGCGAGGCGTTCGGTTTTGGAAGGGCGTGGTTTTTGGGCGTGGTTTCGGAAGAAAGGGAGTGGAGCGCATGGAGGATCAGATCCGTTTGAATTTTAATCCCCAGTCGTTGATGGTGCTCAACGTGATCTTGGGGTTGGTGATGTTTGGTGTATCGTTGGATTTGAAAGTGTCGGACTTTCGGGGGGTGTTTGAGCAGCCGCGAGCGATGGCGGTGGGTTTGTTGGCGCAGTTGGTGTTTTTGCCTGCGGTGACGTGGGTGTTGGTGTGGCTGTGGCGTCCTTCGCCGAGCATTGCGTTGGGGATGTTTTTGGTGGCGGCTTGTCCGGGTGGGAACGTTTCGAATTTTTTGACGCACATGGCGGGAGGGAATACGAGTTTATCGGTGTCGATGACAGCGGTGGTTTCGTTGGTTGCGGTGATCTTGACGCCTTGGAACTTTGCATTTTGGGCGGGGTTGTTGCCGGAGACGGCAAAGGCGATGCAAGAGGTGCATGTTGATTTTTGGCAGATGTTCCAATCGGTGCTGTGGCTGTTGTTGTTGCCGTTGGTGTTGGGGATGCTTGTGGCGGCGAGAGCGAGTCATTGGGCTGCGCGGATACGTGGGCCGTTTCAGGTATTTTCTTTGGTGGCGTTTGCGGGGTTTGTGGTGTTGGCGTTGGCGAACAATTGGAGCCATTTTCTCAGATCGCTGGAATTGATCTTTGTGTTGGTGGCGATCCACAACGGACTGGCCTTTTTGACGGGCTATGTGAGCGGATGGTTGGGGAGATTGGATGTGTTGGATCGGCGAGCGGTGACGATCGAAGTGGGGATACAGAACTCGGGGTTGGGGTTGGTGTTGATCTTTAATTTTTTTGATGGTAAGGGCGGGATGGCGATCATCGCAGCATGGTGGGGAGTGTGGCACTTGATCGCGGGTTCGTCGTTGGCGTTGTACTGGTCGCAAGACAAGCGCCGAGCTTCGGGGGCTGCGAATGGTGCGGATGGTGCGGATGGAAGGGCGTAAACAGGCTGGATGTTGCAAAGGAAAAATCGTCGTCGGTAGGAGAGATGAAGATGCCATCGGCAAAGAAGGGAATTGTGGCGGCGGGTCATGTGGAGACAGCGCGTGCGGGGTTGCAGATCTTGGAGCAAGGGGGGAATGCGTTTGATGCGATGTTGGGTGCGATGCTTGCGGCTTTTGTGGCGGAGCCGTGTTTGATATCGGCGGGTGGTGGTGGATTTTTGTTGGCACACAGTGCAGGGCGCGAAGATGTGGTGTTGGATTTTTTTGTGCAGACGCCCAAGTACAAACGCCCCGAAGCGGAGCTCGATTTTTATCCGATACATGTGGATTTTGGCGCGACGACCCAAGAGTTTCATGTGGGTCTGGGATCGATCGCTGTTCCGGGCGGGATCGCGGGGATCTTTCGGCTACATGAACGTTTTTGTACGTTGCCGTTGGCTGATCTGATGGGGCCTGCGATCCGTTTGGCGCGTGAAGGATTTGAAGTGGATGATGCGCAGTCGCTGAATTATTCGATGCTTCGGCCCATATTGGTCCAACACGAAGCGACGCGAGCGTTGTTTGCTCCAGAGGGACGGCTGTTGCAGAAAGGCCATTGGCAAAGGTTGCCGGAATTTGCGGAGATGTTGGAGTTTTTGCAACGTGAGGGTAAGCGGGGATTTTATGAAGGCGAGATCGCGCAACGCATCGTGCAAGACTGTGAGCAGCGAGGCGGTTATTTGACGATGGCGGATCTGCGGGGGTATCAAGTGATCGAGCGCAAACCGCTGCGGCGGCGTTATCGCGATCACTTCTTGTTGACCAACCCCCCGCCAAGTTCGGGGGGAGCGTTGATCGCGTTCACCTTGGCGCTGTTGGAAGGCCACGATCTGAGGCGTCTTCGAGCAGGTTCGACAGCCTACGCCAAGCTGATCGGGGAAGCGATGCGAGCCACGCGAGAAGCCCGACGTACGCGCCTTGATCATCACCTGTTTGATGCCGACGTGATCGAGCGATTTTTTGCGGAAGACTTTTTTTCGCAGATCCAAGAGGGGTTTCAGAGCCGTTCGGGCAGCACGTCGCACATCAGCATCGTCGACGAAGAGGGCAACGCAGCGGCGATGACTGGATCGAATGGCGAGGGATCAGGCTATGTCCCCGCAGGGACGGGGATGATGCTCAACAATATGTTGGGTGAAGAAGATCTTTCACCGCATGGCTTTCATCAATGGAAAGAGGATGTGCGGGTCTCGTCGATGATGTCTCCGACGATCTTGTTGGATGCCCAAGAGCGTTGGCGTGCTGTGATGGGAAGCGGCGGCTCCAATCGCATCCGCTCTGCGATCTTGCAGGTGATCGTCAAGCTGCTCGATCTCGGCTTGGGTGTGGATGCGGCGGTCAATGGGCCTCGGATGCACTTTGAACCACACGGCCTTCATCTGGAACCCGGCTTTGAAGAAGGTGCGTATATGCTTTCGGAGATCGCTCCTGTGGTGCGATGGCAAGCGCAGAATATGTTTTACGGAGGTGTACAGACCATCGTTCGACGGCCTGACGGGGCATTGGATGCGGCTGGAGATCGCCGACGCAACGGTGTGATCGCCTCAAATATCGTCGGTATCGGAGAGATCAAGCCGTAGATATCGGGAAGAATCAAGGAGGAGCGAGCGGATGTCGCAAGTGAGGAAGATCCCTGCGGGCCTACCGATTGAGGCGGAGGTGGCCTTGGCTCCGTTGACGACGTTGGGTGTAGGGGGGGGGGCGGATTATTTGGGGCGTCCGAGAGATGTTGCGTCGTTGGTGGCTTGTGTGGATTGGGCGGAGGCGGAGGGGTTGCGGGTTTGGTGGTTGGGGGGAGGGAGCAATGTGGTGATCGCGGATCAGGGATTGCGGGGATTGGTGATCCAGCCGCAGATGCGGGGGCTGAGCGTGATCGCGAAAGGATCGGGGCTGGAGTTGGTGCGGGCAGAAGCGGGGTGTGCGTGGGATGATCTGGTGTTGTGGTCGGTGGAACGGGGGCTTGCGGGGATCGAGTGTTTGTCGGGGATACCGGGGCATGTGGGGGCTGCGCCGATCCAGAATATCGGTGCGTACGGCCAAGAACTGCGAGAAGTATTCGTGGAGAGCGAGCTTTGGGATCGGGAGGAGCGCCGTGTTGTGCGTTGGAACGCGGAGGATTGGCGTTTTGGTTATCGCGAAAGTCGTTTGAAACAAGAAGGCGGGTCGCGTTATGTGGTGTTGGCAGTGGTGTTGGGGCTTTGGCAGGAGAAAGCTCCATCGCTGCGTTATCGAGACTTACAGGCATACTTTGCGGGACGATCGAACCCATCCTTGCGCGAGGTGCGAGAGGCGGTGTTGACGATCCGCCGTCAAAAGAGCATGGTATGGGATCTCGATGACCCAAACGCCCGAAGCGCAGGGTCTTTTTTTACCAACCCTGTCGTCTTGCGTTCGATGGCGGATGCGGTGCGTGAGCGCCTTGCACAGGGCCTTGCAGATGGAGAGCAGATGCCGGTCTATCCGACGGAACAGCAAACGCATGTCAAGCTATCAGCGGCTTGGCTGATCGAGCGTTGTGGGATGCCGAAAGGCTATGGTGACGGAGCCGTCGGCATCTCGCAGCGTCATACGCTGGCCCTGATCAATCGAGGCGGAGCGCCAGCTTCTGAAGTGATGGCCTTTGCGCGACATATCCAGCAACGAGTGCAAGAGGTGTGTGGTGTCTGTTTACAGCCAGAGCCGATCGCTCTGGGGTTTGAGGAGGGCCTCTGATGGCAAACCACGCGCAGCCCCAAGGAAAGCAATCCCAAGAGCAAGCTTTGGTCGGCCAAGTTCTCCAAGGATACTTGTTGGAGCAACAAGTCGGGCGCGGGGGGATGGCTTGGATCTATCGGGCCAAACAGCTTTCGACACAAGCCTACGTCGCCCTCAAGATCCTCTTTCCCCATCTCGCAGAGACGCCCGAGTTTCGCAAGCGCTTTCTCGAAGAAGCCTACATCCAATACGAGATCAATCACCCGCACATCGTCCAAGTACTAGACGCGATCAACCAGCCGCCTTTTTTTGGGACTGTGTTGGAATGGGCCAACCTGCGGGATCTCAAGTTTTGGTTGAAGCGCGGGGGGCGCTCCTTGGACTTTCAAGGCGTGTGGTCGCTGATGAATCCGCTGTTGGACGCTCTTGCGCTGGCCCACGAACGAGGAGTGATCCATCGTGATCTGAAGCCTGACAACGTGTTGTTTCATTTTGATGGGCGGCAGATCGTCCCGAAGTTGGGGGACTTTGGCGTTGCGAAGTTGCTCAACGAAGCCAACTCCAACACTGTGACGGGTTCGGTGCTTGGGACGCCCAAGTATATGTCGCCCGAGCAGATCATGGATAGCAAGAAAGTGGATCAGCGATCGGACGTCTACAGCTTGGGGATCTTGTTGTACCGCATCGCTACAGGGACGCTACCTTTTCGGCAAAAAAGCGCGCTTGCTTTGATGCGTCAGCACGAAAGCGAGCCTCCACCCCTGCCAAGCACCTACAATCCTCACATCGCCCCCATGCTCGAAACCATCATCCTGCGGTGTTTGGAAAAAAAACCAGAGCGGCGTTACCCTTCGTGTCGTGTACTTCAAGAGGCGCTGCGTGGGTTGCCCAATCTTCGCCTCGATCAAACCGATGCTTTTGCCCGTCAATTGGACATCCCCGCTAATATCACACTACTCTTTCTCGATCAGATCGCGCAGGAATCGTACGCAGCATCCGCACCGACGCAAGACGAACCTGCTTCACGCAAAGCGCAGCCTCTGAACGCGCCAAACCCTTGGGTCAACAAAGCGCGTGTAGAGGCCCCATCAAGTGACTCGTTGCCCCAAAGCGAAAGCGCATCGTGGTCCCAAGTCCCCGCCGAGCACGCTCCAGATGCCGCCTTTGATTCACCCTTTTCGCTTCATTCGCCGCCTTTCTCGGCGTCTTCGCCCACGCATCCGTTGGCGTTGACTGCAACGGCGCACAGCGAGAATTTTTTGCGCATCTTGTCCGAACAAGGCTCTTCGCCCACTCAACCAACGTCTGCGCCGCGTAGCAGCATGAAAGCGCCCGCTGCAACGGTCGCTGCGCCCAGTTTTTCTCCTTCACAACCGCTGCCGAATCGCGAGATCGACGAGATGTTGGGGCATCTTCCCGATGTCTCTCCGTTCGCGGACACTGCACGCGGACAGCCTGACTCACCGTACGCGGACACTTTTCGTGAACAGCCGATCTCTTCCACGTCGGGGCTGGTGGAGATGGCGAAGACGGTTCCTGATCGCCTTGTGGTGGCAACAGAACAAGCCCAAGCGATGTTGGCCCAAACCATCCCTGAACGGCGCTTTTCGGAAAAAACGCCTCCTCCCGCATCGGCGTCATCGGTGTCATCGGCGTCATCGGCGTCATCGGTGTCATCGGTGCCATCGGTGTCATCGGCGTCATCGGTGCCATCGGTGTCATCGGCTTCTTCTGCTGAAAGACGCGCACTTTCCGCATTTTCAGCGACTCCTGCGTCTTCTGCCCAAAACGCCATCCCCTACACGCCGATCCTTCCTGACGAACCCAAGCGGGCTTCTTCAACGCGCAATCCGCGTTCTGCGGTCGCTTCGCCTGTTCTGCGGTCGGATACTTCGCCTGTTCGGCGTCCGGGTCTGATCGGGTTGTTGTTGGTGGGGGGCGGCTTGGGGTTGCTCTTGATCGTGGGTGTATTGTTTTCGTCGCGCTGGTTGCCGACCGGACCGAGTGAAACGGCGAAAAAACAGACGAAGGCCAAGGAGCTTTATGCCCAGAACACGGGGCAGATCAAGCCGTGGGTTGAAAAAGCCGATGCGGCGTGGAAGCGACAGCGTTATGCGGTGGCGGCGCAGCATTGGAGAGCTGCCCTGCAAGTCAAAGGATGGGAGAATAGCGCGTATTCTCCCGGTCTTTTCGAGGCGATGGGCGGGGCGATGCAAAAGCTCCAGCAGCCGGACGCCTCGATCCGCTACTTTGAACAATTCGCCAAACATACGCGCCAAGATCGCAGCGTTGCAGACAAAACGACAGCCCTTCTTCGCGGACTACGCGAGCAACAAAAACACAGCCAAACCAAAAGACAACACCTTCTCGTACAAATCCAGCAGGCCATCGTACAAAAAGACATCGCCGCCGCCCAAAAAGCCTTTGCCGAATTTCGATCGTTGCCGATGACGGCTTCTTCGATGCGCAAAGCTTTGTTGCTGCTTTCGCCTGTGGTTCCGTCGCTTTCGCTGTCCTTTTTTCGTCGGATCACGCCGATTCTTGATCTGACCACCAAAGAGTCCGCTGCGTGGGCGAAAGCCGAAGCTGCGCTGCTACGTGAAGACGAGATCGCCCAGCGTGTTTTGGTGCAGCACATCACATCGCTTGTGCAGGCCACACAGCGCAGTTCGGAGGCTGCGACGCTGCGTGAAGTCCGTGTCCGTCTTCAATCACACGGCTCGATGCCGCTGTTTCATTTGCTGTTTTTCCAGCAGCGACGGGCCATGATGTCGCAACAGGCGCGCCACGCACTTCGCCTTCAAAAAGCCTATCAAAAAGCGCTCGAAGAAAGCCTCCAAACCTCGCTCTCGGCTTGGTTGGCCGCATTTGCTTTGCCCGAAGCTTGGCGTCTGTCTTCCGCCCAAGATCCGATCACGCAGCCTGTGTGGGAAAGCAAAGCCCTCGAAGAAGAAGCCAAAGAAGCCGAAGCATGGAAGCGCACGCTTTCGCTTCTCGAACAGATCAAACGCTTGCTTGGGCGTTCGCAGATCCTCCAAGCGCTCCATCTTTGGAAGAATCTCCCGCCCCGCTGGATCGCTTTGTTGGAGACCTTTGGTGAAGACAAAGCCTCTTTGGTGGCCCTTCAGGAGATGACACGGATCTTTCAAGAGATCACTGTGATCCATGCGTTTTTGGCGGATGCTGCGCCCTCCAAAGGCCAACAACAAGTGCTCTTGTTGATGGACGATATGAATGCTCGAAGAGAGAGTGTGTTAAAGTTTCTCTCTCCCAAGAGCTACGAAGCTTTTCTCGAAGGGCTGAAGATATTGCTGCGGATGTGTTCGGACGGTCAACAGATCCTGCAATCCGCCGAAGAAGCCTACACACGGAAAGAATGGAAGGAGGCGGAGCAGCATTATCGAAAGTATCTACGTGAGATGCCACGAAAGACCGAAAAAAACTGGCTTCATCAACGCATCCACGCTTGTCAGTGCGCACAAGGCGCAGGATGGGCTTCTTGCAAAGACAAACCCTCGCCCCGCTAGATCGATCCCCCTCTCTCATCGAGATCACCTGCCGCTTCGCTAGAGCAGATATAAGCGAGCCGATATCCGACGGATGTGTACATGAAACATCGCTGCGATCCGTTGTAGACGCCCTGTGGTTGGGCAGCCACAGGGGGCTGACTTCAGCGGTTGGGCAGCCACAGGGGGCTGACTTCAGCGGTTGGGCAGCCACAGGGGGCTGACTTCAGCGGTTGGGCAG
>JAKLKB010000239.1 GCA_023150835.1 Myxococcota bacterium | reverse complement strand
CTACAAAACACCGTGTGATTTCCAACATGTAGGGGCAACCCCCTGTGGTTGCCCTAGCTGAGGTTGGTTTGAACGGACCCACTCGATCAAAAACGTCGCTCATGAGGTACCTTAGAAGACCTCAAAACACAACATGAGCCTCTTTCTTTTAGACCTCCCGCCTCACAGCCAAACAACTGCCCACATCAGCCAACGCTCGGTTCGCTTGGCGCGGCCTTTTCCTCACTGGGACGGTTGCGACGGCGGCGCTCCAAACCACGCTCCAATGCGGCCTCGTAAGGCTTCACCAACAACGCATCTACCTTCTTGCTGCTTTCGCTTTCATCGCCAAACGTGAAATACACCCCGTGCAACAAACGCGAAAAGGCTTTCTCCCACGCTGCATACGCATCCATCGTTTCTTTCGGTTTCGTGATCCCCAACGCCTGACCATACATCTCCTGCAACCGCTCGATCCGCCCAACCAACAGCCCCAGACCTAGCTTTTCCAAAGCCTGCCGATACGTCACGCCACCCTCAAACACCGTATCCAAACGCGCCAAACGCACACCCGATTCTCGCCACTCGTCCATGAATGCGATCCCCAAAAATCCCAGCCCCTCACCGATCAAACCCACGCGAAGCGCCCGTATATACGCACAAGTATCACGTTCTTCCTTGCTCGATGGGATCTGTTCGTCTTCCACAAGGCTATGCTCCCACCCCACCAAAACCCGTGAAAGCCCACCCCACCCACGATCCAACAACCGATCCACCTTCGTTGCTTCCACACCACCACCCAGCAAACAACTCCGCAGCTTTTGCCCCAACGCCATCGCTTCCCCAAAACGAACGCCCACATCCCCCTTCAACAACGCCTCAAGCTCTGCCTCGTTGCTCTTGTGGCTCTCAAACATCGCCGGAAACTCTTGGATCTCCACCGATCTCACTTGGCTCATCGCGCACCTCTCCTTGTTTTGCGACCCCCCTTATGGGGTCATGACTTCGCCTTCCAAGACACAATGTTCTCTTGGTGATTCTCAACGAATGATGCGCCATCCTACCCGTACCCCTCAGACAAAACAACCCCCCTATCTCTCCCCATCCCCGCCGCAGCAGAAGCCTTCCCTAAAAGTCATGGGGAACCCTGAAGGCCCCCATGTATTAGCCTCCGAATGGGTTGCAGTAGAACTCGCAAAGGCTCTGGATATGCGAACCTTTCAAGCCACGATCATGCACGCGGACGCAGACGACTTCTCTCCAAACGATTATCCATCCGCCAAGACTGGCCCCGCCTTCGCAACAAAAGCAGAACAAGGCAAATCGCGACAAGAGTTTTTCAACGTCGGTCTCTTCCTCTGCGAACCAACAAGCAACTTTGGCGACGTGAAAATACTAACGAAGCTGCCTCACCTCGCTCCTTTCATCAAAAATTTGTGGATCCAAAAAGAGATCTTTGGACATGCCTTGTCCGCTGTTGAAGAAACGATCCGACAAATCTACGCTGAACACAAAAACAACCCCCAAGGGCTTATCGACGCTTTCAACTTTCTTTTCCAACGATACGTCAACGAGATCCGCGTCGAACCGCTGCGTTCGATCAAAATGCTTGATCCACGCTCCACCTTCGAGGATCTTTTCTGCCGCTTGATCGCTCCTCCCACACCCCAATATCCAAAATCGGGCTGGTGTTCGTACCCTTTACCCAAAATCGGGCCGATGCACATGACACCGTACCCAAAATCGGGCTTGTGTTCGTACCCTTTGCCCAAAATCGGGCTGGTGTGCTTAACCTTTGCCCAAAATCAGGTCGATGTGCATGACGCCATGCCCAAAATCAGGCCGATGTGCATAGCACGAGACCCCTCACCCTCCCCAACCCTCCCTCTCCTCACGGTCGCTTCGCTGTGGAGCGAGGGAGGGAGTCCCCACCGTGAACTTGCCTTCTCCGCCCCCTCGCCTTGCAGCGAACCTTGTGAGCGCCCGCAGGGAGAGGAGATGTTGAAGTCCTTCGGGGGTCATCCAGTCGAGAAGGGGGCGGGAAAGAATCAGATAGCTACGGCTATATCGTTCGGACTGTTCGATAGACGAGGCAACATCCTTTTTTGCGCGTTTGGCTTCGACAACAGCCACAACACGCGCAGCGACTTCTTGCAAAAGGATCTCACCGAATTGACGGAGCTTGATCAAGCAAGTCTTGGGATCGTCCGCAAAATAGCGTTCCGCTAGACGCCCCAATCACTCCAACAGAGGTTCATCGGTTGCGAGAATTTGAAAATTGGATGGTTTGTTGAGTGTATTCATCGCGACCTCGTACGCTTGCAAAGAGAAAGTCTGAAACGTTCAAACGAACTTAACACATACGCCTTGACTGTGTCGCTGGTTGGCGAACAAAAAATTCTTTTCTCTTTT
>JAKLKB010000109.1 GCA_023150835.1 Myxococcota bacterium | reverse complement strand
CAGCCCCCTGTGGCTGCCCAAGAATCGGGCGTCTCCGAATGACGCTTTGTGTGCGCTTCTTACGGATACTGTAGGGGCAGACCCCTGTGGCTGCCCAAGAATCGGGCGTCTCCGAATGACGCTTTGTGTACGCTTTTTACGGATACTGTAGGGGCAGCCCCCTGTGGCTGCCCGATAATCGGGACTCTACGCACTCTCCTACGATCACATATCACTCGGATATCGTATAATACACCACATCAAAGCGTTCTCTCCCCCGACGTTTTGCGGTATTGGCTTGACGGAGAACCCGCTTTGTGATGATGGTCTGATCTACAGGCGCGATCTCGCTCAACCCTCACCCCCCGACCGCCTCTCCCTACTTCGTAGAGGCGAGGGGGAGAGTCGCCGAAAGGCTCGTGGATGGCTCGCTTTCGACGCACGACTCAACACAAACAAAAGTTTGCTCGCATCATGCGCGAGTATCCGACCCATGCGGAACGCCGCTTGTGGGAGTCTTTGCGTGCAACAGAGTGGGGCAACGAAGTTCTGCGACAACAGCGCATCCTCGGATGGATCGCGGATCTGCACTTTGCTCGACAAGGACTGGTGGTCGAGATCGACGGTCCTTATCACGAAACCCGCCTACTGACGGATCTTCACCGCGATCAGATCATGGAAAGCCGAGGCCTGCGTGTTTTGCGTATCCCTTCCGAGATGGTTGCACACAACGAGCCTGATATCTTGGCCCAGATCCATCTCGCCCTCGCGCTCGAAACGATGCCCGAACTGCCCCTTGGTGCGAAGCTTTGGCAACACTTCCGCGATCGCGCTCGCCGCGATCTGACCTCGATCCACCGCCTCAATCAGCGTATGTATATCGCCCGTCATCTCTGGCATGGCCCCGCCCTCCATCTCCAATGGCTCTCCGAGGCTGGATTTCGCACTTGCGCCGAATTGGAGTTCACTTTGCCCGAACACAGCGAGCTTTGGCTGACTGGATGGGACTTTATTCGCCTCTCTCACGAACTACGCAACGACTCCCCCGACTTGCTGTTTTTCTACAAAGGCGAAGTCATCGCTGGTTTGCTCCTCCTCCCTGTACAAGAACTCAAGCGCTTTCTCGAAGAACAATGCTCCGCGTGGGCCGATTATCCTTATCCCTGCCTGATCGCCCCCGTTAACGAACACCTGTACCGCTCCGAGCGCCCTTGGCATTACGGCAACCCTCTTCCTGTCCTTCGTACCGTCCTCGGCACCCTCACCGATCCACAAAAACGCCTTTGTAAACCCGCCAACCCTTACGCTCCTTACACCACTCCCTCTCCCAAGCCTCCCCCTTCTTCCCCTCAACCTCATCCCTTCCAAATCCTCGATATCTCCGAACTCTCTCCATCCTCCGAACTTTTCACATCGTCCGAGCCTGCTGAATCTTCCACATCCTCCGAACCTGCCGAGTCTTCCACATCCTCCGAACTTTCCACGCCGTCGAAACCACCCGCATCCTCCGAGTCTGCCGAACCCGAATCCTCCGAACCTGCCGAATCTGTGGAATCATCCGCATCCTCGGAGCCACCCGTATCCTCTGACTCATCGCAAGCCGATGGAGCTTTCCAACGATCGATCCCTATCGAATCGACGGATGATGGAGGCGATCCGTCATCGAATCATCGTGCTACGCAGATCGCGTTGGATGTGGATGGTTGGCCGATGGATCTGCATGCGTTTCGGGTGGTGGACTTGTATTTTTTTGGTGGTGAGCGTGTGCGAGAGATCTTTTGGGTGGTTTCTGATCCCGAGCAGACAGGGGCGGCGCTCTTGCTTTCGCAATCCAATCGGGCAGTGCTTGCGAAAGCTCCGCCTCCACACGAAGAAGCCATCGCTCAGCTTTCTGAGATATTTCGTCAACATTTGCTTGCCTTACAAACGCAAAAGATCCTTGTGGATACGCCGATGCGTTGGCAAAAGCTCACGCCTTACCAGCGACGGCACTTACAAAAAATCCTCTCGCACGGGCATTTTCCGCCGCGTTATTTTTGGAGCGAAAGCACGAAAACATGGGAGCTTCCGCGCTATGCGCGAAATCTGAGATGGGGAGAGAAGGAAGAACCCGAACCTACGCTTTGATTAGCGGATGCGTGTTCCGGGAGTGATATCGGTGCTGTAGCGGGTGAGTTCGACTTTTCCGTCGGGGCGGTCGGCAGCGAGTAGCATGGCTTGACTGGGGATGCCAAAGAGCTTGGCGGGTTTGAGGTTGGCGACGGTGGCGACGTGGAGTCCGACCAGTTCTTCGGGGGCGAAGCTTTTGGCGATGCCTGCGACGACGGTGCGGGGCAGTTCTTCGCCGAGGTCGACGGAGAGCTTGAGTAGCTTTTCTGCACCTTCGACGCGTTCTGCGGAGAGGATCTTGGCGACGCGCAGTTCCACCTTCGTAAAGTCGCTGAAGTCGATCGGGCCTGTGGGTTCTTCGACTTTTTCTTTTTTGTCTTTCTTTTCTTTTTTGGCTTCAGCGGGTTTGGCTTCAGCGGCTTTGGGTTCGGTGGTTGCTTGGTTTGTGTTGTCTTGTGTCATCTTGGTCTCGAACTTGGTAAAGAGGATCTCGGGTTTGTTCAGGGGGGTTCCTTCTTGGAGTCCACCCCAAGCAAGCGCAGAAAATAGCCGTTGTTCGGGGGCGGTTTGGCTCAACGCATCGAGGATCTTGTCCGAGGTGTTGGGCAAAAACGCAGCCGCGAGGATGCCCAAGATACGGATGCCTTCGAGGGCGTGGTAGAGGACTTGGTGCAAGCGCGTGGGATCTTCGGCTTTTTGAAGTTTCCAAGGCTCGGTGGTATGGACATACAGGTTGAGCGCGCTGCTCCACGATAGCAGTTGTTCAAGCGCAAAATGAAGCTGCCGCTTGCTGACGAATTCATCGATCTTTTGGACTGCTTCGGCGGCTGCATTGCGCAAGTTGCGATCGATCTCTTCGTTGGTTTCGGCGGGTGCGGGGGCTTGGTTTTGGATGTAGCCTTGGGCCATCCGCAAGGTGCGATTCACCAAGTTGCCGATGTTGTCGGCCAGTTCGCCGTTGTTGCGTTCGATCAACCGTTCGCGTGCAAAGTTGCCGTCGTTTCCGAGGGGGACTTCACGCAAGAGATAGTAGCGCAAGACATCCAGTTCGTATTCTTCGGCCAGAGCGAAGGCATCAATAAAGTTGTTGAGCGACTTGCTCATCTTGTAGCCTTCGTTCATCCACCAGCCATGTGCAAAGACTTGTTTGGGGACGGTCAGTCCTGCGCTCAACAAGAAAGCGGGCCAATACACCGCATGAAAGCGCAAGATATCTTTGCCGATCAGGTGGATATCGCAAGGCCAATATCGCGCATAGCGTTCTTCGTCTTGGAAGGCACCTGCGCCTGTGATGTAGTTGGTGAGGGCGTCCACCCAGACGTAGAGGACGTGTTTGGGATCTTGGGGCATGGGGATTCCCCAAGAAAAAGTCGTGCGGCTGATCGAAAGGTCTTTGAGGCCGCCTTCGACGAACGCGATCACTTCATTGCGCCGCGCATCGGGTTGAACGCTTTGGGGATCCTCTTTGTACCAACGCAGCAAAGGCTCGGCGTATCGGCTCAATCGGAAGAAATAGCTTTCTTCTTCGACCCATTCGACCACCGAACCGCTGGCTTTGGCACGACCGTTTTCGACTTCTAGCTCATCGTAATAGGCTTCATCGCTTGCGGAGTACCAGCCTGCGTACTTGGCGAGATAGACGTCGCCATGTTCGATCATGCGTCGGACCACTTCGGTGACGACGGCTTTGTGGGCCTCTTCGGTGGTGCGGATGAATCGGTCGTATCGGATATCGAGTTTTTTGAAGAGTTCGAGAAACTTGGCGGAGTTGATATCGGCCAATTCACGGGGGGAGATGCCAAGGCTTTCGGCGGCCCGTTGGATCTTGAGCCCGTGTTCGTCCGTTCCTGTTTGAAAAAACACGTCGTATCCGGCTTGTCGATAGTAGCGAGCAAAAGCATCGGCCACGATCGTTGTGTACGCATGCCCGATGTGCGGTGCGCCGTTAACGTAGTAGATGGGCGTCGAGATATAAAATGTGTTCACGCGGCCTCCTGCGGATCTCACAGCCTAGATCGTGTTGGGCGAAGCATCCAAAGAAAAAGAGACGGCTTCTTTAGCTGATCTAGCGTGTGTGGTCAAGCGTATCCGCGCAGACGCGATGCCCTCCCCCAAAGTTCGACATCGGTTTGTGTTCGCCCGCTGTTGGATGGGTTCGCTGGTTGGATGGGTTTGTTGAGGTGTCGGGTTTCAAAAAAGGTCAGAGAAGAGCAAGTTTCTCGTTCAATCGCTCGACGCTTTTTTTCAAGCCTTGCTGTTCGAGGGTTTCGAGTAGATCGCGTGCCGTTTTGGGAGGATTTTTGAGAGACAAACGCTGCTCGCGCACAGCTTGACAGACCGAGTCTTGGTCGATATCGAGCAATTCGCAAAGAAAGACGTCAGGGTGTAGAGGGAGGATTCCGTACGGTCGCAACACAGAGCGAGGGAAATCCTTGAGGTTAAATGTCACGATCACGTCGACTTTGGCGTGTATCGCGGCAGCGAGAACGTGTCGATCTCCTTCGTCGGGAAGCTCGAGTTGGTGAATAAGATGTTCGTATCCTTCAACAAGCGCGTCAGTGGCGTGCCGATCCATCAACTCCCTCGTTTTTTCAAGCCTTTCTCTGCTGAGGTCAGGCCGACTTTGCAACACATTTCGCATCCATTCCTCGTGGATTTGCGCACTCCATTTCGCTTGAAACAAGCCGATCAAAGCAAGGCGCATCAAAAGATCTCGGAGAGGAGCTGGATAAAGAACGCAAGCATCGAACAGCGCGGAAAAATGAGGCATCGCCTAATAACCCATATCGAGTTCTTGTGCTTCTGCTGCGAGTTGATCAAGCACTTCTTTTCGTTGCTTTTTTGTTCGCTCTTTGTATTCCACCAGTTCTTTGGAGGTGATTCGCCGATGAGAGCCGACTTGTCGGTAGGCTATTTCACCGTCTTCCAGCAGCTTCAGGAGGAAGGGCCTCGAAACCCCCAACACCTCAGCGGCTTGACTTGTCGTCAGTTCTTCTTCTTGTGGGAAGATGGCGAGCGTGTTTCCTTTCGCCATCTCTTCCAACACGCGGTGAAGCAAGTGCAACAGAGAAGAAGGGATTTCAAGTACTTCTTCGGGCTGACCCGCTTGATCGAGTTTCAGCTTGACGCTCCCTCCGCTCTTTAGGTGCTTTGCGAGAATTTGGCTTGACCTTTTGGCGAGCGATGTTTCTTGGGCTGTTGGGGTCAACGGTGGGTTTTGAAGAGCCATTGTTTTGTCCTGTTCCTTCGTTTGGATACAAACGAAGCAAGTGTAGCAAGTGAAACAAAAGAATCAAGCCAAGAAGAGGAGCGATGATGGCGCAACGCCCGAAGGCATGAGGACTCGAATATCTTGAGGCTGATCTGGCTTGTGCGGTCAAGCGTATCCGCGCAGACGCGACGCCCGCCCTCAAAGTTCGACACCGCACCACTTGGTTTGACATCGCACGATCTTCCCACAAATCTATCCAACCGCGCCGCTCCTATGCTATCAGCAAGGGCGCAGTCGCGGGTTTTTCGTTGGTGTGTCGAGAACCAAAAGGAGTAGAACTGATGTCAAATCGGACGTTGGCGTTGGATGATCGGCTATTTTCGTATTTTTTACAGCATTCTTTGCGAGAGACGGCGTTGCAGCGGTCTTTGCGTGAAGAGACAGCGTTGTTGCCGATGGCTCGGATGCAGATCGCGCCTGAACAAGGCCAATTGATGGGCTTTTTGGTCGAGCTGACAGGGGCAAGGAAGATCGTGGAAGTGGGGACCTTCACGGGTTATAGTGCGCTGTCGATGGCATTGGCTTTGCCCGAAGATGGGCAGCTTTGGGCCTGTGATGTCAGCGAAGAATGGACGGATATCGCTCGGCGTTATTGGGCGGATGCGGGAGTCGCGCACAAGATGACGTTGCGTTTGGCTCCTGCGGTGGAGACGTTGCAAGGCTTGTTGGATGCGGGACAAGCTGGCACCTTCGATATGGCGTTCATCGATGCCGATAAAAGCAACTATGACGCTTATTACGAACTTTGCTTGCGCTTGTTGCGGCGCGGCGGTTTGCTGCTTGTCGATAACGTCTTGTGGGGCGGTTCGGTGGCCGACCCCAACGACCAAGAAGTCGATACCCTCGCCATCCGCGCCCTCAACGCCAAGATCCACGACGACGACCGCGTGTCGATGAGTCTGCTCCCCATCGCTGACGGACTGACCTTGGTGCGCAAACGCTAAGATACGGCAGAGGAAGAGTCCACGGACGACACGGAAAGAAGGCAGAAAGGAGAAGGGGAAGGAAGGAGAAGGGAGGCGATAGAACGCAAGGCAGAGGCAGAGGAAGCGTGGGGGGGCGATAGAACGCAAGGCAGAGGAAGAGGAAGTGTGGGGCGGTGGTTTGCGGTGAAGAAAAAAGGCTTGCGTGGGCGATGGAGATCTGTAGGATAACAACCACGCTGTAAAACAGAGAGATGCGGAGACCTGCCGCAAACACCTAGCGAATCAACGATTGTTTTCTGCGAGAAGCGTCTTCTGTCCTTTTTGATGTACTGAGGAGTCCACATGACCGCGACAAAAAACAAGGTCTTGCCCCAACCCGATCTCACAACGATCCTCCAGCAAAAGAAACCCAGCCTTCTTGCCGTCTCGCTGGAGGCGGTACAGCGACCGCGTGTTCGTCGTGTGCGCGCACAAACGCTCACCGAAACCATGCGTACCCAATTCGAAGTGTTGTTGCCCAAGCTCCCCAAAGAATTCAGCTCCGAACGCATCGCCGCTCTCGAACAAGCTTACCGCGCCTTGCCTGAACTCTTTTGGTTGTTCTACCAAGCCGACCATCAATACGATCTTTCGGCGGGCGAACGTTCCGAGACGTTTCGTTTGTTGGTAGAGCGCGTGCGTGGCTACGATGTCGAACTTGAACAGATCTGCTTGTTGCTGTTTCGAGGCGTCGCCCAAGAACAAGAACGCATCAAAAAGATCCAACAAGGACGAGGGCGTCGAGACGATGCTGAAGATGTCTTGGCTTGGCTCGAACTCTTGGGCCGCTATCCCCAACAACGAGCCGCCTATGCCCTCTTAACCGACTCCTACCTCACCGAAGCCAAGATCGCCGCCTCCGATCTGTTGCAGAGCCTTCAAATATCTTCCGTTGCAGAGAGCGCCGACCTTTGGCGTCGCGCTTATACCCTTTGGGCTGAAAGCTATCGGATGCTCCGCAAGTTCGCTCTCTGTCTCGTGCCTGACGATCAGGCTGAGCTTTTCCCCGGTATCCACAACGAGCCTTCTGCCTCCCCCAAACCTGCCTCCGAACCCACTCCCGCGCCTTCTCCTGTCTCTCCGAATCCACCTACCCCCTAAAAATCCCCCCCCCATTTTTTCTGCCCGTGTTCTCTGAACTTTTTTGGACTTTTGCGAGGGTGATACGAGATCCGCCCGTTGTATGATCGTAAAGAAGTTAGGGGCAGCCACAGGGGGCTGCCCAATAATCGGGCATCTACGCACTCTCCTTCGATCACAGATCACTCGGACACCGTATGAGTTCGAGGAAAGTGCAGTTTTCTGGAGGGTTCGTTCAAAACAGATGGCGATGAAGAGGTCACCGACGCAATAGATCGAGGGCAGGCACACCTGTCTGCCCCTACGAAACACCGTGTGATTCCAACACGTCGGGGCAACCATGTGTGGTAAACACCGTGTGATTTCCAACACGTAGGGGCAACTAGGTGTGGTTGCCCTAGCTGAGGTTGGTTTGAACGGACCCACTCGAGGTCACCGACGCAACAGAGCGAGGGCAGGCACGGGGGCCTGCCCCTACAAAACACCGTGTGATTTCCAACACGTAGGGGCAACCATGTGTGGTTGACCTCGCTGAAATGTGTTGCATCTTGATACCTCTCTCATGGCGTTGGTTTGAACGGACCCCGAGGGTGGGTTCGGGGAAAGTGCAGTTTTCTGGACTTTAGCGAGGGTGGGTTCGAGGAAAGTGCAGTTTTCTGGACTTTAGCGAGGGTGGGTTCGAGGAAAGTGCAGTTTTCTGGACTTTAGCGAGGGTGGGTTCGGGGAAAGTGCAGTTTTCTGGACTTTAGCGAGGGTGGGTTCGAGAAAAGTGCAATTTTCCAATGCGCCGTGTTCGCGGCATTTCAAGCGACACAGCGGTTGGTTTGAAAAACCGACGATCATTTCGCCAACACGGGGGTCAAGGGGGCAAAGCTCCCTTGTGGGGTGTGGGGTGAAACCCCACAAAAACAAAAACAAAAATCGAATCCAAGCTAATGGGCAGGGGGAGATTCTTTGGAGGCGATGCCGAGGCGGAGGAAGAACCAAGGGGCGAGGAAGGTGCCGAAGGTGGCGGCGAGGGTGTATCGGAAGAGGCGGGAGAGATCGGAGTCGGGCAAAAGGAGCTTGAGTCCGAAGACGATCAGACCGAGGGGGAGGACGGCGAGATAGCGCAAGGCGCGATGGTGAAGGGGGCCGTCGGAGGAAAAGCGAACAAAGCGGCGTTCGAGGGCGATGCCGAGGCCAAAGCCGAGGACGGCGGCGGCGGCGGGGACACGGGAGGGGTGATGGAAAGCGAAGTAGACGAAGAGGGGGAGAGGAAAGCAGAGAGCGAGTTGGAGGAGGAGGGGTTGGCGGGAAAGCCACGAAGAGAGGGGGGCTTCGAGGGTCCACAGCAGGGCGAGTCCAAGGAGGGCGAGCAGCCAGCCGCCGAGGATATCTTGGGGGAAGTGGACGGCGAGGTACAGGCGAGAAAAGCCGATGGAGAGGGTCAAGACGGCGAGGGTGAACCAGAACCAAGGTTTTCGGATGTGACGGCCAAGATAGGCGGCCAAGGTCATGACGCCTTGGGCGTGGCCGCTGGGGAAAGAAAAGCCTTTGGCGTATCCGATGACACGGATGTTGGCGGGATCGGGTCGGGGGATCGCGACGTAGAGCTTGATGACTGTGTTGAGCAGCAGAACGTGCAAGACGCCGAGGCTGATGCGGCGTCCAGCGTGCGCATCGACGCACCAATACATGACGGGAAGGAGCAAGAGGTAGCCTTCGGCATCGCCAAGCCGAGTGAGGACGAGAAAGAAGGCGTCAAGCCAAGGGTGGGCCCAAGATTGGATGCTGTGGAGGACTTGATATCCCCAAGGTACGAGGCTTTCAAGAAAGGCTTGCATGGGGGGAGTTCTTTCGGGTTGGGTTGAAGGTTTCGAGTTGGGTTGAAGGTTTGGGTTTGGGCAGAGGGGTTTTTATTTGGGATGGGTGCGTTCTTCGCGGGCTTTGGAAAAAGGGCAGACGATCTTCCATTGGCCATCGAGGTACTTGATATGGCAGGTTTCGACGTTGGGACTTTGTTTGGAGATGAGGTAAGTGCCGACGTGGTTGATGGGTTTTTTACCGGGCTGAGTGCATTGGTAGGTGACGTGGTGGCGGCCACAAGGGAAAGTTTGTTTGTAGACGGGGAAAGTGCGGGTGGGGTTTAAGGTATCAGGGATGATCTTGCAGTGGGGGCTGGTGGAGACGAGTTCGATGGTGGTGCGTTTGTTGGGGTGACAGGGTTCGTCTTCGGGGTTGGGGTTGGGCGAGGTGTAGAGGGCGAGGAATCCGCCAACACCGAGGCCAAAGCTCAAAAAGATCAACAGAACCCACGTCCAGATAGAGGAGCGTTTTTTGGGTTGCGCCTTGCGTCCGTCGATCTCCAAGGTTTTGGGGCGTTTGGATGGAGTGGCGGGGATGGCGGGTGTTGTGCGAGCGGAGGTGGGGTGGGTTGCGCCGAAGTCCTGTTGAGCAGGGAGGCGGAAAGAGAGGGGGATATCGTTGTCTGAAACGGTGCGAGCGAATAACTCGTTGCGTTGGGGGTTGTGTTCGGTATGTTCGGCGGTGGGAAGAGGGGCGGACTTTGCGGGATGGGCGGTTGGAGAGCTTTTGGAAGTAGCGGAGGGTGGGGTGGTTTGGGGGGAGGGAGCGAGGGTGTGTTTGTGTAGGATGGAGGTGGGGGCGTTGCGGTCGTTTGAGGGGTGAGGTGTGTTGAGGGTGTGGTGGGGGATGGGCTTGGTGGTGTCGAGTTCTTGGGGATGGGAGGGAGATTGTCCGGAGAGGATTTGTGCGGCGAGTTGGCGGACATAATCGGGGAGTTGTGCGCCTTCGCCTTGGGCGATGGTATCGCGGACATCGTCGCTGAGGGTGTTGATATCAAAGTTTTGGAGGAGGACACCGGGCATGGAGGCGATGGTGGGGGCGGAGAGAGGGGCTCCGGGCAAGCGAGCGGTGGGGTCGGAGGAGGCGACAGAAAAAGCTTCGGTGTCGGCGTTGGTGGGGGTGGCGAAGATGGCTTGAGTGGAGAGGTTTTCGTCAGAGGGTTCGGGGGGATCTTGGCCGTGGACGAGTCGGTATTCGTCGAAGAGTTCGGGTTTGTGTTGTTTGAGATAATCGCGCAGATCGTGGGGGGTGGGTTGTTGGTTGTGTTGGAGGAGGAGGGAGCTAAGTTCTTGGACAAAGAGTGCGGCGTTGGTGGAGCGTTCTTCTTTGTTTTTGTGGAGGTTGCGCAGGAGAAGCATGCAGAGATCGGAGGGGAGATCGGAGCGCATGGTTTGGGGGTTGTAGGGTTCTTGGGTGAGGATGGAGAACATGACGGAGGTCATATTTTCGCCGGCAAAGGGTCGGTATCCGGTGCAGAGTTCGTAGAGGACGACGGAGAGGGCGTAGATATCGGAGCGGACGTCGAGCTTTTCGGAACGGAGGTGTTCTGGGGACATGTAGGCGATGGTGCCTTTGATGATGCCCGTTTGGGTTTTGAGGTGACTGGTGGCGGTTTTGGCGATACCAAAGTCGATGATCTTGAGTTGTCCGAAGATATCGAGGAGAAGGTTTCCGGGTTTGATATCGCGGTGGACGAGGTTGAGGGGGGTTCCGTTGCGATCGCGTAGGGTGTTGGCGTAGTGGATGCCCCAAGCGGCGTCGCGGATCATGGCGACAGCGAGAGGCCAAGGTATGACGGATTTTTGTTTTTTTGCGAGGGTGATCAGATCGTCGAGTTCGGATCCCCAGATGCGTTCCATGACCAAGAAGTCGAATTCTTGGGTTTGATCGATGGAGTAGACTTCGACGATGGCGGGGTGATGGAGGGAGGCGGCGAGGCGGGCTTCTTCGAGAAACATCTCGCGTTTTTGGGCATCGACGCGGATCTCGGGCAGGAGGATCTTGAGGACGATATCGCGCTGTTGTCCGTCGGGGAGTTGTTGTGTGGCGGACCAAACGTGTGCGGTGGCTCCTGAGCCGAGTTGGTTTCGGAGCGTGTACAAGCCATCTGCGATGACGGTGCCGGGTTGAAAGACGATCACAGACCGAGTCTCCACAAGGTTGAAGAAGCGTTTGCGCTCTTGCGATCCAGAGGAGTGACAAATCTAACACAACCGCAAGATAAACCCAAGTCTTCTTCTTCGCGGGATTGTCTCAAGGAGAATACAATGGGTGGGTGTTGTGGGTTGGTGCGGGGTGCGTCAGCGTAGGCGCAAGGTGTGGGTTTTGTGGGGTGGAGCGAACTGTAGGGTGACGCGCTGAGAGGACCATCGTTGGTTGCGACGTCGTCGGAGATGTTTTTTGACTTCGTAGGATCGAGTGCTGCCGAGGGGTGCTTTGAGAGAGCAAGGAGTGTGGCAAACAAGGGTGCCCTCTTCGGTGTAGACGGCAGCTTCGGAGGGTATGGTAGAGAGGGTGAGAGTGTATTCGTGGTTGGGTTGTGGGCGGAGGGGGAGATCGATCTCGCTGCTGTCTTCGCGCAGGAGCAAGTCTTGTTTGTGTGGGGCGTAGTTTGGTTTACGGAAGGAGAGAGAGAGTTGGGCGAGGCATGGGCGGCGCAGGGTGTAGGGAGTACGTCCGATCAAGGTATCTCCGAGCCAGATCTCTGCGTTTTGAGGGGAGGTTTTGAGCAAGATCTCGCACATTCGGGTGGGCGTGGGGGAGAGGAGTCCGAGCAAAAACCATCCAAACAGCGCAACAAAGAGGATGATGCCTGCGAGGGATGAGAAGCGAGGGAGCGGATCGAGGGCTTGCCATCGTTGAAACCAGCCGCCTTTCCAGAGGGTGTCGTTGAGGAGCAGGGCATCCGCGCCGAGCAGGGCGTCGACGTGGGCGGCGGGTGGGGCAGAGGAGGAGGTGGCGGTTTGGATGGAGGGTGAGGCGGAGGTGACGGCTTCGAGCGTGTCTTGGGTGGGGCGGGCGTCTTCGGCAAAAGAGGCGGGAGGAGGGGGTTTGGGGGAGCGTCGTTCGAGTGTGTGCGAACGGGCAGGAGGGGGATTGTGTGTGCGGACGGGTTCGGTGTCGGAGTACGCGGGAGTTTTGTAGGGATGGAGAGTGTGTTCTTCGAGGCTGGTGGGACGGGCGATGGTGGTGGGGAGGTCGTCGTCGTTGGCGGTGGGGAGTTCGGAGAATCGAGGGGATGAAGCGTTGGAAAGGTCGGTGGAGTGTGGTGGTGCAGCGTTAGAGAGGTCGGTGGAGCGTGGTGGTGCAGCGTTAGAAAGGTCGGTGGAGCGTGGTGGTGCAGCGTTAGAAAGGTCGGTGGAGCGTGATGGTGCAGCGTTAGAAAAGTCGGAGAAGCGTTGTGAGGCGGTGGGGTGCATGGCGGTATCTTCGGCATCGAGGGCGCTGGTGTGGACTTCGACGCCGATATCTTCGGAGAGGCGTTGAGAAGAAAGGGGAGTGGTGGTTTTTTTGCGAGGCGCGGAGGGGGGGGAGTTTGCGTCGTTTTGGTTGTGCAAGGGGGAGATCATGGTGGCACCTTCTTCGTCGTCATCGCCGGCATTGGGTAGGGAGATCTCGTCGGTGCCATCGGTGTTTTGGTTTGAATCAGAGGTTTGAGTGGAGGCGAGGAGTAGCTTGCGCAAGCGGGCGGCAGGATCGAAGAGGGTGGGGCCTTCGTGTTCATCGTCTTGAGCGTTGCGGGAGTTTTGAGGGAGCATACTTTCGTGGAGGGTGTGTTCGTCGTCGAGGGCGTTTTGTTCTTGGAGGCGGATCTGTGGTGCGGTGGGTTCGGGTGGAAAGAGGTTGGCATCGGGCAGAGCGTGTTCGGGGACGCCGAGGGAGATGGTGCGGTTGTTGCGGGGTTCGAGGTTGCGAACAGCGGCCATTGCGGAGTCTTCTTGGTAGCCGGAAGTTCTGGAGATCGTGGGGGCAGGTTTGGTGTCCAAGACCGCTTGAAGGCCGGGGAGTCGTTGGGTTTCGCGGGTCTCTTCGCGAGGGATCGAGGCTCGTTTGATCAAAGGAAGGGCTTCTTTGAGGAGAGACCAGACTTCCTCCATGTCATCGGGGCGTTCGTCGACGTGCTTGGAGAGCAGCCAGTCGAGGAGGTCTTGGAGTTCGTTGGGGAAGGCAGGCCCAAGGGGTGGGGGTGGGGTGTAGATGTGGTGGTGTCGCATCTCTTCGGGATTGCGGCCTTGGAAGGGGGTTTGGCCGGTCAACATCTCGTACAAGATGATGCCAAAGGAGTAGATATCGGAGCGGTGATCGATGTGTTGGCCTTGGGCTTGTTCGGGGGAGAAGTAGCGGGGAGTGCCGAGGATGTGGCCGCTTTGGGTGAGGTTGATGCGTTCGGTTTCTTCGGGGAGGGTGATCTTGGCGATGCCGAAGTCGAGGATCTTGACCAGTTGGCGACCGGGTCGAGGAACGATCATGATGTTGTCGGGCTTGAGGTCGCGGTGAACGACGCCGAGGCGATGGGCGGCAGCGAGTGCGTGGCAGATCTGTTCGGACAAGACGGCGACCTTTTCAGCGTGAAAAGGGGCCTCTCGATCAAGGCCCTGTCGGAGGCTTTCGCCGTCGAGGTATTCCATGACAAAGTAAGGGCCGATGCCGGGTTCGACGTCAAAGTCGGCGATAAAGACGACGTTTTCGTGAGCGATACGTGCAGCGGTGCGGGCTTCTCGCAAGAACCGCTCGGAGGATTCTTTGCTTGAGCCAAGGACAGGGTGCAAGATCTTGACAGCAAAGGGGGTTCCGAGCTTGCGGTGTTCGGCTTTGTAGACGACACCACAAGCGCCAGCGCCGAGCTTTTGTTGGAGACAATAGTTGCCGAGTTGTCGGTTGATCAGTGGGTCCACGTTGCTATCCAAGGGGGACGGGCGATTAGATACCCCGCAAGAGCAGGCTATCTCGGCCCGGTTGTGTGTAAAGGATATAGATCACGACAGCCACCCAGAGGAAGAGATTGAGCAGGAAAGGGATATCGCGAAGAAGTTCTTGGGTGGGGCTTTCGGTTTTGGCTCCGCGCTCGATCAGTTGTAAAAAACGCACGATCCCAAAGACCACGAAGGGGATGGCGTAGATCAGATAGGGTGTTTGAAAGCGTTTCAAGGTGGTGGGATCGAGCGTATAACCGCAGTAAGCCAGAACGGTGAGCGAGGCCACCAACCCAAGCAAAAGATCCAGTTGTGCGACGTCATAACGCTCTAAGACAGCGCGTTGTTGGGTTGCACTTTCGCCGTAAGTCGACAGTTCGTGGCGGCGTTTTCCAAGCGCAAGGTACAGCGCCAACAAAAAGCCACAGCCCACCAACCATGCGGAAACAACGACATTGATCGCGCTTGCGCCTGCCAACAAGCGCAACAAAAAGCCGTTGGCGATCAACAAAACATCCAGATAAGCGACATGCTTCAAGCGCAGCGAATAGGCGATGTTCAAGATCCCGTACAAAAGGGCCACAACAAAAAACCAAAAGCCCAACACGATCCAGCCAAGTCCCAAAGACAAGACCGCCAATATCGGCCATAAACGGCGAGCCGATGCCTCTGGTAATGCACCGCTTGCGATGGGCCGGTGTTTTTTGTGCGGATGGAGCCGATCTTTTTCCACATCCATCAGATCGTTGAGGATGTAGATCGCGCCCGATAATACGCAAAACAATCCCACCCCAAAAGTCGCTCGCCACAAAGATTCGAGGTCAAACAAGCGCAGCGAAAAAAGCAACGGCGCATACAAGAAGAAATTTTTGACCCATTGATGGGGTCGCATGGCTCGCAAGACAGCTACAAGCATCGAAGACTCCGCCACAAAAAACACAGCACACACGACAAAGCAAGACACTTCCCAGCCTTCCGAGATGTTCCTGCGCTCTTTGCTCTTAACCTGTTTGACGCGCCTTGCCAAGCCTTTGTTTTGTGCCTCGTCCGTACTCTTGGGAGGCCATAGCAGAGACCGTTGTTGATTTGAGAGGTCTCTCTCGTGCATACTGGGAGGTCTCTCTCGTGCATACTGAGAGGTCTCTCTCGTGCATACTCAGCGTTTGTGTTGGGGTATCGTTTGGTTTGATCGAGGTTTTGTGGGTGCGTTTGGAGGTCGAAGATGCGAGCGTGTTGGTTTGGGCGTGGTTTGTGGGGCCGAAGCGCCTTGCTTTTGGGGTGGTTGTTTGTGTTTTCGGCGTGTTCTTCTTCGGGAAACAGCGGATGTAGCTGTATGTCCGAGATCCCGGGGGGCTTTCCAGAGGCCGCAAAGCTCGACAACATCGTCCAGTTGAAAGTGACGGATCGCGGGTTCCAGTTTATTGGGCAAAATACCAACGCGCTGGTGAAACAGTTTTTGCCCAACGGTTTGAGTTTTGATGTCCCGCCCGATACAAGCGGCGATCCAAAGATCTGCCACAAAGGCGGAACCTGCACGGTCAACGGCAAGATCAACAGCGCGTCCATTACACCCACGCCCCCCAAGACGTTGAAAGCCAAGATCAACCTCGATATGTCTTCCAACAAGATCCCGATCAGCTACAAGCTGCTGGTCACGATTAATTGCGATCTCGAAGTCACGATCTCAAAAAAAGATATCAGCATCGATCTCAACCTCAGCATCGACTCGCGCAACAAAGGTCTGCGGATCGATCTCGGTACGCCGTCGTTTTCGTTGGAAAACAAAGATTTTAAGCTGAGTGGAAACGTCGGTTGTTCGTTGATTAACGCGCTCAAAGGGTTGTTTACAGGTTTGATCGAAAAAGAAGTGAAAAAAGCACTCAAAGATGCGATCGATGGGGCGACTTGTATGTCTTGCAAACAAGACAGTGAGTGCGGTTTTGGGACGACTTGCAAAGACGAGATCTGCACCGATGGCAAAGCGTGTTTGCCGATGGTGATGGGGTTTGAAGGCCGTATCGCGACAAGCACGCTGCTTGGGGAGTTTGGGAATCCGACCGCGCAGCCTGTGGACATGGCGATGCAGATGGGCGGAAGCGTGGAAGTGCAGACTTCGGGGATGCGCCTTGGCAGTCTTGGAGGGAGCCAAAGCACCCCGCACGCTTGTATCAAAGCGCCGAACTTTCCGAAGCTACCGTCTCCTGCGGCGCTGACTTTTCCCACAGCTTCGCCCGACGGAAGCCCGTATATGGTGGGCGTGGGCATCTCTCAAACGATGCTGACGCAGTTTATGCGGGATCTGTATCAAAGTGGCGCGTTGTGTTTGCGCCTAGACAGCGGCATCAGCGACCAGTTGGGGACGTTCTTTCGCGCTCAAGGCATCGGGGCAGCGGTAAGCCCTTCGTTGCTTCAACTTGTGGGCAAAGACAACCCCCCATTGTATATCGTCTTACAACCCAACGAGCCGATCGATCTGTCCATTGGCAAGGGCGAGATCACCAAAGACAAAGATGGAAACGCAGTCGTCAAAGAGCCGCTGTTGGAGATGCGCATCCCGAAGATCGACTTTACGTTTTACATGGTGCTTTACGACCGATGGGTTCGGCTGTTGACGTTTCGCACAGATATCGTTTTGCCGATGGCGCTCGAAACGCGACCGAACAACAAGATCGGGCTGTTGCTTGGCGATCTCAAACAGGCATTTCAGAACCCCCAAGTCCTCAACTCCAACTTGATCAAAGAAAAAAATGAAGACGTCGCCACCAACTTTGCCTCAACACTCCAAGCGCTGATCCCCGTGTTGATCGGTCAAATCGGCTCGACAGAGTTTGATATCCCTGAGCTTCAAGGTTTCAAGCTGTCGATCCGTGGGATGACGGGGATCGTCCCACGAACGGATCGCCCTGATCGCTTCCAATTCCTCGGATTGTTCGCCGATCTGGCACTTGCGCCTCCAGCGATCCCGCAGATGCCCGCAGTACGGGGCTTGGCCTTGCGCCCTGCGATGCCGCTGATCCCTCCGTCGCTGTGGTCTGATCTCCAGTCGGCACGACCGATCCGCGCTTATCCCTCCGTATCGATCGACATCTTGGACGGAGATCCTGCGTGGGCTTATGCTGTGCGCGTCAACCAAGGTCCGTGGCAGGCTTTTGTGGCAAGTCAACGCTTGCGCGTAGAAAGTCCGCAATTTTTGATGCAAGGTGAGCATACCGTGATGGTTCGTGCGCGGCGCGTCGATCAGCCCCAAGGGACCGAAGTGGCGATCGGCTCTGTCCCGATCAGGGTGGATTATACGCCGCCTGCGATCCAAGCACGCATCCAGCCCCAAGGGATCTTTCTTGAAGCCGTCGATCACGGCGATCCGCACGCACCTGTTCGCTTCTCTTATCGCCTCGATGGTCAAACGCTATGGTCTCCCACCGAGGCGTTTTTGCCGGCTGCGCGGCTCACTCCAAACACCACCGTTTCTCTACGCGCCCAAGATGCCGCAGGAAACGTCACTACGCTTCCCCCCATCGACTGGAAACCCACGCTGCACCAAGCCGAACAGCACGTCGTGGCCTTGCCTCGCCTTGGTTTCCCTTCGCCCTTTTTGTCCGACAAAGCCTCGCCCCATTCGCCCCCGCCTGCGTGCGGATGCCAAACCACGCCCGTCTCCCCCGTCGCTTGGATGGTGTGGTTTGGGCTGTTGTTTTTCTTGCGAGTGCGCAAAAAAGCCTAGTGTGTAGGGTTCACGACGTTGGATAGATGTGCGGGGCTTTGCCCCACGACCCACAAGGGAGCCACGCTCCCTTGACCCCGTATTGGCGGAGCGAATAGGCGTTTTTCAACCCAACGACTCTGCCGCTTGAAGTGGCGCGAACACGGGGGTTTTTGTCCAACCGCGCACTCCGATGTGTCAACCCCGTCACTCCGAAGTGCGTTGTTCCTTGCGGGGGCGGCGTAGGATCTTGCGTTTCTTCTGTCTGTGCGCTACAACGGCTTGCACTGCGGCGACTGTTGAGTGTTGTGTGGTGACGCGCCGTTAGAGATGTTTTCGGTGCCTCTTTGCAAGCAAGAACCCCAAGCAAAAAGGATGTGTAGCATGTCGTGGCGTTGGATTCTTCTCTTGTGTTGTTTGACTGTGCCGATGATCGGTGGTTGTGATCAGGCACCCCCTCCAGAAAAGCGCCGCCCTCTCGTCGATGCCGATGGGGACGGCTATCCCTCCACGGATTTTGGCGGACGCGACTGCAACGACGAAGATGTCGGCATCAATCCACTCGCCAAAGAAGACACCACCAACAAACGCGACGACAATTGCAACGGGCAAATCGATGAATTCACCCTCACTACGGGGCATTGGCGACTCACCACCCAAGATGCCAAACAAGACAAAAGCGACTGGCATTTTGAGATCCGAACCAACTCGGAAACGGGCGTTCAATATGTTCGTTGCATCCAATTTCGCGTTCGTCTGACCAGCAAAGAACTTAACAAAGACACCGATCTGTCTTTTTGGTTGAGCGGCCTTGGAGCCAACGAAGCCAAGATCGAAAACAACCGCGTGATCTGGGAATACAAGCCGACTGGAAAAGAAGAATCGTTTACACTCCAAGCGCAGTTCACTTCGGAAAACACCGTCACCGCAACGATGACCGTCACCGATACCACACCCACCATTAAAGGGACCGCCACCGTTAACCTCTCTGGGAAGTTTGAAAAGCCTGATGCAAAGAATGCCGAAGACAGCGCATTTTGCGGGCGATGCTATGGTGATACAACGTGCGGCGCAGGTTGAACGCTCCGATATCTTCTCCGCTTTGCTTTTTGCACACCAAAGGCCCTGTGCTGTGTTCGCAAGCAGGGATGATGTGGGCGGATGTGGCGTTGCTCTTGGTGGTCTTGAGTGTTCTTGGAGCCACGGGCATCGAAGCTTTCCGTCGGCAACGCCTCACCACCCTCAGCAACGAAGCCACCCTCAACATCAAGCGGATCATGCTAGGCGTGAAGTTCTATAACGAAGAACAAGTCGCCAAAAAAAAGCTTGGGCAATCGTTTACTCCTTATCCCTACATCCCCTTTACTCCGCGACAAAAGCCCTGCTTCGGAGGATCGCCCAAATACAAAGCCGATCCCAAGCGCTGGAAGCGCCATGACTGGAGCAAGATCGGCTTTTCCATCCCCGACGAACACTACTATCGCTACAGCGTCCGAAATTCCAATGAGGCCGCTGTATCCGCCTTTTTTGTCGAAGCCGAAGGGGATCTCAACTGCAACCGCATCTATAGCCGCTATAAGCTGCGCGGGGTGGTCTCTCCCAAAACACAAACCATCCAAACCCAAGGGATGATCCTCTACCGCGAACTGGAATGATACGAAATCCGCCTATGGTCCGAGCGAATGACGTAGGGGCAGCCCCCTGTGGCTGCCCAACCACAGGGCGTTCACAACGCATCGCATTGACTCTTTGTGTGCGCTTCTTATGGATGTTGCACCACACCCCACAACGTTCCTTCGCCGCCCTCCCTCTGCCCGCATCGACAGACGCACCTTTTCGAGGAAACCATACGATAATGGCGGTCTGTACCTATCGCTGTGATCTCTCGATACGAACAAACGTTTTTCATCCTTTCCTTGAATGGAGGGGAGCTACAAAAAGGAGCAAGCCGATGTCTGATTACAAGATCCGCTTTCGTGACCAACAAACAGGACGCCAAGTCGAAGTCGACGCCCAACGCATGAAACAAAGCTGGTCCAAAGGTGGCGTGGAACAGAGCTTTGACAAATCCAAAGCAGGTGACGGAGTCGTCGATGTGATGGTCTCTGAAAACAAGTGGTCGTGGGATCGCCACAGCCACATCGGAGTGAAAACGGACGGCCTTTCGACCGAAGACGCTGCCGCCCTCAAACGCGCCCTCGAAGATCCCCGCGCCGCCAAGTTGAGCGTCTTTGATGCACAATCGGGGCTTGAGATGTCTCGCCTTCGTGTGATCAAGACCGATGCATCGGGTGAATTGAGCGCAACAACCCCAAATCTCGATCCCACGGGCGCACGTCGACCTGTGCAGTTGACCCCAAGCGGACAAGTCGCCATGCCCGATGGTCGCGAGCCGCAGGGCCTCAAAGAAGTGGGCGATGGCCTGTTTCGGATGGCCAGTTTGATCGATGACGTCAAAGGCAATCTGTTCGATGATATCCAAGCTCCCGCCGCCCTCAAAGAAAAGATGCTAGGCCATCTCACCGAAACCTTGCAACAAACCGCCCCCGGTCAATCTGCCCAAGGTCTCGACCAAACACAAACCCTGCAACTTCGGTCTTCTTCGGCAACCACCTTGCTCGAACTGATGACCAGCAAACACAACATCTCCAACGATCTCAAAACACGCGCCTTCGATGCTTACGAAAAAGCCTTCCAACGCGAAACCCATCCCCTGCTCAAAGACTCGATGGCGATGAACCTTGATCGCCTCAAAAGCAGCCTTCCTTCGGCCCTGCGCGATCGTGCCGATGCCTTGGTCTCTTCCGCCAACGCCACCCAACCCCCCTACGAAAAATGGTTCGCCAACGGCAACAACACCGTCAACGTGGACTTTTCCAACGGCGCAGGCGAAGGCTTTATCGAAGACAACGTCAAATACTTCGAAGGGATCGGCTTTAAGCGCGCTGGTGGAACCGACGCCAACCCGATCTTGGAAAAGACTTACGAAAAGAACGGTGTGGAAACCACCTTCCGTCTGAACTTCCGCACCAGCCAAAACAATATGTTCAAAGAGATGAACAACCCCGACACACACATCGCGATCTATTCGGGTCATTCGGGCTGGGGGAAAAATGTGCGCGGCTCTCTCGAAGGCACCCCCACAGCTTCGGGCGACGGCAAGCTGATCATGACCAATCTCTGCGTCGGAAAAGGCGAACTCCAACAAATCAAAGACAAATTCCCCGACGCGCAAGTGATCACGACTTACAACTCCGAGTACTTCCGCCAAGGAGGAACTGCTGAGTCCCATTATGCCATGAAAGAACTGTTTGAAGGGATCGCAGAACGCCGTGGTTACGAGTCGATCGCCGAAGATGTCCGTGTCGCAAACCCGTGGACTCGCGAACACAAAAGCGAAAGCGGCATCGACAACAACTTTATCTTCCCCACCGACCTCAAGATCCGCCGCCAACACCTTGATACCGATCACGACGGACAAGCCGATATCTTCGATCGGATGGTCAACTTCAACACCTTTGCTGTGAAGGCGGATACAGCACGCGAATTCCAACCCATCCAACAGCCCCGATCCACCGAAGACTTGATCGGAACCAACATCCACTTTGCGGCCATGAGTACCAACCGCATCAGCGTCTACAACGAGACCTTGGGAACGAGCCAACGCAACGGAACTGCCGAAGTGGTTCCGGGCGGATACCATGATGCAAAGCCCGGTGAGACGGGCTTGTTCCACTTTAACAAAACCCCCGAAGGCACCGTCGAGATGACGATGGATGCACGTTTTGCGCATATGTCCGAAGAAGCCTTGCGGATGGCCTCGGCTTATGAGTATGCGTTGCACAAAGGCGCGACCGATCCGACGTGGCCGTTCAAAGGGGCGGATGACAAGATGCACGCCTTGGTGTTTGCGGCGCAGTCCCTGAAAACAGACAGCGGCTACCGTGACAGCGCCGTGTGGGATGCTTTTCTGAAAGCCTACAATCTGCCCAACATCCCCTTGTCTACGGTCAACTCCGCGATCGAGGCCGATAGCCACTATTATTCGGGTTCCCGCGCTTCGGTCGAAGCACTGCGCGGAGATCTAGACGCTTCTGTCGTCGCTCAACTCGGGCAAGCAGGTGTCGGCGTTCTCAACGTCGGCTGACCCGCTTGTCTTTGAATGGTTTGTCAGTTTTGTCAAAAATCATGCGGATGCTTTCACTTCGCTCATTTGCGTTGCATTCGAGTTCTAAGCTGTCGGATAAGTGAGACATTCGCGTGTTGTGAAGGATATCCATGCCATGTAAGCATTATCCCGCACGGAACGACGAAAGGACAGCTAAGTCTGCGTGATAATCTTTATATTGGGCAGATATCGAGGCAGGATGTGCTTGACTTTGTCGATTTCGTCAGTTATACCTGACACCTATGCGGTGATAACTGGCGAAATCCTGTATTATCACGCAAATCTGCTGGATAATGATATCGTTAGGCACAAAGAAACTTCATCGCGGCTCGTAGGTCGTAACACGTCTCACATTCAGGCTTTTTATGCGTAGTTACCTTGATAAAGCAGGCACCATCGGCGGCGTTTTTGCTGCGCTGGCAGCCGCTACTCCCTGCTGTCTTCCTTTGCTGGCCTCGGTAGGTGCATCTCTTGGTCTTGGTTTTCTTGCGCCTTATCAGTCCGTTTTAAGTTGGGTGTTTCAGGGCTTCGCGCTGCTGGCATTGCTGGGTGTAGGGGTTGCATTTCGCCGTCACAAGCAGCTTTTACCCCTGCTGGTCATGGCGGCAGCATTTGCAGCAATCCTTGCTTATTACCATCTACTTCATCAGGCCGCGTGGCTTTACGGCGGTTTAGTCGGCATGGTTATTGCCGCCATTCTCAATCATCGTGCTGCAAAGCAGTGCAATACCTGCAATCCCGTGCCATCTGCCAAGCCGGTTGTGCTTCAGTCGGTTATTACTTGTCCAAGTTGCGGCAAATCCCAACTAGAAACAATGCCCACAGACAGTTGCCAGTTTTTCTACGAGTGTTCAGGTTGCAAAACAGTGTTACGGCCAAAGCAAGGACATTGCTGCGTTTATTGCTCTTATGGCTCTGTGCCGTGTCCATCCATTCAAACCCAGGCGGGCTGTTGTGCCTAACAAGGCGCTGCACCCGAAAAACCTGCCTTCGCTTCGCTACGGCAGTTTTTCGGGTGAGCTTAGGCGTTGGAGCCGAGTTCTCTTTTTGTCTCTTCTTATACTAGCCAAATGTTCTATATTTAAAATTTTTCCTGTGTATAGGAACTGCTTTCGCGAAAAAATCGCTTGAATATTTCTACCAGTTATATACACTTTGTCTTTGTCTCTCAATACTAAGCTTACTGCTTACGGAATGTTCGTAGAATTTTTTCTCTTACGTTGCGAAGATGGAGGTCGGCTATGGGTAAATTTATTCCAACTGAACCTATGAGCGGGGATGGAGCTTTTGGAGAAGAAAAAGTATGGGAAGGACTAAAGAGATCTTTCTATCCCACCTTCCACACTGAACGTTTGAATCCAAAGAAATAACACGGGCTCAAAGGGCATAACACCGCAGCACCTCCTCTCCAAAACAGCGAAGTATCCGATGATGGAGATCTGTGAGGCTGAGTATCATACGTTTCAGCACGCCCTCTTCCCGATACCACAGAACATGAATCCCCTCAAACATTTGAAATATCCGCCTCATCGTGATGTTTTGCGTTGGTTTTCCTTTTTGGTCTGGCAGGCTTTCTCCACTCTCTTTCAGCTTTTTTCGCACTTCTCTTTCTGCCAACGAATACACCATCGATTCCTGCGGTACGAAGGGCGTGAGACGCAACTTGAGCAAAGATAGTCGTGGGATTTTCCTCGAATAGAGCGTCGAGTGCGCGACCGAGAGTGTCGTCATTGAAGTCTTCGGCTTGTAGAGTGGGGCGAAACAAGGCATCGATGGCTTTGTTGCGAAAGA
>JAKLKB010000108.1 GCA_023150835.1 Myxococcota bacterium | reverse complement strand
ACACAAAAGAGGGCCATAGCGCACGTTCTCCCTTTGAGCAACTGAACGGTTTCGTCTATGAAGAGGGTTGGCTGCCAAACCTACTCTGCGCCGCTTCTCTCAAGGGCCAACGCCCTTTACACAAAATCCGTTAGAGTCAGGTTTATCACGGAAGGGATCGTGGGCTAAATGAGTGAAGCGAAGAACATGTTCTCGAAACGATGCAGCAATCAATGTTTAGATGCAAAAGTAGAAGGAAAGCGTGTTCAACCATGTTCTTCTACAAAAGATGCCTTCAAATCGTAGTAGCAACCGACCTTTACATCAAAAAGTGCGAGGAAACAAATGTTCGAGATGTCTTCAAACTGAAGTAGCAACCGAACTTTGCGAAGTCTCCTTGAAGGAACACATGTTTTCCAATGTTCTGCACCTACAAAGTTTTGCTGCGGCACTCAAAAACGAATCTTCTTTGTTTTTATGTTCAATGATTGAAAACAAGAGCATATCTCGGATGCCCCGAAAAAGTCGCGACTAAATGGATATATCACTTTGGCACAGGTCCGGCAGATTGGCTAGCCAGCTGTAGCAACAGTCGTTTATGAACTAAATGACTTGTTTGGGAGTGTTGAAATTTAGTTTTTCCATTGTTTTTTATGAGTTCACAAAGCTCCGTGTTGGGCTTTTTTATTGTTATCTGGTGTTCTTTGGATGGCTTGAATGATAGGCTTTCCCTCTCTTTTTTTGTGAGGTGTTGACCTTGGTCAACAATTCGATCACATAGCCTCATTCTTTCTAGCAACATGTCTTGTGTTTTTAGGTTCCATGATTGTACATTTTGGTTGTCGATTAACTCGGCGTCTGTTTTTTGGATTTCTCCGAGCGTCATATAGTAGAAGCGGGTCCCGATATTTATTGTTTGTTTAGTATGCAGTTCAAAATTACCATCGTCTAGTTTTAGTATTATGAGATCTTTGGGTGAACTTGCGATGTTCTGAATGTTGTGGGATAGTCCTTCTTGCTGTATGTAACCCCTGAACGCAATTGCTTCGCCATTTTCTTCATCGCTTTCTACATATACGACTTCATTTGTTTTTACTTTTATTTGCTGCATATCTTCGTCTGAGAGGCTGATTATATGCAGAGCATCGCTTTCTTGGACGTTCTCATGAATCGTGGGTAGTAACGAGCGGTGTATGGTGGTTTTTGCACGGGGTACTTGCACTACATGAACATACAACCTATCTCCTTGTAAATACTTATACCAATCGGCCATTTGGGGCTCGAATTTGTCACACAGAGATTTAGTGTTTTCTAGTTGTAGGGATACTTGCTTATATATCCCAGAGTCTTTGTTTGTGTTTATCATCACTGATGTTTCAACGTTCGGTCCATTGAATGCACGTCTAGTCCAGTTATGGCTGCCTATCCATATAGTGGCGGAGTTGTCTTCGTTATCAAATAAGCTTATTTTTTGGTGTAGTAGATGTTGAGGCATGTCTGAGGTTGGTTCTTTTAAGATGTTCTCGGCTACGGGTTTTCTTAGATGTAGCAGTATATTAGCTTCTTTTTTGTGCATTTTTGTTAGCCAGTCTATGTTTGTTGGTAGATGTATGTCTGTACAAAGGAATCCACGGGATAGCTTTAATGCGAGGAGCTTTTCGTTTGTGGATGGAGGGGATACGCAAAATGCTATGGATGAACGTAGGGAAATGCATTTTTTTAAGAGTGTGTTGAACGTGTCAGTGACGGATAGTGTAGAACTGGGATCTGGTATGAGTGTTAGGTTTGTTGGACCATCAAAGAGGAATAGAGGTATTTGTTCACTCATTTTTATATTCCATCTTGTTTTTTTCAGAAAGTACAAAATAAATTACTCAACTGATTTCACTTAATATTTCAAACTTCACCTTCTGATACTTCTACATTGAGAGTTCCCAGCTTACTCATGATAAAGAACCATGGCAAGAGAAATATTTACCTGCTCCGTAGAACTTTGCCTTGTTTCCAAAAATCAGCGGCAAGAAAACCACTTTTCATAGCATGTTTCGAGAAAAATGGTGTTCGAGTGGCCATCAAAAATATCGGATAGAACAGGGTTTCCTTTTCACTCTTTATCACACTTTCAACCGAACCTTGCTATCAAATGTTGTTCTTTCGGTAGTTGTAAGCAAACGGATTTTTGCAAGTTTAGTCAAAGGAAAATTTTGTTCCAGATGTTTTTGTTTTTTGCAAGCACAGCAAAGTCATGTTTTTGTTGATGTTTCAAGGCCAACGCCTGAGCTCACCCGCTGACGAACGCGGGATATGTGTACACGTGAGATCAAGCAACGCCCGCGTTCGGCAGTCGGCGTGCAGCGATTTGTTGGGCATCCATACACTTCGCAATTTGCTTAATAATTGAAT
Source organism: Myxococcota bacterium (assembly GCA_023150835.1). GTDB lineage: Bacteria > Myxococcota_C > UBA6777 > UBA6777 > UBA6777 > JAKLKB01. The sequence goes on along the minus strand of JAKLKB010000108.1, from coordinate 44,468 downwards.
TAGAAATAATTTGGGCCAATTTGACTGGTACAGCATTTCCAATTTGTCTCATACTTTCAGTCCACGAACCACATATTTTATAATTTGACGGAAAAGTCTGTATTAACTTTGCCTCATAAGTAGTGTAATATCTGACACGACCATCGTCATACCTAATCATGTTTTCACCACCCGGAACACCATGATCTCCAGCCTTTAGTGTTTTCGATGGAAAATCAATAAAACTCCCCGTGTGACCAGGATAAACCCGAGCCCCATCTCGAAGAATATGCTCTGAATGAAAGGTTCCATGTTCATCAGGTTGAGGTATATCTTTAAGTTGATCTCTAATCGTTCTCCAAGGTTTTGTTCCAGGTGGAAACATCCTTACCTGCTGTTGTGCTTTTGCTATGAGAGTTTGAGTTCGCTCATCATAGCAGTTAACATTTACAGGGATTATATTGTGTCTCTCCCAATATTCATGACTTACAAATTGTGACCAAATTAACGCTTCAAGAGAATGAGTTTGGGGGGGAAAAGACCACTCAATACCTAAATCTTCTCTTATTCCAACAATAATTACACGTTCTCTACGTTGTGGGATTCCGTAATCTGCGGCATCAATCAAGCGAAATAGAACATTATATCGAATACCATTATAGTTTTGAGAAGTATGAATTTTTTCGAGTCTATTCAAATGTTTTTCCCAGGGTTCCGAATCTTCAATCTCAATTTCTGGATAAGTTAACCGCAATATAATATATTCGAAATAAGTAGAGAAAGACTTTCTTAGCAATCCTTTCACGTTTTCAAAAATAAAGGCTAATGGTTTGCATTGCGAAATCGCCTTACAGGCATAAGGAAACATATCTCTAGTATCTATGCTTCCTTTATGTTTTCCACCTAATGAAAAAGGCTGGCATGGTGGCCCACCAGCGACAATATCAACATGACCGTATTTAATGAATTCAAAATCGCGAATATCAACATTATGAACAATTTTTGGATCGAAATTTTCCATTAGTGTTCGACAAGCATCCTTATTCCATTCAACTAGAGCATGATGTTTGACATTATTTTGAGCTATACCCGTTGCTAATCCACCAGCACCTGAAAAAATTTCTAGGCTAGAGATGTTAGGCATCACTATATTTCTCCCGAAGATTTTTCATAAAAGAATTTATTTTCTCTATTAACTCATCTTTATCATTATGTTTTCCTTGACATCTTTCTGCCCACGGTCTACCAGGGTGACAGACATCCCAGTCAGATTTTGCCTGTTCATATCGACCACTTCCTGGATCATGATTTCCAAATCCATCAATGAGTGTATTCCATAGAGGAAGATAATTTCTGATCAAAGCTGCTTCAACTGTGCCAATAAGATCACTCTCTGCTCCTTCTAGTATCATAAAACGACAGCGAAAATTCGCTCGATTTAGCTCACTTGCGTCCAAACTTCTTCCATGTTCTCTAATACGGTTATGCAACTCATAACTTAGTTCATCTTCTGAACTTAAAGTACGAGCCTGCCTCCAGCCTTTAGGAACTGCTTTTCCTATGTAAATCGGGACGCGATAAGAGGTTCGATTGATCTCGTGAAAATCTTTGTACAAACCGACCTTAGTGATGCAATATATTGCATAAACGCCTGTTCCATGAAATCTCTCAGGAACTGGGATGGAAAGAACAGGTGTACCATTAAAGAAACGAATTGTATCCTTAACAATTTCTTCAAAATCAGGAGAATGAAAGACGTGTTCGTTGCGATCAAACTGCACCATGAATTGAATATTCCCTCAGTCCAGAAGATTATCGACCAAATAACTCATTGAAACATACCACAGCCATTTTTTTATAAATAATTCTCAGGATCTCGTTCACCTTGAGAAAATCTATCGGGCATGAAATGCCAAGGCAACAGGTTACTTTTGCGAGTATTACAATCAACACAAGCGGGAACCCAATTATAGGGTTGATGGGCTCCGTTGCTTGCTAAAGGGATAAAATGATCCACTTCCCAACATCCTCGGTTACCAACTTTACCATAATTAACAAAAGCCAGCTTTATACCGCAATAGAAACAATAACCACCTGTTCGGTCATAAACCCAGTTGAGTTCATCATTATTATACGACATTTCACGCTCCTTGCCATGTCGAATCTATGAACAAGAACAACCTTATCAGACGCAAATATGTATGTCAACAACGAGATTGTGTCAAATTGGATACACCCACAATTTGACATGATGCCCAACGCCTGAGCACAGCGGGCTGGCAGGGAAATTATTGAAATGTCTATCTTTATGGCGTTTCAGTGGATTGTTCTGCTTGGTTAACTATGCCCTGCCGGTCCGCTGCTGCGATTTGTTCGGCATCATCGTTATCTCGTAACATTCGCTGAACTTTTCCTTGTACTTCAATAAATTCATCTTGGTTTAGTGGCCTATATCCTTCCGACACAGAACTTCTTTCTTGTGTAATTCTAGTGATCGAGCATAGTAAGTCGTTCATAGTGACATGAGTTCTCTCTTCTCTGGCGGCTCTCACAGCCGCATCGATGACTGCATTTTTGATATCCCTTCCGCAGACATTCTCCACATCCGAAGCCAACTGTTCCAAATTGATATCTTCAGACAAAGGCAGTTTTTCGACTAAATGGCGCCTCCAAATTCTATACCGGCACTCTTTATCTGGCATAGAAAAGCAAACGTGGCGAATTCGTGTCTCAAAAGCTTTGTCATAATTTTCAACCAAATTTGTAGAAAAAATAGAAATACCTGTAAACTGCTCTAAGCAAATAAGTAATTGGCTTCTCATTGAATTAATTGCCTGCTCTGAGCCTTGAGTAACATTTAAAAGCCTTTTGGAAAGTAGAGAGTCTGCCTCATCTATAAACAAAACAGCTTTGTCGCGCTCTGCGGCGTGAAAGATGGCTTTAACATTTTTTGGACCATCGCCATGAAATTTACTTTCTATCTCTGCGTAACTCGCAACAAGGATTGGGCGATTCAAAAAATGCGCTAAAGCATGCGCAGCTAAAGTTTTACCTGTTCCTGGTGGCCCATAAAAATTGAGAGCGGTTCTAGGAAAAGGTTCAATTTCTCTTAATCCCCAATCATCAAATACAATTTTTTCTACTTTAAGCAATTCAACAGCAGATAACAAGTTTTCTTTTACTTCTGTCGGAACAATCAAGTGATCAAAAGTATAAAACGGCGGGTACGATTGGTATTGCTCCGCACGTTTGGAGGTATCAAACAGCTCTTCGTTTTCGTTTTTTTTTGATTCAGGTCGGTTATATAATTTTGTTAAGGTTGCTTCTTCGCCAATAGAAATTGCAAAGTCCGAATTCAATCGGTCTATCCAAGGTTCAAGTTCTGTAACTGCTCGTAGTAGTCTTGAACGGCATATAGCCGCCTCTGCGCTTGGAATATCGGTTGGAATTCCATGTATCTGCCAATTTATACCGGATTTTCCATCGGAGCTTTTCAAGATAAATCAAATCCTTATCTGGTTAGAGTAAGCAAATTTCTTTTGAAGTTCATCATCGAGTTGCTCTGTTTCCCACACGTTTTCGGCTTTTTTCATTCCCCTAGAAGAAAAAACACCGCCAACAAGCTTATATTTTCCGTTTGCCAGCCTGTGTTTGATCAATTCTCCGTAGTCGTTAATATCCGTTTTCTTTTCGGAAAACCATCCCACAATCTCATCCCAGCAAGCGACAATCAAAGTAGTTGCTGCCACTGCGGTCAACGCACCGATTATTATCGGTATAATTGGAAAAGGCATCTTTTTCTCCTTATTCGTAAACAACCAACTCTTCTTCCTTATGCAGTTGGTGTAACTCTTCATCTACTTGTTTTGATTCTATTGCTCTGCCATCTTTGAGAGTATTCGTTCTGGTATTGAATATGCCTTGCACTGTTTTGTAATTTCCGTTGGCCAGTTTTTCTTGAAGGGTGAAGGCTATGTTGTCTCTGTCCTCAACCTTAATATCGTTTCTTGAACGAAACCAATCAACAATGTCGTTCCAATAAACAATAAGCAGCACTGTGACGGCAACAGTAGCAACTGCAGCCAAGATAATCCCTATAATTGGAAATGGCATCGGGAACTCCTTTTGAATTATTCAACTACCACCAGTTCTTCGTTTCCAAATGTTTCTTTTAACTCCGAATCCAAACTGCGTACAATGAGACGCCGACCGTATGGTTTCCCATCAGACTTGCACACCAATTCATTGTCACCATTCAAGAACACCTGTACAAAAAGTTTTCCTTGAGGATGTTCTTGCAATAACATTGCGCCCTTAACAATGCTTGAATCATTAGGCTTATCTTCGACGAAATAGCGAATGGCGTCTGCATAAGACATTTGGGAAACTATTTCTGGGCTGATAGGGAGAATGGATGCGAGCCAATCATTGATCTTCCGCGCCGCAGATTGCAAAGTTTGCAGGTCCGACAAAGAAGGTTTGCTTTGAAAGATTGCGCTTAAGTTCTTAAGAAATTCAAACATAGTTTTCTCCTTGCAAGTCAAATAAAGTATTTAGGTTACCATTTATATAACCGTGTCAAGAAAATTTTTTTGCCGAACGATATCATTATCCAGCAGACTTGCATGATAATACAGGATTTCGCCAGTTATCACCGCATAGGTGTCAGGTATAACCGACGAAATAGACAAAGTCAAGCACATTCTGCCTCGATATCCACCAGATAAAAGATTATCACGCAGGATCGCCTGTCTTTTCGTCGCTCCGTGTGGGATAACGCTCGTGCTGCACAGATATCACGCACAATATGCGCATACCTCACTTATTCAAGAACTTACACACGGAAAGCAACGAAAAAGAGCAAAGGCAACGCATCGGCATGATTTTTGACAAAGCCGACAAATCACCCGAACCACCACAGGAGGAACCAAAAAGATGGAAAAATCGCCGAAATTGCTTGAGCAAGTGAGAGAGACGATGCGGTTGCAGCGTTACGCATACCGAACAGAAAAGAGCTACACAAACTGGATCCGCCGCTACATCCTCTTCCACAACAAACGACATCCCAGAGAGATGGGAGACATGGAAATCGAAGCCTTTCTGACCCACCTTGCAGCGAAAGAGAACGTGTCTGCTTCGACACAAAACCAAGCATTTCACGCACTTTTGTTTCTTTACAAACAAGTTCTCAAAGTCGATCTCAAGGGGAAGATCGACGCGCTGCGAGCACGAGAATCCCGTTATCTTCCGACAGTGCTGACAAAAGAAGAAGTACAGCATATTTTATCTCAGATGACAGGAGCAACGAAACTCGCAACGCAGATATTGTACGGTGGAGGGCTAAGAGCCCAAGAATGCTTATCTTTACGAATCAAAGACATCGACTTCGGGCAGCGGATCATCTTGGTGCAAGACGGCAAAGGTGGGAAAGCACGCAGAACGATGTTGCCCGGTTCTCTAGTGGAACCGCTACAAGAGCACTTACGAAAGGTTAACGAGATTCATCAGAAAGATTGTGCAGAAGGCTACGGCGAAGTGTTTCTACCGTTTGCTTTGGCAAGAAAACTGCCCAACGCCCCGAAAGAATGGCTCTGGCAGTATGTCTTTCCCTCAACAACGCGAAGCATCTGTCGAGAAACAGGGAAAACACGCCGATTCTACATGAGCCCAGACACATTACAACGTGCGATTCATAAGGCATGCAAAGATACACGCATCCAAAAACGTGTAAGCACACATGTTTTTCGGCACAGCTTCGCAACCCATCTGCTGGATGCGGGCTACGATATCCGTACAATTCAAGAACTTTTGGGACACAAAGATGTAAGCACGACGATGATCTATACGCATGTTTTGCAACAAAGCAGAATTTCCGTACACAGCCCGCTCGATAAGCTTTTTTGAACGAGATCATCGCGCAGTGGAGAAGAAAAAGCAGACGCGTTCGCGACATGCCAAGCGGCAGAGTCGTTGGTTTGAAAAAGGAACGCTCACCCCGCCGATACGGGGTCAAGGGAGCCGCGCTAAGGCAGTAGGGCGTGGGGTGAAACCCCACACATCCGAAAACAAGAACGTATGGACACTACACGTTGAAGAGGAAGTGCATGATATCGCCGTCTTTGACGACGTATTCTTTGCCTTCGACGCGCATCACACCAGCGGCCTTGGCACCCGCTTCGCCCTTACAACGGACAAAGTCGTCATACGCGATGACTTGTGCGCGGATAAATCCGCGTTCAAAGTCGGAGTGGATCACGCCCGCAGCTTGGGGGGCTGTCCAACCTTCGTGGATCGTCCACGCCCGCACTTCTTTCACACCCACCGTAAAGTAGTTGATCAGGCCAAGCGCTCGAAAGCTTTTTTGGATGACTTGCGAAAGACCGCTTTCTTTGACACCCGCAGAGGCGAGAAATTCATCACGTTCTTCATCGCTCAGGCCGCCCATCTCTTCTTCGAGCTTGGCACACAGCTTGACGACTTCGGCACCTTGGGCGGCGGCGATAGCGCGGACTTGTTTGACCATCGCGTTGTCTTCGGTAAGACCGGCCTCGTCGACGTTGGCAGCAAAGATCACCTTCTTTTGGGTAATAAAGCGCATCTCTTGTAAGAGCGCGTCGTAGCTTTCTTGGTGGGCGGGTTGATAGGTGATCACCATATTTCCGGCATCGAGATACCCTTTGAGGCGGGTGGCTTCGTCCATCAAGGGCTGGAGCTTGCGGTCGGCCTTGGCTTGGCGTTGCGTGCGTTCGATCTTACGCTCTAGCTGTTGGATATCGGCGAGGATCAGTTCCGTGTTGATCACCTCGATATCGTCGGCTGGATTGGGCTTGTTGTTGACGTGCAAGATGTTGTCATCCTCGAAACAACGGACGACATGCACGATCGCAGCGGTCTCGCGGATGTTGGCCAAAAACTGGTTGCCCAACCCCTCGCCTCGGCTCGCCCCTTTGACCAAGCCCGCGATATCCACAAACTCCACCGTTGCATACAACGTGCGTTGAGGCTTTGCCATCTCGACGAGCTTGTCCACACGCACGTCGGGAACCACCACGATCGCTTTGTTCGGCTCGATGGTGCAAAACGGATAGTTCGCAGCTTCCGCATTTTGCGCTTTGGTGAGCGCGTTAAAGGTTGTACTTTTTCCGACGTTGGGCAAACCCACAATACCGATACTCAGGGACATGACACGCCTCATCTTGGTGGAGAAACACAACAAACACGATCCCTTCGATCTTTGCTTGTCTCCTCAAAAGAGGGTGGCATATAGCAAATCTCACCCCGAAGGTCAAAGGGCTTTTTCAGCTTGCTTTCGACCACGTTCGGTCCACCGCTCGATCTGCACAGCCCCCACCAAGCTCATCGGATACCCTTCTGCAAGCAACGCCTCACGCAAGCGCTGATCGTACACAGCGGACTGTCCGTCTTCTTCGATCTGCGCAAGCTCCGCTTCTCCCGCAAACACCAACAACACCCGCTGGCATTGCCCCCCTTCTTCGGGCGAACCCAGCCCTTCTGCTCGCAACAACGGAGGCTTCGCATCGCACATCTGCGCCATCAAACGCCCACAAGCCCGCTCCACGATCCCCTGATAACGCGGGCGCAACACCCGCACCGCATACCATCGCCCCAACCATGCTGCCCCCAACACCATCCCCACCAGCGCTGCCCACGTCTCGATCATCTCAGCCCTCCCTTCGGGGCTTTTCGCCCGTCTCACAGCCACAGCATCACCGTCTCCCGTCAGATCTCGGAGGATACAACTTGGGTGTCTCTCCTGTCTTGTATGCCTCCGCGCAGCATCAAGGACTCCCGTCAGCTCTCGGAGGATACCCTTCGGGGTCTTTCGCCCTGCTCTCAGCCTGCCACACACAGCGTTATGACTGCCACCGAGTCGCTGGGCGCGGATGGGACAGGCGCAACAACGACACGGCTTCGAGGTGGGCCGTTTGCGGCATCAGATCCACGATCTCAAGGTGTTCGAGTTGGTAACCCAGACCGATCCATCCGTGAAGATCTCGCGCCAACGTCGCGGGATCACAAGAAACGTACACGATCGCTGGCGGACGCAACAAGTTGATCTGCTGCATCATCTCTTTGGCGATCCCTCGACGCGGTGGGTCCACCAACAACAAGTCCACCTTCATCGCCATCTTTGCGCAGATATCCTCCAATCGATCGAAGCGATCATCAAAACGCAGGATATCTATCCCCACCGAAGGCAGACGCCGCTCCTCCCTGAGCCTCCGCAGCGTTTCTTGCGCGTCTTCAACCGCTTGGGGGTTTCCTTCCAAAGCCAACAGCCGCTCGCACTCTTTGACAACCGCAAAACTCAGATTCCCGCTGCCCGCATAGATCTCCACCAGATGACGAGGCGAAACACGCGCAACCACCGAACGCACCGCCTCCCGCAACACTTGATTCTGTCGAAAGTTCGCCTGTGCAAACCCTTCGGCTCGATAACGAACGCCTTCTTCTCCTACCCGCAGCACCTCTTCGCCCCACTGCGCGATCCGTTTCGTCTCGCACCACAACGAAGCCCCTCGGATATCCACCGCCTCCGCTCTCAATCTCTCGAACCAGCCCAAGTACTCGGCTTTTGCATCTTTCCACTTCGCAGCATTCCACGACTGCGCCGCATGATCCAAATGAAAAGACAGCAAAACACCCGCCTCTGCACGCGCTGACAACCATCCCTCCGAAGATACCGTACAGATATCCATAAATAAGTGCTGTTCGCCCTTGGAAACAGCCGAATCTTCCAAAATAGCCGAATCTTCCGAAACAGCCGCCCCAACAACAACAGCCGAACCTTCCGAAACGACTGAATCTTCCGAAACAGCCGAGCCTTCCGAAACAGCCGAGCCTTCCGAAACAACCGAACCTTCCGAAACGACCGAACCTTCCATCGTTTCGCACGAATCTTCAGCCAAGACACAGATCTCATGCAACGGCAACAACAATTTGGGGGTATATTCGCGCAAGATCGATACGAGACGCTGCAAAGCGGGGTGCAAGACAGGACAGCGAGAGATCGCGACGTGTTGGCGAGAACCACGCGCAAAAAATCCCAATCGACCATGTTCATCGACATGAAAGCGCGCACGATCGCGGCATCCCCAAACCTGCGCAGAAGAAGAGATACGTGGCACTTCTGCAAGATCGATCTTTCCGACACGACGGAGGGTTTCAAACAAGATCTGCTGCTTCGCAGATGTCTGTGTCTTTGGATCGAGGTGTTGCCAATCACACCCGCCACACACACCAAAATGACGGCATCGCGGTTCGACCCGCTGTGCCGAGGCTTGCAACACTTCGACGATCTCGCCTTGCCAGTAACGCGGTTGTTGTTGTACGACTTTTGCGCGCACCGTGTCACCCGGGGCCGACAACGGAACAAAGACCGCACGCCCAAGCGGATCGCGCCCAACCCCGTATCCTTGGGCGCTTACATCGTGGATCAACACCTCGTAAAGCTGACCTATCTCTTGAGGATCACCCGCTTTTCCGTTCCGTCTGTCCCCTTTTTTCTCCATCTCAACAACACGCTGCACATCTCGCTTGGTTGGCGTGAGTTGCGCCTCTTGCTTGGTGTTGGATGGTGTTGGCGGTGCGTCTCGCTTGGTTTTGGCTTGCGTTGGCGGTGCGTCTCGCTTGGTTTTGGCTTGCGTTGGTTGTGTGGGTTGTGCGTCTCGCTTGGTTTTGGCTTGCGTTGGTTGTGTGGGTTGTGCGTCTCGCTTGGTTTGTGTGGGTTGTGCGTCTCGCTTGGTTTGTATTTTTCGCTGGGCTTTTCGCACAGTTACATGCCCTCTTGTGTGGTGAGCCAAACGGGTGCGTTGACCTCGACATCCAAGATCCGCGCTGCGTAGCCGTTTCGCGCCGCCACTTCGAGCAGACCGAAGCTGTTAAAATAAGCGACGATCTCCCCGACCTCGACATCCGAGAAGGTGCGATGGATTCCGCCCGTCACACGGTGCGAACCGATATGCAACGCGATCCCCGAAAGCTCTTCAAACATCCGCAGCGTCCCCCGCGAGATATTCGTACAAAGATTGCCAAAGCGATCCACCTCGATCACCCGCCCCCAGATCCGTTCACCATCGCCCTCAAGGTCAAACAGCTCGAACTCCGCAGGATCATCGATCATCGTCCCCAGCTCCGACAACGGCGTACCCATCGCCAGATGCGCGGCTACAGGTGAAAAGATATCGCGGCCATGAAAGGTGTGCGAAACTTCGTTGCGCCAAAAAGCGGACTTATCGAGATGAGCGACGCGGATCTTTGGGAAACGCTGCAATGACGGCCATAACACACCGTTGTCTGGGGCCACAAAAAAGTGCCCACCCGCGCTCGCTGCGATCGCTCGGCGCGCACTGCCCACCCCCGGGTCCACCACCACCAGATGCACCGTCCCCGCAGGAAACGCTTCCACCGCTGACCACAACAAAAAGGCTGCTTTTTGGATATCTTGGGGGGGGACTTGGTGGCTCAAGTCGATCACACCGACCTCTGAGGCGATACCCGCGATCACGCCTTTCATGATCCCCACGTACGCATCTTGCGTCCCAAAGTCCGTTGTCATCGTGATGATCGGTCGCCGCTCACCCATGCGAATTCCCCTCGCCGCGTTGAACTTGGATCAGATGGGTCAAGTTTTCTCGCGCAAAGGCCAGTCTTTCGGGCGTTCCGATATCGATCCATGTCCCCTTGTACGGGTGGATATACAGGCTCTTGACGTACGGAAAAACATCGTACTCGACCGAAAAACTCTCTCTATCTGGAAAATATGACTGGATCGACGATTGGAACAAATACACACCGCCGTTGATATGGCCTGCGCCTTGGTGGTTGGGATCTTTTTCCACGAATTGTTGGATATGCAGGGTGTCTGGCTCAAACACCAGCCTTCCGTAGCTACGGGCATCTTCGACTTCAACCCCCAACAAGATCCCATCCATCTCTGGACGCAAGGCCAAAGCCATCTTGCGCAACGAAGCATCCAACAAGATATCGCCGTTGAGTACAAAGGCCGGAAACCGTGTGATCGCCTTCATCGCATTTTTGATCGCGCCCCCTGTGCCGAGGCGCTTTTCTTCGCGAACATAACGGATCGGCGTCCCCCCAAGACTCGAACCCACGCGCTCTTGCAAGATATCGTGCAAATGGCCGCTCGCCAACACCACTTCTTCAACGCCAGCTTCTACCAACAATTCAACTTGGTGCTGCAACACCGTCTTTCCGCCGATCTCCAACAAGATCTTGGGGGTCTCTTTTGTAATGTCTCCCAAACGAGTCGATAATCCGCCACAAAGTAAGATCGCTTGCATACTGATCCTTTCCAACACAATATTTGTTGCCCCGCCATCGAACGCGCCCTTGGTATGTACAGATCCCTCCCCCCACTTGTCAACACCGCTTTTTCTTCCCAAACAAGCGGCCATTCGGCGTCTTTGTCGCCATGTCCTCAAGACAGGACACACTTGTCGCTGTGTTCAATCGCGGATAAGAAGTCTGTTGATTTGTGTTGTGGGGCGCGGCCCAAACTTCGCTTCGCCTGCTTCGCAAGGCGGCCTTGGTCGCTTTCGGGGCGAACAGCGTTTTTCAAACGGAGAGAAGAGTGACTTGTGGCCAAAAAAGCCGTGTTCGCGAACACCCAAGCGACAGGGTCGTTGTGTTGAAAAACCTGCGGTCTCTTCGCCAATACGGGGTCCATAGAGCCGCGCTCCCTTGCGGGGCGTGGGGTGAAACCCCACACAACCGAATCCAACCGCGCCAGTCCTCATGGAGAAAAGATCCCGATGCGTTTTTGTTTGTTGGCTCTCTGGCTGTGTGTCGCACTTCACAGCCTTCCGTCCTTGGCAACACCTGAAAAGCCGAATGTTCGGCCTACATCGCGCCCACTACGTATATCGCTACCCTTGAGGATATCGCCGCCCTTGCGTGTGTCGCCGCCTTCCCAAAATCAGCCTCTGCCCAAAAAACCCGAACCTGACGAGAGCTTTCGCTCGGTGGATCTTTCTCAAGGCCTCCCCACTTCTCTGCCATTTGCGCTGCCCAAGCCACAGCCTCGACGTTCGCGCCCCAAAAGTCCCTATCTACCGCTCCCCACGCTAGAAACCCAAACGCCTACCGAACTGATCGCCTTGTTCCAGCGCCGAAACTGGGATCAACAACGCGCACTCTTGGGCGAATGGACACGGCGTGGCCCCGCTCACAAACCCATGCTCGAACAAGCCCTCGAACACAAAAGCCCTCGCGTTCGACTTCTTGCATCCATCGCCCTCGCTCAATGGAAAGCTCCAGCCGCATTATCGGTGTTAATCAAGATGGCCCAAGAATACGACGATCAAGCTGGGATGTTGATCCTTGGAGGGCTGCTGTCCTACGGCCAACAAGCAGAAGCCCCGATATGCCGAGCTTTTGCAACCACGACCCGCCCAAGATTGCTCTTGCGCGCTTTGGGGATGCTCCAGATCACACGCTGCGCGGATATCCTTTTGCGCTACCTTCAACACCATGACCCGACGCTGCACGAACACGCGCTCAATGCCCTCACGCGGTTGCCTTCTTCGATGCAACGACATCTCATCCTCCGAGGACTCGAATCGACCGCGATGTCCATCAACGCCACCGCAAGCCTGTTGCGCTTGCTGCCCAACTTTCCCGATGCCCAAACGGTCGACCGCCTGATGCACTTTCGTCGACACAAAAACGGCTCGCTGCGCTTTCTTTCGCGCATTCTACTCGCAGATCTTGCGCAGCAGCTTCATCAACAATCCCCCCATCTCTTCCCTCTCCCTCCTCGACGCCCCGCTTATCCGCTCTGGCGGATCTGGCAGATCCGCTCGGCCAAAGCATGGAAACAACACCAAGCCGCCCCATCAACCGCCCTCTCCGCGATCCCGTCCACTTACCCACCCCCAAAAAGCTGGATCTTGTACCGACTGATCCATCCCGTCTTTGGGGTCGGTTGGATGCCTTTGCTGATCCACGATGCACGATGGGACGCCAAACCGGCCCCTGTCTCAGGAAAGATCTGGAAGATCGCACTCCCCCCCCAAGAATTCGCGGATCTCCTGCGCTCTCTCCAACACAAGGGCTTTTTTCAACTCTATCCCAACACAGGCTATCGACGCGAGATCACCGTCTCCATCGACGGAAAACAACACACCGTACGCGCTGGAGACGCCCGATACATCGCCTTTGAACAGATCGAGGCTTCCATGCGCGCATTGGCTCGGCGTGCTCGCGTTGGTTTGATCTTTCGCGATCTGTTCGAACGCCGCGATGAAGCCGATATCACGGACGACGGTATCCTCGGCTTGTGGGCTTGGCGCACCTCCGACCGCCTCCCTTCGGCCCGTTGGACCGATCCCGAAGCGTGGCGTGGAAAAGCTGATCTCGAAAGCGTCTTCTCCGCCCTGCGTGCGATGTTTCGCTATATGCCCTCACGCACGCGCCTTGCGTCCGTCGATATCCAAAATGAAAAAGTCCGCGCCACCACGCTGCTTTTTGGAACACGCGAACTCAGCCGCTTGACCCTCAACGGTTTCGAGCGCGCACAACGCCTGCGCGATGTCAAAGTCAACGGGATCTCTGTTTCTTACCTATCCACCGACAAGATCGAACAAGCGATCTTTGATATGCGACGCCTGCTGATCCCGCTTGGCACCAACGCCTCACGGCGCTTTGACCCCGCCTTTCCCTTGCTCTCCGCTCTCCACACGGCTTTGACACATCCGACGATCTCGATCCGCCATCTCTCATGGCAAACACCACGACGAAAGCTCCCCCTGTGCCGCATCGAGTCCTCTCCAAGCCCCCGTCGGATCTGTCGCTTCTTTTCGCTGCATCGAATTTCTCTGCACCTCAAACTCCGCGATCCCCACGCTTTGTTGCGCGTCCTCTCCAAGCTGGCCGAACACTCCCGCGCCGATCGCGTCATGGCCCTTCGCCTGAACCCTTCGGGGTTTCCCGACCGCAACCGCTTTTCCTTGATCCTCCAAACCCAGATCGAGATGCTCGAACCCCTCCCTCCTCCCACCGCGCCCCATCCTTTTCTTCGCTTCTCCGAAGAGATCCCGTTCCACCCTTTTCTCCCCATCCATCCGTAAATACGATATCCAAGAGAAACGTACATGACGGATCGCTTGCTGTGCTGCGGAGGCAAGGGGAAGAAGAGCGAAGCTCGCTGTAAAAAGCTGAAGGGATCGAGTGGATCAGGCTTGGCGTCAGCCTTGACACAGATGGAAACAAAAGCTGGTTCGCTGCTCCATGCGGCCAAAATCGCGGCTCTCTGGTTTCCCCTCGCCTTGCAGCGAGGCTTTACGAGCGTCGCAGGGAGAGGGGCTGCCCGAAGGGCAGGGGTGAGGGTTGATTCGTGGCAGGGTCAGGGAATGAACCCAACCATCGGTCGAGATCCGCAGGTGTGAGGGTGAGAGGGATATCTTTTGGGCGTTGTAGGGGCTTTTGATGCGCAGCCACCCATGCGATGCAACGTGAAGCTGCGGCCACTCCGTCGGTTTCGCGCAGCCCTTCCCTCACCTGCGATGCTCGCTCTTGATAACGTGGCGTGGTGCGGATCTCTTCGACAGCAAGACGCAATTGCGCCTCCTCAAAATGCTGGATATCCAGTTTTTTTCCAACTCCCAGATACACCACGCGGCTGCCATTGTCCGCCTGTTCTCCGCCCACAGGCAGCACGATCAGAGGCTTGCCCGCCGCAAGCGATTCGTTGGTGCTGTTGTTTCCGCCGTGAGAAACAAACAAGTCGATCTCGGAAAGCAATCGGATCTGCGGAACGCTCGGAAAGATCTTGGCATTGGACGGGAGGGGGCCTTTGCTCAACGCGGGATACGCCCCGCCCGCGCTGACGATCACCTGATACGCCTCTTGATCGAGGCTGCGCAAGATCTTGCGAAAGACCTCTGGCTTGCGGTTAAACACGGTCCCAAGGGAGACGTAGATCTTGTAGGCATCTTTTCGCAAAAAATCGAATGAAACCTCCGAAGATTCGAGCCGCTTTCCGATACAAGGCCCCACGAAAAAAGTGTGCTCTCCGAGATCTTGGCGTGGCGCTTCCATCACGGTGGCGCTGGTCACCACATTGAGCCAAGGCGAATAAGGACGACGCAAAAACTCGGCCTCGATCGGAGGCAACCCAAACGCCCGTCTGGCCTGATTGATGCGTGCATCGATCCGCTCCAACAGTCGGGCCTCACGGGCCTCGTAGGCTTTGGCTTCTGCCTCATCGCTTTCTCCGATGGGAAGGCCGCTTCCAAACGCAGGGATCCCTTCTCCGCGAAACGGCAAGCCGCTGTGATACACCGTCACAAACGGGATCTGCGCGATATCCGCAGCAAGGCTTGATGCAGGAAAACCAAAGTCCGTCACCAAGATATCCGGGCGCTCGCGCTCGATCTGTTTGAGGACGTGGCGTGTGTAGTGGTCAAGGCCCGAAGAAAAGATATCCAACGCATGCTCGATCTCTGCATAGCCCGACTTGAGCGGCAAAAACAACGCTTTCCACAACGGTGACCATGCCGGCGGCAATGCCGAAAAGGCGTGTCCGCTTTGTTCGATCTTTTGGTGGATCGCAAACCCTGTATCCAAGATCTGGATGCCTGTCTTGACGCCCCGTCCCCCCGGAACCAAGAAACGTGTCGAATGCCCCTCCGCTTTCATCTGATTGGCGATGCTCAAAAGCGTATTCAAATGTCCGATAGAAGGCTGGTTTAGAAAGGCGATCTGACTCATCAAATTCCCCCTGTGCCACAAGACAAAACAAAAGTCTCTCTAGCACAGGTATCATACAAAATCCACCCACAGCGTGATCGCAAAACGTAGGGGCAGTGGCCGCCCAAGGACAGGGCGATGGTAGAGGATCGCATCGACATTGCGATCACGCGGTTGGCAAAACCCCCCGCGTTCGCGGCACTTCAAGCAACACCGTATGGCGGGGTATGGGGTGACCCCCCACCAAAACCATCGAACCGCGTAAGTCCGATCCAAGCGAAACCAAAAAAACAAACCAACGGCACCACGCAATTCGAAGCCGCTCAGACTTTGTCCATTAGACAAGGAAGTCCCGATACACGGAGATCTTCGGTGCTGAATCCTGCGCCTTCCATCAAAGAGGCGAGGATCAAGCGGGGGTTGATCACGGTGCCGCCTGACTTGGTGGGTTGTCCCGAGATCGGATCGACGGCAAGCGCGTTCATGCCTTGTTCGGTGGAGGCCCCCACGACTTTGTTATGGGGGACACCTGCTCCAAGCAACAGAGCGCTGTTGACGAGCCAATGGTCTCGGCCTTCACGGTTGTTGATCATGGGCGTGCGGGCGAATTCGCTGAACACCACGACGGTGGTCGTATCGATCAGCTTTTTAGAGGGATCGCGTGGGTGGGGTTCTGCTTTGAGATCATCCACAAGCTGCGCAAGGGCTTTCCAACCTTGGTACTGGCGTTCGGGTTGATCGGTCTCCCAGTTTTCAAAGTGGGTGTCGAGTCCGCTTGCAAGTTCGATCGAGATGGTTTGTGCCACATCGAACTTGAGGGTTTGAAAAGCCAGAGCGGCTTGGGCTTGGGGCGAAGCCATTGAGGTGATGCCGTAGCGGTTTTTGATCGCGACCATCTCTGGCTTTGTGGCATCAAGAAAACTGAAGTGATCCGTCAATTTTTCTTCGATTAGTGTGCGAGCATCGGTTTGTGCGCCGCGCAACAAAGTCAACAAGCCGTCAGTGTTCAATGCCACAGGGTCGCAGATCTCGGCTTCTTTGCGGTAGGCTTCGAGCAGCGTGCGCACCTCTGCATCGGGAGCGCGTTCGCCATCGCGAAGCATACGCAACAGATCATCCACCGTTGTCACTTTGAGACCGCTTGCGTAAGCGGGAAGCCCTTGGTTGTAACTTTCGACGCGCACCGCAAGGTTGGGGATCGGGCGTTTTTTGCCTTGTTGGGCGACGATCCGCGTTCCAGCGGAAGAGCCGTTGGCAAGCAAGCCACGCGGGGGCAAGCCGGTAATGAAGTAACGACGGCCCACTTCGTGCGTGACGGTGTCCATTGAGATGCCGCGCACGATGCAAGTCTGATCAAAGTGACGGGTCATCGGCTCCATCGCAGGTCCGTAGAGGATCGTTGACCCTTTGGGTTGAAGCAGCTCGCGCTTGACGGTTGTTCCGTCGGTAAAGGTGGTGCGCAAGCGATAATAGGCGGGTTCCACGCGCAGATCGCGAGCTTTTCCATTGTCGGTGTCTGAAAAGCCGTATTCACGGGGGTCCAAGCTCAAAAGTGTATCCCAACCTCCGTTGAAATAACAAAACACAAAGCGGCGATCCAGATCACTGGCAGCATACAGATTGGGGGCTTTCCACGGGCCCAAAAAAAACGATCCAGCCGCGCCAAGCCCAAGCGATTGAAGGAAAAAGCGACGTGACAAAAACATAGCTGACTCCTAACGTCCTGAAGGTCAAGGGCGGATCAATAAGCGAAAAAGTCGGGAGAAGCGACGATGGCGATACAGACGCCCGTCCACGCTTTGGTTTCGCTGTTGGTTTTGGTGCGGATAGCGTCGTGCAGCTTGCGCAGCTTTTCGATGCCTTTGGTCGAGGTGTTGGGAACAAACACCGCATGAAACTTGAGCCGCAAAAAGCGTAAGGTTTGATCGACATCATCGGGGTGGCGGATCACGCTGCGTTTCATCAGATCGGGGTTTTTGAGATCGGCTTCGACCGCTTTTGAACAAACATAGCTCGCCATGTCGTCCATAAACTTCATAAACAACGAGGAAGCTTCGCGATTGTTTTCGGTCACTTCGATGTAGTCGGCTTTTCCGAGCGTCAGAGCGTATTTGTCGAACATATTGGCATTTGCGCTATCCGTCCACGTCAGCCCGTTGAACAGTTGAGGGATGGATTTTTTGATCTGCTCGATGCTCAAACGGCGGGCATGGCGGCCATGATAAGGCGTGATCTGCGCATGGTTTCCGTCTTGGGTGGTCGCGCTTTTCCAATGGTCATCAAAGTGCTTGGGTTCTGTGCCGCTTGTGGGTGTAGGAAAGGTCTTGTTGCTGCGCGGATCGGTGGGGGAGGGTGTTTTGTTCGGACTGTTCGGATTGTTCGGATTGTTCGGATTGTTGGGGTTGTTTGGCGTCGATTGTTGACAAGCGATCAGCGTGGTCGCGAGCGCCAGAGTCGCAAAAAGGCGAGCAAGATACCGCATGAGAGTCCTCCTTATTTCGTCAGACGGCCTTGGCGGTATTCTTCGCTGGAGACCAGCGCTTTGACCAAGGTGAGCAAGTTGTAACCCGATTGTTTGAAACGTTCGGCGTATTGGGAGATGCGCTGTTCTTGTTGGGGTTGGAGTTCCGTCCCCACAAACCATCCCCACATCTTGCGGGTGGTGCAGGCGGCAAACTTGCCGCTTTGGATGGCTTCGTTGGCGATAAGGCGCGGGCCTTGCTCGATATTTTGCTCAAAGTGTTTGCCGGCGGGATGGGCATCGGCAAACAAATACGACAACAGCATCCCGCGATAACGCTCTTCGTCTGGGTGATTGGGGGAAATAAAGTAGAGTCGGCGGCAATTGGCGTTTCCGCTGGCGCTGGGCTTGGCGCAGTTGGGATCAAACTTGGGATACTTGGAAAGGTCGGTGAGTGGGGAGAAACCAGCTTCTGCAAAGCGCCCCCAATGGGCGGCTGCGGGTTCGACGGCTTGGTGGCAAAAGTTGCATCCGCAACGCTTCATCAGGTTGGGTTCGACGTGGCAGTTGTCGTTGGCAGCGGGAAGTCCGCCGGGGGGAGCTTGAAAGAACTGGCAGAGAAAAGCGTTGTAAAAGCGGTTGGCGCGTCCACGGTTGGAGCCGAATTTGAGAAGGAATCCGGGGAGCGTCAGGATGCCTGCATGAAGGCCGCTGCGTCGGACTTTGACCCATGTTTCTTTTTGAGCGTAAGGGATCTCGGGGATGGTGTAGTCGACTTCGGGAGAGCCAAAGACGGTGCTGGTCTTGGACTGATAGCGGAGGAAGTGAGAGATCGGCCCGTTCACTTCGACTTGGTTTCCGAGCATGATCTCGGTGTAAGGGCGGTTGTTTCGGACGATATCTTCGGTGAATCGGAGCATTTGATCGACGAGAGCGCCGTTGACTTCGCGTTCAGAGACGCTGCTGTTAAAGCACCAACGCAGATCAGGGCCGCACCCACAAGTGGGACGGACGTCGGTTTCGCAATTGAAGGTACGACCGCCCCAATCGGCTTGTGTAGCGTCTTGGGCATCGAGCGCGCAGACTTTGACTTTGATCGTGGGATCCCAATAGGGCGCGACCATGACGTAGCCTTCTTGGCCGACTTCGCCGAGGGCGAGGTTGCGTCGGATCTGGATGGCTTTGCAGGACTCATAGGAACCATCGGCTTTTTTGCAGAGTAGGTTGCCCGAAGTGTCGTATTTGGCGGGTTCATTGAGACATTCGGTGCGGTCGGTTCCACGATAATAAAGGCGCCGCGTGGTGCTGGTGGTGCGATAGATGCTGCCAGACATCGGATCGAGTCGCCAGTTTTGGTTAGAGATGCGGAGGTTTTCAAAGTTGGCCCACAACAGATCGCGGTGATAAGCGTGCAACTGCTCCAAGATCTCGGGGGATTGGATCATCTTGTCGATCATCTCGTCAGGGACTTGTTTGTCCTTGGAGACTTTTTCTAACTCTTCATACGAAGGCAAACGACCGCGAAGATCCAAACTGAGGCGACGAAGGTATTGCAAGGCGATCTGGGGTTCAACCGCCTCGCAGACCTGTGCTTGAGAAGAGGCCAAGCCAAACAAGGCCAGTCCTCCGACGCACAGCAAAGAGAACAAGAGGGTGCGGGTTCTCATCTCGGACTCCAACGCCCAAAGGACGCGAAGATCGTGGGGCGGCACACGATGTCTTCGCCAGCAAAAGCGAGTTATTCTTTCGAACCATCTTTGATCCAGCGCTCGATCAAGGCGGCGTCTCCGCCCACAAGGGGATAACCTGCGGGGGGCATGGCGAGGACACCGGGCGCGGCGCTGAGTGCATCCACGATCTTTTGTGCGCGTGGCTTGACTTGTTCGTACGTTTCGAGGGGGAAAGCTTGACCACCCACACTTGCGTGGCAGTTGGTGCATCGCGTCTTCGAGAGAAACGGTGCGATATGTTGGCTGTAAGTGATAGAAGAGGTGGCTTGTCCGATGCGAACGAGGTTTTGGCGATCGGCAACCCAAAGCGTTCCGTCACTTGCGCTGTGGATCAACGAGATATCAGCGGATATGGCGGAAGGTCGGGGCATCTTGGAGGCGTCATCTCCTTCGATGCGGAAAAGCTCAGTCGGAGTGAAGACCCACGCAAAGCCCGAAGTGGCTTCGAGGGCGATCTGTTGCAACGCCAGCGTCTCCTCGTTTTTTTCGTTGGGTTGGATGCGATAAGGCCACCATGCAGCGGTGGTTTCGCGCAACGCAACGCCTTCGCTTTCAAAGCTGCGTTGTTGCCATCGTCCAAGATCGTCTTGTCGGAGGATCACGTCCATCCCATCGAGGTTTTTGACGATCAACGTTTTGAGAGAGGCGATCCACAAAAGAGAGCGCACACCTTTGATATCATCGAAAGAAACAAGACGCTCATTTTCATAGCGCCAGAGCTTGTCGCGGGTTCCGATCCAAAGAGAGCCTTCGCGATAAGCCGCCAACGCGGTGATCGGGCTGTTTGCGAGTTGTTGATGCAAAAGCGTGGTCTGGAGTTGGCTGTCCCAAAGGTAGATGCGATCGGAAGTTGCGACGGCAAACCCGCCCTGCAACCAAGGAGCGATGCCGATCACATCGACTTGATCGCTTGCGAGAGTAAAAGTCTTTTCTTTGAGAACAAAAAAGCCACCGACTCCGCCGATCAAGGTGTCTCCGCCCGAAACGCTGGCAAAGCGCAACACCTCTTTGCCCTTGAGTTTTTCAGGCAACGGAAAGACCGTCACTTCGGGCGAGATCGTGGCGATGACTTTGGGTTTGAGGATCGCGATTTGGTCGGGGTTGTTCTCAGGGGAGACGTCTGCGGGTGCGCCGTCGGTGGTTTCGGATTCTTGGGCGGTTTCGGCGGATGGTTCGGTCGATGTAGGCGTTGTGCATCCAAAGCCCGCCCCCCAAATCCCGCTTCCCAAGAAAAACAAGCTCGTCATCCACGAGAGCCAAGCCCGATATCTCCGATGTGTTGTCGACAATCTTGTGTTCAAGTGTATTCTGCCCTTTTCTTGCCAAAAAGCTGAGATGGCTCTTTCCAAACCATTATCGTTTTGGCAGAAAGCGAAGTTGAGCACAATTCTCCTACTTTTTAGTAGAGTTTAAAAAGCCCGTCCTGCCGAGAAAAAAACAAGCAGGAGTGATACTCCCAACGAAGTCTAGTTGAAAACGATGCTTTGAGAAGAACAACAAACGGCGAACCCAAATCCGATGTAAGGAAAACAAACGGTGAGCGTTAAGGCGGCAGGATGGCTGTGAGATCGGGCGTAGAAGTTAGCAAGAGCGATGCGTAGCGAAGCAGAGAAGACGTTATCAAGAGAGACCGAAGAGGCGCTGGTGAGGGTTGCACAGCAAGGAGATCGTGCGGCGATGGCAGCGCTTTATCGGGCCTTTGCGGAGCGGTTGTATCGTCAAGTGATCTACCCGTCGGTGGCGGATGTAGGAATGGCGGAGGATCTTTTGAAAGAGACTTTTGCGACGGCGATGGAAAAGATCGGGACGTATGCGTGGAATCCAGCGTACGGGATCTTTCCGTGGTTGGCGCGGATCGCACGGAATCGGGCGTTGGATGTGCATCGAAGACGCCAGAGGGAAGCGCGAGGTCAAGGGGCTTATCGTGAGATGCTCGATCAGCTTACACCTTCGGACACGGCGGAGCGGTTGTTGAGTGAGGATCAAGAGCAGCGTTTGTTAAAAGAGCGGGTGCATCGCCTGATGGAACGGCTGAATCCGCGCTATCGTCTGGCGTTGAAGATGCGTTTGTTTGAAGAAAAGAGCCGCGAAGACTGTGCCTCGGCGCTCGATATCAAGCTAGGAACCTTTGATGTGCTGTTGCATCGGGCGTTGTTGTCGTTTCGTCGGTGTTGGGAAGAAGAGGAGGAGCGCCATGACGGCGAGTGATCCGAAAGAAAAACAAGAGAAGCCAAGCAAGACCGCGTTGCGTACGATGGATGCGATGTGGGAGGAAGAGGCGTTGTGGGAGATAGAAAAAGGCGAAGGCTACGAAGAGATCGGCGCAGGGATCGAGGCAGAGATCGACGCAGAGAAAGCAGGCGAGATGGCTGGCTTGCTGCGTCACAGCGCGCTCCCTGCGACCTTATCGAAAGAGGCTTTTGCAAGGATCGGAGATGCGCTGTTTGGTTCGGCGCTTGCGATCCCGATCGAGCGCATCCTTGAGTCTTCGGTTTCTTCGGCGGATCGCTTGAGGGTCGTCGAGGCCGCCTATGTCGAGAAAAAAGCGGATACCGAGAACCGAGCAGAGTGGTGGTGGTCGCGTTGGGTGTCATGGTTGCAGCAAGCCTCGGTGTGGCGGCCTGTGTCGGCATGGCGGCCCGTGTGGGGTTTGGCGGCGTTGGGCTGCGTGATGTGGGTGGTAGCGGGTGTATGGAACATCGAAAAGCCGCCATCATCGAGGCTTACGAAGGTTGAGATCTCAGCGGCGGCACAGGGTCCGTGGCCGAATGGAGTGGATCCGTTTGCGGTGACTCGGGATGCTTCGGAGCGTTTGGGTCATGTGTTGCGCTATTATCGAGAGCAGCGCCAAGATCAATGGATTGAAGATCTGGGGGCATCGAATGTGCGCTAAATACGGGAGTTTGCGTTTGGAGCGCTGGGGCATTTGGTGCTGGGTCGCGGTCTTGGCCTTGGGATGGGGCTGCACCACCAAGGGCCACGAGGAAGCGAGCGACGGAGTGCGGCAGCAACAGATCCGCAAAGAACAGCGCAAACGCCAAGAGGCGGAATTATCGGTATTGTTGATCGCACGAAGCCATCACCGCCGCGCTTCGGTGCTTTTCGAGCAAAAACAAGTCGAGCGCGGACTAAGAGAACTGGATGCGGTGTTGGATCTACCGATCGATCGGACGTTTGAGGCAGGGCAAGAGGCGATCTTGGATGCGTGGGGCCGCAAGGCTTCGGTGTTGCTTCGTTTGGGGAGAGGGCAACAGGCCGAAGAAGTGATCCAACGGGCGCTACAGCGTTATGGCAACGAGACCGCATCATTTTATCTTGCGCAGCTTTATCACATCCAAGGGCAGATCTTGGAGCAGCGAAAAAAACTCGAAGCGGCTTTGGTTGCGTACCAACGATCGATCGAGATCAACAAAGAAGTGATCCGCCGCGTGCAACAAGCGAGACAAGGAGCGGGTGTGCTTCGCCCGAGTACGCCGCAAGATGCGACGCAAAGGAGACAGCCATGATCGCCCACAAGTACGAACCCTCGGGCCGTTGGATGGCATCATGGAAGGCAAACGACACCAGCGGCCCCAGAACAGTCGTTACGAGACGCGGGAGCCATCTTCTTAGAATGTTCGGGGAATGGTGTGTGATCGTGTTGAGCGTGTGGGGTTTAGCGGGTTGCTCGATCTCAAAACAGTCGATGCGTTCGGATGCACCGAGCGCATTGGACTACCGAGTCTCCAAGAAAATGGACGAAGGACTCCCCAGCGAGATCGAAAAAGCAAAAACCGAGATCGCCCAACTGAGCGGATGGATCAACGAGATCCAAGGCCGAAAGGTGGTCCAAAGACAAGGCACCAAAGATCAAGAGACTCTCGTTAGGGCGGGCGCGACAAACGGCTCGCAGCAATCGCAATCTCGCCCCACCACAGCCAAGCAACAAGATCTCACCCCCCGCGCACAACCGAGCCATCCTCAAACGGAGGACGAGCCACAAAGAAGGCGAGAAGCCGTACAGATTACTCGTACGCGGCCTTGGTGGGCTCCACCACCGCCGCGCACGATGGCTTATCGCCAACTGACCCCAAAAGAGCGGATCTGTCGGTCTGCGCAGATGATCTGCCGCATCAGTGAGCGGATCTGCAAGATCGCAGCACGACATCCCGAACGCCCCACGTTTCAAACAAGCTGCGTCAACGCACAAAAAGATTGTCTCGACGCTCAAAAGCGGTGCAAAGCAGCCAACTAGCGCACACGACGGGGGATGGAAAGCAGATGGGGGGGTTGAAGATCCAAGGCAAGACCGCCAAGATCTCACGCTGAAACTTTTGTGTGCATGTTCGCACAACCACGAGACAAGCACCACCCAACCACGAACGGGCTTTGGAGGGCAGATGGCGAATTATCAAACACATATCGCATGGGGTACAGTGATCGGCGTAAGTGCCGCAGCAACGGCCAAGATGGCTTATCCAGTTGTGGGATGGCAAGTTTTACCGCTAGGCGCTTTTTTGGGATTTGTGGGGGGGATGATCCCAGACGTCGATCACGACACAGGGCACGCGCTCGACACCATCGCGGCGATGCTTTCTACCTTTATCCCCGTCCTCACGCTCACGGTGTACGGCCAAGCAAGGGAAAGTTGGACACTCTGGAGTCTGGCCGTGTTATTCCCTTGCCACTCGCTGCTGCATCTCGGTTTCAAGCAGCTCTATCCTTGGGATTACAGCAAAAAGCATGTGACGCGAACGTACATTCGAGAGGCGTTTCGAGCGATCCTTGTGGCGGCGATCTGCGCCATCCCTGCGCTGTTTTTCTTTAAGCAGCTTCCGATGCCGTGGGTACAAACGTGGCTGCTGATGGTTGGGATCGCGATCTTGGTTCAAGTCAGCCTGCCGATATTTCGGACGATCACAGTCCACCGAGGGGCGATCCACAGCGTGCCTGTGGCCCTTGTGTACGCCGAACTGGTCTACCTCTTTATGTACCGATTCTCTTGGCCTGATCGGCTGGCGCTTGCGGCTTGTGCGATGCTTGGTGCGCTTTCGCACTTGATCCTCGACGAGATCTATTCTGTAGACTTCGATGGCAAGGCGATCAAAGTCAAACGCTCCTTTGGCACAGCCTTTAGCTTTTGGAAGAAAGACTTTGCCAACGAGATGATCGGGATCTACGTGGTGGCAGCGTTGTTGTTGGCATTTTGCTTGTTTGTGTGATGCTTTGTGAGGGCGGATGCTGCGTTCGTTGCGGGGTGGGGGCGTTGCTGCGTTTTGTTTGTGTGATGCTTTGTGAGGGCGGATGCTGTAGTGGTGATGGGGCGACAGCGTTATGATGGGCGTTTGGGTTGTTTGTGTGAAGTGTTGTGAGGGCGGATACTGCGATGTTTTGGAGGGAAGGCGTTACGAGGATGAACGGGGATCTCGCGAAGGGTTGCGCGAAAGCAGTATCCCGGGCGATCCGAAGGGGCGAGGGGACGGATCGCAAAGGCCAGACTTCCACGTTTTTGTTTCCAGAGATGCGCCGAAAGATCGAGGTGATGACGTCGCCAGCCTTGTTTTTGAGACACCACAAAGCGGCGCAACAAGCGATGTTCAGCGTACACCGCGATCTCCACGTCTGTGCCAGAAGGCTGGATGGTCGGCGCGAGATTGCTTGGGGTAGGCGTGCCGATGCCATGTTCGACGACCAGCGCTCCCTCCAGCGGGACATCGCGGTAATGAACATGCAAGATCTGGCAGCGTTTGGGCATCGCCCACAAACAATCTCGGGGCGTGTCTTGGATCTCTTGGAGGATACGTCCGAAAAAGTAGTGTTGCGGTCCATGATGCCAGCCGGGTCGTTCACGCCAATGATGAAACCAGTCGACTTGTCCGACAGGCGAAGAGGCCGGACATCCTTGCACGCGTTGAGCGTCAGGAGGCATCTCAAGGCCCACTTCGGCCCTACGAAGCGTATCAAGAGAGAGAAAGTCGTACAAAAGGCGTGGAGAGGCAGGAAGCTGAAAGAGGGAAACGTCTATGGGGCCAAAACGCTTGTGCGTTCGACGCCAGTACAATCGTTGTAAAGCGTCGAGATCATGTTGAAAAGACCGCTGAAACCACCACTTGCCGAGCGAAGGAGCGCGCAAGACCCACAGCCGCTTGTAACGGCTGAGGTCTTCTTGCGCGATCTGCTCGGCATACAAAACGGGCAGTCCGCGCAGAGGCTCTGCGCCCATCAAGGCCCAACGGGGGATCAAAGCGACAGCATCGCCATGTTGGTATTGCGAACGGATGTAGCTTGTGGGAGCGGCCCAATCGTTGCGGTCAAGGCGTGTTGCGTAGATACCGACGTGCATAAACAGCGCAAACACCGAAGCAGCAAGAGCGAGCCACAAAAACAAGCGTTCCGACCATCGGGTAGACGGGAGGTGCAATCTGTTCTCCATCGCGGGCAAAGCGAAAGGGAATTATTGACTCATCGACTCCAAGAATTCTTGGTTGCTTGAGGTGCGGCTGACCTTATCAAGCAAGAACTCCATCGAATCGATCACGTTGAGGGGGTGGAGGAGTTGACGGAGAACCCAAACGCGGTTGAGTTCGAGGTCAGAGAGCAAGAGTTCTTCTTTTCGCGTACCCGACTTGTTGATATCGAGACAGGGGAAGATACGCTTTTCCATGAGCTTGCGATCGAGGTGAAGTTCGCAGTTACCCGTACCTTTGAATTCTTCAAAGATCACTTCGTCCATACGCGAGCCTGTATCGATCAAGGCGGTTGCGATGATGGTCAAGGAGCCGCCTTCTTCGATATTACGGGCAGCGCCAAAGAAGCGCTTGGGTTTGTGAAGTGCGTTGGAGTCGACACCACCCGAGAGGATCTTGCCCGAGGGAGGGACAACAGCGTTGTAGGCGCGAGCAAGGCGGGTGATGGAGTCAAGCAAGATCACGACATCACGTTTGTGCTCGACGAGGCGCTTGGCTTTTTCGATCACCATCTCGGCGACTTGGACGTGGCGGGCGGCGGGTTCATCGAAGGTCGAGGAGACAACTTCGCCCTTCACAGAGCGTTGCATATCGGTCACTTCTTCAGGACGCTCGTCGATCAACAACACGATCAAAGCGACTTCGGGGTTGTTGGTGGTGATGGCGTTGGCGACGTGCTGCATCAAGACCGTTTTTCCGGCGCGGGGAGGGGAAACGATCAAAGCGCGCTGGCCTTTTCCGATCGGCGCAAGCAAGTTGATGATACGCATATCGTACTGAGTCGTAGAATGTTCGAGATTGAGCCGTTCAGTGGGGTAGAGAGGGGTCAGGTTGTCGAAGAGGATTTTTTCGCGGGCGACTTCGGGTTCTTCAAAGTTGATGTGTTCGACTTTGAGGAGCGCGAAGTAGCGTTCCGACTCTTTGGGGGGGCGGATCTGGCCCGAGATGGTGTCACCTGTACGGAGATTAAAGCGGCGGATTTGGGAGGGGGAGACATAGATATCGTCGGGGCCGGGGAGATAGTTGTAGTCGGGGGAACGCAGGAAACCAAAGCCGTCAGGAAGGACTTCCAAGACGCCTTCACCGAAGATCTGGCCTTCGCGATCGGTTTGTGCTTGGAGGATCGCGAAGATCAACTCTTGCAAACGCAGACCGGGCGCATTTTCGATGCCCATCTCGCGTGCCATGCTGTGCAGGTCGGTGATTTTTTTGGTTTTGAGTTCGTTGAGGTTCAGGATCATACAGATGGCTCCTAGGTTTCGAGGCTGATCCGCAGACAGGGCGGATGCTACGACATGGAAAGAGTGAAGTCATGAAGAAACAAAGTCTTTTGCGCTTCACAGCGAAGGCATGCCATGACAAGAATTTTGCCATGTTGCGTTAGGATTGCGGGTCGTTGGTAGGAAAGGGTTCGACGTTGGGAACGTCGAGAAGACACGCACAGGGAACGTCTATGGAAGTGACGGATGATACTTTTTTGTTGGGAAATGGCTTCTCGGTTTGTTTCGTTCGTGTCGCGCTGTATGTGCCGAAAGGATGATTAGGGGGATAAAGGCTTAGCGGACATGGACGAGATTGCTGGGTAGGTTGAGAAGAGTGAAAGGGATTGGTTTGATGAAAGTCAAAAAACCACGCATAGAGATGGGTTGGTTTATAAGCGTTGCGATTTCCTTTGTCAAGACTTTTTTTGCGTGGTACGTGAAGCAGGATGTTGGGCGGGAAGAGAGTTTTGCTGTTTTGTGCGAAGGTGGTTTTGCGGGGAGGGGTTTCAGGCGGGGTATTGGGCCTCATCGATCTGGCGATGGAGGTAGTCGATCTGATTGCGTTGGAGTTCGAGTTGGCGACGCCAACGCATCAAAAAGACAAAGAGGAAGAAGAAGGCAAAGTTGCAGACCCAGAGGGTCAATCGGACGCGAGGATCGATCTCGTCGACTTTCAGCATGGGGTGAAGAGAGCGGCCCAATTTGACGGAGAGATAAACAAACGGGACGGAGATCGCTCCCACGATACCGAGCGCAGCAGCAGCCACACGGACTTGATGGCCTCGGCCACCATAGCGGCGGAAGACAAAGTATGCGGCAAGCACCAACCAAAGCGCCAAAAAGCTCATCAATCGGGGATCTTCCCATTTCCAATAGGTATTCCAACTGGGCCGCGCCCATAGTGGGCCTGTAGACATGACGATGGTCCCGTACAAGAAGCAAACTTCGGCAGATCCGACCGCAAAAGCATCCCATCGCTCGTTGCGGGTATTGAGATAAGCGATGGAGCCGATCAAAACAAGCAACATCCCCGACAATCCACCCCATGCAGCGGGTAAATGGATATAAAAAATCTTTTGTGACCACCACGGAAGCCCTGTGTGCCGAAGCAATGGCGCATAAAAAAACGCCATCCATAAACCAAGACTCAAACACACAACGCTCAACAACAAAAGCAATGGATCAAGCAAGGAAGACCAAGAAGGACGCGAAGGCATCGGCGACTCCATACCAAAAAGGACAGATTCGATCAGTGGGTGTATTTGGCTGCAAAAGCCCGATCTGTCAAGGAGGCATCCACCAAAACAAGCGTTTGATGCGAGCCAAAGAAGACCCTCGTGCAAAAGAAGAGACGATCGCGACCACAGAAGCAGTGCCAACAAACACCGCCAAAGAAGACCCTCGTGCAAAATGAAGAGGGCTTGATCTTTGGTGTTGAGGCTGGCACACTCCACGCGCATCCCGAAATAGAGAGGGGTTTGTTATCGTTCTTTTCATGCAAAGGAGACGCATTGATGCAGTGCAAGCGACGATTCAAAAGCGCCCTAGGTTGGGTCGCGGTGCTTGGCTTCTTTCTCGGTTGGTCCACAGACGCTTTCGCAGGTCGTTATTTGATCACGGTAGTCGAAGCGCGGATCGCCCCCAAGAAATCGCGATTCGCTCGGTGGGACACGGGCTTTGGCAAGATGACACTTCCCGATCCTTTCGTTGTGATGGAGATCGCAGGCGAGCGCTTGACGACAAAAGTGGTCCAAAACGATCTCAACCCGCGATGGAATGCTTCTCGACTCTTTGTTCTCAAAGGCAACGAGCGCGTCTATCTCTCCGTGTACGACAAAGATCTGCGTAGCAACGATCTGATCGGAAAAATCGAACTTAGCTTCGAACAACTCGAAAAAGGTCTCTCCTTGACTTTCGGCAAAGTCGAGATGCTCCAGATCAAAGTAACACGCCTCGAA
The DNA here is from genome assembly GCA_023150835.1 of Myxococcota bacterium. Lineage (GTDB taxonomy): Bacteria > Myxococcota_C > UBA6777 > UBA6777 > UBA6777 > JAKLKB01. Next base: position 14,900 of record JAKLKB010000108.1, on the reverse strand, counting down.
CAGCCTGACGTTCGCGCAACGGAACCTGTTGAGCGGCCTGTTGTGCCTGTCGAACGCCCCATTGAGCGGCCTGTTGTGCCTGTCGAACGCCCCATTGAGCGGCCTGTTGTGCCTGTCGAACGCCCCATTGAGCGGCCTGTTGTGCCTGTCGAACGCCCCGTTGAGCGCCCTGTTGTTCCTGTCGAACGCCCCGTTGAGCGCCCTGTTGCTCCTGTCGAACGCCCTGTTGAACCTTCCAAACCCGCAGGCCGCCCCGTCGAGATCCCGCCCGTTCCGCGTGTCACAGCCCCCGAAAAGACAAGTGCTTACGAAGGTCTCGCTGCTGCGGGCGATATCAGCACCAAACAATTTTGTTACGCGGTGCAACGCCACACTCTTTTCTGTATGCAAAAGCAGTATCATGCCTACGCAACCAGCGCAGACAAAAAGAACCAAGCCACAGCACAATTCCTTTCGGCGTTGATCAAGCGCGTGGAGTCGAGCCTCCGCAGCCAAGACCCACAGATCGAAGCCCAGTGCCAAAAAGCCATGCTGACGGACAACTTTGTCGGCTCGCGCTCCTGTCTGGATTGCCTTGTGCAGCTTGGATGCCCCACCCTTCCCCAATTCCGAGCATCTTGCGCGCAAGCCTGCGCACCTCCCAAAACGGCTCCCGTCGAACCTGCTCCTGTTCGCCGCGATGAACCTGCTCCTGTTCGCCGCGATGAACCCGCTCCTGTTCGCCGCGATGAACCCGCTCCTGTTCGCCGCGATGAACCCGCTCCTGTTCGCCGCGATGAACCCGCTCCTGTGGCCGCAGGTTCGGGAGTGTTGGGGATTCAGGCATTTTGTAACAAAGCCACCGACTACCAACGCCAGTGCCTCTTGGCGCAATACGAAGCTGCGAAAAAAGATCCCAAACAAGCCTCTGTATTGGGGTTCTTTCAGGTGATGATCGATCGTGTGGAAAAGAACAAAGCGGAGATCATCGGGCAGTGCGTGAAAAAGTACGAAGAAGAGCAAGCCAAGCGCAAAGCAGCCAATACACCGCCTTTGAGCGAAGAAGTTCTTGGCAAGTGTATGGCGTGCATGGAATCGGCAGCTTGCGATCGACAAAAGTTGCAAAACTGTCGTGCTGTTTGTGACGGAAAATAGCCGAAAGGGCGGATAGTACGATTGGAGGGGGAATCATGCGCCGCTTCGGATGGCGCGCAGGGGTGAGTTTCCACAACAGCTTTTGTCGCCCCGCGATTTGATGAGGAATCCGCCCATAGCGTGATCGCAAAACGTAGGGGCAGGCCCCTGTGGCTGCCCTATAATCGAGCGTCTAGGGGCAGGCCCCCTGTGGCTGCCCTATAATCGAGCGTCTGGGGGCAGGCCCCCTGTGGCTGCCCTATAATCGAGCGTCTACGTACTCTCCTTTGTGTACACATCGCTCGGATTTCGTCTTAGCGGCTTGAAGATTCGGTTTTTTTGGATTCGTCGCCAGCGAAGGTCGAGGAGAAAGCGTCTTCCAAGTCGCCTTCTTGGAGGTCTTGGAAGAGACCTTGGAATTCGCCGCTGCGCTTTGTGGGAGGAGCGGGTGTTGGGACAGGAGGGGGTGTGATCTCTTTGTGGGCGCTCTTTCCTCCTTCGCCTTCATCGAAGGAGGATAAATCAAAAAAATCGTTTTCATTGCCTCCTGTTTCGCTACCCTCTTCGGCGAATTCGTCGTCAAATCCGCTGCCAAAGGAGATATCATCGTTTCCATCGCGACGGGCTTCGTCGATCATCCGCAAGCCGTCGAGGATCAAACCGTCCAGAGACTTGTGGATCACGCGCCTTTCAGGCCGAATCGAGGGGTCAAGGCTAAACTCGCCTTTTTCCCACGCAAGCAACCGATACACGGCGTGTTCGCCTTGGATCTCGTTGAGTGAAGCATCGAAGATGTGGCCGTCTTCGAGGAAGATAATTCCTGTTTCTTCTTCTGCAGTGATGATCAGGCGGCCTGTTCGTCGGCTTTGCGAAAGGACTTGAAGCAGATCAGGAAGGCCCAATTGTTCGAGTGAGCCTGTCAGACCTTTGTTGCCTTGGCTTTTGGCTTTTCGGCGTTTTTGTTCGCGCACTTGCTCCATCAGGCGGTTGATGCGTGCGACGATAAGGTTGAGTCCTGTCGATTTGGCTAAGAAATCAAGCGCTACGCTCATTGCGCGATCAACTTCGTCCTGTTGCGAAGCGAGAAAGACGAAATCGGGTGGTGTGCTGGATTGTTTATGGATCGATTCAATGAACGAAAACCCATCGACGCCATCGGGGAGTTTGATATCCAAAACCACCAGATCAGGGCGATGTTTTTGGATCAGCGTTTCGGCTTCGTGGGCATCGGCGCATACTTGGACCCACCACCCTTTGTCGAGTAGGCTTTTTTCGAGTTGCGTGGTTAATTGCGTGTCTGGATCGAGCAAAAGTACGTTGGGGATGGTCCCTTTTTCGTAGTCTTGGATGCGTTGTACTTCGCGTCCAACAAGAGGAAGGAGTTCAACATCAAAAAGGGAGCCTTGATGCGCGCCGATCTGTTCGGTGAGTTCGTCGCCTTTGAGATCACGTTCGAGTCGCAAATGTTCGTAGGTATCGAGGATAGCGAGAATCCGCGAACCGATCGGGATCGCGTTTCCTTTGATGCCTTGGGGGAATCCCTTCCCATCGATGCGTTCATACACGCTCTGAAGGATATCGAGAACTTCGGTGGGGAGGCGCATACTGCGCAAGTTTTCGATGTGGGCGGCGTGTTGCCGAAGTGCTTCTGTGCGGAGCGACTCGCTTTGAGCGATCGACAGAAGGGAGGCTTTGGGTAGCTCGCTATCGATGTGATGGAGATAAAAGGCCATCCATACCGCATCTTTTTCAGATTGTGTTGCGTTCATCCGCTTGAGCAAAAGGCGGAGGATGGGTTCTTGGAGGTTCAAGTGGCGGCGGTACACGGCGCTTTCGCGTTGAATGCGTTGGGTAAAGAGCTTGGTTAGCGCGAGGAGGTTGGTGGAGGGTTGGACAACAGGAGCAAAAGGCTGCGCATAAGGATCGCTTGGCGGATAGACGGGAGCAGCGGCAGGTCCGGGTGGTTGGGTGGCAGGATCATACAGCGCTTCATGGAAATTGGCGTGGATGCGCGTGACATCGTCGTCGTTGTCGGCGTAAGGATCGGCGGCAGGATAAGCGTTTGGTGTGTTGGAGTACCCGCCCATGCTGGGCATATTGCTGGGCATGTTGCTGGTGTCGATGGGTTGGTAGGGATCATAGTAGGCTCCGGCTCCACGACCATAGGGGGAAGGGGTGCCGGGCGCGCCGCCAAATTGGGGGTTGGGGTTATCGTCGTAATAACCGCTGTATCCGCCAGATACGTTGTTATAGCTTTCAGGGTAAGGGCTATTGTTGTATTCGGGAGCTTGAGAATTGGTCTCGTGGCTTTCCGCATAAACGCCTCCTTGGGCTTGGAGGAGCGGTGCGAAAGCGTTGATATCGCCTCGGTAATGTTTTCGGATAGCTGCTTGGACAGCCGATTGGAGGGCGACGTAGACGCGCAGTTCGCGAACGCGAGTGATCATGTGGACTTCGCGGAGACTGGCTTCGTTTTGTGGGTCCGAGGTCACGATCGAAAGGGTGCTGTTTTCTGGATCGTAGAGGACGGGGATGAGATGGTAATGTTCCGCGATGCTAAGGGGCAACAGGTCGAGGACTTGTTGGGGGATACGAGCTTTCGCGAGACGCTCGGTCGAGACGTAGCGTGTGCGGAACTCGGCAGCGAGGAACTGAAGCACCGTGGATTCGGAAACATATCCAAGGCGGACAAGGATCTCTCCAAGGCGTCCTTCTTGGACTTGCTGCTGGCGTAACGCTTCGTCAAGCTGGGCTTGGTTGATCACACCCGCTTGCACCAGACGCTTCCCAAACTTTTGATTGTCAAGCATCCATTTATCCCATTGCTTGGGTTTCCACCGATAGAAACACAGGCCGTGACGAAGAAATGTTTCGGCGCGAGAAAGTCGCGAAAACTTACCCAGTCTAACTTTTTGCGCGGCATCCGTCAACACCTTCCTTGTGTGGGGCGCGTTGCACAAAAGCGCCAAAAGGCTGAGCGCAAGGGTCTTTTTGTGATATGCAGTTAGCTTTTTTCTGAAGAAGCCGAGGGTGATGCTGGCGAGTTTGTGTCAAGAGGAGCCGTTGTTGGAGACGGCGTATCGGTATGTTCATCGGAGGTTTTGGACGATTGGGTAGGGGCTTGAAGTTCATGAGGGGGCGAGTCATCGGTGGTTTCGTCAGAGAGCACCGAGGCTTCTGGGAGAGCAGAGGTGGGGCGAGTTGCTTCAGAAGCAGCGTCTTCGGGAAGAGGATCGAGTTCGTGCTGTTCGCCCATCAGTTGGTTTTTGGTAGCGCGATCGATGGCGGCGGTTGGCAGGTTGGCGAGATCTTCTTCTTCGTAAGAAGAAGGTACGGCATCGGGCGGGTTGTCGTCTGCTTTGGCGAGAGCATCAAGTTCGTCTTGTGTTGTCGGATAGTACTCATAGATCAGGACTGTGACGTTGTCCTCACCACCGCGATCGTTGGCGACTTGCACAAAGTGTTCGGAGAGTCCTTGGGGGTGTTGCTCGAAGAGTAAAAATTCTTCGATATCTTTGTCACGGAGCATCTTGGTCAGACCATCGCTGCACAAAAGCAGCCGATCTCCGGGCTTGAGGCGCAAGGGATATTCGCTGAGTTCGGGTTCGACGTGGGCGCGAGGGCCGAGAGCGCGGCTCAGGATGTGGCTGTCCGGGTGTCCATCGGCTTCTTCGGGGCTCAGCAACCCCACATCGACAAAGTGCTGAACGACGGTGTGATCGCGGGTGAGTTGTTGAAGTTTCCCGCTTTTGCGCAACAGATAGATCCGACTATCGCCCACATGCGCGAGGTAAGCGAGGCCGCTACGCACCAGCGCAAGGACACACGTCGACCCCATCCGAGAAAGTTCTTCTTCCTGTTGGCCGCGCAGATAGATGCGTTCGTTGGCAAGGCAGATGGCTTGACGCATGGCTTTGGCGGGAGAATCCACACGTGCATCACGGAAGTATTCTTCGATCGCTTCGACCACAAGGTGACTTGCGAGGGCGCCACCTCGGTAACCACCCATCCCATCGGCGACGATCAGGACATGCCCCTGATCGATGGGCAGATCGCCCATACTGTCTTCGTTGGCGGATCGGATCTTACCGACATCTGTGCAACGGCCAACCAAGGGTCTGTTTTTGTCCGACGCCTTCATCCGTAACTCTCCGTGCTGCTGAGGCGGGTACCTACGTCTTGTTTGTACGCGGCGGAAATGGAAGCTCAAAAAGCGCTCTTCCTCTTTGTCGCGTGTCGTGGTCTCAATCAAATAACAGTCTATGCCATGTTGTTTGCTCTAGGACAAGCCCCACGTTCAAGGGCTGCGTCTTGGTTTGCGCCGCTTGACTTGTCGTTGAGGCTGGCGAGAACGACGAAGACGTCGATGTCTCCGAGTCCGCCGTTGTTGGGATCTTCGATTTTGGGGTGGAGAAGCAGGTTTCTTGGTGGCCCCTATCGAGGGAGGTGCTGCCGCCGAGCGTTGTGCGGGGCTTCCTTGCGGTGTCGGGATCGGGGCAGCGGTTTTTTGGGGGGGAGAAATCGTTGTTTCTGTAGAAGCTCCCACCAATGACGCGGAAGATGCCGATACACGGGGGCGTTCAGACCAGAGTCCAACCCCCCACAAGATCAACAGAAACGACAGCGTCAACAAAAAAGCAGGCAATAGCTCTCGCCCTTGTGTGGGTTCTTCGAGGGCTGTTTCTTCGGGATAGGCTTCGGTGGGTTCTTCGCAGCGAAACAGCGGGTCTTCTTTTCGTTTGGGCGAAAGCATCGGACGTGCGGGGCTTTTCACGCTTCCAAATCGCGAAAGCTCTTGGCATAGGGCATGTTTGAGATCTTTGCGATCGCTGGCCCACCGTCCAAGTTCTTGGCCGATCCAACGGGCATCAGAAGGGCGTTTTTGCGGATCGCGTTCAAGCATCATCAAGATCAGCTTGCGCAACTCGGGGTCCAATTCTTCGGGCAAAGGTTTGGGCGCGAAGTTGTGGCGGATGTTGATCACTTCCAATATCTCGGCTTTTTTGCGAAGGCGATAGGGATCTTTCCCTGTCAGCAGCTCATACAACAAGATCCCCAAAGAATAGATATCGCTTTCAGGGCCGATCTCTTCGCCTTTTTTGCCGGCCAGTTGCTCAGGAGACATATAACGCGGTGTTCCAAGCAACGTTCCTGTCCGTGTCAATCCCGCAAATTCAACGCGGCTGATCCCAAAGTCGGTGAGTTTGATCGTGCCGTCTAGACCGAGCAAGACGTTCTCTGGTTTGAGATCGCGATGAACCACGCGATGCGCGTGGAGATGTTCCAACGCACGAGCCAAAGCTCGCCCGATCCCCGTCGCAACCTCAACAGAAAACACTTTTTGATCTTTCATCAACTCCCGCAGATTGACGCCTTCCACCAACTCCATCAAAATATGCAGTGCGCCATGCGCTTCAAAAAGCTCTAAATAGGCCGTGATATTCGGATGTTTTAGGTCGGCTGCGGCTTCGTACTCCAAACGAAAACGCTTCTCAAATCGCTTTTCTTCGCGCAGCGCAGGATCGAGGCGCTTGATCGCGTACTCCGCGCCGTGAGCGTCCACAACACGATACACCGTCCCCATCCCGCCTTTGCCCAAGGGTCGGCCAACAATCTGAAAGCGTTGATCGATCACGTCACCGCTACGGGGCTTTTGGAATTCTTTTGCGTTCCGTTTGGGGTTGGGTAGGGGCTGTGAGCTTGTTTGCATCCGACCGATCCTCCTCGTCTGATTTGTCCGAACAGTCGTATGCGAGGATATCGCCCCCAAAAAGGCCGACGCTTCGGCCCTCTTACAAGAAAAGAACCCCTCGCACAAAACCGCCGCACCACGCGAACCTAGCAGCCCCTCCCTCATGGGGCAATTTTTCTACGAAAGGTTTTGCCCAACATGCCCTCACAAGCCACCCCAGCCCGCCCACCAAAAACCAAGCGGATCGCCTTTTACGGAGGCAGCTTTAACCCTCCCCACTACAGTCACTTTTTTGCAGCAGCATGGGCGTTATGCAGCGGTGAAGTGAACGAAGTGTGGATGGTCCCTTGCGCCGAGCATGCTTTTGGAAAATCGTTGGCCCCTTTCCTCGATCGGATCCAGATGTGCAAGCGCGGAGCCTCCGCACTTTCTCGCCGCATCAAAGTTTCTGATATCGAGTCCCGTCTGCCTCCACCCAATTACACCCTCCACACGCTCCAACACCTTCAAGACCAACACCCCAACCACCGATTCCGCTTGCTTGTGGGGGCCGATATCCTTCACGAAACGCACGCTTGGCGTGAGTTTGATCGCGTTATCGCGATCGCCCCCTTGCTTGTGATCGGACGCGTCGGCGTCACAGGCGTCGAACAAGGTGAGATCCAGCTCCCGCCGCTCTCCTCCACACACATCCGAAAGCGCCTTGCTTCGGGCGATGACGTCACCGAATATCTCCCCGGACCTGTACTCGCCTACATCCAAACACACCGCCTCTATCACAACCCTTCTTCTGCGTCCTCCGATTCCTCATCACTGTAGGACTTACGCATGGATGGTTTTGTGGGGTTCCACCCACGCACCACGCCCCGCGCCCTTAGCGCGGCTCCCTTGACCCCGCGGAAGCGAAGAGATCACAGGTTGGTGAACTACTCGGCTCTTTCGCTTGAGCGAACACAGTTTTTTTGGCAATAGTATCGTACGAAATCCGCCCATCGTGTGCGCCGATATGTAAGGGCAGCCCCCTGTGGCTGCCCAACCACAGGGCGTCTACAGCGGATCGCACCTACCCTTCAAGCACACTTCTCTAAGATTTCGCCGAAGTCCTCTCCGAACAGCGGATCAAAAAACGAGACGCTCGCCACCCACACAAGGTCTAGCGCGAAAGGTAGACCTTGTGTGGGGTCTAGCACGCGGGGTCTAGCACGAAAGGTAGACCATCGCGAGGTCCAGCACGAAAGGTAGACCATCGCGGGGTCTAGCACGAAAGGTAGACCATCGCGATGTACCGCAAGGCCTCTTCTCGGGATTGCAAGCCCACCAGCGAGGTCTAGCGCGGAAGAGCCGTTGCTACGTATCACATCGCTCACGCACCTCGGCCACACAACAGGCAACAGCCTTCGCTTCTTGACTTTTTTTGTTTCGTTGTGGTTCTTGACGGTCCGTGACCCGCTCTTGGTTCGCCTTGGCATCTTGCCAAGATTTTCTTGAAAAGAACAGACGATCTTGTGCGTCATTTTTGCTCTTTGTGCGCTGCGTTGACGGCGCGATTGTATCCAAACGAAAGAGTTGTATTGTTTCGCCCGTTGAGGCGACTCCCTTCATTCGTTGTCCTGAGGAGGACTTGATGTTCCACCCCACCCCCCACAAAAAGCGGATGCCTTGGCCAGCGTTTTGGTTGCTGGCAAGTTTCAGCTTTTTTCTTGTTCAATGTAATCCCGGCACCAACAAAGAAGATTCTTGTTCCCAAGCATCGGACTGTATCGATCTGTTTGGCCCCGGCTATCTGTGTACCGCAGGAAAATGCCGAAAGTATCAAATCAATAACGATCCCCCCATCGCCGATCCGGGTGCGTTTCAGCGCGTTCGTCAAAACAGCAAGGTCATCTTCGACGGCAGCAAGTCACGCGATCCCGAAGCAGGCCCTGTCACCTTCGCTTGGACCTTTGCCAAAAAACCCGAGGGCAGCCAAGCGCAACTCGAAGCCGCCAACACCGCCAAGCCAAGCTTTGTTGCCGATGCAGCGGGCGACTTCATCCTCCAACTCATCGTCAAAGATGACAAAGATCAGCCCAGTCAGCCACGTCAAGTGACGGTCGAAGTCTTTGGCAAAGACGCAAACGGCGATCCCATCGCCAACGCAGGACAAGATCAGATCTCTGGTGTGGGTGTCAAAGTCCTGCTTGACGGCAGCGCGTCCTCCGATCCAGATGGCGACCCACTGACTTTTGCGTGGACCTTCAAAACCAAGCCCGACGGCAGCCAAGCCCAGATCGAAGCCGCCGATACGGCCAAGCCCTCCTTCACGCCCGATGTTGCAGGAAAATACACGCTTGAGTTGATCGTCAATGATGGCCTCGAATCCAGTCCCCCCGCACTCGTCAACATCAACGCTCTTTCGGACTTCGACCTACAACCTGCCCTCACAGCACTCGATCCTGCCGAAGGATTCGCAGACACCACCGTTAAATTAAAAGTCAAAGGCAACGCTTTTTCCGCTCAAGTGCGGATGTTCTTCGATGGCCGCATCCAACCCGTCGAAAATGTCCGATTCCTCTCGGCTACAGAGGTCGAATGGACCCTTAGCCTCGCAGCACGCGGGCCGGGAAAATACAAAGTCAAAGCCATCAACCCCAACCGCAAAGAGTCCAACGAACTGGAGTTTGACGTCAAAGATCTCCCTACACCCGAGATCACCAGCGTCGATCCACCCGCAGCCCCCACAGGCGCCAAACTCGATAAAGTACGCATCCTCGGCAAAGGCTTCGTCGAAAAAAGCGAAGTCCTGTTTGAATCTGTCCCCATGCCCACCACCTTTGTTTCTACGACAGAGATCACCTGCAAACTGGATCTCGCAGGCGTCAATCCCGGCAAATACACTCTTCGCATCCGTAACGTCGGCGGGCGCACCTCTTCCACCGCCGAATTTCTTGTCTCGGACTCTCTACCTCCCCCCGTGTTGGTCGTCTTGAACCCCCCTCGTGCGATCACCCAACAAAAAATCCCCTTTAGCGTTCATGGTTCGGGCTTTTCGCAAGGCGCGGTGATCATGTTCGACGGCAAAGCCATCCCGTCGGATCGCGTCCGACGCGACGAGATCCAAGCCAAACCTGAACTCGATCTCACCTCCATCCCCGCAGGCACCTACAAAGTCTGGGTACAAAACCTCGACGGCCAAAGCTCCGCCAAGCTCGACTTTGTGGTCGAAGGCATCGACCCCACCCCCAAACTCGACCGCATCTTGCCCTTCTTTGTGTACCTTGACGACAGCACCAACAAACTCGCCGTCTACGGCGACTCTTTCCGACAAGGCGCACAAGTCGAAGTCGACGGAAAGATGCTACCCACCAGCGATGTTCGCTTCCAAAGCAGCACTTTTATCGAGGCCACCGTCGACACCACCAAAGGCACTTGGGGCCCCAAAGTCAAAGCCAACGCCTACGTCATCAATCCCGGAAACAAGCGCTCCAACCCCATCCCCGTCGATATCACCTACCGCCTACCCTCCATCTCCTCGATCACTCCGTCCACATGGCGAAATTCTTGTGATGCCGAGATCCTGATCCGTGGTGTCAACTTCCTTCAAAACAAGTCCGAAGTCCGCTTCGCCCTCGGCACCACCACCACCCTCTTCCAACAAGCCGGTGGACTCGGCAGCAACCCCCTTACCTTCGTGGATGCACGCACCCTCAAACTCACTCTCAAACAAGGCATGACCGCCGGAACCTACAAGGTCTCCGTTCAAAACGGCGCAAACGCAACTTCTGCAACCACCGATTTCTCCCTTCAGTCCGGCACCACCACCACCACACCAACCATCAGCACCCTCCAACCCAACGCCGCCCCCGCTGACACCAAAGTCAATATCCTACTCTCTTATTCCGGCACTTCGTTTCAACTCGGGGCCGTCGTCTACTTCAATGGAAAGCCTGTTCCTTCCGTGTGCAGTAGCACTTCTTCTTGCTACAGCCTCACGGGCGAAGTCGATCTCACCGGCCTCAAGGCTGGCGAATACAACGTTCAAGCCGCCAATCCTTGCGGGGCCTTGAGTACACCCGTGAAGTTTGTTGTCCTCGATCCACCCGCACCCACCCTCGCCCAAGTCACCCCTACCAGCGCTCTTGTGGGCGAACAGTTTTTCCTCAGCATCCAAGGCTCCAACTTCCTTCCCACCTCCGCCATCTACTTTGGCACCTCCAAGCTCGATATCGTCCATCGCAGCGACAAAGAGATCATCACCAAAGATCGCATCGATCTCACAGGCAAAACTCCCGGAACTGTCGATGTCTACGTCGATAACCAAAATGGCCAAAAAACCGACAAACTCAAGTTTTCGATCCTCGCCACCAACCCCAAACTGCGCATCGCCAACGTCTCACAAAGCAGCTACAAACGCGGTATCGTCTACAACGGCGTCACCCTCACAGGCAACGGCTTCACCCAAAACTCCGAAGCCTACTTCAACGGCCAAAAAGTCGCCCTCAAGTACATCTCCGCCTCCCAAGTGACGGTCGATGGTCTCGATTTCAAGATCCCCGCAGGCGTTTACTATCTTTACGTCCAAGACGGAACCGACAAAAGCAACGAGTATCCGCTCTTTGCAGAAGCCGAGCCGCCCCCCATCATGGATCGCCTCAGCCCCGCAACGGAGTTTGTAGGCCGTAGCTTCAGCTTTTACGTTTACGGTAGCCGCTTCTGTACTGCCCAAGGTTCAAGCTGCCAAACCCTCCCGATCGTTCGCATCCTTGACGCTCAAGGCAACGACTACGGAACCCACAGCACCAACAAAAAATACAACGTCACCAGTTCTTATCTCGGTTCTTCTTACGCTTATGTCTATGGAACGCTCAACACTTCCGGCATGAACGGCGAAGCCTACAAGGTCTATTTTGAGCTTCCCACAGGCGAGCGCAGCAACCCCGCTGTCCTCCAACTCAACGAACTCCCCGATCCCGTGATCGACCGACTCTCGTGGTCTCCAAGCACCACGATCTATCCCGACCGCGTCTTCTCTTCTGTGACTGTCTATGGAAAGTATTATCGCGCCCTTCCTCCCGACCCCGAATTCCTCGTGGATGGAAAACCCTACCTCTCCGATCCGCCCAAGCCTCCCACCTGTTATATGTCCAGTCCCACCAACACCTATTGCTACCTCTATAACTTTAGTACAGCCGGGCTGACCGCAGGAAACCACACCATCCAATACAAAACCACGATCAACGGCAAAGTGTGGGCCTCTCCGCTCTTTTCCTTCACCCTGAACACCCCGCCCCCACCTACCGTCACTTCCATCACCCCCAACGTCGGCAGCCAAGGCTCCCAAGTGACCGTCACCATCAAAGGCTCCAACCTCGCAAGTGGTGCTTATGTCCTGACCTCCAACCTCCAAGTGATCCCCACCCTCTACAAATCCGCCTCCGAACTCACCATGCTCGTCAATACTGCGGGACTCAACCCCGGACTCAACCAGATGGTGCTGTCCAACCCAGACGGCCAACAATCCGCCCCCTTCAACTTTAGCGTCATCCCCAAGATCCCCCCTATGATCACCTACACAAGCCCCGATGTCCTCGGCTCTGGCGCACAATCTCTCACGATCTATGGCCTCGGCATCGCGGCCACAGATACCCTCTCCATCGACGGCCAAACTGTCAGCGCTACTTTCCGCACAGGCACCGAAGACAACTTCTACATCGCTTCTTACAACTTCCCCATCAAAACAGGCCCCTACCTGCTCCAGATCACCAAAGCCGACGGCACAAAATCCAATGTCTTTGAGATCGCAAACAACGAAGGCAAACCCCATATCCGCTATCTCAGCCCTCGGTACGTCCGAACAGGAGCCGCCACGACGTTGTATGCCTATGCTTCGGGACTTGCAGCCTCGGGCGTGGAGATCCGCATCAACGGGGTCTTACAAGCCAACCCCTATCTCTCCACCACGTATATCCGCACCGCAAGCAGCGGATACACCGCCCCCACCGTCTCCGTCCCCACCGAGTACACCCTCGAAGTCAAAAACCCCAACGGCGCAACGGACTCCGCCAAATTCACCGTCCTCCCGTCCTCTGGCCCCTATATCTCTTCTTCGTACGACGAATATGTCAGCCACGGCGTCCAAAAACTCAATGGCAACGCCATCAGCACCACAGGCGACTGGTATGTCTACGGCAGCGGCTTTACCTCCACCTCCAAGATCCATATCGATGGAGTCGAAGTTCCCACACGTTACAGTTCGAGCGCTTATCTCTACCTCGCCGCTCCTTATAGCCTCGCAGGAAAATCAGGCCGCATCCCGATCAAAGCCGTCGTTGGAACCGACTCCACCAACACCGTCTACCTCAACCTACAAACAGGACTGCATCTCGGAGAGCGCGCTCGTTCGGTCGCGTTGAATCCCTTCTGGTCTTATCCAAGCAAAACCCTTGACGTCGAAATCAACGTCATGCCTTGGAGTACCTCGTACAATCAGCCTTTTGGCGAACAATACACCAACCAAAACTGGAAAAGCTACGAAGTGATCGTCAAAGGCCCGGGTATCACGACCCCCAAAGTCTACAACTTCATAAGCTGCACAGGCACAAGCTCCACCACCGATCCTCGACGTTGCAAGATCTCGATCGATACGACGGGATGGCAGGTCGGCGTGTTCTCCTTCCACATCCGCCACAAAACAAGCCTCGAATCCTCGGGTGGTACGGGCTTTGCGATCGTCCAACCCTAACCCCTCCGTCTACAACCATCCGCTCTCCCCATCCTATCGGCTTTTCTGCTCTCAACCATCCGCTCTCCCCATCCTATCGGCTTTTCTGCTATAGATCGTTCGTTATCCCCATCCTATCGGCTTTTCTTCTTTTATCCATAGGACTTACGCAGTTCGATACGAAAAAGGCCCATGTTCGGGCGCGGGCGGTTCGCGAACCGCCACTACAACGGGTTGATTCTTCACGGTTTCCCTTTTCAACTGCGTAAGTCCTATATCCATCTCACCAGCTTTTCCTCACCCATCCACCAAGCTTCCCCTTCCCTCTTCCCATCGGCTCGCGGATCGTGGTATGCCTTCTGCGCGTATGTCTATGTTTGGGTTGATCATTGAGAAAGACGTGGCGCAAAGCGAGCGCGAACAACGCGATATCACAAGAAGCAAGAGCGCCCAAACAACGGTGGAGAAGAAGAATGCGATGGATTCGATGGTGTATGATCGGTGTCGTGGCGATGGGGCAGTGGGGATGTATTTGGAAGAGTGAGCACCTCAAGCTGATGGGAGAAAAAGACCAACAGATCGCAGGACTGGAAAAAGACAAAAGCGATCTGACTGCGCGGTTGAAAGCGCGCAACCAAGCACTGCGTGCGATGACCCTCGATCGAAACAAGCTCCGAAGGCTGAGCGAGCGGCTACAGTCGCGGATCGACCAACTCAAACTCGCCCGCCAACAATGCGAAGACCGCGTTCGCGCTCTCGCCGACAAAGGCGACGAAAAAACCCGCAAGCTCCAACAAGCCCTCGAACAGATCCAACGCTTGCAAGATATCGCAAACCGCCGAAAAGCCCTGTTTGATCGGCTGAAAAACTCCTTCAAAGCGATGACCGATGCAGGAAAGTTGCGTGTGCGCATGGTCAACGGAATGTTAATCGTTCAACTCGAAGAAAGCATCCTATTTGCCAGCGGACAATCCACCGTCAAAGGCGAAGGCTCCGAAGCCATCGCTCAGTTGACCGATATCCTCAAAGGTATGCAACGCCGTTGGCAAGTCGCCGGACACACCGACAGCGTCGGCAAACCCGCCGTCAACTGGTCGCTTTCCGTTCAACGCGCACTCGCCGTCTTGCGTGTCATGCTCAAAGCTGGAATGCCCCCCGAACTGATATCCGCCGCTGGCTTCGGGCAATACCAACCCACCGCCTCCAACGAAAGCAAAGAAGATCGCGCACGCAACCGACGCACCGAGATCGTCTTGGTCCCCAACCTCCAAGAACTCCAACTCGCCCAAGCCCCCGCCCCTCTCCAAGTCTGTACGGCTGCACGCTAAACCGCCTATTCTTTGTAGATCAAACCCGTTCCATAGCGGGGATCATAGTTCGGGCCGGGCTGGCAGG
>JAKLKB010000238.1 GCA_023150835.1 Myxococcota bacterium | reverse complement strand
CTTTGCGATACGGAGACACCACCATGCCTTCCTCCCCTTCCGCTCACCAAATCCTCGATCGCAACGGATCTCCCACCTCCGATCGACCTTGGATCTTCCGTACCTACGCAGGACACACCAACGTCTACGCCTCCAACCAACTCTACAAACAGAACCTTGAAGCCGGACAAACCGGCCTTTCCATCGCCTTTGATCTCCCCACCCAATGCGGTTATGACGCCGATCATCCCCTTGCCAAAAGCGAAGTCGGCAAAGTCGGCGTTCCCATCCACAGCCTCGACGACATGCACACCCTCTTCGACGCCATCCCGCTCGATCAGATGAACACCTCCATGACCATCAACGGCACCTCCATGTGGTTGCTTGCGTTGTATATCGCACTCGCCCAAGAACGCGGTGTATCGGTCTCTTCCCTCCGTGGAACCACCCAAAATGATATCGTCAAAGAATATCTCGCACGCGGAACGTATCTCTTTCCACCCGACGCCCACTTCCGCATCATCGCCGAGATGTACGAATACTGCCTGATCCATCTCCCCCAATGGAACGCCGCCAACATCTGCTCTTATCACCTCCAAGAAGCAGGAGCGACACCTGCCCAAGAAGTCGCCTTTGCCCTCTCCACCGCCCTCGGCGTGCTTGATCTTCTTCAACAACGTGGACAGATCCCAGAACACGACTTCGGCCAAGTCGTCGAACGCATCAGTTTCTTTGTGAACTCAGGCATCCGTTTTGTCGAAGAGATCTGTAAGATGCGTGCATTCGCCGAGCTATGGGACGAGATCACCCTGTCTCGATATCACATCCAAGATCCCCAACATCGGCGTTTTCGCTATGGTGTGCAAGTCAACTCGCTCGGACTCACCGAACAACAGCCCGAAAACAACGCATGGCGCATCTTGCTCGAAACCCTTGGAGTCACCCTTAGCCGAAAAGCCCGCTGCCGCGCCCTCCAACTCCCCGCGTGGAACGAAGCCCTCTCCCTTCCGCGACCTTGGGATCAACAATGGTCTCTACGCTTGCAACAGATCCTTGCTTACGAAACCGATCTTCTCGAATACCCCGACCTCTTCGATGGAAGCCCTGTGATCCAGTCCAAAACGGACGCGATCAAATCCGAAGCCCGCGAAGAGATCGCACATATCCTTGGCATGGGGGGTGTCCACGCTGCGATCCAAAGCGGCTACATGAAAAGCGCTCTTGTGCGCTCGATGGCGGCGCGCATCAGCCGCATCCAACGCGGCGAACAGATCGTCGTCGGCGTCAATCGTTGGACCGAAAGCTTGCCCTCTCCCCTGATATCCGACCAAGACAGCGGCTTGTTTCGCGTCGATCCCCTCGCCGCCAACGAAACGCTTGCCCTTCTCAATCAGACGCGCCAGCAACGCAGTCCAGAAAAAGTCCAGTCTGCCCTTCACTCCCTCCAAGAAGCCGCTCGCAGCGGACAAAATATGATGCCCGCCTCGATCCAATGCGCCCTCGCTCGCGTGACGACAGGAGAATGGGCCGATGCTCTGCGTAGTGTCTTTGGTGAATACCGCGCAGCTACCGGCATCGAAGGCCAAACCCTCTCTCTCCAAGAAGACCGCCGACGCCCTCTCCAAGACCGTGTCCAAGCCCTCAGCGAGCGCCTTGGGCATCGACCGCGTATGCTTATCGGAAAACCCGGTCTGGACGGACATTCCAACGGAGCCGAGATCATCGCCGTCACCGCACGTCATCTTGGCTTCGATGTGATCTACGCGGGGATCCGCCTTTCCCCCGACGATATCGTACAATCCGCCGTCGAAGAAAGCGCCGATATCATCGGGCTTTCCATTCTTAGCGGCTCCCACTTCGAGATCACCCAGCAGATCATGCAAGGACTTCGCGATGCAGGTGCCGCCGACGCCATCCCCGTGGTGATGGGCGGTATCCTCCCCCAACAAGACCACACCATCCTCCGAGATCTCGGTGTCCGCGCACTCTTCACTCCTGCGGATGGCGATCTGCTCGCGATCTTTGACACCATCCTCCACCTTCTCGAAGCCTCTTCCTCCGAACCTCCCACAACGCACGCCGATCACACCGAACAGGAATAGGATGGCATAGGGGAGGACAAGCATCTTCCTGTGGGCCAAAAACCCCCGTGTTCGCACCATTCCAAGCGACAGCGGCGTTGGCTTGAAAAACAGTCATCTGTTCGCCAAACACGGGGTCAAGGGGGCAATGCTCCCTTGTGGGGCGTGGGGCAATGCCCCATACGCGCCTTGTTAAGGTGAAAACCTCGTAGAGTCAGTCTTGATCGCCTTTTCTTTTGTTCTCCCCCCCTCAATCCCCCCGGCCAACGGGGGGAAGTTGGAACGGGCAGCGTCTGCATTTGGTGCATACAGCGTGCGTCATGAAAAAACAAAATCCCCGATGCTTCCGACTTTCGCTCCCTCCCCTGTTCACGGGGGA
>JAKLKB010000237.1 GCA_023150835.1 Myxococcota bacterium | reverse complement strand
CAAGCCCTCGGTGGACAGGCCCTCGCCGACACCCACAGCGTCTCCACTCCCGAAGGCGGCAAGGCTCTGATCGAAGCGGCTGTTGGGCATTTTGGGCGGGTGGATATCTTGATCAACAACGCGGGGATCTTGCGCGACAAAAGTTTTTCCAAGATGACACCCGACCAATGGCGAGATGTCATGAGCGTCCATCTCGACGGAGCCTACCACACCACACAGCCCGCTTTTGAGGTCATGAAAGTCCAAGGCTACGGGCGGATCATCATGACCTCTTCTGCTGCTGGTTTGTACGGAAACTTCGGACAAGCCAACTACGCCGCAGCAAAGCTCGGGCTTGTCGGCCTGATGCACGCACTAAACCAAGAAGGCGCACGCTACGGGATCATGGTCAACACGGTCGCGCCGATCGCACGTTCCCGCATGACCGAAGATATCCTGCCACCCGATGCACTCGAAAAGCTGGATCCTGCGCACGTTGCGCCGCTGGTGCTGTTATTGGCAAGCGAACGCTGCAAGTGGCGCGGCCACATCTACAACGCAGGTATGGGGCATTATAGCCGCGCAGCCATCGCAACAGGCGCGGGTGCGTACCTCGGAGAACAACCAAGCCCCGAGGCGATCCGCGAGCATTGGGCCGCCATCGACGGATGGAACGGTGCAGAGTTTTACGAAAACGCGATGGAAGCGATCGGCGCGTTTCAAGGTCGGATCGCAAGCCACACCGCAGAAAAGAGCCCAAACGCATAGCAGGAGCAGCAGATCATGATCGGAATTTGTTCGTATGGGGCCTACATCCCGCGCTGGCGTTTGCAGCGGCAAAGCATCTACGAAGGGATGGGCTGGTATATGCCCGCCTTGATGATGATCGCCCAAGGCGAGCGGTCGTTTGCCAACTGGGACGAAGACAGCCTAACGATGGCCGTTAGCGCAGCCCGAGCGTGCCTGCGCGGCCAAGATCCCGCCGCCCTTGGTGCGTTGTATTGCAGTTCAACCACCTTTCCTTTTGCCGATCGTTCAGCGGCCTCAGTAATCGGGACCGCGCTGCATCTGTCACCGATGCTCGAAACCGCCGATTTTACGACGTCACAGCGCGCAGGTACTTCGGCGCTTCTTTCGGCGTATCATGCCCTTGCTTCGGGGCAAAAAGACCGCGTGTTGTTGACCACAAGCGATATGCGGGACGCACGTGTCGCCTCGTTTTATGAGATGTGGTACGGAGATGGCGCAGCTTCCTTGCTTTTGGGGCGCGAAGATGTCCTTGCTTCGTTGCAAGAAACCCATTCGCTTTCGTATGACTTTGTGGATCACTACCGCAGCGAGGGCCAGCGTTATCCGTACACATGGGAAGAGCGTTGGGTGCGCGATGAAGGCTACGCCAAGATCATCCCCGAAGCACTGCGCGGCTTGCTCAACAAAGCGGGCCTCACCCTCGACGATATCGATCACCTCGTGTATCCGTGTTTTTTCAAAAGCGAACACCAACGCATCGCCAAACTACTCGGCGCACGCAAGGCCCGTCTCCAAGACAATCTCCACGATCATTGCGGAGAAACAGGCGTGGCCCATCCTTTCTTGATGTTGATCGCCGCCCTTGAATCGGCCAAACCCGGTGACAAGATCGCGATGGCAAGCTTTGGACAAGGCTGCGACGCTTTTCTGTTTGAAGTGACCGAACAGATCCGCGATCGCCTTCCCATTCACGGATACAACGCCACGCTCCAAAACAAGCGCTCCACAAACAACTACTTTCGCTTTCTGAGTTTTCGCCAGCAGCTTGACGCCGAAAAAGGCATCCGCGCAGAAGGCCCGACACAGACGGCGATGACCGCGCTTTGGCGAAACCGCGAGATGATCTTGGGCTTTGTAGGCGGCTGTTGCCAAGTCTGTAAAACGCCGCAGTATCCGCCTTCACAGGTGTGCGTCAATCCCGAGTGCAAACATATCGGCCCCCAAGATCCTTATCCGTTTGCCGATCAAAGCGCCCACGTCAAGAGCTTTACAGGCGATATGTTGGCGGTCTCACAAGACCCACCCGCTATCTACGGCATGATCGAGTTTGAACGCGGTGGGCGACTGATGATGGACTTTACAGACTGCGCCATCGAAGATATCTCTGTGGGCCAGCCTGTAGAGATGGTATTTCGACGGAAGTATTACGACGAAGGACGCGGTTTTGTCGGCTATTTCTGGAAAGCTATTCCGAAAAAACGCCAAGCTGTGGCCAAGCCAGAACAACCTCCGATCCGCTTTGATGGGCAAGTGGCGGTGGTGACGGGCGCAGGGGGCGGATTGGGCCGTGTGTACGCGCTGGAGTTGGCCAAGCGTGGAGCAAGAGTGGTAGTGAATGATATCGGGATCGCCCGCGATGGCAGCGGCGAGATCAGCGCAGGCCCCGCCGCCCAAGTGGTTGCAGAGATCCAAGCCCTCGGTGGACAGGCCCTCGCCGACACCCACAGCGTCTCCACTCCCGAAGGCGGCAA
>JAKLKB010000107.1 GCA_023150835.1 Myxococcota bacterium | reverse complement strand
CTGTTGACGCTCAACAAAAAAGTCGGTCACGAACCCCCCTCTCTGTTGACGCTCAACAAAAAAGTCGGTCACGCCCCCCCCTCTCTGTTGACGCTCAACAAAAAAGCCGGTCACGAACCCCCCTCTCTGTTGACGCTCAACAAAAAAGTCGGTCACGAACCCCCCTCTCTGTTGACGCTCAACAAAAAAGTCGGTCGCGAACCCCCTTTCCCTGTGGATGATCAAGAAGATGCCGAAGAACAAGACCGCCACAGCAAAACAAAAAGAAATGTCTTGCGCTCAAGAAGCCAGATCAGATAACAAAGAAGAGAAGAAAGCACGACAATCCCCCGAAGAAACCAGACAACGAAAACGGGCCGAAAAAAAGCAACCTCTCGACCCGTTCCCCTCAACACGGCGGAGATATCCGATGGATCTAAAGGCGCTGAGTACGGAAAAGATGTTGGTACAAAGTCAAACATGGACAGGACCACAAAGAAGCCTGATCGAGCCGCATGCTTATTTGGCGGTTCACTTGCCTCGGCTGGAACAACGCTGCGAAGCGTTGCGACAAAGCACGCAAAAAGATATCGATCCCTACAGCCTCGAAAAACAAAAAGTGCGCGATGCTCTACAAACCTTTGATCAGCTATTTGACGAAGGACACCGCTGCTTGTCGACGGCGTTGCAAGCGTTCACCCACCTCGCCTCCCTGCGATCACCCAACACGCAAGAGCGCACCGAGCAACAACGTACACTTCAAGACGCGCTGGATTTTTTCTTGCCCGATGGACTCCAAGTGACCCAACGCTCCTTCGACGAAGAAGCTGGCATCGCGCTTCGACTTGCAGAGCGTTCGCAACAATACCCCGACAAACTAGCGGTGTTGGAGCAGTGCAAACTGGGGACGCACAGCCTCGCTTGGGTACTTGACCAGATCATCGAAGCAGGCAAACAGCTCGATGCCCAAGTTCAAACCCGCAAAGACCTCGATTGGAAAAGTGATCCATCGACCCGCGAACATACCGCCCGCCGAGAATGGATCAACGCCACGCACTCCTTTCTTCGTGCGATCGACGATTACACCAAAGATGAGCCTTCGTTTGCCGAAAATGCACGCAAGCTTCGTGCAGGTCTCGAAGAAGCGGTCAAGGCCGCAAAGCAAAAACGCCCCCAACCCACCACCGATCCAGCCCCCCCAGTCCCCAACTGAAAAGCGAGACGAAAACAAGTCAGAAAGCAAACCGACACGACGTTTTGCTTTTTGGAGAGGATAGACGCCGAGTCGCCCACGCCGCGACAAGGGCGTTGATGCGTAGCCTTTAACGAAGGAGAAGATCCGTGACAGATCGCTTGGTATTGATAGACTTTCCTTCCATCAAGTCCTTTGTCTTTGGAACAAGCCCCGCGGGCGAGATTCGGGGTGGCTCGGCGATCCTCGATCAACTCAACCGTGACACCCTTGAACGCTCGCTCAAACAAGCCTTTCCCGAACCGCGTCATCGGTTGATTTACGCGGGAGGCGGCAGTGCGCTGTTTTGTGTCAAGGACTGCCCGAACGAAAGAGAGATCTTGGATTTTTTGGAGAGTTACCAACGTCGGGTTTCATCAAAGAGCGGCGGCGGATTGTCTATCGAATACGCGATTTGCGAGCAACGGGGCGACTTCAAAAAAGAGGTGAGCAGCCTACACAGTCGCCTTGCGAAGCGACGTTATAGCCAAAAAGCCCAAGCCTACCCACGAAGTCACTTCGGGATGTGGCGTGCTTGCGCCAGTTGCGCCCAGAACCCAGCCGAGTACAGCACCAAAGACAAAGACAAAAAGATCTGCCGCGTATGCAACGAAAAGCGGTTGAATCGTGGAAACGGGCCAGCATGGAAAGAATTGCTGGAATACTACGGCCAACAAGACGCAAAGAAGAATCTGTGGCGTCCTGAGAGCTTCAATGATATCGGCGCAGCCTCGATCACGAGAAAAGATTACATCGCGCTGCTGTACGCAGACGGGGATGCGATGGGCCGTATCGTCAAAGATATCCCAAACGAAGAAACCTATCGCATCTTTTCAAAGACGGTGGATGGAGCCTTGCGTCAAGCGACCTATGAGACGTTGAAGAAGCTGTTGCCGGCCCCCTATTTGCGAAAAAAAAGGCTGATCCTGCCTGCGGATATCTTGTTGCTTGGGGGGGATGACCTTGTGATGGTGCTGCGGGTGGATCTTGCGCTGCGCTTTGCGATCCAAGCCGCTCAACGCTTCCAAGAACTCACCCAAAAAGAGTTCAAAGACAAAGACTTTTTCAAAACGCACTGCGGGAACGGATTAACGATCTCTTTTGGTATCGCGATCGCACGTTCCACCCAGCCCTTTCGCGTCGTCTTGGAGCAAGCCGAAGAGCTCCTCAAGAGCGCCAAACGGCGCAAGTCCGAGGTCGAAGCCGAGCACAGAAACACGTCTTTGGGTTTGGCCTCAAAAGGGTCATCTTCGGAAAAACTGGCCACAAAGGAAGCCTCCCCAAAAAATGAACCCTTTCTCGATCTCGCGGATGTGTCCCAAACACACTACGTCGATCTCGCGGATATCCGAGAAGAAGATCTGCGGTTGAAAGATGGCACCTCTTTGACCGAATGGCCGCGCTCTTGCTCGGAAGCAGCACGATTTCAAAAGCAATGCGACCGCTTAATTGAGGCAGGTTTACGCAAAGGGCGCGTCAATCAACTGGCTGATCTGCTCTTTCAAGAAGGCAGCCGCACAGAATTTGAGACCTATCGCTTGTTGACACGGCTTCATGCAGATCAACGCAACGCATTGCTGGAATTCTTCGAGCAACTCGGCATGGATGCCCCACCTTGGCGCAGCACCAAAGCAAAGGCTCGTCGAAGTACCTCGGCGTTGGATTTTGCGACGCTTTATCCGTACATCGCCGAACCTTCGGCTCATCTGGAAGCCAACGAGTCCGCAAATCGGCTCAAAGCAGGCGAGCCCGCCAGTCGCCCCCAACCCGTTGAAAAGGAGTAGGCCATGCGTACCGAGCAGACGACAGGCTTGACTCAGATCCATCTACGCTATCGTTTGGTTCCGCAATCTCCGCAAAAAGAGCGTACACCGCTCTCAGAAGAACCTGAAAATATGTCGATGGATCGGCTATTTTGTGGTTCAGGCGTAGGGCGCAGGGGCGTGGATCTCACCTTTGTCAAGGACGGGCATGGTCGACCTTATATCCCGGGGTCGACACTCAAGGGAAATCTTCGAGACAAGTGTACGGATCTCTGCCGAGCGATGGGGCTTTCACTCACCCGACACCACGAAGGCAAATTCACGCACTTGTATTACCAAACATGGCTGAATGCGATCTTTGGCGTCCCTGCACAAGAAGAGATCCATGCGGTCTTTTCGGATGTGAAGCTGACATCTTCTAACCATGCAGAGTCGGTGCGCAAACGCATCCAGATCGACCGTCGGTTGGGCAGGCCCCGCCATCAAAGCCTCTTCGACACCGTGTACGCGCTGCGTGAAACGATGGAAGGCGAGATCTGGTGCTGGCGGACATTGAACAAAGACAGCCAAGATCCAGCACTAGCGCTGTTGTTGGGCGGGCTGTGTATGCTTTCGTACATCGGCGGGCATCGGTCGACAGGCGCAGGCAGCATCGTCGCGCAAGTCCAAACCATCGGCCTTGATCCAGATCCTTACGAGTTAAACAACAAAGGCTCGTTGCGCGAGCAGATGGCTTTTTTGATGGCTCCGCTGGCCTCCGAAACAACAGATATCTGGGAAGCACAGCGGCAGAAATCCTAAAAAAAGCAGCCGTGTTTGTCGATCAAAGAGAGACCGAAAACAAGAGAGAGGACGCGCATCATGTGGATCGATGTAGCCTTTGAAGCGACCTTGCAATCGCCCTTTACGATCAAAAAGAAGCGCAACGAACAATTTCCCGAGACCCTTGGTTATATCCCGGGCAGTACCTTGCGCGGAATGTTTGCAAGCGCATGGATTCGGCGTTATGGGCTTGGGGACGATTTTTATCGACTGTTCACACAAGGCCAACAACGCTATCCCTTCTTGTATCCGGGTTCTTGGCAAAGCAGCCCCTATCCGCTGACAACAGTTTCATGCAAACGCCACGGCGGTCCGAACAAACACGGCGTCGAAGACTTGTTGTGCTACTACGCCGCAGGAAAAGAAGAAGAACTCGGCAAACGCTTTCAATGCAACCACACTCTTTCCGCCAAAACAGGGTCCAATGCGAAGCCTGCGGGCTGTGGGGAAGATCGCAAGCCTTTTGCGGGTTATGTGTACGCCTACCAAAAGAGCCAAGAGATGCCGCCCCGCGTGAGTTATCGAAGCCGCATGGGTGTAGGGCTGGACGCCACAACGGGCAGTACAGCGGGTGGGATCTTGTATGGCCGTTCTGCGGTGGATGATGTGTGGCGGAACGAAGCAGCGGGGGCAAACGAGACAAGCCTTCTCAAAAAGCAGCCTGCTGTTTTTGCGGGGGTGGGTCGGGTGGAAGAGCGCTATCTCGAAAAGCTCCAAGAGCTTTGTAAAACGCCGATGTTCCTTGGGAGCGAGCGATCACGGGGGTTTGGGCAGGTTCGTATGACGCTGCAAAAACAACAGCGCCCTGCGTTGGAGGCGCGACTTGCACAGTTTCAAAAAAGCCAAGGAGACGGGGCTTTTGCGATCCTGTTGCGAACGCCAACCATCCTCTTGGATCGCTACTTACGGAATCATCTGGATCTACAAGTAGCGGTCGGCGAGATCGTCGAGCTAAACGATCCCTATCAGCACGTCAAATCGGTTCACCTCGCGACGTGGAACGTGGTCCACCGTATCCACAAGGACGATGAATGGGGGCTTTCGGCAGGCTCTGTTCTGTACGCCAAAAGCCCGCTGCCACGAAAAGATCTGTTGTCGAAGCTACAAGAACTTGAAGCACAGGGGATCGGCGAAAGACGCGAAGAAGGCTTTGGGCAGATCATCGTCTGCGCCCCGATCCATCTGCCTTTGGTTGTTTGAAAAAAGGAGAACGCCCGTGCCTAACTTTAGCAGCGAATACACCCTTGCCTTTGAAAAAACCGCCAACGGAGTGCTTGAGTCCGAAGATCTGCTCAAGGAACTCCGAAGACTTGCGCGCCACATGGCCAAAGCTTTCGGCAGCGGCAAAAGCAAGACACAAGTCTCTCACCTCGAAGTTCTTGGCTTTTCGACACGACGATTCCACGACATCACGGCCTACATCCAACGCCAAACAGGGAAAGAAAAGTCAAAGCAAGAAGGCTGGCTGACTTTGGACGACGGAAAGAAGCAGACGCTGGGTGAGGCCACTCTCGGCTTTTTAGAGAGCCTCCGTCAAAAAGCTGACAAAGCATGGGGCGAGCACCAAAAACAGTTCAGCCAAGAGATCGGCGAAGCAGAAGGCGAGCAGAAAAACACCTTGCGTCTCAAGATCGCTTCGGTTGCTTTACGTCACCTTCACAGCGCCTATCTTTACGAAACCATCGACAAAAAGGGAAGATAACGTCATGGCGCAGTCTCTTCGTTCCGCAGCCTTCGACGATCTTTTGGAAGCCTCTATCGAGGCGTTTTATCAGTCTTATCAAGCCAACCCGCCAAACAAAGCGATCTCGCGTTCACAACTGCATGCGTTGGTATCGCATACCACAGGCGCAGGGCAAAAAGGCTTGCGAGAGCTGGTCAACCATCAAAAACAACGCGATCGCAAAAACAAAGAAGCCTACGAAAAACAGCATCCGGGCAAGACCAAAGAAGGCAATTACGAATCCTTTTGGCTGTTGTGGGGCCGATATCTCGAACAGCCCCAAGACAACGGGCAGATCACGCTCAAAGGTTTGTGCGAACAAGTCGCTCCGCCCCTTCAAGATGCGCTGTGTTTGTTGTTCGTTGGACGAGTCGCAGCCAAACTGACCTTCGCAGCCCAATTCGTCAGCCAAGACAATCCTTCCAAAAACCACCAAGCCACCAGCGCCCCAAATGCCCAACCCAAGGGCAACCAAGGCGCCAACACCCCAAATGCCCAACCCAAGGGAAAAGGCGAACAACGAAAAGACGAGCCCAAAAAACAAGAGGCGTCGAAAGGCAAGCCGCCATCAAAGAGATAGAACGAGACGGCACGCACAAAGGCAAACGCAGATGCGTGCTTTGATCTGCACCAGACATCGAGGAGACGATATGCTGCACTTACAAAATCGCGTCCGCCTTTCGGGGAAATTGGTATTTCGGGCGGCGTTTCATCTTGGAACAGGCAACGAAAGCGAGTCAGGGACGGATATGTCCGTATTGCTGGATTATGCAGGCAAGCCGCTGTTGCCGGGTTCTTCGCTCAAAGGCGTCTTCCGTTCGACCACAGAGCGTCTGTGTCATTTTTTGGGAGCCTCGACCTGCTTTTTGGATAAACATCAAGGCGTCTGCGCGGGCGGAAACCAAGAGCTCTCCAAAAGATACCTAGAGGCCCTACACCGCGCCAAAAGCGAACACGAGATCGAATCGATCCTCGACAAGCATCTGTGTGATATCTGCAAGCTATTTGGTTCGAGCCTCGCCAAAGGAAAAGTGTATTTTCAAGATGGGCCTTGTTCTTCGTGGGCAGGTGCCCTCGAACGTCGCGATGGTGTCGGGATCGATCGAGACGCAGGAACAGCGGTTCCGAACGTCAAGTACGATTACGATGTGGTGCCTGCGGGCGCACAATTCGACTTTTTGCTGCAAGCCGAAAATATCACCGAGAAAGAAGAGCGGCTGCTACAGATGACCTTCCTCGAATGGACGCGAGAAGTCCACTTGGGCGGGATGACGACGCGAGGCTTCGGTGCAGCCGAACTGAAAGACGCCACCTACCAGCGCGTCGATCTGCGCCGCCCCAAAGATCGGCTGCCTTATCTGCTCGATCGCACCATGCAAAACCTTACATTGGAAGAGATTAAAGCCGATCTCCGCAAAGGTTTGGAACAGGAGGCCACCCATGCGTAAGCGTTTGTTGTGTAGCGCACAGATCTCATTTGATATCGAAGTCAAAGGCCCGCTGTTGATCAAAAGCGGCCAAGAAAGCATTCACGGTCCCGATATGTCGCCTGTGGTCACTTACGCCATCGGCGAAGAGGCCAAACCCTATATCCCGGGAACCAGCCTCAAAGGCGTGCTACGCAGCCATTGCGAACGCATCGTGCGTACGCTTTTGCCAGAAAAAACACCCGTTTGTCTGCCTTATCTGTTTGAAGCAGAGCATCCAGAGCGCTCTTGCGGAAAGCGCCTTGAAAAGTCGGAACTTCCGACGCCTGAGTTGTATCGGTGTTCGTGTATGGCTTGCAAGATCTTTGGCTCTTTGGCGTTTCGAGGGCGTACCTTTTTTACGGACGGCTACGCAAAAGGTGAAGTCAAAACCGAAGTGCGCGATGGGGTTGCCATCGATCGAAAAACAGGCGGCGCAGCCACAGGCGCAAAGTACGATCTGATGGTGGTGATCAAAGGGATCTTCCAAACCTCCCTTGCGATCGAGAACTTCGAGTCGTGGCAGTTGGGGCTGTTGGCGTTGGGTCTGCGGGACATGGAAGAAGAACGCCTACCGTTGGGACTGGGGACCTCTCGTGGTTTGGGACATGTCAAGGCCCACATCCGCCATATCAGCTTGCGTTATCCGTTCGATTATACGGGCCAAAAGATCCTTGGCATCGAGGCTCGCGCAACCAAACAAGAAAAAGCGCAGTATGGCTTTGGGAAAGCACCTGAAGCGCTCGATGATATCTTGCCGCCTGCACAAGAAGATGGCGTCTGGAACGTGTACGCGCTGGATACAGAAGAAAAACGCAAGCAACTGTTGTCTTGGAGTCGACGCGCTCTTCAAGCCTACCTTCCGCAAGATCAGTGGAATCAAGGCTTGCAGCCACGTGTATGGCGCGACGGGATGCCCGAATCAAGCGGG
This sequence comes from Myxococcota bacterium, assembly GCA_023150835.1. GTDB lineage: Bacteria > Myxococcota_C > UBA6777 > UBA6777 > UBA6777 > JAKLKB01. The sequence goes on along the minus strand of JAKLKB010000107.1, from coordinate 16,608 downwards.
GGAGGGCGATGAGCAGCATCCTACGATCTTCGGATCTGGCCCCCGATCGGTGGGTCGCCCTTTTGGAACAAGCGCCTTGGCCAAAAGAGGCGTATATCTGGGCAGAGTGGATCGATCGAGCATGGCTGGGACGAGTGCAGCGCCTCAAAGAAGAAGTGCAGCGCCTCAAAGAAGCGGACCACCCACTCAAAGACAGCCTGCACGTACGCATCTTTTGGAAGGATGGGGAGTTGCGCTGGAAGCGGCTGGATCGTGGCGTGTATCGCGTAGTGTATCTCGGCGAAGACGCGGCTTATGCCCCAACAGAACTCGATGACGCTTCTTTGGAACTGCGCAACGAATTGGAGCGCTCGCCATCGTTCGTGTTGCCCGATTCATCCGACGAGAACAACGACAGCGTCCTCGACGAAGACGAAACAGGCGAAACAGGCGAAAGCAACGAGTCTTTCGACGATAAAGACGATGTTTCCGACGATACGGACGATGCCTCCGATGCAAACGAGGCACCCAAGGCGAGAGGCGAAGCGTCCTCCAACACATACCATGTCGAGCTACAACAACTTTCGCTATGCAGCAAAGATCTGCTTGCAGAGCAAGGCGGCTCCAAAAAGCGCCTTCATCTGGAAGTTCGGATGTACAAAAATCCAAGCGGAGAGTCGTGTTTTGAACGATACGCCGCCTTGCGATGGCGGTAAAAAGACAGCGGAGTGACCGATGCCCCAAGATCCAAAATCAAACGTGACGTATCCCTTCCGTATATTGCAGCGACCCGCTCCTGTCGACCGTTGTTATCCACGCGATATCTCGACCTTCTTTTCGGATCCGAGAACCCACAGGAGCACCAAAAGTTACAGTGGACGGTTTGAATGTAAGCTTGTGGCCTATACACCACTTGAGATCAACGCACAAGCCCAATCAAAACCTTTCCACGAAGCGCAGCAGATCCCGGGAGCCTCGATCAAGGGCGTGGTGCGTTCCGTAGCGGAGTTTGCCGGGCGCGGCTGTGTTTCGATCGTATCGGGTGGATCGAATAAAGCAGAGTTTTTGTGTGACGGGGACTATATCTGCCCGACCTGCGCGCTATTTGGCAACATGACGCACGGGCCAAACGCCAAGCTGCTTCGTGGGCGCGTTCAGATCAGCGATGCCAAGCCCTACCAAAAAGACAACCAAGTTTTCGTCGCAAGAGGCGAGACCCTGTACCTCTACCAAAGCTCTCCACGTGCCCATCACACCGCCTTTTATGGCCCTCAACAGGGGATCTCACGCCAGAAGTTTTATCACCACCAAAAGAGCGCACAAACGAAGATATCGAAGAGCGACCCGAACAAATCAGGACAAACGGGCTATTCGACGCTTCATCCCGTCAAGGCGGGTTCCATGTTCGTATTTCAAGTGAACTTTGCGGGGCTTGATGCGCGTTTGGTGGCGCTGCTTCATTACGCGCTTGCCCTTGAGTCGGGCCTATTGCACAAGATGGGACGAGGCAAATCATTCGGGCTTGGTTCGGTCAAGATCGAGATCGAACGGATGGTGATCGAAGATGCAAGGGCGCGCTATCTTGGCGAAGAGATGGGCGACAACACCGAAACCATCTACCTCCAGCAACTCCCCAGAGATATCCAAGAAAAGCGCAAACAACTCTTTGAAGACAACCAAGCCCTCGACGATCTACGCAAGATGCTTTGTTTTGAAGCCACAGAGAGGCTCCCCCGTTCCTTTGGTTTTCCCGGTCATGCGTGGTTCAAAGACCATTCGCAAGTCCCACTCCGGCCTGTAGATGAGGCCCTTGGATGGGCGGAGAAACAGTCCTGCAAACCTTTGAGCGCTCCACCAGAGATCACCCCCCAATCCGCCCCACAAGAAGTCGACACAACACCGTCGTGGGTCAAAACCAACAACCTTGGGCAGATATGGGATTCTTTTTCGACGCTCCATCCGCTTTGCCGGAAGCTTGCAGCCCAAAGGTACGCTCCCAACTTACTTTCGGGTTTGAAGTCTGACATCGAGACCTTCCGAAGTCTTCCAGAGGGTTCCGATCAAGCCGTTCTTGTGGAGTGGGCTTTTCGACAGATGTTCGGGGCCGATGAAAAAGGTTGGCTGGAGTTCCATCGAGAACATCTGCTCGGCCGCCCTCCCGAAGTCAAGCAAACAGCGCAATTCTCCATCGAAGACAGCGTTGCAGAGATCTTTGCGGAGTTTGCAGCGCGCCCCGACAAGTTCTTCTTGTATCTGAAAAATCAGCGCATCGATCAAAACGCTCCACCCAAAGAGCACCGCGCAGCATGGGCCAAAGCCATCATCGATGGGTTGCAAAAAGCAGGCAGTTGGGAAAAAAATCCCAAAGGCGTCCAAAAGCAAGCACAAGAGAAACTGCGCGAGTGGGCAAAAGGCTGATGAACCCGATCAAGGCAAATCTTTTGTGAACCCTTTTGCCATCCCTCGTGTAGAATAGGGCAGCGTCGCTGCTTTCCTTTTCCGCGAAGGGCTTGTTTTTATGGACGAACACAAGAAAAAATCCACCCAAGATCTCGACCGCACCACCGAAACAACAACCTTTCAGATCGAAAGCCTCTTGGCCGATGTGAAGCGCGGGCGTGTACGCATCCCTCCTTTCCAAAACCCCTTCCGTTGGGAAGATCACGACCGCCAAAAACTACTTGACAGCCTTTATCGCGGTTATCCCATCGGCATCTTGCTGTTTTGGGAAACACACGCTCCTCCGAGCCTTGTACGCTTGGGCCGCTTCTCCATCCACGCTTCCGAGCGCAACGATGCTCTTTGGGTTGTCGATGGGCAACAGCGCATCCTCGCTCTGCTTGATGCGTTTTGGCCCTCCGAAGAGGACTCCGCCTTCTTCTTTGATCTCGACCACGAAGATCCCATACCGTTCAAAAAAGCGCATAAAAAAACAGACCGATGCAGAGCCTTCGCGTTGGCTTCCGATGACCCGTCTGCTTGATCCAGAACATCTCTCTCGATGGCTTCTTGAACAGCAACCCTGCCTCGAACGACGGCAGCAAGCCTTCCACGTTGCAAAACGCCTCCGTGAATACGAGATCCCTGCGTGTATTCTCCGCACAGCATCCGAAGATATCCCTCGCGAAGTCTTTGAACGTACCCACTCCACAGCAAAAGTAATGCGCCAAGACGAAGTCTTCGACGCAATCGACCGCGCACGCGCCCCAAAAGACGCTCCCACCGACATTTCACAGATCGCAGAACACCTTCAAAGCCTGTCCTTTGGAAAAGTCCCACACCCGCTGCTTTTTCGCTTGCTGTTCGCTATCCTCGGACGCACGCCTTCCCGCAAGCACCTCTTTTCCATGACTGCCCAAGTTCTCGAAGAGTCCGCTATTTCAACTACAGAAGCCGCCAAACGGGCTGTGATCTTTCTAAAAGAAAAGGCAGCCTTCTCTCACATCGAGCTTTTGCCTTACCCACAAAGCTTTGTTCTCCTCGGCAAGTTCTTTCACCACCACCCCACCCCACTGCCCCGCAGCCAAGAACTCCTTGTCCGTTGGCTTTGGCGCGATGCACTCTCAAAAAAGCACCGTACCACCGCCATCTCACTCTAGCAAACGATCAGACCGGGATATCCTTTCGCTTTCTCGATAGTTACAAAGAAATGGCGCAAAGACCCGTCTTGGGCCAGATCTTTTTGGACAACCTCGACGCGATCCACCACCGACGCCAACGCCTACACGCTTGGTTTTCCAACCTTTTACCCGAAGGAATCCTGCGAGAACTGATCGCCAAGCAAGCTGCTGTCCATACTGAAAGGGAGTTTTTTCTACTCTCTTATCTTGGCGAAGATCTCGCGGGTGCTGTGCGTGTTCTTCCAGAAGACTCCGAAGCGGCCTTCCCTTGGGAAGAAGCGGCCCCAAAAAACCAAACATCCGAAGCACCAAACGAAGAAGAGATCCGCTTTTCTCTTGCAGGCATTCAGCTAAAATTTTCCGCAACCCGACAGCGACAGCGCCTCACCATCCCCGCCAAAGGGCGCGGTGGCAACTGGATCGTCAAGTGAGAGTTCGCTTGGTTTGATTCCATCGGTTTTTTAGGGCGCTGCCCCAAACCCCGCAAGGGAGCAAAGCCCCCTTGACCCCGTGTTGGCGAAGGGATCGTTGTTTTTCAAACCAACAGCTCTGTCGCTTGAATCGGCACGAACACGCCTTTTTTCTCTCTCGTCAAGCGGCGGTGCGTAGCATGGTGTTGTGCTTGGCCGATATACGAAGAAGTTCTCTTCGTGAAAGAACAAACAAAAAAAGCCCCAAGTGATTTTTCACTTGGAGCTTTCAGAGTGTGCCGAAGGTCGGACTCGAACCGACACGAGCTTACGCCCGCTACCCCCTCAAGATAGTGTGTCTACCAATTCCACCACTTCGGCGAGGTTTGCGAGGGCGGCGACTTGTCATCGCCGCGTTTGCAGGGTGATGTACTAGCATAGAGAGTCCAACTTGGCAAGAAGAAAATTGTGCGATGGATGATTTTTTTTTAGCCATCGAAGAAAGCATTTTGAGTGCGAGAAGTTAGCGGATGCTTTGGGTGCGGGAGATTATACGAAATCCGCCTGTAGCGTGATCGTTAAAGATGTAGGGGCAGCCCCCTGTGGCCCAATCACAGGGTGTCTTCGCGCCCATCTTCGATGACACATCTCGCGGATATCGTATTAGCGGATTTTTTGAGAGCGAGTGATCTCGTGGAAGCGGTCAAGACGCTGCTGGACGCGTTGGTAGAGAGAGCAGGGCGTCCAAGAGAGGTCTTCGTGTTGGGTGCCTGCGTTGAGGCCCATCAAGATCGGGATGCCTTGGTCGACGTGGTGGAGGGGCCAGAGGTGAAAGAGACCTTGTTCGACGGCTTGGATGACTTCTTCGGAGAGCATGAGATGTTCGGCATTTTGGATGGGGATGATCACGCCTTGTTTGCCCGTCAATCCGCGATGTTTGCAGATCTTAAACATCCCTTCGACTTTGAGGTTCACTTCGCCGATGGGTTGGAGATAACCTTGTTGGTTGATCGAGCCGGTGATGGCGATACCTTGTTGGATGGGGGCTTGCGCAAGACTCGACAGCAAGGCGTATAACTCGGCGCACGAAGCGGAGTCGCCTTCGATCTCGCCGTAGATCTGCTCGAAGGTGACGCTTGCACTAAAAGACAACGGATGATGCTGGCTAAAAAGGCCCCCAAGATAACCCACAAGGATCATCGCGCCTTTGTCGTGGATAATGCCCGATAGATTGGCTTCACGGTCGATGTTGAGGATGCCGTCTTCGCCTGCGTAGGTGCGTGCTGTGATCTTGGTGGGGATACCAAAGCGATGATCGACGGCAGCGTACACCAACAGACCGTTGACTTGCCCGATCACAAGGGCGTTTGTGTCGATCAGCGTTTCGCCTTTGTTGATGGATTCGTGGATATTGCGTTCGAGGATCTCGTTGCGATAGTTGCGAAAAGACAAAGCGCGACGCACATCATCCGCTGCGATGGCGTCGGCTTTTCGGTGACGCGCCCAATGATCCGCCTCGCACAACAAGTCGATACCGTCGGCGATCGAAGCAGATATCTTGCTTTGGGACTCGATCTCTCGGGCCGCTTCTTCGATCATCAGCGCCGCTCCCGAAGGATCGACAGGAAGCAGTTGTTCCTCTTTCGCCACACGCTGCAACATCCGCATCATCGCGACTTCGTGTTCATCGTCCCATGTCAACCAAGGCTCAAACTCCGCCTTGATCTTAAAGATGCGGCGGAAGTCTTCGTCTTCGCTCATCAGGGCGTAATAGCTTTCCACGCTCCCGATCAACAAGACCTTGAGATGGGTGGGAACTTCCATCGGGCGCAAAACCCCTTGGATACGGGGTTTGTCAGGATCGGCCCAGAGATCTTGCATACGGATCTCGCGGTGGCGCAAAGCGCGTTTGAAACCAAACCAAACATCGGAAGATCGGAGCAATTCATCGGCCTGTACCACAAGATAGCCCCCGTTGGCGCGATGAAACGATCCAGCGCGGATCATCATGTGATCGGCAGCAAGCCCTTGTTGCGTGTCTTGGTATTCGAGATAGCCAAAGAGATGGGGCAGCGTCGGCTCTTTCTCGAATTCCACGGGCGCACCGCGCTGTTTGTGTGTGACGAGGACATTGAGACGATAAGCCGTTGGGATCTCGGCCTCACGGATGGAACGGGGTTCCATCATCGGGTCGCTGCTGCCGCGCACACCGATCAACAGTTCTCGGTAATGATCCAGCACATATTCTTGCATCCCTTCGAGATAATGCGCCACCGCTTCGCCATGTACAGAAAAGCGCTTGAGTAGGGACTCAAAGGTCTTTTCGACAAGGATCTGGATGGCTTGGCGCTCGATAATCGCCGTCTCATCGTGGATAATGCGCTCTTGCTCGCGCTGTGCGTGGATCAACGGAGCAGCTTCTTGTTGAAACTCCGCGATGTTGTGTTGCAGCGAGACTTGCACTTCGGGAGAAAGCTCCTCAAAAACCTCGGGTTCGATGGGCTTTCCGTCGATCAGCGGAACGAGCAGAAACTGATCGTCTTCAGATTCCAACTCCAACTGGTAGTTGTGGGCGATCTTTTGTAGTTCGACCATGATCTCGCGCAGCTTTTCACGCGCTTGTTCGATGGCGGCGGTGGTTGGATGGATCAGATGTTCGTCCGTCAACGCCTGTCCGATAGAACGCGAAAGCGCCAAGGTACTTTGTTGAAGCTCTTTGTCGAGCTTGGCCCCCACCCCCGAAGGCAAGGTCAACACTTGCGGTCGATGCGGATCGTCGAAGTTGTAGGCATAACATGTGTCGTGGGGGCGCGATTCTTTGCGAGCGCGTTCGCGCACCAAACGCAGGACGGTACTGGTCTTCCCCGTTCCCGGAGGGCCGACCACAAAGACGTTGTAGCCCTTTACACCGATATCCAAACCAAAGGACAACGCATCGACGGCGCGGCCTTGGCCAACAAGATCCGCATCAACAGGGGCAGTCATCGTTCGTTCAAGTTCTTGTAAGCGCGCAGGATCGACGCGGCGACGTAGTTTTGCAGCAGATAGCGCCTCAACGGGTGTGCTTTTCGGCATGTATCCTCTCCACGACAGGCAAAATGGAGACTCTACATGGAGGGATTATGGTGGGCTGTCAAGGTGCGGAGAAGATTACGGATGGAGGCAGTAGGTAGGACCGCCTTGGGCGACCGAAGCGCAAGCGCTGGTGGGAGCGGTGCAATCGCTGGCTTGCTTGCAGGTCTTGAGGCAGACATTGGTGTTGGCGCTCGCAAGAGTGACGCATTGTGTGGGGGCCGTACAGACGGCAGGATCAGCGCGGCACTCTTTGTAGCACAAGCCGAGATCTTTTCCTTGAAAGAGCAAGCAGTACAAGCCCGCTGCGCAGATCTCTTGTTTTGTTGCGCCTGCCGCATTTTTGCACGAGGCCCCTTCTTTGGCCTCCCCGACGTTTCCAAGCACACAGAATCCACCGCTGCAAAAACGGGGATCTTGGCAATCGGTGGCTTGCGTGCATTTTTTGGTGCAGACGCTGTCGCTGCTGCCGGCACTTTTGGGGATACATCCGTATCCATCGACACAACCGACGTTTTCGTTGTTGATCTTTCCGCAAGCTTCGTCAGGTCCAGCCAACTTGCCTTTGGCCTTGCAGTATTTTTTGTTGGGTTCGACTTCGGTGCAAGAAACACCTGTCGGGCAGTCCGTGTCTTGACTGCAAGGCAGATAACAAGTGCCTTCAACCACCGCTTCACGGCGACAATCGAGACCGGGCCAACAGGGATCGTCCAAGGTTCCGCCGCTATTAAACGAACAGGTCTCGCCCGAAGGAACACAATGGCCCGCTGCACAGACCTTGCCCGCTGCACATTCCGAGTTTTTCGCGCAAGGCTTCCAACAGATCTTCTTGCGATTCTTTCCCTCGGCTTGCTGGATACAGGACAGCCCTTGTTCGCAACGTGCGGTGGGTGCGGCACAATCTTCGCCTTCTTTTACACCGGGAGCTTGCTCGGTGTTGATCTCCCCAGCATCGGGATCTTTGGCGATACACTTGCCTATCGAACGATCGCAGATCTGCGTTGCCGCGTTGCAATCGAAGTTTGTCTCGCACTTTTCGGTGCATTTGCCTGCTTGGCAATTCAAAGCGCGGTTGCTTTGTTTGGAGCGCAACAAGCAATCCGTATCGCCTGTGCAAGCCGCCCCGACATCGCCCAAAGGAACGCACTTTCCAGCTTTGCAGAATGTATCGTCGACTTTGCAATCCGATGAGATCAGGCACTCATCTTTCTTTTTTTCTTCTGGACACCCCACCGCGTACGACAAGACCCACAAGCACAAACACACATTCCCGATCAACCAACCCAAACCCGTCGATCTTCTTCTTTGCATCCATTCCTCCCAACAATCCGACCGTTCCAACGGCCCATTTCAAAAACACCTCGTCCACAACCTTGCGATCTCAATGCGCCACTTTCCAACAGATTCTTTTTGGATAGTCATCGCCACATCCCTGCAACGGCCCGTTGTGAAGCCATCCAAATCAACGGATGTATCGGCCTATTTCGATCTTTCTCTTCACGCGCCGATCTCCGCCGATCCTTTTCGCAGCGAACCTGCCTTTGTTATCTAGCTTGTGCAAGGCCGCAAGTCAAAGACTGAGATATGCCCGCCCGATATCCTTTCATCATTCGGACTTACGCGGTTGGAGGGTTTTGGTGGGGTGTCACCCCACGCCCCACAAGGGACCAAAGGCCCCTTGGCCCCGTTTTTGGCGAGACGATCACTGCTTTTTCAAATCAGCGACGCTCTCGCTTGGACGCTCGCGAACACGGCTTTTTTTGGCCACAAGTCACTCCTCTCGTCACTTCAAGAGGTTCCGATGAAGACCGTTCAACCTACATTTTTTCCTACCACGATCACTCTCTGGGGGGCGGGGCGCTTGGGTAGTGCGCTTTGCGAAGCTCTACGTGCGCGATCGAACGAAGTCGCGTTGTGGTCACGACGCACGCATGGCTCTCCTGAGCGCTTTCTTTCGAGTCAACCCACGCCCTCGGAGCTTTGGTTGATCACCGTAAGCGACGATGCCATCGGATCTTTCGCAGAACAACTCGCAAAACAAGCCACGATTCTCCCGAAAGTGGCGCTTCACTGTTCGGGACGATGCGCAGTCGAAGATCTTGCTCCGCTGCGAGAGCGCGGCGTTTCGATCGGTGTGATGCACCCGCTCTTACCGATCACGCCGAACACACACACCTCCGATCTTGCGCAAACATTGTTTTCAGGCGCGTACATCGGTGTGGATGGAGAAGATAGCGCCGTACAAGTCGCCCAAGAGATCACGCAATCCCTCGGAGGGACCGCCTTTTCTTTGCATGGCATTGATCGTGCGCTTTATCACGCAGCCGCCGTGATCGCCTCCAACTTTCTTGTGACGCTTGCAGCGCAAGCCACAAAAACTCTACAGGCCGCAGGCTACCACGCTGACGCCTTGCCTCTTTTGTTGCCTTTGATGCAAGCCAGCCTTCACAATCTCTACACACAAGGACTTCCCCTCGCCTTAACAGGCCCCTATCCACGCGGTGATTACGCCACCATCGAAGCCCACCTCCGCGCTCTCCAAACACTCCCCGCCCAGTCCGATCCAAAAAGCCCGTCTCTCCGACAGATCTACACTCTCCTCGCACAAGCCACCTTGCCCATCGCAACCGAGCAAGCGACACAACGCCACCTCGATACCCAACGCATCACCGCACTTCGCGCTCTCCTCGATGCTTCAGAAGATCCTGTATAGTCCGACCTCTTCTACCTCTTCTACCTCTTCTACCTCTTCTACCTCTTCTACCTCTTCTACCTCTTCTACCTCTTTTTTCTATGTATTCCTTTCCGTGTCTTCCGTGTTTTCCGTGGACTTTTTTCTATACGCTTCGTAGCCTCTCGACGCCCGACAAAGCACATGTTATAGAAACGCCCCTTTTTTTGCTGCGCGCCCCAGATCGCGATAGAACACCACCAGACAGATCGATCGATCGCTACAAGGAGAGAGAGCCTTGCGCCTGCTTGCTGATCTTCACCTGCACTCACGCTACACCAAGACGACCAGTCGCGACATGGATCTGGAGAACATGGCGCTTTGGGCGCGCTACAAAGGCATTCATCTGCTTGGAACAGGGGACTTTACGCATCCTTCATGGCTTCAAGAACTCCAAGAAAAGCTGCGCCCCGCCGAAGCAGGGTTGTTTTGCTTGCGCGAAGATCTCGAAGCACCGCTGATCCACCAAAGCCCGGCCTCTACACGCGCCCACGAAGTGCGTTTTGTGTTGAGTGCCGAGATCACCCAAACCTTCGTACACAACGGCGATCTCCAACGCATACGCCATCTGCTTTTTGCGCCCGACTTTGAAGCGGTCAAGCGTATTCGTGCGGATCTTGCGCGATTTGGCGACATCCAAGCCGAAGGTCGTCCAACGCTCCATCTTGATATCCCGACGCTGCTTTCGATCCTCCACGACGCCGACCCACAAGCGCATCTGATCCCGGCCCATATCCTCGCCTCTTGGTTTTCACTTCTTGGCCATCGTTCGGCTTTTTTCGATGTGGACTCTTGTTTTGGGCCTCATCGCGATCAAATCTTTGCCCTTGAATCGGGCCTGATGATCGACATCCCCCAGCTACGACGCATCAAATCACTCGATCCCTACACGCTTTTCGCAAGTTCCAATGCTTATTCTCCAAGCAAAATCGGGCGCGCAGCCATCGAGATCGAGTCCGAACGCAGCTATGAGGGCCTCTTTTCGGTCTTGCGTCATCCGACTCCCCACAACTACCTCAGAGTCCTCGAAACATGGCCCGAAGAAGAAAAATACTATCTCGACGGACACCAACGCTGCCGTGTCAGTATGTCCCCCCAAGAAAGTCGCGCCAGAGATACCTTCTGCCCTGCATGCAAAAAACCCCTGACACTCGGCATCATGCACCGCATTGAACAACTCGCCCAACGCCCGCCTTCTTCGATACGCTCGCCCGCCTTCTGCCCTCCTTCCCAAAAGCTGCTTTCTCTCGAACAGATCCTCGCTGAACTCCTGCAATGCAATCCCCGCGCAAAGCGCCTTCAAAAACGATACATCGCGATGATCGACCGTCTCGGCCACGAGATCGATATCTTGCGCAGCGTTCCCCTCGAAGAACTCCGACATCTGGATATCCCTTTGCTCGAAGAAGCCGTCCGACGTGTCCGCCAAGAAGAGATATCGCGTGAACCCGGATTCGACGGACAGCCCGGCAAGATCCGTCTCTTCCTCCCCAACGAACAAGCCATCCCTCAACAAGATCTCTTTCCCGATCTAGATGTCATCCCGATCCCCTCGAACCAATTGATGCTCTTCGACATGGCCTCTCCGACCTTTTGGCGACGACGCATCGGAACTTCCGTCGAATCTCCAACCTACGACAAGCAATTCGACTTATTCTCTCCAACTCTTGCAGAACCCGCCCCCCCCTATCCATCGCGCCCAACGCCCACACCCATGACACGCACCTCGTGGTCTCCCCCAAGCCCGCCCCCCCCCGCACCGCCATTGCGCCAGATGGATATCACCGAGGCCATCGCCATCGCCATCGCTGCACGCAACTCCGAGGCTTCTCCCCTTTCCGCCGCACGCAACTCCGAGGCTTCTCCCCTTTCCGCCGCACGCAACTCCGAGGCTTCTCCCCTTTCCGATAGTCTGAACCCCCACGCATCGCTCGTATATTCCGAAGTATCCGCAACACATCGCAACGATCTTCCCGTATATTCGGAATATATCATCTCTACGGACGCAAGCGATCTCCATTCAGGCCACACATCGGCCCAAAACAACACAACCCCTCACCCAACAGCCCTTTCGCCCTCTTCTTCGCCTGTTCATTGCCCACAAAGCTTCCCAAACCACTACGCGCAGCGCATCCAACAAACGCTCTCACAAGGGCAACCAACCCCTCCCCTCTCTGTCCTTCCTTCGCAAAAGCTGTCACCACCGCCCTTTTCACCCGACGCCGTGATCCAAAAACTCCAGACCATCCAAGAACGCATCCGCTCTCTTCGCCAAGATCCCCGCGCTTCCGCACTTTACCGCTCTGCTGCTCCACCAACCTCTGCTTTCGAACCCGCTGCTTCCCCCACCGCCCACCGATCGGGCGCGTGGCCGACGCTTTCTGCCCTTCCCAAAAAATTGCTTGCACGCCTCAACACCGAACAACGTAGCGCCGTCAAGCATTGGGGCTCTCCACTTCAAATGATCGCAGGACCCGGTACAGGAAAGACCTACACGCTCCTTCATCGCATTCTGTATTTGATCGCCACTCGCCAACTCGATTCCTCTCAGATCCTTGTCTTCGTTCACAGCGAACAAGCCGCCCGCAGCTTCTCCGAACAGATCCAACGCCACATCAGCCCACGCCACTACCTTACGATCACCACCTTTCATCGCTTTTGCCTCGAATTGATCGCAGGAGAAGACTGTCTCCCTCGTTTGGTCAGCGATGTTGAACGCATGGGGCGGCTGACAAAGATCGCCGCACAACAGCACACACCCCTCCACGATCACGAGATACCGCTGTTGTTGCGGGCGATATCGACGGCCAAACAAGCCGCCCTTTCTCCCGAAGAAGCCGCTGACACACTCCCTGAGATGAATCCGCGCTTTCGAGATATCTTTTCTCTTTATCAAGAACATCTGCGAAACGAATCTTCTCTTGACCTCGATGATCTTTTGCTTGAAGGCGTACGCCTTCTTCAGCATGATACGCCTCTTCGACAGCAACTTCGCTTGCGCTTTCGCTCTATTCACGTCGACGACTACCAAGATATCTACCCCGCCCAACGCCAGATCCTCCGCCATCTTGTCAGCGAACACACCGATCTTTGCGTCGCAGGAGATCCCGATCAGGCCATCGCTTCGACCGAAGGGGCCGAGCTTCATCACTTTTACCAGTTTTCCACAGACTTTTCGACGCTCCATCACCCTGCCCAACGCTATACTCTTTGGCGAAGTTATCGTAGTCCAAAACTCTTGGTCGACGCTGCTCATTCTCTGATATCCACACAGCCCGATCCGCACCGTACCCCCACAGAAGCCCTTGCCTCGGACCTTCAACAGCAGATCCCGTTGCAGATCTTTGAATCTCCCGATGAAGAAGCCCGTGGCATCGTCAAAAAGATTCAATCCCTTCTCACGCTTCACCCCGAATCCCGATCTCCCACAACCTCTTTCTATCCCAAAGATCCAGAGCTTCCGCTCTCTTTCCATCCCAAAGATCCAGAGCTTCCGCTCTCTTCCCATCCCAAAGCCCCAGAGCTTCCGCTCTCTTTCCATCCCAAAGATATCGTGATCTGCTACCATCACCCCCGTCATATCGCTCCCTTGCGCGATGCGCTCGAAGAGGCCGGACTCCCCTACTGGCTCCATGCCCACGAAGATCCCGCACTTCGTCAAGAACGTCACACCCTGCTCGCTCGCCTACGAGCGCCCGACTTCTCCGCCTCCGAATCACCGATATCTCTGCTCGATCGGCTGTTTTCAGAGATCGACCAAGCGCCTTGGCCCCACCCTCCCCAACGCCGCGCCACCCAACGCGCCGCCCTCTACGAACGCGCCAGACATACCCGCAATACCCTCGCCTTTTTGACCAGCCTTGTTCTCGAACAACACGCGCCGCTGTTTCCCACCGACCCCCACCTGCTCAAACTTCTTCCGCTGTCTGCCCTCAAAGGACTCCAATTTCCCGTCGTCTTTCTCGCAGGCTGTGACGATCTCTCCCTTCCTCTCGAAGAGATGCACCCCTACCCCGAACGCATCGACGAAGCCTTACGCCTACTTTACACCGCTATCCACCGCTCGGAGCGCTTTCTCTTCCTCTCTTATGCCCGCTATCCTCAAACGCCTCAAGCGCCCTTCCCACCGCCTCAACGCGCTTCCCGCTTTCTCGAAGCCCTCGCGCCCTTCTTGCTTGTACAATCTTTCCCTTCCGCACAGAATTCGTCCCTTTGAACATCGGCGTCCAGACGCCCGATTCTTGGGCAACCCCCTGTAGCTGCCCCGACACCGTGACGATAACACGATGGGCGGATTTCGTATTACTTGGCGGGAGGACCGGGCTTTTCGAGTTGAGGGATCAGCTCGTCATAAAGCTTCATTAAAGTCGGAACGATGCTCGGGCCAAGGCCGTTGGTTTCTTCGTAGTGATCGCCCGGAGCTTGCGTAAAAAACGGGCTGGTCTTGTCAAGCTGATAGTTCCAACTGGCGATCAAATAACCCAAAAAGTCATTGCCTAGGCCCACAAAAAATTTGTACTTCCCCGGAATACGTTCTCGTAAGTACGGTCCTTTCGGGGCTTTGGTGAGGTCAGGCGGATTCGGGTTCTTGGGATCGATCAGATCGGCTCCATACGTCCACGAGCCATCGTACCCGCCCACAGTAATCTCGGGGTCCAATTCTCCCGGCATTGAGAAAAAGGTGATATCTTTTCCTAGCCGAATGACCGCGATCTCGGTGGTGATCTTGGGCATATTGCTTTCGTTGATCGGCGACTTCGGATCGTAATCCGTCACCGGACGATCGAAGATCGTCCCGATCCAAAAGAGTGCCTGAAAGGCTTTGTTTTCAACTTTGACTTTGGTGGTTTTGGCCCACACAGCAAGGTCGACTTTGCTGATCTCTTCGCCGTTTTTCAACGCCTCCACAGCTTTTACAGCGAGTTGATGCCCAAGTGCCTTGGATTTTTCCCAATCGCTCTTGGTTTGTTCGACGCCATCGAGATCAGGGATGCCGATCCCAAGAGGCGTCATCAATCCTCCGACAGTTGCTTGAAGATAGATCGCTGTCCCGCCATACGCTGGGATCTCGAATCCTTTCGAGGATTTTGGTACGCCCTTCTCCAAAGCTTCGCGCAAAAAGTGTGGAAAATCGGATGTAATATAGTTATTGATATCGGAAAGCACTTCAGGATGGTTTCCCCAATTGACCAGCACAGATATCGTCTCGTTCTTTTCAGCGCTAGTCAGATGGAGGACATGTAGATTGTCATCAAAGATCTGCGGATCGCGGCTATCACGCAGAAAACCTTGGCGGCCCGTCTTGATATGCCCGACCTTGAGCTTGGCTTTTTGAAGCTGTTTGTGGGCCTCCACGATGGCTCTTGTGGCCCCATCGACAACTCGCTTCAAGAAGGCCGGTGTTGCGCCTGTTTCGAGAGGAATTCCGGATTGACTTCGTCCCCATTGCCCAACAGAGTCGGGGCCTTCGTGCGCGTGGGTGGAGGACACCAAAATATAATCGATCTCTCCTTCGGGAAGCTGCGCTGCGACTTGCTTACGGATCTCTTGGATCTTGTTGTTGAAAAAGCCAACCAGATCCAACGATACGATCGCAACGGTCGTATCTCCCGTCCGTAAAACCAACGCTCGCGCCCAGATATCGTCATACTTGCCTTGCGCGGGATGATTCCCACCAAATCCCGCCATCCACACGCCCTCAAAGATCCCATTTCCTTCCGAGCCATCCGCATCGGGGCCTTTGTAAGCCGGATTCGGCTTGTGCCCGATCAAGCATTTTTTGTCTTTCCCATAATACGAAGGCTGCTCTTCGGGGTCCAAACAAGGGCAGATCCGATCCCGCCCACAATCCACAAACCAATCATCCAAACCATCCCCTTCCGAACCGTCCGCATCGGGGCCTGTGTACTTGAGATAGCATTTTTTCTCCGCAACGTTGCACACCAAAGGCGTGGGACATGGGGTGTTTTCGTCGCACGTCTTGCGCGTCGGCAAATTATCCTGTGGACACAAACCATCACGGCCACAATCTCGCCGTCCGTACTGCGCACGACCTTCAAGTTCTCCACAACGCAACAACCCAAATGGAGACATCGGTGTCGGTGTCGGACAAAAACTCTTCTCTACCATGTACGAAAATCGCGCAAACTCGTACGCTTCGGGTGTCAACGCTACCGCTGCCGCCCCTGCGAACAGTTCGCCTTCGGGCTTCATACAGCCCTTGGCTCCCGGGCAAAGCGCCGAATAACCATAATCCGCAGGATTGATCGGCTCAGGCTCTTTGGTCGTGGTCTTTTGAGGGTCGCAGTAAGGGAAGCACACCAAAGCCAACAAGCCACACCAGATCATCCACACGGATAATCTCCCAGAAAAAGTACGGTAACATTTCATCGATTTCTCCAAAATAGCCCATCCATTTGCATTGACGGCGTTAAAACGAAAAGTGCGATACAATATTCAGGAAAATCCTCGTAATCAAATCCACACCCACCCACAAACCAACGAGAACGCATCCTGTGTTCCTCCGATTGCAAACGCATCCAGCGCCTAAAGGTCGGTATAGGCTACGAAATCCACCTTCTCCTGTCAAGAATACCCCACAAACGCCCCCTTATACAAAATCCTGTGATTGTGTGATCATGCCCGTTCGCTCCTCGATATCCCGATAGACGGGCGGTTCGCGAACCGCCCCATTGGCATCAGGTTAAGAAGTAAAAGCAGATTCTTGTGGCATAATGGCGCACCTCAAAACGCGAAAGGGGAATAGAGATGTTCACACAAAGCGCCGAAGCACAAG
>JAKLKB010000106.1 GCA_023150835.1 Myxococcota bacterium | reverse complement strand
GCCAACATGAACGCCCCTCGCCCCCCTTCCTCCAGCAAAGCGCTCTCTATCCCACACGATCCCTTTGCGCCTGATGACGCCACCCTGATCCGTACCCAACGACCCAAAAAATGACTCGCACAAAAAAACATCGCACCGTTCAACAAAGCACCCCCCTCAAAGAACCCACTCCGTCCGATCTGAGCAATATTGTTCATGACACCACTCCGCCCGATCTAAGTGATATCGTTCATGACACCACTCCATCCGCTCTAAGCGAGAGCATTGACACCGAACAAGACCAAAGCGCATCGCAACACCACCCACACTCCGAACGAGAGGCGCAACAAGAGGCTTCTTGGGCGCATCTCTCGCAAGGCAGGTGGAACCTTGACGAAGCCGAGCGAGTGGGCTTTCGCTGCACTTTGATCGCGTGGTATCGCCAACAACGGCGCGATCTTCCTTGGCGCGACACAAAAGATCCCTACGCCATCTGGCTTTCTGAGATCATGCTTCAACAAACCCGAGTCGAAACAGTCATCCCTTATTATCACCGTTTTCTTGCACGTTATCCTACTGTTTTCGCTCTCGCTCAAGCCCCGCTTGAGGAGGTTTTGGCGATGTGGTCGGGCCTTGGTTATTATCGTCGTGCGAAGTTGCTCCACCAGGCTGCCAAAGTGATCGTTGAGCAGCACGCAGGGGAGTTCCCTCCTTCACATCACGCGATCCTTTCTTTGCCCGGGATTGGACGCTATACCGCCGGAGCGATCGCGAGTATCGCTTTTGATGAAGTCGCCCCGCTTGTCGACGGAAACGTCTTTCGTATCTTGTCTCGCTTGTTCTACCTTCTCGATCCTATCGGCTCTAAAGAACTTGAGCGTGCGTCTTGGCAGATCGCAGAACAACTTGTTCGCGGAGATCTTCCCGGCGATCTCAACCAAGCCTTGATGGAACTTGGAGCGACTTGTTGCCTTCCACGAAAACCAACCTGCCTAATCTGCCCTGTCCGCTCGTGGTGTCGGGGCTTTGCGTCTGGAAAAGTCGCTTTTCTTCCCACTCCCAAACGCACCAAAGAATCACCCCTCTGGCAGGTGGCATGGGCTGTTGTCCAAAAAGAACAAGCGATCCTTCTTGTTCAACGTCCAGAAAAGGGCCTTTTTGCGGAGATGTGGGAACTGCCCGGCTTATATCAGCCCGGAAAAACCGAGATCTCTGAAACGACCCTACTCCAAGCACTCCAAGACTTCGGCCTGTTTGCCTCTTCCCCTCAAATCCTTGGCCGTTATCGCCACCTTCTCACGCACCGAAAGCTTTCCATCACGGTCTATTCTTTTTCCGAAGTTCATGCACTCCCCACAACGCTCACAACCCATTTCCGATGGGTTGATCCCAACAACCTTCCGAACCTTGCTCTCTCTTCGATCACTCGTCGCGTCTTAAAAGAAATCGCATCCTCCCACGCGAACCTTCAAGCCGAAGAGCAGCGCTTCCACAAGTGACCTGTTTGAAGGCTTACCTTGATCCAGATCAGATCACTTCTCGCACGCCTTGGCATCTTTTAAAGAACAACCAAAAACAGAGGGGCGGGTTGAGGTGAACGAGATGGTGATTTCATGGATAAGTAGAGGAGAAGCCGTCGTGAGGGAACTGGCTTTGCGCTTGAGAGAGGGTTCGGTATCTCTGGAAGATGTGCTTTTGTCCAGAAAACTTCCCCGTGCTGTACTTTTTGAGTTTGCTTGCGCTTGTGCGCGTGAGATCCTTTTGCGTGGGGCTGTTTCTCATGCGTCCAGCCTTGAATTACGCCAGATCCAAGGAAAACACCCGTGGTTGGGAAAAAAAGAAACCGAGGCCCCTTTACAAGGGGCGATCCCAATCGGCCACAACGACGACGCGTGGCTGCGGCAAGTGTACCTTTCAGCGCGGTTGATCTTTTGGGGGCAACACGAAGAAGACGAAGAACACCTTTATCACGACGAAGACGCGGAAGCGGAAGACCTCGCCAGCGAACTGAGCGATCTGGAACTGAAAGTTGCTGCGCGCCAAGCCGTCCAAAGTCGTCAGGGGGTGGGCAAGCATATCGAAGAATGGTACGCTGCCCGAAACGCTGCGCGTGTTCGCCAACTTCACATCTTGGCAACGTTGATCGACGCTTATATGCAAGCGAGAAAGCGGCTGTGCGAGCTTCTTGTGCTTCGCGCAAAGCACATCCAAATCGGGCTGCTTGGGGGAAAAGACGCGCTTGAAGCTCGATTGTTTTCGGAAAGCAAAGCCAAGGCGAAGGACGGACACGATACGCTAGACTCCACACCTCCAATGTTGCTGCCCGAACCCACGCCGCCCTTCCAAGCAACGAAAGGAGAGCCATAACACCACGCGGAGATCTCAATGTCATTCGCCCCAAGCACACAAAACAAGCTCACCGAACAAACACGGCTGTTGTTGCGATGGATGACTTGGTTGACGGTTGGGGGCCTTCTTGCTCTCGCGTGGTTTCTTGCAGCCACTCCGATCAAACATGACGACCTGTTTTGGCATCTCCAATCGGGGGAGTGGATGGTGCAACACGGGCGGATCTTACACCACGATGCCTTTTCTTACACTCGCCCTCATGCTCCTTGGATTACACACGAATGGCTTTTCTCTCTACTGTGTTATGCGTTTTATCGAATGGGCGGAACACAGGGCCTGATCGTCCTGAAGCAGCTTCTGGCTGTCGCTTTGGTTTCGATCCTCATCACCACAACACGCCGATTGATCGACCCTTTGCGACAGGCTTGGTTGTGGCCGATCTTGTGTTTGGTGTTGTGCCTGCTTGCGCCTTTTTTGATCTTGCGCGCAGCCCTTGTGACCTCGCTGTTTTTGGCGCTGTTGTGGTGGGCTTTGCAGCGTGATCAGGCGCTACAACAAAAAATTACATGGGCCATCGGAGCTTTGTTGTTTCTTGCATGGGGAAACCTTCACGCGGGTGTGATCTTTGGATTTGTGCTGCTTGGCGGATTATGGTGTGAGGCTGTTTGGAGAAGCTGGCGGTACGCTGAAACTCCGCAGATGTGGCGCGTTACGACTTTTGGGGGCATGGGGATGGCCGCCTCTTTGATCAACCCCAACGGACTCGATGTTTGGCTTTATCCTTGGTATCTAAACCGCTTCTTCTATCACAGCGGGATATCTTTTGATCTTGGGATCTTTGCCGCACCAACCCCCTCAGGACACCCGTTCTTTTTTCTATTCTTGGCTTTGTGCTTGTTGGCTTTGTGGTCCGCTCGTCGAGCTTTACACAGGATCCGCTTTTATGAGGCTTTTGCCTCTCTCTTTTTCCTGATCTTGGCCTTGCGCTCAAACCGTTTCATCGATCACTTTGCCCTGCTCTCTTTGCCTTGGTGCGTACGGTTGCTTTTGATCCCTGAACTGCGGGTGAATACACCCACCCCCGAAGAAAGCCAACTACCAAGCATTTCCCAAGATCACTCAACCAAAGTATCGAACAACCCGACACATTTGGAGGATGCAGCAAAAACATCGAATAACCCGATACATTTGGAGGACGAGCAAGGATCGAAGGGCGCAGAAACATCGAAGGATGCCAAAACATCGAATCCTCCGAGCCTTTCAGCGGATGCCAAAACATCGAATCCTCCGAGCCTTTCAGCGGATGCCAAAACATCGAATCCTCCGAGCCTTTCAGCGGATGCCAAAACATCGAATCCTCCGAGCCTTTCAGCGGATGCCAAAACATCGAGTCCTCCGAGCCTTTCAGCGGATGCCAAAGCATCGAACCTTCCGAGCCTTTCGGCGGATGTAGAAAAAGCGGAAAGCAAGAAAGAACGAGGTGAGGCATCTGAAGACAGCGGTCGTTTGCAAAGAGACGCCATATCCCAAGCCTCTGTACTTTTGGCTTCTTTGACTGCGTTGGCTGTGATCGCCTTGGCGTGGTTGTTGTGGCAACCTGCGGTGTTTGTGCGTGAACCGCTTTCGCGTTTTCCTGCGTATGCCGCTGCATTTGTTCAAAAACATCGGCTACAAGGGCGTATTTTTCACCACCAAAACGAGGGCGGGTTTTACGGTTGGAAGCTGAAACGACCGATATTTTGGGATGGGCGTAATCTTTTGTTTGCACCTCTGGTAAAAGAATTTGTCCGTGTGAAGGACTTTTCCGATATCCTCCAACCGTATCGCGTTGAGATCTTGTTGGTGAACCACAGCCTGTTTGTTCAAATGAAACCTTGGCTAGAGCGGCATCGCGAACGATGGTCGTTGGTCTATTGGGACGATCAAGCGGCGGTGTATGTGTTGAATTCTCCTTCGTCTGCGGAGTGGCTTACGTTGCATCGTTATCGCTTTTTGCGCCCGTTTGGAGATATGCCGCGATTGCACGATTGGGCCAACGTGCCAAAGAATGTCCCGTTGATTCGGGCTGAACTTGCGCGTGCTGTCCATGCGCAACCCAACGCACAATTGCCTCGCTATCTTCAAGGATTGTTTGCGCTGTACACCAACGATCTTTCGTCCGCCCTTCGCGCTTTGCAACAAGCCGCCAGCATCCGACCGAAAAAACAAGTTTACCTTTCTCTTTCTTACACACTACAACGATTGCAACGCTTTGATGAAGCAAGACTTTGGCTGCAAAAAGCACAACAACTGCGCTAGAATGACTTGCTCATGGCTCCTCTCTGGTTGACTTCTCGGCTTTGGCGATCCATGTTCACTTCCCTTTTTTCACGGCATACGGAGTCCTCTTTTTTGATGCGCTTTCTTCTTTTCTTTTGGGCTGCTTGCTTTGCGATGGGCTGTCAGCCTTCACCTCCCGACCGCTATCTCCCCGCAGGCTGGTCGATCTCTCCCAATACAACGCAACTTTTGGCTCGATCCTATCCTCGCTTTGATTGGATGACCTTGATCTTGCTCCCCAAGTCACCTCCTCAACACCTCTTCTCTGCTCCCCTTCCTCCGCTGTTCCAACTCCCACCCGACGAACCCCACAAAGAAATACCCTCCTTTTTGCCTCGGTTTCCTTGGCAATCGACCCCCTCTCCAAAAACACGGACACTCCAAGGATTCCGTATCGACTTCCGCTCCAACCAATCGATCCATCTCGCTTGCCGACTTCAATTCCTTACCCCCGAAAAAACCCTTCGCACCGTTGAATCTCGCTTTTTTCTGCCCGCTTCACCGCGTCGTTGGATTCGGCAGCACTTTGTTTGGACCGATTTTCTCCCTCTTCCCTCTCAAACAACCCGATCCTCCGAGAACTCCTTTTCCGCCTCAAAGGCCCGTCCATCGGGGACTTCACAGCCCACCGCAAAAGCCCGTCTGTCGGGGACTTCACAGCCCACCGCAAAAGCCCGTCTGTCGGGGACTTCACAGCCCACCGCAAAAGCCCGCCTATCGGGGACTTCACAGCCCATCTCAAAAGCCCGCCTGTCGGGGACTTCACAACCCACCTCAAAGCTCGATCCATCGGAGACTTTACAACCTACCCCAAGGCTGTATGCGATAGAAAAACGCGAGGCTGTTTTTTCAGCGATCGATCTGCGCGGAGGCATCGCTTTTTGGGAGATCTCGCCACGCAAGCGCTCTGTGACGCTCACTTTGCGCGGCCCCTTTGCGTTGTCTGTCGCCAAGCGCAAACCTTCCTTGCGCTGATCCTCCCTTCAATCCAAGACAGGACCGATATCAGGATGTACACAAACGGGAAATCATCCAAAGCAAAAGAATGGATGCAAGGACTCCAACTGCCGCAGCGCCAACGGACGCAAGATGCAGCGGCGATCAGCGCAGATCACTTTCAAGCCCGAGAAGTCGAGCTTTTGGCACAAGAAAGCGAACTGGATACGCTGTATTCTTCGCTTACTGCGGAAGAACACCAAGCCTTGCGTGCTATGCGCGAAGACATTTTTCGGCTGTCGAGTTCGCAAAAGTTAAAGCAGATCTTGGATGCTCCGGCTCCGATGTTGTTGGTTCGTTCGATGCCGCCCCAAGAGCTTCTTTACAATCTCAAAGAGATCGGTCTTGCAGACAGCGCAGAAGTCCTTTCTCTCGCTCACAAGGAGCAGATCACACACATCCTTGATATCGACTGCTGGCGCAAAGATCACCTCGATACCGAGCAATTAACGACTTGGCTACAATTCTTTTTGTCCGATGACCTCGATGCAGCCGAGCAGATCTTGCGTGCTTTGGATGTCGAGGCGTTGGTTTTTTATTTTCAAAAGCTCTTTGTGGTCCATAACACCAGCGAAGCAGACGCACCCGAAGACTACGAGGGGGAGCGCATCGTTACGCCTTTTGGGACGTATACCATCGATCTGCCTTTTGAAGACAACGATCCGATGCAGCCGCTTGCTCGTGCGGCGCTAAAGCTTTTTGAAATGTACGGCTATGAATTTTGCCATCGCTTGTTTGAATCGATCCGTTGGAGCCTACCTTCGGATCTTGAAGAACAAGCGTATCAGTTTCACAAAAGCCGTATGGAAGATCTCGGATTCGTCGATTATTACGAAGCCATCGCCTTGTTTCAGCCATTGCCCAAGCAAACGCCGCCTTTTCCCGCCTCCACAGCGCCCGAAGGAGCCGAAGTACCCGTGTTGCTGCCGATACAGTCCTTTGGAGGCCGTCTCGCGGGAGTGATGCGTTTGCTGGATCCGTCGGTGGTTGCGCGTTTGCGGTTTGAGATGGTGTACCTCAACAACAAGATGATCGCTGCCGAACAGTTGGAGGCGGGTGATCCGAGGGCTTTGGAACGCGTGATGCGTTTTGTCCAACAGATGATCGAGATCGGTATCGAGGCCACGTGTGGTGCAGATCTCGAAGGTGGTGCGACGCTGTTGCGCGCTCACCACCTTGAATGGGTGTTTCGTGTCGGATTTTCCGAGGTTTTGCGCCTCAAAAAGCGCGCTTCAAGTCTCGCACGTGAACCGCATCTGACGCTGTTTGATCAAAAAAGGCCCTTTTCTCTTCTGTCTTCGCCTCTTCAACGCTTTTTGTCCGATCTTCGGGCACAAACTCCTCGCCTTTTCCTCGGTGTCTTCGAGCAAGGAAGTCAAGTCAGTCGGTCTTTTCGTAGCCTTGATGAGATCCAGCGTGCGAGTGAAACACTCGACTACATCGCCTTTTTGCCTCGCCTGTTTTTTTCGCTGTTTGGATTTTCGCACTCCGAACTCCAACAACAAGCCCCGTCCTTGCTTCAACCCCAGCCTCTCGACAAGATCCAATTTGCCCTCCTGTTCTTGACGGCATGGGGACAACTCCACTTACACAAGCACTTCACGCTCCGACCGTTGGCTCGCGAAGAAGTCCTCCCTTGTTTGCGTGCGATCTTTGTCGAAGAGGCTATACCCCCTCGCCCCCTGCAAGCGTCTTTTACGCAAACCTTGCACGCAGATATCGCCCAGATGTCCGCCTTTACAGAAAGCGAACAAGTCCACACAACGCGCTTTCTTCAAGAGATCTTTGCTCTCTTGCACGAAGAGGCCTCGATGCTCTCGTTTGAACATCAACCTGATCCTCGCTTCTTCCAACTTTTTTTGCTGCGTTAGTGCCGTCGAGCCGAGGCTTTGGACAGCTCGACATCAAAGCGTTGTCCTTTGTGTCGTGTTGTGACACAATGCCTCCCTACTCTCACGAAACGAAAGGTTGGTTTGCATCCAAATCAAACAAACGAAGCAAACCTTGCTTCGTACGGATCTTAACAAGGAGACAGAATCATGGCTTCTAGCGTAAACAAGGTTATCCTCGTCGGAAACCTCGGGAAAGATCCCGAACAGCGCACCACTTCAAACGGACGAGCCGTCACCAGCTTCAGTATCGCAACCAGCGAAAAATGGACCGATCAAAGCGGACAAACCCAAGAAAAAACAAACTGGCACAACATCGTTGTGTGGGGAAAGCAAGCGGAAAGCTGCGCACGCTACCTCGCAAAAGGTCGTCGTGTCTATGTAGAAGGCAAGATCGAAAACCGCAGCTACGAAGACAAAGAAGGTGTCACCCGCTACGTCACCGATATCGTCGCACGCGATGTGATCTTTCTTGATTCCCGTGGTGGCGAGTCTTCCGAAAGCTTTGAGCGCCCTGCCCAACAAAACACACCCTCAACACGCCCAGCCCCCAGCAAAAATCAACAACCTCAACGCGACGAAAATTGGAACCCCCCCCCTCCCTCCTTCGAACCAGATGACGATATCCCTTTCTGAGCTCTCGCCTTGGTATGATCAGATTTTTCTGGCCTCACAAACTGGTTGGATATTGTTCGGTGGGTGCGAAGTTGTAATACACTTCGACAAGATAAAGCCCTTGGGGGGGGGCGGTCAGCCCGCCTTTTCCGCGATGACCGCTTTGCAACACTTCGCGTACCCATTCGGGTGGACGCAGCCCTTTTCCAACAGGAACCAACACCCCCACAAGATTTCGCACCATGTGTCGCAAAAACGCCGATCCCGACACCTCGATCGTCACCATCGAACCCTCTCGAAAGATGCGGATATCGTAAAGCTCGCGTATCGGGTGCGTGGATGAACATCCTGATGCACGAAAAGCCGAAAAGTCGTGACGACCGAGAAGATGCTTTGCACCTTCCCTCATCTGCCCGACGTCGAGCGGATCGAAGATATGCCACGCACGATCCCGCTCTAAAGCCGAAGGACGCAGGTGATTCCAGATGCGATAGCGATACAACTTTCCTTTTGACCAGCGCCGCGCACAAAAAGCCGAGGGGACTTCGCGTGCTTGCAAGATCTGTAGATCGTCGGGCAACTTGTTGTTGACACCACGCACCAACCCTTCGAGCGGAATCGGTAGCGGCGTTGTGAAGGTAGCACACATCCCCAACGCATGAACTCCCGCGTCTGTTCGACCACTCCCTGTTACCCGTAGATCGGGATCTTGCAATACCTCACGCAAGGCTTCTTCCAAAACGCCTTGTACTGTGCGCTGCGCGGGTTGTAGCTGCCAACCCGCATAGTCTGTTCCATCAAACTCAAATGTAATCAATATCTTGCGTGACAACATTCTTTCCTTCTCTTCCTCGATCATCAAACATGGATGGGGTCAAGGGGGCCATGGCCCCTTGCGGGGTCTGGGGCGGCACCCCACAAAAACCATTCGAGCGCTGTTGTGCTATCAGATTTCTGAGGGTGTGTCTCAGATTTCTCGTTTGTTTGCGTTGGCGGGAAGGAGGGCGAGCTGCTTTTCTTTTTATTTTTGGCTTGTTGCGATCAACTGTTCTTGTGGTATAGGGATTGCGTTCGAGCAAAATGAAACAGACCTTTTGTGTAAGGAGCGATATCGATGTTGGGTTGGTGGAAAAAACAATTCGCAGGGTGGCTGGTGGGGATGGCGTTTTTGCTGTCCTCGCTCACCACAAGCGCCGCTCCGTCTTGGAGCGAAGCGGCTGCGCGTTGGTCACAACATCAACAACGCGGCCAAACCTTGCAACAAAAACGCACGATTCTTCGAGAAAAAGTCAAAACCTTGGCGGACCAATTGGATGCTCTCAAACGAGATGCCGAACGTGGCGGACTGTTTGGTTTGCCCGCTCGTTTGCGCTTGCCCACCTTGCGCGCAAATGCCCAAGTATGGGGCCAAAAGCTTGAGCGCGTTGAGCGCGCATGGCACAGCCATCACCTCGAACAAGAAGGGCTGCGCCGCGAACTGCTCTCGATCATCCGAAAAAACCTGTACGCATTGCAGATGCGTTGGAACCAAGCACGCACCGATGCCGAACGCCAAACCGTTCGTGAAAGCATCGTCGTGTGGTCCGATCGCGCAAAAAAAATCCATCCCGCGTTGCAAGAAACACCACAACGCCCTGCGATCAACACGCCCGTCGTTCGGATCGATCCGCTGGATGGGCCTTCGGATATCCGCCAAAAGGTCGATACTCTGCGCGATATCGAAGATCGCATCGCACGTCGGATGAAACATCTACAAGCCAAACTTCACGCACTCGAACAGCAGCAGCAACGCACCCAGCAAGATCAAAAACTCGCACAACGTGTTTCGGAAATGACCCAAGAAGACGAACTCTTCAACGAAAACGATCGCAACCCCCGTGTCGCAGGTGGGCGCGAAAAACAAGCTCCCACCCGCGTCCAAACCAACTCGTCTCCCTCCGCTCCACAAGGCGGCGCACAACAAGGATCTTCCGCTCCGCAAAGCGGCGCACAACAAGGATCTTCCGATCCAAATCGCGGCACCACCGCGCCAAGCAAAGATAGCAACAGCTTTGAAAGCCATCCCACCCCACCCGCCGTTGGAAGTGGAGCGCCCTCCCCTGCACCTTCCACCGACAGCCTGCCCAAAGGCAGCACCCCAAGCCCAACACAGATGCGACCGCAGGTCGGCTTTCTTCCAAGCGAACGCGCTGACACCACCGCGCAAGATCCGATGAATCCACAAGGCCCCCTTGATCAAAAGATCAAAGCTTTGCGAGACTACAAACATCGGCTGACACGCCAACTGGAAGCCTTGCGCAAACAACAGCGCCGCTTTCTGCGAAAAGCCTCACAACTGGAACGCAAAGAACGTCAACGCCGTGCGAAAAAACAACGCTGAGGTGTTTCCCCTTGTGTACGCGATATCGGCGATTTGTCTCTCCCCGCCTCTGCGCAGGAATCGTCCTTGTCTGGAGCCTCTTGTTTGGGACAGGCTTTTTTTCGTATGCGCACGCTTGGCAGTGGGGGCGGTGGAGTCTCAAACTCCAACTTCATGTCAAGATGGGATATGATGACAATGTGCGCCGATTGACCGTCCTCAACCCTCAACAAACCTCATCCACCCTTCGTTGGGCCAAGATCGACGGCGTCGTATCCATCCCCCCCGAGATCCCGCCCGCTGCGATCCAATCCGATGGACTCCATCAATGGGGGGGAGTCGCGACCCTCCGTTATGCCGATGCCAAGCACCTTTGGAGCCTGCGCTACGGGATCGGTGGGAAGGTGTTTTTTCAATACCACGATGAAAGCTCGATCGTCCAACGCCTTGAAACACAATACTATCTCCGCTTACATCCGCGTTTTTTGATCGGCATCTCCGCCCAAGGAGCCGATAGCCGTCGCATCAACGAAAGCCGCGAATACTCCTTTGGGGTCGCCCAAGCTGTCGCGATGTGGTTTGCCCCCGAAAATTGGCTGTTTACTTTGCGCGGTGGCTATAGCGCTTTTTCTTTTCGACACCTCGAACGATTCCAAGACGTCCATCTGGAGGGACTTGACGACAACCCACCCTTTGGCAAAGCCATTCGGATCTCCGATGGTCAGCGCTTCTCCTATCACGGCGACACCTATCACCTGAGCGTTCGCAAGCAATTTCATCGAATGTTTCGCGCACAACTCAGCTATGATCTATCCCGTTTCTTTTACGCTTTTCGCTTCGATCCACCCCCCGACTCCGACGCCTCTCCGCTGCCCCTGCTCATCCCTCGCTCCGATCTTTCTCATCAAATCGGCCTCTCTTTACGCTTTTTGTATGTCGTCTTAATCGAGATCTCTTATCACTTTGAACTGCTGGATTCTCCGTCTTATGGCGAATCCTTCTTAGGCCATCGCGTCCATTTTCTCAGCGCGATCGAACTCCCTTGGCGGATCACCCTCGTCCTTCAAGCCCAATTGCTGTTTCGCTCTTTCCGCAACGGACTCACCCTCAACACCCTGCTCCAACAAGCCGACAACGACGCCAACCTGACCAGCGCAACCATCCGCCTCTCCCGACCCATCGCTGGACCCCTACACCTCGATCTGCGTTATAGCTTTTACACCAACCGCTTTAGTGCGGGTGGGGTACAGTATCTGCGTAATCTCTTTCTTGCTGGTCTGTCTTTACGCTTTTAACCCTAATAGAACAGGCTTTTTGGATGGTTTTTATGGGGCTTTGCCCCAAACCCCACAAGGGGTCTTTGCCCCCTTGACCCCGTATCGGCGAAGAGATCGCAAGTTTTTCAACCAGACGACTCTGTCGCTTGAAACGCCACGAACACGGGGTTTTTGTCAACTGCGTCGCTCTTGCCCCTGAGATGCAGAGAGGGGATGGGAGGGTTATGGGCGCTGGATGTCGCTGAGGACGGATGCGACGACACGAGGCGGGATATGAAGCTGTTCTTTTAACAGTTCGTGCAGCACATAAAGAGCATCCTTGATCTTGTCGAAAAAGGAGGCGCTGTGGGGGATAACTTCAAAGCACGGATGCAGCGACCAGATATCGCGCAATCGTCGATCGAGTCGCGCAGCTTCTTCGAGATCTTCGGTGCGTACAGGGTTTCCGCCTTCGATCGAACTTCCGCCCACAGCAGCGCTTTCAAAAAAGATCACCGCATCATAACGCTCGATCTCTCGGGATATGTCGATGTTCAGCGTTTCGTAAAAGTGCTGCGGGCCTTCGGGCCAATACGCCGCACCATCGAGGGTTCCACGATCGCACAACAGAACACTTTGGCTGGATGTGCAAGTGTAAAGATCCTCAAGGTTGCGTTGGAGGTGAAAGATCGCACGTTGGGTAGCATGGACCGCTTCGGGCTGGCTGCGTCGTGGGAAACCGCCCGAAAACAGGATGGTTGCGGCTTCGGGAACCAAGACCACTTCGTCTCGGTACTCGCGGCGGAAGATATCTCCTGCGGTGGTCTTTCCTCCCCCCGGGCCACCCGTCAAAACGATGCGGTAGGGGCGACCGTTGGGCTTGCGTAGATTCATCAAAAAAGCCTCCTTCGTGGCGATGCGCAACAAGATGTGTTCTGCACTGCGGCGCGCTGTGCCTTGAGCGATGTGGCCCGCGCTCGTGTCAAGATCTGGCAAACCGAGGGTGTACTCTGTCTCGTGAAAAACGTCGAGATCAACCTCCTTTCGTCGACCTCAACTCTATCCATATAACTCTTTGATTTTACGACCTAATTATTTTCATCAAAGGATTGAACAAATGGGGGCGGAGTGTTATACTCCCGCGACCTTTGCGCCGACCGATTCGTTGCTTGATTCACTTGACCAAAACGAACGACAGCGTCGGCCTCTTTAAACCACATAGGAAGCCTGAACAATGCGAGATCCAAAGAAGTATTCCCCCGAAGTGGAAGGCAACCAAGGCAAAAAGAAACGTACCTCTGCCGCCAAAGCCGCAGATGTACTGCCCACACACCCCGCACCTCCCGACGCCTTGGACAATGCTTCTTCCGCACCTGAATCGATGGGCGATGCCAAGATCTCCACCGACCCCCCCCACGCAAAAACACACAATGGCTCCGATCCTGTCGAAGCATCGGCAGCATCGGAATCATCGAAACCTTCCGAATCATCGGCAACATCGGCAGCCGCGACAGCATCTGAACCTTCTGAATCACCGAAACCTTCCGAGTCATCCGAATCACCGAAACCTTCAGAACCTTCTGATTCGTCCAAGCCCAACGCAGAATCGGCAGAATTGGCAACATTGGCAAGATCGGAATCATCCGAACAAAACGAAGATGATCCAGCCGAATCGTTGATCGAAGCTCCCCAACGTATCGACGTATCAGGCTACGATGGCTCGAAGATCCGCGTCCTTGAAGGACTGGATGCGGTACGCAAACGCCCCGGGATGTACATCGGTGACACGACTGCGCGTGGCTTGCATCACATGGTTTACGAAGTCGTCGACAACAGCATCGACGAGGCGATGGCGGGTTATTGTACTCGTATCGATGTGATTATCCACGAAGACAACTCGATCACCGTCGAAGACGACGGGCGCGGTATCCCCGTCGATATCCATCCCACCGAAGGTATCCCCACCCTCGAAGTCGTCTTAACGAAACTTCACGCAGGCGGAAAGTTTGACAACGACGCCTACAAAGTATCGGGTGGACTCCATGGGGTCGGTGTATCCGTCGTCAACGCGCTCTCCGAAGAGTTGATCGTTGATGTCTCCCGCGATGGCAAGATCTACCAGCAGTATTTTTCTTGCGGCGTTCCCAAAGGTGAGATGAAGATCATCGGCAACACGCGCCGTCGTGGAACCAAAGTCCACTTTCGCCCCGATCCCCAGATCTTCGAACTGATCGAGTTTTCTTTTGATACGCTCACCAACCGTATGCGCGAGTTGTCCTTTCTCAACCGAGGCATTCGGATCTTGATGCGCGATGAACGCAGCGGCGAAGAAAAAGAATTCTTTTTTGAAGGCGGGATCCGCTCGTTTATTGAGCATCTCAACCGCAACAAAACCCCCCTTCATCCCGATGTGATCTACTTCGACGGAAAGCGCGAAGGCGTCGAACTCGAAGTCGCCATGCAATACAACGATGGCTTCGTTGAAAACATCCACTCCTTCGCCAACAACATCAACACCATCGAAGGCGGAACCCATCTGTTCGGATTCCGCGCAGCCTTGACTCGCACTCTGAATGCTTATGCCGCACAAGAAGAACTCTTGCCCAAAAAACAAGCGAACCTTTCGGGCGAAGATGTGCGCGAGGGCCTTGTGGCCGTGATCAGCGTCAAGCTGCCGCAGCCGCAGTTTGAAGGCCAAACCAAAACCAAACTCGGAAATAGCGAGATTCGCGGTCTTGTCGAACAGATCGCAAACGAATCTTTGTCGCGTTATCTTGAAGAAAATCCCCGTGAAGCCCGCTTGATCATCCAAAAAGGGATCATGGCCGCCAAAGCCCGCGACGCTGCCAAACGCGCCCGCGAATTGGTCCAGCGCAAGGGCGCTTTGGAGATCGGCTCTTTGCCCGGAAAGCTCGCCGACTGCCAAGAAAAAGATCCCGCCTTGTGCGAACTCTACATTGTCGAAGGGGATTCTGCCGGTGGTTCCGCAAAGATGGGCCGCGACCGCAAAACCCAAGCTGTCCTCCCTCTGCGCGGAAAGATCCTAAACGTCGAAAAGGCCAGCGATGAAAAGATGCTGTCCTCCCAAGAGATCGTCACCTTGATCACCGCGATGGGTACGGGCATCGGAAAAGAGCTCTTTGATGTCGGAAAACTCCGCTATCACAAAGTGATCGTTATGAGCGTGGATGCCGAAGAACATGTGTTTGTGCGCGATCACAACGGTGTGCAGATGACCTCGATCGGCAAGTTTATCGATCAAGCCCTGAAATGGCGTAGTATCGGTTATGAAGGCGTGGACAAGTACACAGGTGCAGACTTGGGCGAAGTGCTTTGTTTTGGCTTGGAAGACAAGCAGATCCGCTTCCGACCGATCAAAAGCATCCTCCGTCACCCGATCGAAGAGGCTCTGTACCAAGTCAAAACAGCCTATGGACGGGAGGTTCGCGTCACCGCCAGCCACAGCGTTTTTGTTCACAAAGAGGGCGCTCTCCAGTTGAAGCGTGGGGATGAGCTACAGATCGGCGACCTGCTTGTGGCTCCGAAACGCTTGCGCTTGCCCGAAGATGCGCCTGCATCGCTCGACCTTTTGAAAAGAGCGCACACGATCCCTGAGATGGCGGCTCAAGTATGGGTGCGTACGTCCGCTGCTTGGGATGAAAAGATCGGTTTGTCTTCCCTTCGGCCCGAAGAGATCGAAGCGTTTGGCGAGCGTGAAGATCTCATCCTCACCTCCGAACATCGCAGCGATTACGGCTTGGATCGTTTTCTGCGTGTCGATGAAGACTTGATGTGTTTGTTGGGGTGTTTTGTGGCGAAAGGCTCGTGTTCTGAGCGCGATGGCGTTCGCTGGAGCTTTGGCGTCGGCAACACAGATCTGTTGAACCAAACGCAGGCGCGGATCTTACGGGTGTTTGGTCTCGATGCCCGTGCCTACGAGTCGATGGAGCAGGTGGGCGAGATCAAGCTGGTTCATCGCGTGGCTTCGTTGGTGTGGAGGTCTTTGTTTGGTTGGGTGGATCAGGCTTGCGAAACCAAACACATCCCGAATCTGGTGTTTTCTGTACCGCAAAAACTCAAAGAAGCCTTTTTGTTTGGCGCTCTGTTGGCGGATGGGAGCCTTTCTGAGGGAACAATCAGATTTGCTGCGTCTTCTCGCGATCTCGCAAGTGGCCTTCAGTACTTGCTTTCGACGATGGGGGTGGTTGCGTCGATCACTGCGCAAAGCTCCGAAGAAAACCATCGCGATACATCCGACTCATCGGTTGCTTCGCGCCTTGCTTCTTGGTGTCTTTCGATCCGCGATCACGAGGATATCCAAGCGCTGCGCTCGGTTTGGCGAAAACACCCGCACGCAACAAAGCTGTTTGAACGCGAAGAAGAGGGCGCAGAGCACCCGAAACATCGAGGCTTTGCGCTTCTTGAGGGCGACTTGATGGGACTGCCCATCACTTCGATCCAACAAGTCGAATCAACCAACGGTTTTGTGTACGACTTTTCTGTGGAAGGCGATGAAAACTTTGTTGCTGGTTTGGGCGGTCTTTGCTGCCACAACACAGACGCGGATGTGGACGGGAGCCATATCCGCACGCTGTTGCTGACGTTTTACTTTCGGCACATGGCGGACTTGATCAAGCGCGGCCATCTGTATATCGCACAACCCCCGCTGTATCGGGTGAAAAAAGGCAAGCGTTCGCTTTATTGCAAAGATGACAAAGCACTCGAAGAATTCTTGTTTGAGTTGGGATGCGATGGCGCTTCGCTGACTGTTTCGGGCGAAGAGATGCCGTTTGTGGGAGACGCTTTGATCAAACTTGGTTTCAATATCCGCCGTTTTCAAAAGCTTCTGCCGATGGTGCATCACCTCGATACACGGGGCCTTTCGGTGTTGATGCTGGAAAAGCCCGCCTTGCCTGAAGCTCCCCTTGGTTCCGAGAAGTCTTCTCTGGGCGGATGGTTCGAGCTTTTGCGCCGCTTCGACCTTCTCGAAGCCTTGAAACAACAAGCGACGGAGCGGTTTGCGCTGCAGTATCCGGGTGAAGCGTGGCAGATCGAGTTGGAAGAAGACGAACTCGCCCCCGCCGAAGAAGGCCAACGTATCTACAAGATCGTCGTCACCACGCAGATCAATGGGATCTCTCAGTCTTTTGAACTGTCCATGTCCACCATCCGACGGGTGGACTTCCAACAGCTTGAACGCGAAGCGCGTGCGTTGCGAAAGCTTGGTCGCCCCCATTACAAGCTTTTGATCAAACAAGAAGAAGAAACCTTGCAAAGCATCGAAGGCGTGGCGAATCGACTCTTGGAGATCGGGCAAAAAGGTTGCGATATCCAGCGTTACAAAGGTCTCGGTGAAATGAACCCTGATCAGCTTTGGGAAACCACGATGGACCCCGCCCATCGGACGCTTTTGCAAGTGAGCCTCAACGACTTCGACAAAGCCGACGATATCTTTACCGTCCTGATGGGCGATCAAGTCGAACCCCGTAAACACTTCATCGAAGAAAATGCTTTGCGGGTCCGCAATCTCGACGTCTAATTTAGGTGGACAGGCGAGGGTGGATGCTGTTGGGTGTGTTTTGTGGGGCTTTGCCCCACGCCCCACAAGGGAACGCCGTCCCCTTGACCCCGTATTGACGGGGTGAACTGGCGTTTTCCAAGCCAACAGCGGCTCCGCTTGAAGCATCGCGAACACGGGGGGGTTTGCTCGGTCGCATCGCGGTCGTGGGAGTTTTGGGGGTCCGTTTGAAGGCACGCAAACACGGGGGGTTTAGGCGGAGAGGGAGCGTTCCATCATCGAAGCGACGAGTTGATTGAAACGGTGGGGATCGTGGAGCTCGGAGCCTTCGGCAAGAAGGGCGTAGCCAAGCAAGATCTCGGCATAGTCGCCGACGGAGGGGTCTTCTGTGTTGGCTTGGTAACGTTTTTCAAGCTGCAAAAAGATCGGATGCTGGGGATTGAGTTCCATGATGCGTTTTTGTTTGGGGAGTTTTCTGGACTGGCTTTGATTGAGCAGGCGCTCAAAGTTGGCGCTGTGATCGTGTTCGTTGCCGACCAGACAGACGGGGGAGTTGGTCAAACGGCTCGATAGACGGACTTCTTTGATGTGTTTGGAAAGTTTGTCTTTGATCTTGTCGAGCAGCGGGGCGACTTCTTTTTGTTTTTCTTTACGCTCTTTTTCAGCCTTTTCTTTTTCTTCGTCCGTACCCAGATCGATCTCGCCTTTGCCGACAGATTGGAGCTTTTTGTCTTTGTATTCGGTGAGGTGTTGCACCATGATCTCGTCGATGGCGTCGATCAGATAGAGGACTTCGACGCCTTTGGCTTTGAAGGCTTCGAGGTGGGGGGAGTGTTCGACGACTTCGCGGCTTTCGCCTGTGAGGTAGTAGATGGCTTCTTGGCCGTCTTTCATGCGCTCGGTGTATTCGCGCAAAGAGACCAGTTTTTCGGGATCAGCGGAAGATTGGAACAAGAGTAGATCCGCGATGCGATCGCGGTGTTCGAAGTCTTCGGCGAGTCCTTCCTTGATCGCACGGCCAAAGGCTTTCCAAAACTTGAGGTATTCGGCGTTGTCTTCGGCCTCTTTCATCTCTTTGAGTTTGTCGAGCAGTTTGCGTGTCAGATACTTGCGGATCTGCGTGATGTGGCGGTCTTGTTGGAGGAGTTCACGCGAGACGTTGAGCGGGAGATCCGCCGAATCGACCACGCCGCGCACAAAACGCAGGTAGCTTGGAAGAAGCTCTTGGCAGCGTTCCATAATCAAGACGCGACGGACGTACAGTTGCAGGCCGCGCTCTGCTCCGTAATAGTACAGATCCTGCGGTGGTTCCGAGGGAAGAAACAACAAGGCTTGGTATTCGAGCGAGCCTTCCACCTTGAGCAAGAGGTGTGTCAAAGCAGGACGCCAGTCGTGGGCGATATGCTTGTAAAACTCGGACAGTTCGTCTTTTTGGAGTTCAGACTCTCGGCGCGTCCACAACGGCTTCATGGAGTTGAAGGTGACTTCTTCCACCGTTGTTTCGTATTCATCGTCCACTTCGTTGCCTTCGTCGTCGCGTTTGGGGATATCGCGTTCTTCTTTGCAGCGGATCGGGAAGCTCACAAAGTCCGAATAACGCTTGACGATGCGCTTGAGTTGCCAAGTGTCTGCGTAATCGTCGAGCTTGTTTTCAGGATCGGCCTCTTTGAGGTGGAGGGTGACACTCGTCCCATGAGTCGGGCGGATCGCCTCGCTGATCTGGTAGGTTCCGTCACCTGTGGACTCCCAACGGGTGGCCTCTTCTTCTCCTGCGCGGCGTGTTAACAACGTCACACGATCTGCCACCATAAAGCTTGAATAGAACCCCACCCCAAACTGCCCGATCAGCGTGTTGCTGAGTTCTTGATTGTCGGAGCCTTTGAGGTTGCTCAGCATCTCTTTGGTTCCCGAATGAGCGATCGTTCCGATGTTTTTGATCACTTCTTGTTTATTCATCCCGATGCCGTTGTCGTGGATCGTCAAGGTTCGGCGTTCTTTGTCCACTTCCAATCGGATCTCTAGGGTCTCGTTGTCCTTTTTGAGTTCGGGATGAGTCAGGTATTCGAAGCGAAGTTTATCGAGGGCATCGGAAGCGTTCGAGATTAATTCGCGTAAAAAGATCTCTTTGTTTGTGTACAGCGAATGGATCATCAAGTGCAGGAGTTGTTGGGTTTCCGCTTGAAATCGATGCGTTTCGATATGCTGTTCCATGCGATGCGCTCCTTTTGTGTGTGGTTTATGGCAAAGGTGCGCTTGTGTGACGCTCTGCCATCCAATAGAAAACGCACGCAATCTAACGCAGGCCGACCGATTGGCAAGCAAAGTCTGGGGTTGTTTTCTAATACATTCGCCTTGGGTGCCTCACCCGCTCGGAATCTTCTCCAAGATCGCGCAGGTCTGGCGCGTTGGAACATATTTGTCTTGGGTGGCTCACCAGCCTCGCCAATCTTCTTTCAATTCGATGGAGACTTCTTGGAGGAAGGATAGTTTGCCTTGTGCATCGACTTTGTAGATGAAAGCTCCCGATGTTGGGCGATGATCGTTGGGAGTAAAGGTGATGGGAGAGGTGAGGCCGCCTGTGGACACTTTGCTGAAGGTTTCAAGCGCGGCTTTGATGTTGGGGCCTGTGATCTCTTTGTTTTCTTTGAGGAGTTGTTCGACGGCTTTTTTCCAAAGCAGAAAAGCAGCGTAGCCTTGGACGTACTTTGTATCGGCGAATTTGTCGGTGGATTCTTTGTTATTTTCTCTCCATTTCTTTTGGAGGATGACGACGTTTTTCATCTCAGGATAATTGAGATCGCCGTAGAGAGCGAAAGGCATCACGCCAAAGAGCCTGTTGGCACAGGGTTGTTCGTTGGGCTGGTTTGGATCTTTGCATTGTCCGGGGGCGGTTTCGTCGAAGGCCCAATTGTTGGCGATCATGTTCGCGTTGTTGGGGGCGTGCTTGAGAACGGAGCGGGCTGTGAACATCGCCGTTTTGAGCGTGTTTCCTAACCAGATCCAGATCTTGTCTTGTTCCGTAAATGTATTTTTGGAGAAGAATTCTTTGACTTTTGCATCGATCTGTTCTTGTGTTTCGGTCATCTCAACGATCATCGTTCCTGCGATCTCAAGCCCGATCTCTTTTGCATAGAGGCGTGCTGGGATCAGGGGATCGGTGCAGTACGTGTTGGTGCAGCCCGCGAAAAGTAGCTTTTGACCGCCGCTGTCTTTGACGAACTTCATGGCGATCCGAATGGCGGTGGAATAGTCCGTACCCGCGTAGAAGTTGTAGGGAGAACCTGTGGTTTTGATCTCGACAGGTGTTCCGTCAGGAAGGACGACGCTTTTTTGGACATCGATCGGCGTTGCAAGACTACCTAAATACGAAGCGGATATATAGACTTTTTGATCTTCTTTGGCCTTTCCGCTGAGGAAGTAGGCGTCGTTGGTGCCCCATCCAAAAACGGTGACGATCTTTGACCAGTTGGGTTCTTTGCGCCAGCCGTCGTAGATCGTGATGGCTTTGTTTTTGTCGTAGGCGTAGTCTTGCCAATCGATCTCGATCTTGTAGAGGGTGTTTCCTTTTTTCAGGAGTTGTTCTTTGTTGGATTCGAGGATGGAGTCGTTGATGGCTTCGCGGTAGGGTTGGATCGCTGTCGTGGGTCCCGTGGTGTCCCAAAATCCTTTGACGTAGATCGTCTCGGTGACGGTGGGCGCGGGGGGAGGTTGGCACGCAAAAAGAAGGGCCATCCCAGCAAAAGCAAAGAGGCTAAGAAAGAAAGAGCGCGGCATGATGTGTTCTCCGTTGGTTGGGTCTTCGTTGGGCATCGAGGTGTTTTGGTGTTGAATGTCTTGGGAGAATGGCGTTTGACTCAAAATAGAATTGCTTTTTTTGTCAACGGCGTCGATTTTGTCAAAAAACGATAGCAAACAAGCGGATAGATTGTCTATTTGAAAAAAAAGAACAGGATAAGTTTCTTGTGGAAATTTGGAGGGAGACGATGGAGATTGGCTTGTCAGATAGATTTTCTATTGGGGCGAGCGTATTTGGAGGCAGGCAGGGAAGCAAGGGGATGGGGGTTGGCTTGTGTTGGGTGATGGTGGTAGTCTATCGCACACAACCTCGGGGACGAGAACCCATAAAGAGAAAGGAATCAGAGACTTATGTTCAAAAAGCTGTTACGCATTGGGCTGATTTTATTTGTAATTTTCGTGTTGGCGGTGATCGGGTTGGTGATCGCGGTGCGTGTAATGTTTCCGCCAGAGCGGATCCGTGCGCTTGCAGAGGAACAAGTCAGCAAAGCCCTGCGGCGCGAAGTGCAGATCAAAGGAGCGGGCCTGACGGTGTATCCGATCTTTGGGATACGACTCGAAGGACTCCAGATCAGCAACACTTCGCGGGTGACCAAAGTGTCCGAATCAACGACACTTTGGAAGCTACTTGAAAGCCAAGGTTTGAAAAAAGACCGTGTATCGGTGGTTCAAAACGGCAAGGCGATCGAAGACCTCCAATCGGAGGATATCTCGCTAAAAAAAGGCGATGTCTTGCGCATCGAGCGTTCGGGATTTCGCAACAAAGAAGCGTTGTTTGGTCTTGAAAAGTTGGTGATCGCGGTCAAAGTCATCCCGTTGCTCAGTCGCAAAGTCGAGATTCAAAAAATCTCTTTGGAGCGTCTACAGGTTCTTGTCGAAGTCGATACTCGTGGTTCGTTTAACTTCGATGACTTGTTGGTGTCTCCGAGCAAAGAAGACGAAGAGAAGCGCAAGGAAGAAGAGAAGAAAAAACCCAAAGCAGAGGCTACGAAAA
This sequence comes from Myxococcota bacterium, assembly GCA_023150835.1. Taxonomy (GTDB): domain Bacteria; phylum Myxococcota_C; class UBA6777; order UBA6777; family UBA6777; genus JAKLKB01. The sequence goes on along the minus strand of JAKLKB010000106.1, from coordinate 2,614 downwards.
AAGAGGACGCGCCTTCACAGCCGATCAGCCTGCGCCTCGATGCGTTCGAGATCAAGGACTCAACCATCGTCTATTACAACCGCAAAACCCAACAAGAAGTGATCCTTGAAGGGATCAACCAAACACTCTCCGCGTCTTTTGATACAACGATGACCAACGTGCTGAGCAAAGGTCTGTTCGAGATCAAGCGGATCGCGTTGCGCGGTCGTGGCTTGCCTGTGCGTAAGTCGGGCCTGTATTTTTCGATGAAGCACGATGTGAATGTTGCGTTAAAGGCTGGAAATCTTCGGATCAACCAGTTTACGGTGGGGTTCCAAAAGACCGCCTTAACCACAACAGGCGTTGTGAACGGCTTTAACAAAAAAGTTCCACACGTGGATATCGCGATCAAGACCAACAAGATCCGGCTCCAAGATCTGTTCAAAGAAGTCCCCCCCGCAATGTTCCCCCAAGCTCGAAAGATGAGCGTCAAAGGCGAGGCCCAACTCGGCGTGGCCATCAAAGGCAAGCTGGATGCGAAAAAGCCGTCCCAGCTTCCCACGATCAAAGGCTCATTTCAGCTTACAGGAGGTCGTTTCCAGTACGCTGATCTGCCCAAAGCCATCGAACAATTGAATATGGATATCCACTTTACCGAAGACTCTCTCAATGTGAAAAAGTTGGCTTTCCTGCTCGGAACGAACCCCGTCTCCTTGCTTGCAAAGATCAACCACTTCAAACAACCTGTGGTGGATGTGGCGATCAAAGCAGACGTGGATCTCGGCAGTCTCAAGTCAGCAGTCAAACTTCCCGAGGGCGTCTCCGTCGGAGGCTCGATCAAGGCCGATGTGACGGCCAAAGGAAAGATCGATCCCAAAAACCCCGAAGCCATCGACGTCAAAGGGCAAGTGGTTTTCGCCCAAGTTGTCGCGGCCACCCCCGCCGTCAAAAAACCCGTCCAAGTCAACGGCACGTTCAAGTTCAGCAACCAAGAGATCAGCCTCGAAGAACTTACCTCGACGATCGGTCGATCTTCGTTCACGATGGATATGAAGATCCGCGATTATCTAAGCCTTGCGCTGCCCAAAAAAGTGCGCGAAAAAACGACACGGGTCACGTACAGCATGAACGCACCGTTGCTCGATCTCAACGAGATGCTCGGACAATCCAAAGGAACCAGCGAACCCGGCCCTCCCGCCAAAAAAGCCAAAGCCTCCACAGCATCGGCTTCTTCGAGCAGCACAGGCGATGAACCGATCAGCATCCCCAAACTCCCCAACGTCACTTTCGACGGAAAAATCCGCGTCACCAAGCTGCTCTACAAAACCCTCCCGATCGAAAATGGCATGATCGATCTTTCCTACAAACAAGGAAAAGTGAAGTTCGTTCTCAAAGCAGGCCTGTTTAGTGGCCGAATGGTCGAGGATATGGATCTCGATATCTCAAACCCCAAACAGATCCGCATGACCAACCGCTTTGATTGCGTAAAAGTCGAAGCCAACGACTTCATCTCGAACTTTAATGATATCCCCCAAAATGACGGCGGCTTCTTCTCTCGCCTCAAAAGCATGGACAACAAAGTTTACGGAAAACTCGACCTCACCACCCGCCTTTCGAGCCGTGGCATCACCTCCAATCAACTGAAAAAAAATCTGTCGGGAACGATCGTTGCCAAGCTCTACAAAGGCAAGATCAAAAACGCCAGCATTCTCGAAGAGATGACCACCACCATCCCGCCCATTGTTCGCAAGTTTTTGCCCAAGCTCTCGGATCTGACCATGAACAAGGTGACGGAGATGAAGATGGAAGTCAAAGACGGAAAGATCCACGTCACTGATCTCGGCATCCCCACCCGTCAGTTTACGCTCGCAGGCTACGGAACGATCAGCCTCGATAGCAACGTCAGCATGAAGATGGATATCGTCTTAAATCGGGCGCTTTCGCAAAAGATCCTCCAACAGCAAAAACGCCTTCAAAAAGCAGCCGGAGGTTTTGCCAAAAAGCTCGCAGGTGGGGCTTTTGCGGGTCATGTGGACAAACTCACAGGCAAACTGCAACTGATCCCCAGCGACAAAAAAGGCCAAATCGCGCCGATTGTCGGGGCTTTTGGCCTTGCAAGCAAAATGGCCTACAAGTTCGTCGGATTCAAAGGTGGCACCACCAGCAGCGGTGACTCTGGAGGCAGCGAAGACCTCGGAAAACAGGCTAAAAAGATGGTGTCCGAACAGATCGATAAAGCCAAAAAACAAGCGATGAAGGCATTGGATGACGCAAAGAAAAAGGCGATGCAAGCCGCAGAAGACGCGAAACGTCAAGCTCTTCAAAGGGCCGACGCAGCGAAAAAACAAGCAATGAAGGCCGCCGATGACGCTAGAAGAAGAGGCGAACAAGCCGCCCGTGACGCCGCCCGTCGCGCTCAACAACAAGTAGAAAAAAAGAAAAAAGAACTGGAAGAACAAGCCAAAAAAGCCATCCAACTCCCCAAGTGGTAGCGACTGGCTGGCTGGTGTCGAAGAAGAGTCCACGGAAAACACGGAAAACACGGAAGGGGCAGAAGAGAAGAGGGGGCAGAAGAGAAGAGGGGGGCCGAAGAGTCCACGGAAAACACGGAAAACACGGAAGGGGCAGAAGAGAA